>JAFCUE010000095.1:0-1029 GCA_051990185.1 Flavobacterium sp. DT2-2 | reverse complement strand
AAATAATAAATAAAACTTTAAATTTTTTTATCTATAATGAACAAATAACAAAATTAGTAAGTCTATGATTTTTTCGTTGACTTTATGACTGGAGGTATATCTGCATCTATATCAAAAACTATAGCTTCTCCAATAGAAGTTGTCAAAATGAGAATTCAGTTGATGGATGAAATGGTTAAATAAGGTAAACTAGACAAAGCCTATAACAATATCTATGATTGTTCTAAATAGATTTACTAAAAAGAAGGAATAGCTGGCTTCTGGAAGGGAAATTACACTAATATTGTAAGATACTTTCCTACTTAGGCTTTTAACTTTGCTTTTAAGGACAAATTCAAGAAGATGTTTAATAAAAACAAAGAAAAGGATGGGTATTATCAATGGCTAGCTGCTAACATGGCTTCAGGTGGATTAGCTGGCTCAGCTTCCCTCGCAATTACATATTCTTTAGATTATGCTAGAACTAAGCTAACTAATGATACTAAAAACCCTAAAAATGGGAATAAGCAATACTCAGGACTTATTGATGTCTATAGACAAACTTTAAAAACTGATGGTTTTGTAGGTTTGTATAGAGGTTTTGTCATTTCATGCCTTGGGATAGTAATTTACAGAGGACTTTACTTTGGATTGTATGATTCTATTAAACCAATGCTTCCAGAAAAGTATAAAAATGATTTCAAATCAAATTTTGCTTTAGGATGGGTGGTAACCATATTAGCTGGTTTAAGTTCTTATCCTATTGATACTATAAGAAGAAGAATGATGATGACATCTGGCACTCTGATAAAATATAGAGGTTCTTTAGACTGTGCAAAATAAATTTATCTGAATGAAGGCATGAAATCTTTCTTCAAAGGAGCTGGAGCTAATGTTATTAGAGGAATAGCCAGTGCTGGTGCCATCTCAGGCTACGATTAAATATAAAGACTACTTGGTATTTAACAAAGTACTTCTTCATCAGTTTACTGAAAAATTTAGTTCGATTATAAAAATACAATACTATTAATCCTCATAATATCTCACCGC
>JAFCUE010000094.1:0-1072 GCA_051990185.1 Flavobacterium sp. DT2-2 | reverse complement strand
TAAGTAATAGTTAAAATTTAATGTCGTATTTCACTCCAAAATTATCCAAGACAAAATTTAATTTTTCTTTGAGGTTTTGGAAAGACTTATAAGCATCAAAATCTAACCATTGGTATTTTATTTTTCGCCATAGAATTTCTATCAGATTTAACTCTGGAGAATACGGTGGCAAAAAGTAAATCAAAACATCTTTTTCTTTCCATTCTTCTATTTTAGCCATAAATTTCTTTGATTTATGGATTGGAGAATTGTCAAGAATCACAATCGTTTTTTTAACGGTTTGTTCCACAAAACGATTCATAAAACAGATGATTCTATCTGAATTAAAGGTTGTTTCAAGTATTTCAAAATAAAGCTTGTTTTTACGGGTCATTAACCCAACTACATTTTGATATTTGCCTTTAGCAGCGGGTAACAATATTGGATTCTCCTTTGTTTGCCAAGCATAAGGCACATTAGGGGTGAGTCCAAAATGACTTTGGTCTCCAAAATATAAATCAATATAACCGCTATCTTCCAAACCCTTTAGTGTTTCTATTTGCTTTTGCTTAAATCGAAATTGTTCTTCATTTCGTTTGCCTTTTAAGGAGAGTCTAGCTCTTTTCCATTTATAACCCAGTAACTTTTAAAAAATTCTGCAATGTTTTTTTGCAGATGATAATATTGTGTTGCTCTTCAAAGTAAATTAATACATTTTTTAAATTTCTATTGTGAAGTTTTAATTGCTCGGAAACCTCTTTAGAGTAATCTTTTAAAAGGGTTTTAGCTCCTCTTCCTTCTGCTATTCCAAGGGAATGAACACCGATTTCAGCCCAACTATCAAACCAACGTTCAATCGTTCTGCGGCTGACTTTAAAAATAGAAGCCAAGTCTTTAATCTTGTGTCTTTGATGTGATAAAACAAGACATTGACTACGTTTTCTAACGGTATTATTAGGGCTATTTTGATGAAGGTATTCCAATACTTCAACATCTTCTTTTTTAAGTGTTACATATCTCATAATGAGATAAATATACAACTTTTATTACCCATAAACAATAAAATACGACATTATTTTATTCTAATTACTTA
>JAFCUE010000093.1:0-1177 GCA_051990185.1 Flavobacterium sp. DT2-2 | reverse complement strand
GTGCGCCGGTCTCTAGTTCCGAAGAACTATACCCCTCGACTTGCATGTGTTAAGCCTGCCGCTAGCGTTCATCCTGAGCCAGGATCAAACTCTTCATCGTATATTGTGCGTCCGCCGAAACGGACTATTGTTATTCGACTCAGTTCTATCGGTTTTTCAAATCTCTCAATTCTATTACTCTTATTCTTTTGTTCTAAGATCTCTCTTAAAACGGCTGTCAATTCAATATGTCTAGGAACGTGTTCTTTCTTGTTTCTCGTCTGGTTCAACACTTGTTATAGTGTTTCTCGAAGCGGGTGCAAAAGTACAACTTCTTTTTTCAACTGGCAAGAAAATTTTGAAGTTTTTTTAAGAAATATTTTATCTCTTTTTCTTCGCTTTTTCTTATCAATCTGTCAAGGAACTTTGCGCGTTTTGCGGGGTGCAAATGTAACATCCGTTTTCTATTCTCACAAGCTTTTCAGAATCTTTTTTAGAAAATAAATTTTCTACCTTAATTCCTAATTACTTGCCAGTTTGTGAATGAACGTATGCGTTGTTGCGGGTGCAAAACTACACCCTTTATTCGCTTCTACAAGCTTTTCAAACACTTTTTTTTGACCTTTTCTTAACTTTATCTTTAACTATCTGATATCACGTTTTTTGAAGGAAGAAGTTTTTTGAAAAAAACTACAATCGAACAACCGGTAAACTCGTTTTATTGTCGAAATCCCCGATTCCATTGGGGACAGTTAGCTTTTAACTATCCGTTCCTATTTATAAAATCTTGATGAATTCACGAATTATTAAATTATTTGTAGCTCATCACTACGCTTTGCCTCCTTCAGAAGTCACTTTCGTGCCATTATTCAGGCACATGATCAAACTAACTAATGGTTTTGTCCTATATATTATATCACACTAAATTCTCTTTTCAATTCTCTCCTATATATAACGTAACAAAAATTTTCGTTGAAACAACTAAAAACGCTAACTTACCAAAGTTCGCGTTAGGGATAGCAGCGGAAAGCCCACAGGAAAACGAAATGAAATGGAGTTTTGCGAGGACTTGCAGCGAATAGGTACTATCTTAAAATCCTAATTTATTTTCTCTTAATTTTTATATATTTGTTCAACTATAGAAAGTATTTCATTTTTAAAAATGATTTGGTTATCTGGTATAGCCTCAACTTGATTG
>JAFCUE010000092.1:0-1214 GCA_051990185.1 Flavobacterium sp. DT2-2 | reverse complement strand
TTAAAATCGGAGATAACTTTTGGCTATTTTAAAAAGCCAAAAAAAGTTATTCTGATTTTATGCCACTTCTTTTTTGTAATAATTATTATAAGGCGTTCCATAATCTAGTGACTGATGAATTCGCCGTGTATTATAAAATTCAAAATAATCTTTGAGTCCTCTATAAAGGCTGATTCCATCAGTATATGCTTGTAAATATACATTCTCGTATTTGACTGTCCTCCATAATCTTTCTATAAAAATGTTGTCAATAGCTCGTCCTTTACCGTCCATAGAAATTTTTATTTCATTGTTTAATAGTACATTGGTGTGAAGCTCACTGGTGTATTGACTTCCTTGATCTGTATTGAAAATTTCAGGCACACCATACTTTTGTATAGTTTCTTGCAAAATATCGGCACACCAATCGGCACTCATTGTATTGCTTACACTCCAGTTCAAAACAAATCTTGTATGCAAATCAATAATCGCAGTCAAATACATAAATCCTTTTGCCATAGGAATATAGGTGATATCTGTTGCCCAAACCTGATTTTTATGAGTGATTTTCAAATCTTTGAGTAAATAAGGGTATTTCTTATGTTCTTTATTACTCACTGTTGTTTTAGGTTCTCTATAAATGGTTTGCCAATTGATGATTTGCATCAATCGTTTTACCCGTTTGCGATTCACTTTAAAACCTAAATCCTTAAGCCAGAACGTCAGTTTCCTGCAGCCATAAAATGGAGTATTAAAATACTGTTGGTCTAGTAATTGCATTATTTTCAAGTTCTCTAAACTTTCCTGTTTTGCTTTATAATAAAGACCGCCACGATGAATTTCTAATAATCGACATTGTTTGACAATGCTCAATTTATTTTGGGTATCGACCATTTTCACTCGCTCACTGATGGATACTAACCCAGACTTTTTTTTAAAAAGTCATTCTCCAAAGTCAGCTGACCTATTCGAGCATAGAGTTTCTCTGTTGGAATTTCATCTTTGGCAACGACCGTTTTTTCTGCAGAAAAAACCGCAGAAAGATTCCGTATGGCTTCGGACTTCCACATTGAAATTTGGTTGGGCAGCAACTCGTATTTTTTTGCTAATACCTCGATGGTATCTTTCTCTTTTAAGGCTTCCAAAACAACTTTGGCTTTGAAGTCTTTTCCGAAGGTTCTTCTTGTTCTTGACATATTAGTGCTAATTTAAGGTTTTTATTCCTATCTAAATTA
>JAFCUE010000091.1:0-1216 GCA_051990185.1 Flavobacterium sp. DT2-2 | reverse complement strand
GTTACGCAAAAAAGTTATCAAATATTCAGTTGTTAACATTTACAATGTTAACAACTTATGTAGCCTAAAAATATAGTTATGCCGCTTTTCTAGGTTTTGATAATGCTGCTAATTCTGCCTGAGCTGCTTTTTGAGCTGCTAGATAGATTTGAGCTTTCATTGCAAAATGATTTTTGTTTGTTCTTTGTCTGAGCCATTCCAGTTTTACATAGGCTACAATAGACAAGACATAATGATTGGTTTGTGTTTTTATTGTTTTTGTTGGCGACTTGGCAAAACCAGTATTGCTTTTTACGGATTTATGATATTCTTCTACTCCCCACCGTTTTTTGTAGATTGTAGTTATTTGGTCATACAATAAGTTTAAATCACTACAAGCCAAGTACAACTCGCCGACTGTATCATTCTCGTTTTTGAAAACTTGCTTTGTGAGCAACAGCGGAAAATCTAATTCTTTGAGCCAAATCTCCACGGTTTGCTGCCCTGACTGTAATGTTTCAATACTTACGTATTCCTTATTATCCTTATTTTCTTTAGATAGTGCTACTTTTCTATTACTTTTCAAAGCCATTATAAAATGGCTATTCAGCTCTTTTTTACAGCAAATCATATTCTCAGCAGAGGAATACCAACTATCTGCCAAAACATAATCAAAATGAAATTTGCCATTGCATTCTCTAAGCATTTTTCTGAAAAGTTCGTTTTTTGTAACGCTAGCTTTACGCTTGTTTTTGCCAGTTTTAGAATCAACTTCCCAAGTATCTTTCTTCACAAATTCAACTCCAACAGGTAGTTTCATCCCACCAACTTCAACTAAAGCGGTCAAAAAATTAACGCCTTTTATAGACCTGCTAAAGCAATGATCATAATGCCAACAATTGAGTTCGCTATCATCCGTATATAGTTTTTCTTCTATCGAATCATCAAAACTTAGTGTGATGGTATCTTTGGATTGCGTGAGTTCTTGAATGTATGGTTTTACCCGTAGCCATAAAAATTTACTATCGTAATCTCTTTTCGATAATTCTTGAGTAACCTTGTCGTGCTTTATATTTAACAAGCTAGACATACCAGTAGCGGTAGTATATGACGTAGAACATATCAAATAATCACTGTATAAATCTGCGAAATTTTCCATATCGTTTTCTGCCAAAAGTTATCAACAATTGAAGTGTTAAAACTATCAATTTTTATTATATTTTTGCGTAACATGAGT
>JAFCUE010000090.1:0-1239 GCA_051990185.1 Flavobacterium sp. DT2-2 | reverse complement strand
AAACTTAAGGTAAAAGTTTTAGAAAAAGTAGAAAAGAAGCCTTTTTTACCTAAGTGTCCGTGTTGTAAAACGGGCAATTTACATCGGATAGCGGTTTTTGACCAGCGTGGTCCGCCTGCTTGGTATATTGGCGGTGGCCAAAACACTATTTCCTATAAAAGCTAATTTTGTGGGTAAGGGTACGTGTGCCTAATCCCGAAACTTCGGGAAAGGAAAACACGTAAAAACCATCTTGATTTTACCGCACAAAAAAAGAGGCTCGCTTGCCTCTTGTAATTCTCTCCAAAATCTTTACGACAACTCCATAATGTTAACGGACGTACAATCGGTTCCGTTTAACACGGCTTTCATTGTTCGTGCTACGCACGCAACGAAAACCTAGCTGTTGACAGCAGTTAATGTTCAATCCTGCTTAATATTTTAGTAATTTTTTTGAAATCATCGTTATTTTGATAACTAGCAATAATAATCAAATTATAGCAACCGTAATTTTTAATTCCGGCTATTTGAGTTTGAATTAAACCATTAGAATTTTGGTAACGAGTTACTAAACTAGGAATTTGGCTGTTTCCAAATTTCATAAATGTTTGATTTCTCAAATTACTTTTGTTCAATTTCAGTTCATTTTTATTTTGAGAGAATAAAGTTTGGAATTCTTTCTTTAAGTCTTCAATATCTTTATTTTCATTTTGATTCTTTGAACGAATAATTGCAAATGAGATTTCTCCGGTTAGAATAACTTCCTCAGGATAAGCTCGCTTTTTAATATCTGAATCTGAGATTTTAAGAATTGGGGAAATATCAAGTCCACCTCTTCTTATATCAAATTTTGACTTCAGTTTAATAGTATCATTTCCAAGAATGCCTTTCGGAACAATTCCTTTCATTGAAAACGCTTTAGTTGAATTTTGGTTCAACATAAACCAGTCATTAGGCAATTTTAATTTGAACCCTAATTCATCATTTTTATATTCCCAATTTCCATAAATTTTACCTTTTGAAATTATCTTTTCATTACATTGATTTCTACATCCAGAAATTAGAAATAGTAAAATAAGAATTGAACATGAATATTTCATAGTTTATCGTTAGATTCTTGAGTCTCCTTATTAATTGCTGTCAACGTCAGTTTGTCTAAAAACCTCTAGACTTACACATTTTAGTTAATCAGATAGTAAATATATGTGATTAGAACTACAATTAAAATTCTTTTTTCGAAAAGTCACTTTCTGATCCTTA
>JAFCUE010000089.1:0-1266 GCA_051990185.1 Flavobacterium sp. DT2-2 | reverse complement strand
GTAGTTTTTAATGAAAAATGGGGTGGTCATTTTGCTCCGGAATTGGGTGGTCATTTTGAATTGGAATCAGGTGCTCACTTTAAATTGGAATTGGGTGGTCAATATCACTGGAATTTGCATCAAAGGAAAGAAAGGAACTATCGTAGCTATGATTGCCGGAACTAAAGCCGATATTGTAATTGCTATTATTGAAAAAATCCCACTCAAAGCGCGTAATCAAGTCACCGAGATTACACTGGATATGGCAGCCAATATGGGATTAATTGCCAAGAAATGTTTTCCAAATACTACACAAGCAACCGATCGCGTCCATATTCAAAAACTAGCCTTGGAAGATTTATGTGAAACCAGAATCAAATACTGTTGGCAAGCAATAGAGCAAGAAAATGGAGCTATAGAAAAAACTAAAAAAAAACGATAGAAAGTTCGAATCTTAAGTGTTAACTAATGGTGACAGCCTTAAAAATTGCAAGCTCGAAGCCGTTATTTTCTATATAAAAACATATCTAAATGGTGCCAAAACCAAATAGGTCGTGCTGCACTAGTAGTCAAATTATATCTCGATATCCAAAAAGCATACGATTTAGCTCAAGATTTAAGAAATATCTTTGAAAAACAACCCATTAAATTATTTGGCTCTTACGATTATCCAAATGGCATGAGAAAGTAAATTAATCAGGCTTCAAATCCTTCAATACAATCACATGATCAATCATCAATCATTATTTAACTATTTTGAACTATTTTGATAATAGAAGCACAAATGATTCTACCGAAATGAAATTCACGAACTCGTTATAAAAATTTAATAAATCGTGAGTAATCTTTCAATGCCAAAATAAAAGCGTTTAGAGCACAATTCGGGGGTGTTAGAAATATAAAATTCTTCCTTTTTAGACCAACCAATATTTATGCTTAATTTTTGTTTCCCCACAAGTTTTCGTATTAATCCTCTTTGTGACTAAAATTTTTCTTTAGTATCTGTAAAGCTATCTTTAGCATCAGCTAGTATTGTCAGTCCCATTTTCTTTAACGCGAGTTCTTGTTTTTTTATCGTATTCTCATTGTCAATATTGCATGATTCAATTAAAATTTCGCCGTTAGCATTCTGCATTTTATCGGGAAAGGTAAAATGGAATTAAATTTATATGATTGTCCGTAATTAGTCATAATTTAAGAAAATGTATTATCTTTATAAAAAAAGCTATGAATTTATTCAGTTTTACAGCAAATTTTGGAAGCGAAGAATCTTGTAGACTTCATTTT
>JAFCUE010000088.1:0-1279 GCA_051990185.1 Flavobacterium sp. DT2-2 | reverse complement strand
ATGGTATCTTTCTCTTTTAAGGCTTCCAAAACAACTTTGGCTTTGAAGTCTTTTCCGAAGGTTCTTCTTGTTCTTGACATATTAGTGCTAATTTAAGGTTTTTATTCCTATCTAAATTAGTCGGGATATATTGTCCGAATTTTGGGGGTCAGCATAATATGGTGTATTTCGCAGTGAGATAAAAATACAGGCGTTAGATTTTCTTCTTCGCTATCCTGATTTTCTTTCAATGGATTTATTAGATAATAATACATCAAATGACAAAGAAAAGATTGGGAAAATAATTGAAGCTATTTATTTAGATAATGAACCCGAATTACGGGTGGAAGAAATGGAAAAATTTTTTCATGGAGCATATGAAAGTATTGATGATGTGATAGCATATCTTGTCAGCGTTGGTTTAATCACACATGAAAGTAAAAAAAGATCTGATGGAAAGACATATGATAAAATATACTACATAACTTATGAAGGCTCTAATAAAATTATACGATTTCTCAATGATATTTCAGCGGTAGAATGGTATTATGATCGTTGTATGTTGATAAAGGAATATTTTGGAAGTTTTTCAGGGACAGAGTTAAAATCTAGACAATATAGATATGGGGAGTATAGTAATATCTCTTACCGTAGCCATATCCAGAATATTAATAGCAAGGTGAAACTAGCATATTTTCAAAGATTTCCTCAAGTATGTTCACGAGCACTTTGCAGAGAATATCACTTTAGAAGAAGTGGAAGAAATCCTTCATTTAGAAGAAGATTACAATAAAGATAGTCCAAATTCATTAGGGAAATCCCTAGTAATTGATCGGTTACTATTTACGGGGCAAAAGAAAACCGGTGAGAGCTTTATATTCGATCAGCCAGTTTACCAAGGTATTAATGTTTGGATTGCTGACAACCACAAAGGAAAATCCACCATTTTTAAAATAATAAAATTTGCTCTAACTGGAGCAGATAGTATTAAGAAAGATATCAAACCCTGGATTACTGAAATATTCCTTCAATTTACTATTGGTAAAACAACCTATACGTGCTACATTAATAGGACAGGAAGGGACAGGGGCGGAGTATATAGATTTTCAATCAATAGGTTCATGGAGCTAAGAGAAAACCAAAAGTTTGATGATGTACAAAAAGAGGTTGAGTTTGAATTTAACGCTTAATTCTATTTAATACAGCATTTTTTATTATCTTCGAAGTATGAGAGCTACAGAAGAAATAAAAGTATTATTTGAAGGATTACCCGCATTTGAGCAACAATCGATCCTAGATG
>JAFCUE010000087.1:0-1338 GCA_051990185.1 Flavobacterium sp. DT2-2 | reverse complement strand
ATGTAAAAGATGCCAATGGTTGTGTTACGCTGAGAAACGTAACAATAATCAGCGATCCGTTGCCAGGTCTTACGGTAGCAGTAGACAATCAATGTTCAGGATCAGGAAGTACGTTTACCATAACTGCAACACCAACAGCGGCGAGCTTAACTCCGGTTACTTACGGAATAGGCGGTACAACAGGAACTTTTCAAATGAGTCCAACATTTAGCGTACCAGCAGGTACCTATACCGTTTCTATCAAAGATAAAAATGGGTGTATAACGGCAGCATCGCCTATACAAGTGTATCCACGATTGACTGCAGCAGCTGTAGTAACGAAAACATTAGATTGTTTTCCAACTCCAAACGCTACCATAACAACAACAATTACTGGTGGAAGAGCGCCATTTACATATACGGTTCAAAAAGGAGCAACAGGTACCCCAAGTACAGCGACTGCACCAAGTCTAGCGACAACTTTTACCACAAGTATAAGTAATGCAGATGCAGACACCTATACTTTTGTTATTACGGATGCTAATGGTTGTCCAACTACCACATCGACAACAGTAGCGCCAATAACAGATCCTACAGTCACTGCAACACAAATCAATGTAAGTTGTAATGCAGGAGCAGATGGTTCAGCAACCTTAACCGGTGCTGGCGGATCAGGAGGTTATATGTACAGTAACAATGCTAGTTCAGGATTTACTACTAATGCTACTTTTACAGGTTTAGCAGCAGCAGGTTCTCCATATACTTTTTACGTTAAAGACAGTAAAGGCTGTGTAGGAAGTGTTATTGTAAATATCACCCAGCCAACGGCAGTAACTTTTACAAGTTCTGCAACAACTTTTAGTTGTAACAGTACTACCAACGCCAATCAATCCGCTACAATAATTGTTGTACCTACTGGCGGAACAGGAACATACACGTATAGCTATAACAATGGTACATCGTATGTACCAAGCAGCACGTTGACCGTTAACGATAACGGAACTACACAAACCTTCCAAATTATAGTAAAGGATGCTAATGGTTGTTTATCACCCGTTCAAACGATTACATTGGCACCGCTTAATAAACCAACGGATTTGGCATTTACCAATGCGGTGGTGACTTGTACGGCTACCACAACAACGGTATCTGTAACGGCTACCAATGGAGTAGGCGCTTTAACGTTTATAATTACAGGAACTACCTCTGCAACAAATCCATCATTCTTTGGACCAGTTAACACAACAGGATCCGCTCAACCGGCTTCGTTCCCTAATTTATTACCAGGAAATTATACCTTTAGAGTAACCGATGCTAATGGATGTTTCTATTCAGAATCCTATACGATTGCACCGGTAA
>JAFCUE010000086.1:0-1344 GCA_051990185.1 Flavobacterium sp. DT2-2 | reverse complement strand
CGCCGGTCTCTAGTTCCGAAGAACTATACCCCTCGACTTGCATGTGTTAAGCCTGCCGCTAGCGTTCATCCTGAGCCAGGATCAAACTCTTCATCGTATATTGTGCGTCCGCCGAAGCGGACTATTGTTATTCGACTCAGTTCTATCGGTTTTTCAAATCTCTCAATTCTATTACTCTTATTCTTGTGTTCCGATTTGCATCGGAACGGCTGTCAATTCAATATGTCTAGGAACGTATTCTTCTTTTTATTAACTCCGTTTTCACTTGTTATAGTGTCTCTCGAAGCGGGTGCAAAAGTAAAACTTTCTTTTTAACTGGCAAGAAATTTTTGAAGTTTTTTTTAAGATAATTTATATCCCCTTTTCTTCTCTTTTTCTTATCAATCTATCAAGGAACTTTACGCGTTTTGCGGGGTGCAAAGGTAACATCTGTTTTCTAATCTCACAAGCTTTTTTAAATCTTTTTGAAAATAAATTTTCTAGTTTAATTCGTTTTACTTGTCAGTCTGCTAAAGAACGTTTGCCGTTGTTGCGGGTGCAAAACTACACCCTTTATTCGCTTTTACAAGCTTTTTAATCGCTTTTTTTTAACCTTCTATTAACTTTAGCTTTAACTCGCTCTAAACATGGTTTTTGAATAACAAAGTTTTTTCCTATCCCAAGCCCTCTCCTAAGGTGAGGGTAACGAAATACATGAAAAAATTGGCTTTTAATACCTAAACGCATGCTTATCGCACCTCGCTATATTTATTAAATCTTTCGAAATTCATTCTTTGTTCCTGTTTAAACTGCTCTTCACCTTGACTGACTCTCTCAAAACAACCTGCCCTAACAGTATTCTAACCAAAAAAATACTCTAAATCGATAAAATACTTTTATGCTATTCCTTATATACTAACTAACATCGCTTTTTCATTTTCTCCTATATATAAAGGTAACTGGATTTATTGTATTGATGAGAGTTCTTCTCCTCATCATTAGACTGATTATCCTAATTATTCTGGGGCTCGCGTTCAATGTCATTAAGTTAAGTGTTTATTGATCATTCCGACGAAGGAGGAATCTCTGTTTGTTCCGCACGTTTGTTGAGATTCCTCCTTCGTCGGAATAACACAATCATAGGGATTATTCCTTAACTTAATGACATTGGGCTCGCGTTAGGGATAGCAGCGAATAGCCCACAGGAAAACGAAATGAAATGGAGTTTTGCGAGGACTTGTAGCGTATAGGTACTATCTTAAAATCCTAATTTATTTTCTCTTAATTTTTATATATTTGTTCAACTATAGAAAGTATTTCATTTTCAAAAATGATTTGTTTATCTGGTATAGCCTCAACTTGATT
>JAFCUE010000085.1:0-1347 GCA_051990185.1 Flavobacterium sp. DT2-2 | reverse complement strand
ACCGGCAAGCTGTTCAGCTGCAGGCTCAACAAACATCAGCAATTACCTTGCGGGCAATACATATACGTTTACACCAGCAGGACCGACAGTGGGCGCGGCGGGATTAGTAAGCGGAATGGCAATCGGTACCTCTTATAGTGTTACTTCAGCAAATGCAAGTTGTACTTCGGTAGCATCAGCTTCATTTAGCAATGCAGCGATGTTGGCTACACCAGTGGCACCAACTGCAGGAACAGTAACACAACCAACGTGTTCAGAAGCAACAGGAACATTCCAAATCACAGACTACGATGCACTAAGAACCTATAGTTTTACTCCAGCAGTAGTTAACATTTCTGGAACAGGATTAGTAACTGCCAATGCAGGAACTTACACTTTCACTGTTAATAATGCAGCAGGATGTACTTCGGCAGCATCATCAAATATTGTTGTAAATGCACAACCAGCAACGCCAGCAGCACCAACGGCAGGAACAGTAACACAACCAACGTGCGCCGTAGCAACGGGAACATTCCAAATCACAGCTTACGATAGTGCAAGAACTTATACCTTTACTCCAGCAGTAGTTAGTGTTTCTGGAACAGGATTAGTAACTGCTAATGCAGGAACCTATACTTTCACGGTAGACAATGCAGCGGGATGTACTTCATTAGCATCAGCGAATGTTGTTGTGAATGCACAACCAGCAAGGCCAGCAGCACCAACAACAGCCTGTTATGAAACAGCTACTTTCGATACCACATCTTGTGCTTGGATAGTTACAGGAACACAAGCTCCACGTCCAACAACAGCCTGTTATGAAACAGCTACTTTCGATACCACATCTTGTGCTTGGATAGTTACAGGAACGCAAGCTCCACGTCCAACAACAGCGTGTTATGAAACAGCTACTTTCGATACAACATCTTGTGCTTGGATAGTTACAGGAACGCAAGCTCCACGTCCAACAACAGCCTGTTATGAAACAGCTACTTTCGATACAACATCTTGTGCTTGGATAGTTACAGGAACACAAGCTCCACGTCCAACAACAGCCTGTTATGAAACAGCTACTTTCGATACAACATCTTGTGCTTGGATAGTTACAGGAACACAAGCTCCACGTCCAACAACAGCCTGTTATGAAACAGCTACTTTCGATACAACATCTTGTGCTTGGGATGTTACAGGAACACAACCTGCGCAACCAGCAACAGCGTGTTATGAAACAGCTACTTTCAATACGACGACTTGTGCTTGGGATGTTACAGGAACACAACCTGCGCAACCAGCCACAGCGTGTTATGAAACAGCTACTTTCAATACGACTACTTGTGCTTGGGATGTTACAGGAACACAACCTGCGCA
>JAFCUE010000084.1:0-1477 GCA_051990185.1 Flavobacterium sp. DT2-2 | reverse complement strand
GAGTTACTTACATAAAAAACACTTAAATTTATAGTAAATACGAGGATATGGAAAGTATATTTCAGGGGGAGAATATTTTAGAGTTCATAAAGACGTTCCCAGACGACCAAAGTTGCCGTGAATTTATAGCCAATGAGAAGTGGAAAGACGGTTATAGATGCAAACGTTGCGAGAATACTAAGTATGTTTATTTTGAAAAACACAATAAAAGAGAGTGTACCAAATGTAGATATAAAGAGAGTGCAACTGCTGGAACTCTTTTTCATAGAGTTAAATTTGGAATTCAAAAAGCATTTTGCATTGCCTTTGAAATGACTTGTACAACCAAATCAATATCCTCAACCCAAGCGGCAAAACGCTATGGAATAACTCAAAAGACTTCTTGGTTGTTTATGCAAAAAGTAAGACTTGCGATGAAGTCCTCAAAACAGTATCCAATGACAGGAAACGTACAAGTTGATGAATTTGTAGTTGGCGGAAAAGAAACAGGAAAACAAGGTAGAAGTTACGATAGCAAAAAGGCAAAAGTTGCTTGTGCTGTTGAGCTGACAGATGACGGAAAGATAAAAAGAGGTTATGCAAATGTTATTGATGATTATTCTGCAAAGTCGATAAAACCATTATTTGACGAGCACATAAGTAAAGATGCAAATATTAAAACAGACCAATGGACAGCTTACAAAATAATAGCAAAGAGCTATAACATCGTCTAAGAAAAAAGCGTTCCTGGGAAAAACTTCAAAGAAATGCACACTATTATTCATCAGGTAAAAACTGCAATAAGAACGATTCAATCACACGTGAAAAAGGAACATCTCCAAAAATATTTAGATGAATATTTTTATCGACTGAACAGGTCAATTTACAAAGGTTTTATTTTTGATAATATATTCAAACGATTAGTCTCACATCCGCATCAGGGTTGGAAACAAATCGTAGTCATTAAGTAAGTAACGCGATAATTAAATTAAAACACAGTAATCATGAATGACCCGAGCGTAAGCGAACGGGCGAAGCAATCCACAGTAACAAAAATGAAACAAATGAAGCTTTACGGCATGCATAATGCATTTAGAACAGCCATTGAAAGCGGAAAAACCGACCATTACACACTCGATCAGTTTGTATCGATGCTTATTGATGCCGAATGGGATGAAAGGCACAATCGGCGTATTGCCCGCAGTATCACCAATGCCCGATTCCATTACAAATCAAATATTGAAAGTATCAATTTTGACCAAACCCGTAATCTGGATCGAAATACCATACTGCGTCTGGCAGAATGTGAATTTGTCGAAAAAAATGAAAACATTTTAATCACAGGAAGTACCGGTGTTGGCAAAAGTTATTTAGGAACAGCATTAGGTTATCAAGCCTGTATCCAAGGTTTTAAAGTAAGTTATTTTAATACTTCGAAGCTGTTTGCTAAATTAAAAATGGCCAAAGCAGATGGTTCTTACCTGAGAGAATTGGCCAA
>JAFCUE010000083.1:0-1715 GCA_051990185.1 Flavobacterium sp. DT2-2 | reverse complement strand
CAACGTCAGTTTGTCTAAAAACCTCTAGACTTACACATTTTAGTTAATCAGATAGTAAATATATGTGATTAGAACTACAATTAAAATTCTTTTTTCGAAAAGTCACTTTCTGATCCTTAAAAGAAAATAAGGTGTAAAACGAGTTAAAAAGGGCTGTCAGAACAAGAAAAGGTTGAGCCAATACTTTTAGATATTGTTTTAGTAAATTGTGGTCAATCAGGTTAAAAATTCGGCGCAGGTTGTAGGCACAAAAAATCAATCCAACATCCGCTGCAGCGCGTTTTATAGTTTTCTTGGTCATTATATAATAAAAGTCCCATTGCCTTTTGATAACGCCATAGGGATGCTCGACAATTGCTTGTCGTCTGCGGTATATTTCATAATTATTTTGGATTCTTACTTTATTTTGATAAATCAAATCGGCGTATTGAGAGCGTTCAATAAGTCTGCCTTTGGCATTTTTAGTGCATTTTTTAAAGAGTTTACAACTCAAACACGCATTAGTTTTGTAATGCTTCATTTGGGTTAATGACTTGCCGTTCTTTTTGGCGTACCAATTTCCATTGGTCGTTAGGGTTTCATTAGCAGGGCAGGTATAGGAATCAGTAATTTTATCGTATTTAAAATGTTCTACATCAAAAGCCAAATCAGGCGCGTGTGCAGAAACGCCAGGAATGGCAACTAACACATCAATTCCAAGGCTATTAGCGCATTGAAATTCACTTCCAGTGTGATAGCCTTTGTCATAAATGGCGGTAAAATTATTGTGTCTCAAAATAGTTTTGGCTCTGCGTAACATTCCTCCCATAGCTTTGGAGTCGTTTTCATTTGTCACCTTAAAATCAATGGGAATGTTGTGCAGTGCATCTACAGTGGTTTGTACCGTGTAGGCCACTTCAGAGATGTTGTTTCGGGTCATGATTTGGCGGCTGTCGGGATCCGAAGTAGATATTTGTGTCACTCCAGTGGTGTCAATGGTGTTTTGGAAGCCAATATATTTTTGTTTTTGAGCACTGTGCTTTTTGACCTTTTTAACGATGCTTTTTTTGAGTTCTAGATCCCCGTCTTCTTTGGCTAGAGCCAAATTATATTCTTGGAGTTTATTGTCAATGTGCTTGATGTGACGCTCGATTTTATTTGAGTTGAAGTTGTTTTTCTTTGAGTTTTGTGCTCTGAGTTTGGTACTGTCACCAGCAATCAAAGAACCACCAATGAGTTCAAAATGGGAGGCTAGTTTTACCGTTGACCGAAAAACGCGTGCAATGGCTTTAGGGTTGTTTTTACGGAAATTAGCAATGGTGTTGTGATCCGGAACTAAACCTTTCAAAAGCCACATGAGTTCCATGTTGCGATTGCACTCTTTCTCTAAAGTTCTGGAGGAACGCATGCGATTAAGGTAGCCGTAAATAAAGAGTTTGAGTAAATCTGCAGGATGGTAAGCGGGTCTTCCGTTTTCGACAAAATCGAAAGTGAATCCAAAATCAGGGAGTTTAAGACTGTCTACAAAAAGGTCTATGAGTCTGATTTCATTGTCTTGCGCAATGGCATCATCAATCGATGAGGCAAAAAGCGGGAGTTGGTTTCTGTTTGTTCCGTTGATGAATTTCATACTTAAATGTACAAAAAATCAACGACTTGCGCAAATAATTTGAGCGATTTTTTGTATAAATTACCTAGCAGGAAGAAAGGAGGTTATTAGACAGTTTGACGTCCCG
>JAFCUE010000082.1:0-2202 GCA_051990185.1 Flavobacterium sp. DT2-2 | reverse complement strand
TCAAATAATCACTGTATAAATCTGCGAAATTTTCCATATCGTTTTCTGCCAAAAGTTATCAACAATTGAAGTGTTAAAACTATCAATTTTTATTATATTTTTGCGTAACATGAGTTAATTATTGGAATTAGTCTATTTATATTAGTTTTTATTTTTACTTAAAAAGGGAGCGCTTCTATCTGTAATAAATAGTACCTTTGTAAGGTATTTAGACGAAAAAAGTATTGAATTTTACTAAATTTACTCTTTTTAATAAATATTAAATGATAGCTCAGAGTCGGAAGAATTTGAGGAGTGTCTAGTTATTAATTTTTACCCTAAATTAACAAATCAAAACTATGTCAAAGCCTATTTTATTTTTTTTCTTTCTTTTTATTATCAATTTTTCTTTTGCACAAACGATTGATGCTTCTCTCCTCGAAATTAATTTTCATGAAGATAGCGATCCACAAAAGCTAACTTCATATCAAACTGGATTTTTTTTCACAGCTACCGATGGCTACTATAAACCATTTGGAAGAGAGTTATGGTATTCCGAAGGTAAATCTGCTACTACTTTTCTAGTGAAAGACATTTATCCAGGAGGAAATTCATCTAATCCATCAAATTTATTGGAGGTGAATGGCATACTTTTTTTTACTGCAAATAACGGCGTAAATGGCGTTGAATTGTGGAAAAGTGACAAGACCGAATCTGGAACTAAAATGGTTAAGGACATTAATCCTACCAGTAATAGTGAGTATAACGGGGCTTTCAATTTTACAAATAATAACGGAATCTTATATTTTACAGCCAATGATGGGGTTAATGGATTTGAGTTGTGGCGAAGTGATGGTTCTGAAAGCGGAACATATATCGTTAAAAACATCAATTCTGCTGGAGATAGTAGACCTCAAGGATTGTTCGTTTTTAATGGTATTCTTTATTTTACAGCAGATGATGGCATTAATGGAGTAGAGTTATGGAAGAGCGATGGGACCTTAGTTGGAACAACAATGGTAAAAAATATTAATAAGAGCAATTCAGGATTTTATCCTCAAAATCAATTTTTGATCTTGAAAAACCATTTTTTTTTCATAGCCAATGACGGAACAAATGGGTTTGAGTTATGGAAAAGTAATGGTACGGAAGCTGGGACAGTAATGGTTAAAAATATTACTGCAGGATTTAATTCGAGTAGCTATGAATTGCGTGGGGGTGTACTTGACGATTTAATCGTTTTTATCGCCAATGATGGAATCAATGGATCTGAGATTTGGAAAAGTGATGGTTCCGAGAGTGGAACCTCAATGATTAAGAATATAAACAACACGGCAGGAAGTAGTCTTTCCTTCAATGTTAAGTTTACTGTTTTTAACAACCAAGTTTTTTTTGTTGCTAATGATGGTATTAATGGATTTAAATTATGGAAAACGGATGGAACTGTCTCTGGCACTTCCATGTTAAAAGATATAAATTTAGGAAGTTATTCTAGTTCAATTAATACTATTCATGTCGACAAAATAAATAATAAGCTTTTCTTTTATAATGGTGGAAAATTATGGAGCAGTGATGGAACTGATCAAGGAACTATTGAATTGCCTAATGTTACTAAAAGTAATATTTCAGGTATAGAAGAAAGTTTTGTTACTACTCCTTTTGGCACTTTTTTTACTGGGCAAAATGAAAGAAATGGAAATGAACTTTGGATTACTAATGGCACACCCAATGGCACTTCGTTATTTGAAGATTTAAACTTTTCAAACAGTAGTTACCCTGCAAGATTTACGGATGTAAGTGGAACTTTGATAATTAGAGCTGGAGATAAAGGTTATGGAAATCAATTATATAAAAGTGATGGAACAATTAAAGGAACTACCTTATTAAAAGACATTAGTCCATACAACAATTGTATAGATGATATTTCTGAAATTAAAGTGATGAATGGAACCATGTATTTTAGTGCTGTTAATAGTACAAACGGATATGAACTTTGGAAGAGTGATGGTACAATATCCGGAACTAAAATGGTAAAAGACATTTTTCCAGGTTCAGGAAGTAGCATGTATAATGAAGGTATCAAACAAGATTTTACCATAATAAATAACCGCTATATTCTAATATTAACAGCATTTTGTCCAAAGAGTAAATATAGTTCGTAAGCATTATCGGCAAGCAATGCCCCTAGTAACCATTGTTTGATGGTGTTCTTTGAATCTCTTA
>JAFCUE010000081.1:0-2226 GCA_051990185.1 Flavobacterium sp. DT2-2 | reverse complement strand
ACATTTATCTTTTTTAAAACCCATGGAGATTTAACTCCCAACAAAACTCCTAATCCGTCTAATTCCATACCCTAAAATTAAGTGAATTTTTGACTTTCCACTAATTTAGGCGAAGAACCGTAATGGTTTTTTTATGTTTTTTTGTTTCACATAATAGCTTTAATTCGTGACTTATTGTACATAAAACTAAACAGTAGTTGTTTTAGATATATTTTCAATACGAATAGTAGTGTTTTAGAACTATATTTTAAGTACGAAAAGTCTATAACAAATTAAAAGTCCGTTTGATGATTTATAAGAGAAATTTACTATATTTGAAAATAAATAAAACTGACTCTTGTCAGACAAAGCGACCCGATTTTGGGGTGATAGGTCTGATTTTGTCAGACCTATATACAAGTTGTCATACAGTTTAGAGAACCGAAACAGAAAACCCTGCCGAATAAGACAGGGTTTAATGCTCAAAGTTTTTAAGAAGAACAGGAAGCTTATTTCCTGTTTCAGTCCAGCGACTGTACAAAAGCTAAAGAAAATTATGTGTAAACTCGAAAAGATTTCCAAGTGGGTTGATTTATTAACTTCCTTGGTAAAACTGATTAAAGTGGTCGCA
Organism: Flavobacterium sp. DT2-2; assembly: GCA_051990185.1. Lineage (GTDB taxonomy): Bacteria > Bacteroidota > Bacteroidia > Flavobacteriales > Flavobacteriaceae > Flavobacterium. Next base: position 1,616 of record JAFCUE010000081.1, on the reverse strand, counting down.
TCGCTTTGGTAAAAGTGTTAAGACACATTAAAATCTGTATTTAAATCAAATCAAATCGTATTCTAAAGCCAAGTCGTAGACTGCTGAGAGGGACTAACCTCCCTCTCTTTTTTTTAAACTTTGAAATCGTAATATTTTTTTTGTTTATTTCGGTTCCGAAGAACCGATGATTAGTAATTTAATTTTTAACCTTAAATAGCATTATGATAATATTCACTAAAGATGAAGCCGAATCCGTAACTAAATACTATTCAGAAATTCTGATTGGGAAACCTATTATGCCTCCAGGAAACTCTAATCCTTACCCAATTTTATCATTAAAAACAACAAAGACTGAAGAAGGATATTTAATAAAATGCGTATCAAAATACATGAATAAAACTATGTCAAAAGATTTAGACAAAGTTATTTTAGAACTTGATGTTCTTCCTTTGGAGGAATTTCTATCAAATCTAAATTAACATCTAAAGAGAGTCCATGTTCTTCGTTATTAAGAATTTGTATAGCTTTTGGGTATTTAAGCATTAAAGCTGTAACCTTGTCGAAATGAAAAATTAATTCATCTAAAATATCTTGTGTAGTTTGCATTGTGCGGAAATGTTAATCGATTCCGAATCCAAAACGGAGAGAAAACCGATATGACAACAGTGGCTTCAAGATATTTGGGTATTGGGCTTAATTTAAATATGGTTTTGTACTTTTATTTTTAGTCTTTAACCGAAATATAAATCTTAATTTAATCCCAAACATCGTGAAGAGCCACAAGCCGTTGGCGGTAATATTATCCGAACGAAACAGAAAAAATGAAATTTGATAGAAACTTAACTTTTAAAATTGGAATAACACTTGTCATTATTAGTACATTTTTTATTTCAATTCTTCCTGGTTCACTTTATTTTTATGGAATACCATTTTTTGTTTTTATTTTAGGTCTAATTTTAGTTTGGTTAGGTAAAAGAAAAATTATTTCTAAGATTTTATACACAATTACTCCTGTCCTATTCTTTTTTACATATCAATATTTTTGGAAAGAATATGAAACTATTGAGCCAGAAACATTTTTAATTCCTGAAAATTATCGTGGATGTGTAAGAATCAGATTCAACTCAAAATGTGGAGAAGGAATACAATATGAAAATAAGCGTAGAATATACAAAATCCCAAAAGACGGAATATTATTAACAAAATTTAAAGACGAACAAGGTTTTATAGATCATGAGTTTTATCTAGTAGAAAAAAATGGTAAACGTCTAAAAATTGAACAACTTGATGTAAGAGATTTTAACGAAGAATGGACAACCGAAAAAAACCCAAAAGAACCATCAAGAAATAAATTAGCAATTTTTCACGCAGGTAGAACTTATAGTGATGGTAGTTCTGAATTTTATGTTTCAACATACAAAGATTTAGACTTACGCTTTGGGTTTAAATATACAAAGAAATTTGACAGTATAATGACAAAGAAAATATCGAATTGTAAATAAAAATACTACCGCCAACACTTAGCAAACTAGGCGAGAAAAGCCCTTGACAAGCCTCGAACTTGATTAGTTTCGGGGCTTTTCTTGTTTAGTTTGTGTTGACTGAGTGCCCCATTTTTTTGGACTTCTCTATAG
>JAFCUE010000080.1:0-2263 GCA_051990185.1 Flavobacterium sp. DT2-2 | reverse complement strand
ATGAAAAAAATAGAAAGTAAAGACGCCGAAATTGTCAAGAATGCAACTATTGAATTATTAACAAAATGGAAACCTATTTTAAAAACAATCACATCCGACAATGGAAAAGAATTTGCAAAGCATCAGTCAATTGCATCAGCTTTAGAGATTGATTACTATTTCGCGAACCCTTATTGTAGCTGGGAAAGAGGCGCAAACGAAAACCTAAATGGATTAATCAGGCAGTACTTCCCAAAAGGTTCAGACTTCAGTTTAATAACATCAGAACAAGTTGAAATGGTAGTAGAAAAATTAAATAATCGACCCAGAAAAAGACATCAATATAATTCGCCAAATGAAGTATATTTACAAAAACTAAACATTAGAAAGGCATTCGCATTTATTAATTGAATCCACCATATGAGAAAAGCAGCCGTATATTATAAAGAATTTTTGGCGGGCATCCTCACGGAAACGGACGACGGGGAATACACCTTCGAGTACGATGAAAAGTATGTAATGGAACATCCCAAAGAAGGAATCACCTTGACAATGCCGGTACGATCAAAAACCTATATCGACAAACGATTATTTCCTTTTTTTGAAGGATTGATCCCGGAAGGATGGCTTTTGGATATTGCATCCAAAAACTGGAAAATAAATCCTAGTGACCGTATGGGATTGCTATTGGCCTGCTGCCAGAACTGCATAGGAGCGGTTAGTATTCAACCAATATCAAACGAAAATGAGTAAGAAGTGTCTATATTGTTACAAACCAATGGAGGTCAACAGTGTTGGTGATTTCCACGAACTGTGCAGCCTTGATTTTTTCGGTACCAGACAACCACCAATATTCGAACATTCACTGAAACAAATGGCAGAATTGGCTAAAAACGTTGTGGAACGGAGTGTGGCAGTTCCAGGTGTTCAACCCAAACTATCCCTATCCATTGTGAATGACTCTTTGCAGGACGGAAACAAGGGTCGTCTTACCGTTGTCGGAGCCTTGGGAGGAAATTACATTTTCAAACCACCATCCGACCAATTTCCTGAAATGCCCGAAAACGAGCACCTGACGATGCGTATTGCAGAAGCATTCGGAATAAACACTGTGAAGTCTAGCTTGATAAGACTGCAATCAGGTGAACTTTCCTATATCACCAAACGCATCGACCGAACAGACGCGGGAGAGAAAATCCATATGCTCGATATGTTCCAAATCACGGAAGCTTTTGATAAATACAAAAGCTCAATGGAAAAAGTAGGTAAAGCCATAGATGAATATTCGGACAACACCCTTCTAGACAAATTGTATTTTCTGGAATTGGGTATTTTCAGTTTCCTCACCGGGAACAACGACATGCACTTGAAAAACTTCTCGATGATCTATTCTAATGAAACCTGGACATTGGCTCCAGCCTATGATCTGTTAAACGTGGCTATTGTAAATCCTGACGACACCGAAGAACTGGCCCTAACGATAGAAGGTAAAAAAAGAAAACTCAAATGGGAAAATTTCGAAAGACTGGGCATCAACCTCGGACTTAACGAAAAACAAATAAAAGGAATCGCAAAACGCATCCAGAAAAATAAGGCCGTCGCCCTCCAATGGATCAATAATTCATACCTGTCAGAGGAATACAAGGAAAAATACAAGAGCCTATTGGAAGAAAGATACCATAGCTTGTTTCGGCGGGAATAAACGCATCCTTTTTTTGATTAATTTTACTCCAAGAAACTTTGGCCAACAGTACTTTAGTGTATCTCAAAGCCTACTCAAAGCTATAGATAGAGTATGAAAACAGAAAACAAGAGGTTGTGTATCTACCCGAAGGACATACAACGCATTACCGGAAAGAGTTACCGTCAAAGTATTTAGATTATTACAGAAAATGAGAACGAAGCTAAACAAGCTCGAAAATGAGTTTGTATCCATCGAGGAATTTTGCCAATACACAAGCTTGAAAATTGAACAGGTTGAACCTTTGATTATTGGTTGAAAATTATGGTTGAGGTGTTCAAATTTTAAACTTTACTTGTTCAATAAATAATAGTTAACGTGTTCATATTATGACAAATAACAATCCTTTTTTAAAAGTATTTTTTGTAAGTTTACATTCATCAACACAGCTGAAAAACTGTAAAAATTTGAAGGGGCACATTTATGCAAATTCCAGTGATATTGACCACCCAATTCCAATTTAAAGTGAGCACCTGATTCCAATTCAAAATGACCACCCAATTCCGGAGCAAAATGACCACTCCATTTTTCATTAAAAACTAC
>JAFCUE010000079.1:0-2308 GCA_051990185.1 Flavobacterium sp. DT2-2 | reverse complement strand
GTGATGCAGTTAGCAAGATCCAGAGCAAGAGGGTATAGAAATCCAGATAATTTTATAAAAATGGTGTATTATTTAGGCAATGCCTAAAAATACAATTCCACTAATTTAGGCGAAGAGCCTATTAATATTTGTTAGTGAAAAAAAGCCGAGAATATAACACATAACATAAGTCAGCAGCCGAATCAACGCAACCGCATAGGCTGCCGTCGTATGTTATCGTACGATGGAGTAAATCCCTCCGGGCTCTACTCCATCGGGTCCCGGCTACGCCAGTGAAGCGGAACGCCCCTTTCAGGGACTTCCCACATCACCACCTTGGACGCATTTCTCCCGGGAGTAAACTCCCAGAGAAACGACGACCAAGCCGGGACCCGTTAGCGGTAATTGTAGGTAATATCTTGTAATCTATATATTTAATTTATAATTGTATTTATTATAACATAAAAAAAGATTTTTTTTAATATTTTCGCTCTATATTTATATAAATAAAGTTATTTAATATTATGGCAACAATTAGTATCCCAGAGAGAGTATATCCTGGTTTTATGATAATATCCGAGTTAGACAATAGTCAATTAAACAAAATAGTTGATTACCTAAGTACAATGGTAATAGGGGAACAATTTGATATTGTTGCTCAAAACTTTAATATAATATTGAATAACAACAATGGAAGTGATTTATTAAAAACTATAATAAGCTTTAGTAAATTAGTTGATCCAGAGGATGTAAATTACCAAGATATTTCTAATAATCTTTCAGAATCCTTTATAGAACTTAGTGGTATCGAAAAAAACCTTAAGTTTAAAGAAAATCTAAGCTCAAATTTATTAAAAATATTAACCAATTATAATGCTCTAAAAAACACTATTAAGTCAAGGGAGTTAGCATCTGAAAATGAAAATAATTTTGGAGACTTCAAATTATTGACAGATATAAGATTAATATTTAATGACGAAATAGAAAATAAAAACAGATGTGCTGTAATCCTTCATAAATTGACAATCGAATATCAGAAAGATATGGATATTAAAGAACTACATCTAACTTTAGATTTGACTGACCTTAGTAAACTTAAATCTGAAATAGAAAAAGCTATTTTAAAAGATCAAATAATAAGAGAGGATTATAAAGAAAATTTAAACTTTATTTCATAGTTATGTCTACATTATTAGCATCTAATATGTTTGTTGAAAGAAAAAATAAATTTGCCTACAGTAGCGAAGAACCTTTACATTGGAAAAAAACAGAGTTTACTATTTTAAGACCTAATACTCCAAATAATAAAGAAGAAAAAGCTACTTGGATTAATGAAAAAATTTTACTAAATGTTGGAGATAAAACCTTTATTCTTGATAGACATTTAGTAAATATAAAAAATACAATAATTGCATCTGAATCTCTTTTACAATTAGAAGATGATTGGGATGAAGAAGGAGCTATTGCAACTAACAAATTAACATACAGTAGAGCTATTGAATTATTAATTAATTACTCTAGACATCTTCTTACTACCTATAATTCAATTATATCAGTTCCCGAAATTAATATCACAAAAAATGGCTCAATAGATTTAGAATGGAGAACTGAAAATTATATTCTTTTAATAAATATACAAAATAATGTAGATTTATATGTTCATTATTATGGCGAAGATTATAAAGGCAAAACCATAATTAAGGGATTCATTGAAAGTTTTCTAATCAATAATGACTTAGCTTTTTGGATGCAAAAATTAGTTTAAAAAATGTGGGATAAAGAAATAATTCAAGATGAATCATTAGTATTTTCGAGAGTACATAAAGATTTCATTAGTAGCAAAGACAACTTACCAAAATCATCTGCTTTTTCAAACACTCCCAAAGACGGAGACAATTTATCCTGTGATTGGAACAAATATTGCACTGCTGAATCATCTAGACTGCTTATCAGTAAACAAATAAAAAAAGATGGTGCTTTTAAAAATCCTGATTTATTTAAAATTTGGGAAATGGAAGTTGACATTTTAAGAACTAAAATTGCACCTAAACAAATTGTAGAACACGATCCTGTTTATAATGATCCTGAAATACTTGGATTGCCTAATAATAGATCTCATTCTATAATTATTGGGGAAAAGCCTATAAATGAAGCTGAATTTAGAGTTGGTTTGTTAAAAATTGGCAAATGGTCCTAATAACAACTACCGCTAACAGCTAGAGTTTCGTTGCGTGCGCAGCACGAACAATGAAACTCCGGTTGAACGGAACCGGTCACTGGCAGGAACTATGGAGTTATCGTAAAGTTTAGAGAGAGAATTTCAAGAGGC
>JAFCUE010000078.1:0-2317 GCA_051990185.1 Flavobacterium sp. DT2-2 | reverse complement strand
TCATCTAGGATCGATTGTTGCTCAAATGCGGGTAATCCTTCAAATAATACTTTTATTTCTTCTGTAGCTCTCATACTTCGAAGATAATAAAAAATGCTGTATTAAATAGAATTAAGCGGAAAAAAGAAAGAAGAACTCGGTTTTTTGATTACTAGTGAAATGGGAAAAGTACTATTTGAAAGTATTTCTGAAGTTGAAAAATCAGCTGCAAACTGTGATTTCTATGCGGAGAATGCTGAAATAATGTTGAAAGAGGTACATTATGAAACTCCTTTCAAAAGCATGTCAGTTTATGATCCAATGGGTGCTGTTTTTGCAATAATGCCTTGGAATTATCCTTTTTGGCAAGTATTACGGTATGCGGCTCCGGTAATTATGGCGGGCAATGTGACTCTTTTAAAGCATGCGCCCAATGTTATTGGTTGTGCAAAAGCTATCGAAGACGCTTTTTTGCAAGCCGGTTTTCCAGAAGGAGTTTTTCAAAAAATTACAATAGATATTCCTTTAGTTGAAAGTGTAATTGCTTCAAATATAGTTCAAGGTATTACTTTAACGGGAAGTGAAATGGCAGGATCCGCGGTTGCTTCATTGGCAGGGAAGCATATTAAAAAAAACAGTTCTAGAATTGGGAGGTTCTGATGCTTTTATAGTTTTAAATAGTGCAAATCTTGAAAAGGCTGCAACGGTTGCCGCACAATCGAGAATGCTAAACGCTGGCCAAGCATGTATTTGTGCCAAGCGTTTTATAGTCGTCGATGAAGTAGCAGATGAATTTATAGCGCTGTTTGCCAATAAAATTAATTTGCTTAAGCAAGGATATCCCATGATGGAAGGGATCAATATGGGGCCACTTGCTCGATTGGATTTAGCAGAAAAATTAGAAAGTCAATTACAAAAATCAGTACAACAAGGTGCTATTATAATAGTAGGAGGAGCAAGAGAAGATTGCAATTTTCAACCCACATTAATCGAGTGTTTCGATTCGAACTCCATAGCATTTCAGGAAGAAACCTTTGGACCTCTAGCAACCGTTATTAGGGTCAAAGACGAGAATCAAGCAATCTCTATTGCCAATAATCACCGGTATGGTTTGGCCGCCTCAATATGGACAAATGAGCGAGAGCATGCTTACCACTTGTCAAGAAAAATAGAAGCAGGAAGTGTTTTTGTGAACTCCTTAGTTCGTTCTGATTCCAGAGTTCCTTTTGGTGGAATCAAAAAATCTGGATATGGCAGAGAATTGGGTACAATAGGGATTAAGGAATTTATGAATGCCAAATCATTAATCATTGAATAATAAATTTGCGTGGTTATACAGTCAAAGAATAGAATACAGAAATTGTGTTTGAAACAAATCTGTTCTCGATTTTTATCTACTTTAATTCCATGTAATAGTTTATCGAGCTAAAAATTTATATTTCATATACTTATTCATAGGTGTAGATTGCAGCTTTTAAATCTTTTGGTTTATTGGAAAGTATTACAATAAACGGAGCTCTATTTTGGGCAGCATTTTGTTTTAATCGCTTTTTACCATTTTCAGAAAACGATAGCGTGGGCTCTCCTTTTGTTCCAAAATAAAATGAAGTAATTATTCCAGACTCTTTTAGCCCCAAAGTTTCGTGTTTTTGTAGTACAACAACTTTACTATAATCGGATTTTCCATTTAATTGAATTTTTTCAGAGACAATTAAAGGAGTGGTTTTTGACTTTTCAGTCAATTTTGCCACAGCATATTTACTGATGGATTGTTCTTCTAAACTTTGGGGAAAAGTAAAATACATTAAATTATTTTCTGTTTTAATAAAGTTGATGTCAACTGTTACACCATCGTGTTTAAGCATTTGGTGCGTTTGAGCAATCAACGAAGAGGTAAATAAAATAAAGACTGTTAGTATTGAAATTTTCATATCTGTAGCTATTTGTGTTTGTAAATGTTCTTATTTGTAATTAGGATCTTTACAATAACTATTTACAAATATGGAGATAAAATCTTTTCTGGTGGCGGTGTAAAATTTTTTATGACTAACTCTTTGTATAAAAATAAATCGACTAAAAGAATTTTCCCTCTAATAATCAAACAAAATTTTAAACGCTTAAAATAGATTTTCAGTTCAAATCGAATCATATATTAAAAGTACAAAAAAAGGAATTGAATGACTAAAATAATATCTTAAGATTATAGGTCTAAGTATTCAGGTGAAACTGTACCACCTATTCCGATACAAAGTGTACCACTTTTTTAATGATGTTTTCTGCGGTTAAAATTAAATAAAATTTTTAGTTTTTTTTCATTTTTTTACGCATCGATTCTCCC
>JAFCUE010000077.1:0-2396 GCA_051990185.1 Flavobacterium sp. DT2-2 | reverse complement strand
CGCGTTACGCACCCGTGCGCCGGTCTCTAGTTCCGAAGAACTATACCCCTCGACTTGCATGTGTTAAGCCTGCCGCTAGCGTTCATCCTGAGCCAGGATCAAACTCTTCATCGTATATTGTGCGTCCGCCGAAGCGAACTATTGTTATTCGACTCAGTTCTAGTGGTTTTTTCAAATCTTCCGATTCTATTACTCTTATTCTTTTGTTCCGATTTTCATCGGAACGGCTGTCAATTCAATATGTCTAGGAACGTGTTCTTTCTTGTTTCTCGTCTCGTTCAACACTCGTTAAAGTGTTTCTCGAAGCGGGTGCAAAAGTACAACTTCTTTTTTCAACTGGCAAGAAAATTTTGAAGTTTTTTTGAAATAAATTTTATATCGTTTTCTTCTATTTTTCTTATCAATCTATCAAGGAACTTTGCGCGTTTTGCGGGGTGCAAAGGTAACATCCGTTTTCTATTCTCACAAGCTTTTCAGAATCTTTTTTTAGAAAATAAATTTTCTTCTTTAATTCCTATTTTGCTTGCCAATTTGTGAATGAACGTCTGCGTTGTTGCGGGTGCAAAACTACACCCTTTATTGGGTTATTCAAGCTTTTTAAATACTTTTTTTGACTTTTTCTTAACTTAAAATTTAACTCGCTGAAAACGTGAATTTTGAAAGTAAAAGTTTTTTAAACTCCGAACACCTATCCAAACGAATGAGAGGCTTTATAACCAAAAAATCGTGAATCCAATTATCTATAGACAACCTTAGACACCTCCTTTATTTACCTCTACAATAGTATTACAATTTACCTTTGTTCCCTTTTTATAGCTGCTGTACTCATTTTACTCCTAAAAAAAAGGCTTCAACGGCATATATACTATCTAAAAATAGCCTGAATCAGTGAAATGACTTTATCCTTGACCTTATATATGACAAAGCTTTTCTAACCTCTCCTACATATAAAGAAACAGGATTTTGTGTTGGCTTGAGTTGTTCTCCTCTTTATTTGGAAAAACCGGTCAAATTGACCACCCTATTCCAGTGCAAATTGACCACCAGTTTCGGAGCAAACTGACCACCACTTTCCAGTTCAAATTGACCACCTGATTTTGGGGTAAAATTGGACATTAAAAACTACTGACTTTTTCATGTTGTTAGCACCATACATTCGTTAAAAAAACACGGATTATGGCAAACAAAATAACAGACATGAGTAAAATTAGAAAAGCAATTAAATTCTACTGTAACGGGAAAAGTAAGTTATTCATAAGTAAGTACTTATCTCTTTCCAGGAATACAGTAAAGAAGTATATTTCTTTATTTGAAGTGCTAGGATTAAGTTTTGAATTAATTAATGAAAAAACAGATGCTGAGTTAGAACTTTTGTTCTCACACACTACCGTGGAATCAATCAGTCCCAAACTGCTGATTCTTTATGATTTTTTTCCTAAAATGGAACGCGAACTAAAAAAAGTTGGCGTTACCATACAGCACATGTGGGAGCAATATATTGCCCTAAATCCTAATGGTTACAGGAGCTCGCAATTTGGACATCACTACAAAACATGGAGCAAACGAGTCAATCCAGTGATGCACATTAACCACAAATCGGGTGATAAAATGTATGTGGATTATGCTGGAAAAACACTCTCCATTATTGATAAAGACACGGGAGAAATCAAAGAAGTACAGTTTTTTGTAGCCATATTGGGAGCCAGTCAATATACCTATGCAGAAGCTTCTATGAGCCAACAAAAGGAAGATTTTGTTACATCGGTAGAAAATGCTATGCGTTTCTTTGAAGGCACTCCTGCGGCAATTGTTCCCGATAATTTAAAATCTGCAGTGATAAAAAGCAGTCGTTTTGAACCCACAATTAATGAAACCTTGGCTGATTTAGCCGAACATTACCAAACTACTATCTTGCCTGCCAGGGCTTACAAACCAAGAGATAAGTCATTGGTCGAAGGAGCTGTCAAGATATTGTATCGAAGGATTTATGTAAATCTAAAAGAAACTAAATTCTTTTCTCTGGAAGAATTAAACCAGCAAATATGGGATTTATTAGATGCTCATAACAGTCGAAAACTCACAGGACGTCCGTACTCTCGTATAGAATTATTTTTAGAAGATGAAAAGCAAAAACTAAGTCCATTACCACAAGAACGTTTTGAAATCAAATACCAATCCTTTGCAACAGTGATGCAAAACGGACATGTTCAATTAAGTCAGGACAAAAATTACTACAGTGTTCCCTATCAATACGTCAAGAAAAAAGCGAAACTATTGTATACCAAATCAACGGTAGAGATCTATCACAAATACAATCGAATAGCCATCCATCCAAGGAATTACAAACCGTATATCTATACCACAATCCCGGAACATATGGCTAGCACGCATCAATT
>JAFCUE010000076.1:0-2429 GCA_051990185.1 Flavobacterium sp. DT2-2 | reverse complement strand
TGTTGAACTGACACCCTGCGGGTGAATCCGATACTTCCCAAAAATACGTATATTTAATGGTAACTAAAAACTTATAAATATGAATGTTATAAAAAAAGTGAGTTAGGGAAAGTCTCCTTAAATTCAGTGGCTTGCGAGCTACTTTTGGAATTATCCAATGTTATGAATGCCAAAGGCTATGCGGCTAAGAGCATCGTAAATTACCACCGAGAAATGCGATACCTCTTTGCACATTTCAACGACCAAAACCCACGGGATTTGGTTCAGAAGGATTTGGTGGGCTACCTCAATTTTGTCAAAAATGTGCACGGAGTGGGTCGTGATAAATGCCGACTTTTTGCCGCTGCTGCGAGTTTTTTCTACAAACACATTTTTAGAGCCCCGCTTGTTTTTGCTACTGAATTGTATCCCCGAAAAGAGTTTCGGCTTCCTGAAATTCTCTCTCAGGAGCAGGTTATTAATTTGCTTCAAAGCATCAAAAATCCCAAACACAAACTCATCATCGGATTGTTTTACGGGACCGGAATGCGATTGGGTGAACTATGCCATTTAAAAATGGAATACATCGACCGCAAGAATTTCCAGATCAAAATCGTTGCAGGCAAAGGCAACAAAGACCGATTCACGCTTTTGCCCAAACATCTGCTGCCCGAAATGGAAACCTATTACCGACACTGCCGTCCCAAAATCTACCTTTTTGAAGGCCACAAAGCGGGATTACCTCACAACGAGCGTAGCATTCAGGACGCCGTACGCAAGGCCATGAAAGACAGTGGCTTGGAGCGATTTGGTTTTTCCTCGCATTCGCTTCGGCATTCTTTTGCGACGCATTTGCTCGATCAAGGCAATGATATTCACACCATCAAGGAACTTTTGGGGCATTCCAAGATAGAAACGACCATGATTTATTTACACCTCCAACAAAAGAAGCGCGCCACACTTTGTTCTCCTTTAGATTTTTTACTTAACCAAAATGAATGAGCTGCAAAAGGTTTTTCAAGAGGCTTGCTCCAAAGGGTTTAACGAGTACTCCAAAGGGGTTTTTGATCAATTATCACGATGCCATACGGCCAAAATGGGATACCATCGTTTAAAATGTGATGATGCGAGCTGCCAAAAAGAGCAGTATCAATACCACAGTTGTGGCAACCGACATTGTCCGAATTGTGGCGGACTTAAACGCGAAGAGTGGATCGATAACAGAATGAGTGAGTTGTTACCCACGCCTTATTACCACTTGGTTTTTACTTTGCCTGCCGAATTAAATCCGCTGATTATTCGAAACCGAAAAACGCTTTTCAAACTCCTTTTTGATGCCGCCTCACAAACCATTCTCAATCATGGTAGAATGCCCAATTATCTAGGCGCCGATTGCGGCATTACGATGGTATTGCATACCTGGGGGCAACAACTCAATTTCCATCCCCATGTGCATTGCATCGTCACCGGTGGTGGTTTTGATGGACAAAAATGGGTAGAAGCCAAACGCGTAAAAGACAACTTCTTGTTTCCAGAACCCGGTTTAAGCAAGATGTACAAAGCCATTTTCTTGAAAGAAATCCAAAAAATGGAGTTGCAAACTCAAGGTTTGGATTTGGGCAAGATCCTAAACGAAGTGGATAAAAAACGTTGGAATGTGTATGCCAAAGCCCCTTTTGGAGGTCCAAGTCAAGTGGTGGAATATTTGGGTAGATACAGTCACAAAATTGCCATTACAAAACATAGAATCGTCTCGCTGACCGATACACATGTTAACTTTCGATACAAAGATTATGGCGATGGAGATAAAATAAAATTATTGTCTTTGCCAAGAGCCGATTTTTTGCAGCGTTTTGAAAGACACATCCTGCCCAAACGTTTTACTAAAATCCGGCATTATGGTTTTATGCAGAATCATGGCAAACGAACCCGATTAGAGCAAATCAGAAAATGTCTGAAACTCACACCAATGACCAATAGTGTAAAAATTCCTGTTGCGATACGAATGCTAGAGAAGTATGGAAAAGACATTTTTAAATGTCCCTGTTGTACCCACGGTCGTTTGCATATTACAAACACGGTACGGTATTTTAAAACCAAAACACAAGACATTAAAGAGATTCAGAAAATTGTAAACGCCAAAAACAAGGCTTCGCCTTTTGAATAGGAACTGCAAAAATAGCGAGCGGTTCCAAGACATTTTGAAAATAAAAATAAACTCCAATCTATGGGTAAGGGTAGCTCTGTCCCAAAAAGAAAAAGAAATGGAAAATGGTTGTTTTTGATTCCAAATTAAAAAAAGAAAAGAAAACCAAAAAGCTACTAATCCCCCTATAGAGAAGTCCAAAAAAATGGGGCACTCAGTCAACACAAACTAAACAAGAAAAGCCCCGAAACTAATCAAGTTCGAGGCTTGTCAAGGGCTTTTCTCGCCTAGTTTGCTAAGTGTT
>JAFCUE010000075.1:0-2520 GCA_051990185.1 Flavobacterium sp. DT2-2 | reverse complement strand
ATATCATTAAAATGTATCTAGCCCGACCACGATTATGCAACTTTGTTTTGTTATCAATTAATATTTCAAAAATAACTAATTCATATATTTGAATCCGATACAAAGATATGAGCCCGACCATCGCCTACTAGCAGGACGTTATGGTGTATAGCTCCGTGGAAGTGTAACAGCTGAATATAATCGGGCGTTTTAGGACGAAAAAAAATAGAGTGGTTTTTAAGCCATCAACGCCCGCACTGCCTTTGTTGACTACTACTTGACGTAGCGCCTTTTGGAGATTGTAAGGATGTGTTACTTGTGCAATCATACTTGGTGTTTTAATCTGAATTTACTAGTTCTGAATTTATTTCAGAATCTCAGATTCTTGTTTAACCTGTTCCGCTTTTTCAGGGCTATAACTTACGCTATTCCTGTGAAAATTGAGAACCACTTGCGTTCAGTCCTTCCTTGTTTGTGAGTCCTATACCATTTCTATTGGTAACTCGTTCCCCCAAGTACTATGACTTCTGCTGACTTCTCCACCCAACCACTCGTGGTTGTGAAGACCTCCCTCGGTAAGCACTTCCTCTTTCCGTCTATCCCCGACGCATCTACTAACTAAACCTGTTGTCTCATGGCTTCGCATTGCTGTGCATGCTTACCCAATTTAGTTAGCCTCTTATGCGCTTTACTCACGCTTTATTATTGTTTTTTTGGTATTCGTGATACGCTGCGCTTAATTGTGTTCCTCGGTACAAACTTTTGCCGTTTGGCTTCCTTCACTGCATGGGTCACCCCAAACCAGCTTACCACGTGCTAATCGACTCAATATAAAATCAACAACTTGCCGATAAGGGACTTACACCCTCTAGATAAAATTCCTACTTTTGAGGAATTGGAAGTGCATGCAAGGCACACACACACGCTACAAGCAATTTGGGTATTAGGCTTAATTTAAATATGGTTTTGTATTTGGAAGATTTGGCAAATCCGAAAATAGGGCTTAATTTAGTCCCAAACCCGCTGTAGTAGCGGGACGTTGTAGGAAACCCGCGAGCTACACGAACCGCTCACAAAGATTTCTAAAATAAAAAGTCAAATTTGACTTAAACAATATTTTGTGGCCGAGAAGTTGCGGGAATTTGTATCTTAACCCAAAGAAAAAATAAAATAATGAGGGAGTTTATCTTTTAATCCCAAAGAAAAAATAGGAGATGTAGGAAATAGTTTTTGTTTACCGAATTAAACAAGAAAAAAACATATTGAAGTGATTTAAACTTATTTGGTTAATAAAAAAGGGTTGACGAAATTTGTGTTGCAAAACATAATCATTTCAAAATCAACCCTTATGTACAGTGTACTTGACAAAGCTATAATAAAAAGTGAAATTGTTCCTTATTTACCGTTAGCAAAACGGGGTTTTCAAGCAACGGTTCCTTTAGAAGAAATAGTAAATGCGGTTCTTTATAAGTTAAAAACAGGTGTTCAATGGCATCAACTGCCAGTAAAGTCATTATTTGATGGTGATTTCTTGACATGGCAATCAGTTTATTATCATTATCGTAAATGGTGTAGGACAGATGTTTTAAAGAAAAGTTGGATAAGTATTTTAGAGAAGAATAAATCAAAACTAGACCTTTCGAGTGTTGATTTTGATGGTAGTCATACTAGTGCAATTAGAGGTGGTGAAGAAGCAGAATATCAAGGGAGAAAGAAACGTAAAACAACTAATGCGTTGTATTTGAGCGACAGACAAGGATTACCCTTAGCGATTTCAAATCCAGTGGCTGGTAACCACAACGACCTTTATAATATCGAAGTTCAGTTTGAAGTAGTAACAGCAACATTGGAACAAGCAAATATACCCGTTGATGGACTTTTTTTAAATGCCGATGCAGGTTTTGATTCTAAAGAATTTAGGCTATGTTGTGAGAAAAAAGAAATAAATGCTAATGTTTGTTTCAATAAAAGAAATGGAGATGCCGATAGAGATGAATATTTTGACCAATTACTTTATAATGAGCGATATAAAATTGAGAGAACAAATGCATGGATGGACAGTTTTAGGTCCTTACTAAATAGATTTGATACAACAATAGCTAGTTGGCTAGGCTTTAATTATCTGGCTTTTATAATAATTGCACTAAAAAAATTTAACAAAATAAAAGTTTAAACGACTTCAATAGCTTAATGAAAATGTAGATTATAAAAAGCAAAAATAATATTGGAAGAACTATACCCGTAAAATCAGTACTATTATTGTTATTTATTTCGTCAATCGATGAAATAAATTTTGGTATGCCCAAAACACAAAAAAGTAAAATAAGAGGAAAAAGTACAATAAAGAAACCTTTTAGAGATAATTTACTTTTAATATTTCGGTTCATCTTTTATTCTTTTGCGTTTTATTTTTTTTAGTATAACCGCTAACGTACCGGCCGCTTGGCGAAGGGAAAAAAGGCCTTGACGGTGTCAAGATTTGGCCTTTTTTTCTTTTGCCAATCGGCCTGTTGGGGGAAGTTACTGATTTTTCAGTAATGG
>JAFCUE010000074.1:0-2653 GCA_051990185.1 Flavobacterium sp. DT2-2 | reverse complement strand
TGAGTATTCCACCCCAAACTGTACCACCTATTCCAATCCAAACTGTACCATCTATTCCGGCGTAAAGTGTACCACCCATTCCGGTGCAAACTGTACCACCTATTCCGGCGTAAAGTGTACCACTTTTTGACGATGTTTTTTAGCTGTATTTTGCGATACTAAAATCACAAAATATGAGCAATCAAACAATAGGGTCAATTATGATACGAGAAATTATTCGAATGAAAGAAATGGGATTTTCTATGCGAAAAATCGCTCGAAGCATTGGGAAATCCAGAACTACAATTTTAAAATATGTCACTAATATTGAAGCCTCGGATTTAAGCTTCAAGGAACTTTTAGAGCTTACAAGTGAGGATATTTACGAGCTTTTTGGAACCCCACAAAGTATTTCCAGCAGTAATACTGATGTTATTCAGAAAGAATTATTGGCATTTTATCCTTATGTAGAAAAGGAACTCAAACGTGTTGGTGTTACCCGCTATATCTTGTGGGACGAATACAAACAGAAACATCCCCAGGGGGTAATGTATAGCCGTTTCTGCGAGTCTTACAGGCAATGGAGTAAGAAATCGGATGGCTATATACCTGTGAGCCATAAATATGGAGAGAAACTATTCATTGATTATGCAGGCAAAAAACTGCATATAATCGACAGGCAAACGGGCGAAATAAAACCCGTAGAAGTCTTTGTGGGTACCCTTGGAGCGAGTCAATACACTTATATTGAAGCCTCTTTTTCTCAACAAATCCCCGATTTTATAACCAGTGTCCAAAATTCTTTTTTCTTCTTTGGAGGCGTTCCCGCCTGTGTAATTCCTGATAATTTAAAGTCGGCTGTTACCAAAGCCGACAAATACGAACCTTTTGTAAACGAACAATTCGCCCGTTTTTCAGAGCATTACAACACCTCTGTAATGCCCACACGTTCTCGAAAACCAAAGGACAAACCCTTGGTCGAAGGTGCTGTAAACATTGCCTACACCCGTATTTATGCGTCCTTGAGGAATACGGAGTTCTACAGCATTGGTGAGTTGAACGCTGCCATAAAAGTATGCTTGGAAGCGCATAATAAAAGCCCTTTCCAGAAAAAAGAACACAGTCGCTGGACACTTTTTCATGACAACGAAAAGGCCTGCTTAAAACCCTTGGCAATCGAGAAATACGAGTTAAGAGACTACAAAACAGCTACGGTGCAGAAAAACTGCCACGTTTATTATTCTCCGGATAAGAATTATTATAGCGTTCCCCATACTTGAATTGGAAAGAAAATCAAGATGATTCTCACTCAAAGCGTGGTGGAAATTTATCATCAGCAAACCCGTGTTGCCTTTCATTCTCGTAGCCGAAAAACCTTTGACTACGTAACTTTAAAAGAACACTTGCCTGTTAACCATACTTATAACTTGGATTGGAGTTCGGAATACTTTATAAATTGGGCCGCTAAAATTGGTGCCAACACAAGAGAATCTATCGAGAAAATACTCTTGCAAAAACAGTATCCAGAGCAGAATTATAAAAGCTGTATGGGCATATTAAGTATGGCTAAAAAAGTTGGAAACCAGCGACTCGACAATGCTTGTAAAAGAGCCATACTCTTTGATGCGGTGGGATATAATCCGATAAAAAACATCTTAGAAAAAGGACTTGACACTCTGGAAGATCAGGTAAAATTGTTTTATACAATCCCAATTCAACACGAAAATATCCGAGGGTCAGAGTATTACAATTAAACATAGTCTATTGAAAATAAACTATTTATCAAGAAATAAAAACAACCCAATGTCTTTTAGAATAACCCAGTAACTTTTATATTATTCACAAAAAAATCAAATCATGAACACTACTGCAACAATTGAAAAAATGCAAAAACTCCGTCTTGCAGGGATGAAACGAGCTTACGAATCCTCGTTTGAGACCAGAAACCAAGACACATTTACCAACGATGAATTTATTGCCTGGCTCATAGAATCCGAGGACAATCAGCGCAACAACAGCAGAACCGAGCGATTATTAAAGAACGCTCGGTTCCATTACCAAGCATCAATCGAAGAAATAAACTACGCCTCTGAACGTGATTTAGATAGAAATTTGCTAACAAGATTGTCCGATTGCTCTTTCATCGACAGGCATGAAAACATTATAATAACAGGCTGTACAGGCACAGGGAAGAGCTACCTTGCAACAGCATTAGGGCAGCAATCTTGCATAAAAGGATACAAAGTATTGTACTACAATCTAGGAAAACTTTTTCATAAACTAATAATGGCAAAAGCAGATGGAACCTATATCAAAGAGCTTACTAAAATAGAAAGTCATGATTTATTGATTCTTGATGATTTTGGATTACAAGCAATAGATCAAGAAAAACAAATGATGCTCATGGATTTAATAGAAGATCGAAATCAGAGGAAATCAACCATTTTCTGTTCTCAAATTCCTGTAAAAAATTGGTATGATTTAATTCAAGAAAAAACAATTGCTGATGCAATTTTGGATAGAATAATTCACTCCGCAATCCGGTTCGAACTCAAGGGAGAATCGATGCGTAAAAAAATGAAAAAAAACTAAAAATTTTATTTAATTTTAACCGCAGAAAACATCATTAAAAAAGTGGTACACTTTGTATCGGAATAGGTGGTACAGTTTCACC
>JAFCUE010000073.1:0-3050 GCA_051990185.1 Flavobacterium sp. DT2-2 | reverse complement strand
ACTTTTTTTGGCTTTTTAAAATAGCCAAAAGTTATCTCCGATTTTAACCAAGATAATAGAATATAAAACTAAAAACCTATCTTAAATCGTTGAGATTTCTGTCTGAAAAATGGGTACAGCATAGTTTTTAGACCATTTAGATTTATTTTTTTATAGAAAACAACGGCTTCTGGCTAGTAATTGCTTAAGAGTATCTCCATTGGTTAGCACTTCAGATTCGAACTTTCTATTGCCGTTTTTAGCTTTTTCTATAGCTTCATTTTCTAGGTCAATTGCTTGCCAACGGTATTTGATTCTGATTTTCTGTAAAGCTTCCAAGGCTAGTTTTTGAACATACATTTAGCGAAGCGGTATCAGGAATTCCAAAATTTTAATGAAAATATATGAGTAAATCGGTCGGTAACCCGCGTAGCATTTGGAAAACATTTCTTAGCAATTAACCCCATATTTGCTGCCATGTCCAGGGTAATCTCTGTGACTTGATTACGCGCTTTGAGCGGGATTTTTTCAATTATAGCAATTACAGTTTCGGCTTTAGTTCCGGCAATCATAGCTACGATAGTTCCTTTCTTTGCTTTGTCTGCTTTGTTGATTAAAATAGTATAGAGTTCTCCATTAGAAAGTGAAGTTTCATCAATCGATAAACGTTTGCCTAAGGTTTTTGAAAAAATAAGCCATTGTTTAGCGTGTGATAGGTGATCCCACGTTTTGAAATCACTTAAGAAATCTTTGTATTGATGTTGTAGGTTTTTGCGCCTAACGCCATAAAAAGAAGCAATCGCATTACAATCATTAGGCGTGGAATCTATTGATCTCTTTTAAAAAAGACGCAAACTCCTGTGTTACCCGAGTCCCGTCTGCTACTAAATTCCAATCTCTAAAAACTACTTGCCCAGTATCTTCGTTGAGCCATCTTCTGCGTGTGATATGCAGATATACTTGATGACCTCGAATTGGAAAGTCTTGAACTGTTATCTCTTAAAAGAATCCTTTAGAGCTTAATTTGTTTTGTGGGTATTCTTTTGGAATTGAATTAATTTCCTTAAAGTGAAGATGAAGTATTTCTTATGCTTTTTTATAAGAAGTCAATTCAAAATAATCTACAACAATTTCGGGTAATAATAATTTGATTAGCTCACTAAAAGAATCTTGCATTTGTATCTATTTTTAAAATACAAATATCGAAATTTAATATTTCCCCACAACATTTAGACTTGATCCTGATTTATGAGTTTAATTATTTCAGTATATTAATTAATTCTTTGTGGTGATAAATTAAACTTTAACACTTCTACTTATTTAAAGCTTATTGTTTTTTCATTTAAAAAAAGTATTTTAGTAAAATATTACCAAAAAAAATGTTTTATATGAAAAGAAGATCTTTTATAACGACTGCAACTTTAGCTTCTGCAGGTTTTGCTACATTATCTATTGTAAGTTGCACTTCAAGTACTAAAAAAGAAGAAAATTCAAATTCTGATACAGTTTTAGATACAACATTTGAACTAGAAGAGGAAACTATTGAGGGATTGCACAAAAAATTAGTTTCCGGTGAATATTCCTCTGAGCAATTATTGCAACTGTATCTAAAACGTATTGAAACTGTAGATAAAAATGGCGCAAAACTGAATTCAGTTATCGAAGTAAATCCAGATGCAATTTCTATAGCTATTGCAATGGATAAAGAACTAAAATCAGGTAAAAATAGAGGACCTTTACATGGAATTCCAATTTTGATTAAAGATAATATAGACACTGCAGATAAAATGCAAACTACTGCTGGTTCATTAGCAATGTCAGGAAATATTGCTTCAAAAGATGCTTTTTTAGTAAAAAAACTTAGGGAAGCGGGTGCTGTAATCATTGGAAAAACCAATTTGAGTGAATGGGCTAATTTTCGATCAACCCAGTCGTCTTCTGGATGGAGTAGCAGAGGAGGACAGACTAAAAACCCATATATTTTAGATCATAACCCATGTGGATCTAGTGCTGGTTCTGGTACGGCAGTTTCCGCTAATCTTTGTGTTGTTGCTATTGGTACCGAAACAGATGGCTCTATTGTGTGTCCAGCTTCGGTAAACGGAATTGTAGGGATTAAACCAACTGTTGGTTTAGTAAGTCGATCCGGAATTATCCCTATATCTAAAACGCAAGATACCGCTGGCCCCATGGCTAGAACAGTATCAGATGCTGCTATATTACTGGGAATTATTACAGGTATTGATGATGCAGATCCTATCACATTAGAAAGTAAAGGAAAAGCTCAAAAGGATTATACATCTTTTTTAGATGTTAATGCTTTAAAAGGGAAACGTATCGGAATTGAAAAAAAGCCACAAGGAAATAATACATATATTAATACACTTTTAGAAGAGGCAGTGAACTTACTTAAAAAACAAGGGGCTACTATTGTAGAAATTGACTATTTGGATAAAATTAACGCTTCTGGGCAAGCCGAATTTGAAGTTTTGCAATATGAATTTAAAGAGGGGCTTAATAGCTATTTAGCTACGGCCAATGCAAAAGTGAAAAATCTAAAAGAGGTTATTGAATATAATACAGCTAATGCGGATAAGGCAATGCCATATTTTAAGCAGGAAACTCTGGAGAGTTCTTCTGCAAAAAAAGGTTTGGACAGTAAAGAATATATAGCAGCACTGAATGCAAGTTTTGAGGGAAGTAAAAGTGTCTTAAATACTGTTTTTAAAGACAATAAACTTGACGCAATTTGTGGGATCACCATGGGTCCTGCATGCAGTATTGATGTCATTTATGGTGATCGGTGGGGAGGATATTCTTTAACCTCACCCGCTGCAATGAGTGGTTATCCTCATATTACGATTCCTTGCGGACAAGTTTATGATTTGCCCGTAGGCTTATCTTTTTTTGGACTACCTTATACGGAAGGAGAATTGATAGGATTAGGATTTGCCGCTTAATTCTATTTAATACAGCATTTTTTATTATCTTCGAAGTATGAGAGCTACAGAAGAAATAAAAGTATTATTTGAAGGATTACCCGCATTTGAGCAACAATCGATCCTAGATGA
>JAFCUE010000072.1:0-3142 GCA_051990185.1 Flavobacterium sp. DT2-2 | reverse complement strand
TCAATTATACCTAAATGAGTTTGTTTACAAGTTAAATAGAAGATATTTTCAAGAAAAACTATTCGATAGACTAGTAATTGCTGGGATTACAGGATTATGATAGAAAACGGACAATCAAAATTTTTTTTAACATAATTAATTATTTTTTGTTTTAGAATAATATTGTCCAGCAGCATAGAGTTTTTTTCATAAAATAAATTTTCGCCACTTTGAGATGGCTGGAAGTTCGTAACCGCTCAATTTTAGGCTTAACGAAAACTTGATGCGAAACGATAATTCCACTAAATTCCAGCTATATCAAAATGGCGGTTGCAAGATGTTTTTTGTTTTTCGCATAGTCTATGTTTTTTTTATTTTAAAATCAGTTTTAGAACAAGTCTGTAAATGTATTAAATTACTAGTACGGATTCTTTTCAGCTCTTAAATATTCTATTATGCCCTTTTAGCTATTGAATCTAATACCCTATTTGCATCATAATGTAAACAGGAGGCAGAAATAAAATTATTTTCAGATATATTTCCGCCATCAGATTTAAACTATACAGTTTTTATAACTTCAAAAAATCGCAGACTTCTTTTGGTCTAATTCTTAGTTTATAATTTTTAAGATATTTTATATTTTTTAATTCTTCATTAATTAAATATTCGAACTTATTAGTTTGATTATTGTATTTAAAATTTATCAAACTAGTTGATAAATTTAAGATTATTCTCGTGGTGTCAATTTTATACATGAATTCTGTTAATGTTTCTTCATCATTTGTATTACATACGGGGACTGATAAGAGATAGAACTCACTAAATTCTAATTTAGTTTTGTTAGCGCAATTAATTATTTCATTTTTGACTTTATTGTAGTCATTTGTATTACAGGTTAAAACTTTGTAATATTTGGTTAAGTTTGAATTCCCAAAGCTAATATGAGAAAATGTATATGTAATGCCTTTTACTTTTAGAGAGTCATTTTTAACATAATCCTGGGAGTAAATTAAATGATTAATTAATAGGAGGCAAAATATTTTAAAATTAATTATTATCGTTTTCATAAATTAAAATTTATTAGGTAGTTTATTTTAAGATCCAGACATCTATTCTTTCTATTGGTAAATTAAAATTGCAGCCATATATGCAAGTACCTTTTCCAGCACTTCCATTAAATATTAAATCAGCGTGGCCAGAAGCTCCTTTTTCAATAATATTATAATTTTCAGTTGTTATCATTGAGTAAATTCCGTTTAAGTCTTTTAATTTATTGGGAAAATTCACACCATTAATACCCCCGTCGATTGCAGTAAATGTAAGATGGTTTGCATTAGTGGGTGTGTTTGATGTAGATGTATTTGTGCCAAAGGTTTCTCGCATCCAGGAATTTAATGACCTTGCATTTAAAAAAAAGTACATGCCTTTAAATTCGCCTGCTCCTTCAACGGTCTTTTCAAGTAAATTAGGAATTAAAACACCAGACCTATTCAAAGCAATAGAAACTTTCAATGCACAGGTATTTTCTGTTCTTTTTGGGAAATCAACCCTTGCTTGTAATACTGCACCTCCTACTAAGCCATAAACATTATCAGCTCCTATCATAAAACTTCCATCAGAAAAACGAGGCATTCCATTATAATAGTTATCATATGTAGGTAAGTCTTGCTTTGGAAAAGAAAGATTAGGATCTTCCCAATATGCGGCATCATAATCCCCATCTTGCCCTTCAGAAGTCCCCATAAACCAGTTTTGAAATTGTTTCCAAGTTACAGTTGGGTTATTCTGCATATAATCAATCGTAAATGTTGCAAAAAATGGCTTCGAATTATTCATCATATAATCAATCGCCCATAATGCTACTTCTTTTGATTGGTTGATATTAGTAGGATTTGAATTGATATACTTTTGGATTAAATCCATAAGCTCATCTTTTCCGTGCAGCCATTGCCATTGTTGCGATGATATTTGCAATTCAGCTCTTAGCATTTGTAGTTTTTCTGGTTCTGCAGAAACACCTATATAACCGATTGGAACTATATCCGGGCAAAGATCAGCAGCTGTTTTCATCTGCACATGATCTTTTTGACGCGTAGGCATATACCAATGCGTTCCACAATTCCCACAACTACAACAACCAGTACTACCTCCACTAGTACTAGTACCGCTACTACTAGTACCAGTAACAAATATCCCTTGCCCTCCTGTGGCGATATTTGGATAGCTGCCCGTAGTAGTAGTACCAGTTGATAAAGTACCTCCACTACCAGAAGTGCTTCCACCAGCATAAACAAAAGAGCTAACTTGAGGAATTGGGTCGCCGTTTGGGTAAAATTTTGGAAGACAAGGGTCATCACCACTTTTCTTTCCCAAAATAGCTGTTTTGCCAAAAAACACATTTGCTTTAAATAACTCAACTGTACCTTGAAAGTTGTTGAAATTGTATTGACTGTTTTTATACGTTGTGAAATTAGAAATAGCACAAGTATATTTTTCTACAAAAGGAACTTTCTCCCCAGTTGACAGGACATTAATTATAAGATTAAAAAATACGTTTTCGGGAGTGTCATCAAAAACAAACCGAATACTATAATTTTTGTTTTTTATGGTATCAGTAACTTCTATAATTTTGTTTATATCAAATGTGATTTTTGAAAGAGAACTTGTAGACTTTCCTGTTTTGGATTTGGATGCAATATCTCCAACTTTGTTATTTATAAACAACTCTACATCAGGAATATCTTTGAGAGCTACAATTTTAGTACTGAAAGCTAAACTTTCCGTATTAGTATTTGTTAAGTTTTCATACAAGTCTTTTTCGCAACTTGATAGAGAAATGACAAAGCAAAATAGCATTGCTTTTGTAAGTTTTGTAAATTTGATTTTCATAGTTTAACGTTGTTTTTTGGTTAAAATCTCTTGCAACGTCTTGGCACTACAGCGGGTTTGGGACTAAATTAAGCCCATTCTTCGGATTTGCCAAATCATCCCAGATACAAAACCAACTTTCTATTAATCCAATTGCCTAAATCCGTTGTAGTAGCTGTTGAACTGACACCCTGCGGGTGAATCCGATACTTCCCAAAAATACGTATATTTAATGGTAACTAAAAACTTATAAATATGAATGTTATAAAAAAAGTGAGTTAGGGAAAGTCTCCTT
>JAFCUE010000071.1:0-3427 GCA_051990185.1 Flavobacterium sp. DT2-2 | reverse complement strand
GAACCCAAATTAGAATTCAGTTCTGACTTATTTTCAGCATAATTTTTTAAAAACAACCTGTTTATAAGCTATACAGATTGATATTTGAGGTTTTGTTAAAACTTTCGGATAGCAATGTGCCAAACACTAACAATTCAAAATTAAGTGCACGTAATTAAAGATTTAGTTAGTCAACTATTATTAATTAATTAAATTATTATTTTATGAAAAAATTAGAATTAAAACAGATGGAAAGTCTGAATGGACTAAACAGTTGTGAAACTGCAACTGGGTTTTTATGTGCCGCAACATTAATACTTGCTTTTAGTCCTTTTGCACCTTTAGCAGCCGCAACTGGAATAGGTTGTGGATTAGGAGCATATGCAGGATGTGCAAATTAATAACGATAAATCAATTAATCTTTAAAAATATATTATGAAAAAATTAGAATTGGGCAATATGGAAACAATACAAGCTGGTGGTTTTTGGGACGGTGTTTGTATCGCAGTTGGCGCAGCTGGTATTGCAGGAGCCTTAGGAGCAACTATTGTAACTGGAGGAATTGCTGGAGGAGTATTAATAGCAGCAGAAATTGGATGTCTTGCTAGAGAGATTTTTTAATCATAATTCCCCAGTTAAAAAATAAAATAATAAAAGGGTGTTAATTTAACAAAACACCCTTTTTTAAATTAGAAAAAATGAAAATATTAAAATTAATTTTAGGTTTATTAGCAATCAGTTATTTAATCTTATTTGGATTTTCAGAAAATAAATCTGTTTATGAAAAAGTAATATACATCATTATTTTTTTGATTATTATTTTTTTAAATATTAAAAATTTAATGTCTAAAAATAAATCTTAAAAATGGTAAAGAATACATTTTTATTATACACCATCTTAGCAATTTCATTAATAGTTTTAAGTGAAGCAATAAAAAAGCTGTTAAATTTAGATGACTTAATATATTTCTATTTGTCTGAAAAAATGTCGATCTCCCAATTGGAAAATTATCTGGAGTTACAAGAAAATTGGAAGTCAATTGGTTTAATTATATTACCGCTTTTGATTTTAATTAAAACTACCTTAATTGCATCTGTGCTTCATATGGGTGCTTTTTTTTTCAGTAAAATAAAAGTTACTTTCAATCAGTTGTGGAATATAGTTATAAAAGCTGAATTTATATTTGTACTTGTACCTATATTTAAAATAGTTTGGTTTTACATTTTTCAAACTAATTACACCCTAGAAGACATTCAATATTTTTTCCCATTATCAGCATTAAATATTGTTGGTTATAAAGGACTCGAACCATGGTTGATTTATCCTTTTCAGATACTTAATTTATTTGAATTAGCCTACTGGCTGGTTCTTGCCTATTTTATCGGCAAAATTACTGAAACCAATATGGATCGCGGACTAAAAATTGTGGCGTCTAGTTATGGTAGTGCTTTATTACTATGGGTAGCGGTGATTATGTTTTTTACTTTGAATTATTCCTAAGGCCCTGCCGCCCGAAAGGGGAATTGATATTTATACTATGAAAAAATACCTTAAAATAATAATACCACTAGTATTTGTAAGCTTACTGGCTTTTATGGGTTACATGATAGTTGCTAAAATCAACCATAAAAAAGAGATCGCAGCAAACATAAAAACCATCCCCACATTTCAATACCAGAATTTAAAGGGAGAATCCTTTTCTAATAAAAATTTAAAAACGGACACCCCTACAATTTATATTTATTATAATAGTGAATGCGAGTATTGTAATGAGGAAGCTCAAATGATTCAGGGAAGCGTAGATAAATTTAGACCGTACCAACTTGTCTTTATTTCATTTGAAAAACCAGAATTGATAAAAACATTTGCTCAAAAACACAATCTTTTAAATTATGATAACATTCATTTTGTTTGTGATACAAAAGTTACTTTCGCTACTACCTTTGATGTTCAATCTTTGCCTTGTTTAGTTTTATACGATAAAAACCACCAACTAATTGAGAAGATAAAAGGGCAAACCAAAGTAGAAACAATTTTGAAGAAATTAACTCCTTAATCCCAAAGAGGAAGCACAAAACTGATTGCAGACTATTAATAATTGAATGTTGATTGCAGAACAAAATAAAATGAACCAAAAACATATTGAAAAAACCCATACGCTGCAACTGGATCAGTCTGATTGTGGTGTTGCTTGTTTATTGTCAATCGTAAAATTATATGGTGGCTTACAGTATATAGAAAAGTTACGAGAATTAAGCGGAACTACTAAACAAGGAACAACATTACTTGGTTTATATCAAGCTGCTAACCAATTGGGATTTAATTCCGAAGGCTGCGAGGCCGATATACAAGCACTAATTGATCACAAACAACCTGTAATTCTTCACGTTTTGATTGAAGAAAAACTACAACATTATGTGGTTTGCTATTACTATGATGAACAAAAAGGCTTCTTGATTGGCGATCCGGGCAAAGGAATTTATTACGTATCGACTGATGCATTAGACAAAATTTGGGTTTCAAAAAGCTGCTTAACACTAGCCCCTAATGAGAATTTTATAAAAGAAACGGCTTTAAAAAACGCTAAAAAAAAGTGGTTCTTAGATCTATTGGAACCTGATTACAAACTGCTTTGGATCAGCGTTCTGCTTGGAGTGTTTGTGGCAGGTTTAGGAATGGCAATGTCTTTATTTTCTCAAAAACTAATTGATGACATTTTGCCCTCGCACAATATCAACAAACTAATTTCCGGAATTGTATTATTGGCTATATTGCTTCTAGCACGAGTTGGAATTTCAGTGCTGAGAGAATTTTTTCTCTTGCAACAATCCAAAGATTTCAACAATCGCATCAACAGCCAATTTTTCTCTTCATTATTGCATCTTCCAAAACCTTTTTTTGACACTCGAAAAATAGGGGAATTAGTAGCTCGATTAAATGATACGCAAAGAGTTCAAAGAGTTATTAAAATGTTGGCGAGCAGTTTAGTTATTGATGTTTTGGTTTCACTAATATCCTTAATTTTCCTGTTTGACTATTCCTGGAAAATAGGTTTAATTTCATTATTAACCATGCCGGTTTACTTTTATATTATCTATAGAAGCAACAAAGCCATTATCGATTCTCAAAAAGAAGTGATGCAAAGTTACGCCTTTAACGAAAGTAATTATATCAACACGATTCAAGGAATTTCAACTATAAAAAACGACAATAAACAAGTTGTTTTCAGTAAAACTAACGAATTGATTTTTGACAATTTTCAAGAAAAAATATTTCATTTAGGTAAAATAAACATTCGCTTATCATGGCAATCAGGACTGGCAAGTGTTTTCTGGCTCTTCGCCTAAATTAGTGGAATTGTATTTTTAGGCATTGCCTAAATAATACACCATTTTTATAAAATTATCTGGATTTCTATACCCTCTTGCTCTGGATCTTGCTAACTGC
>JAFCUE010000070.1:0-3445 GCA_051990185.1 Flavobacterium sp. DT2-2 | reverse complement strand
CTGCTGGTGCTAATTTACCATATTTGGAAAAAAAATGAAGAATATGATCTAAATTATTTACAAAAAACGAATCAACATCAAGGAAATATCTCCAAGCTTTTAAAAAATGAGTTAGACATAAAAAATAGCCCCAATCAAGTTGAGGCTATACCAGATAAACAAATCATTTTTGAAAATGAAATACTTTCTATAGTTGAACAAATATATAAAAATTAAGAGAAAATAAATTAGGATTTTAAGATAGTACCTATTAAATCCACAATACCGCTTCATTTCGTTACACTCCGCAAGCTACGTTTCACTACATTCCAGCCATATTATGTCTGTCGCCCTTAGTTTTTTCAGCGGTTGCTCCTTCGCACAGCCATCGGGTTTAGCTCCGTTCAGTAAAAACTTCACTTTGCCCTAAATCAAGGAACGCCAAAGGCTATCTTATATTTTTTCCCCGCCGTTTCACGCTGCTATCCCTGCATTACTCTTCGCAAAGGCTACGTTTCACTCTCGGTCTACCGTGACTGTTCGATTGCCGTAACCCCGCCACTACGCTCCTCACAAAAAATTCCGTAAAAACTCCATTTTTTTTTTTCGGTGCTTGGGGGTGTTTGATTGGAAAAACCGGTCAAATTGACCACCCTATTCCAGTGCAAATTGACCACCAGTTTCGGAGCAAACTGACCACCACTTTCCAGTTCAAATTGACCACCTAATTTTGGGGTACAATTGACCATTAAAAACTACTAACTTTTTCATGTTGTTAGCACCATACATTCGTTAAAAAAACACGGATTATGGCAAACAAAATAACAGACATGAGTAAAATTAGAAAAGCAATTAAATTTTATTGTAACGGCAAAAGTAAGTTATTCATAAGTAAGTACTTATCTCTTTCTAGAAATACGGTAAAGAAGTATATTTCTTTATTTGAAGTGCTAGGATTAAGTTTTGAAGTAATTAACGAAAAAACAGATGCTGAGTTAGAACTTTTGTTCTCACACACTACCGTGGAATCAATCAGTCCCAAACTGCTGATTCTTTATGATTTTTTTCCTAAAATGGAACGCGAACTAAAAAAAGTTGGCGTTACCATACAGCACATGTGGGAGCAATATATTGCCCTAAATCCAGATGGTTACAGGAGCTCGCAATTTGGGCATCACTACAAAACATGGAGCAAACGAGTCAATCCAGTGATGCACATTAACCACAAATCGGGTGATAAAATGTATGTGGATTATGCTGGAAAAACACTCTCCATTATTAATAAAGGGTCACATAAATTTTCTGGGGATTAGGCAAAAAGCTTTTCCATTCTAAAGAGAAAGAATTTGACATCTACGACACCCCTTTGATTGGCTCTAAAGAGTTTTATTTTGGAGTTAAATGATTCTGCATTTGCATTTGTGTGTCGTTTGATAAAGAAGTTTAAAATGGTCTCTAAATGATATTTCAAACTGTTTGCTGCGGTATTAAAAACGGTCATTTCTAATAGTTTGGTTTTCTCTATCCAGTTCACTATTTTTTCTTTAGCGAGTTCTCTTGATGTTTCTTCATAAATATTTCTAAACTCAAGAGTATGCTTATATGCTTTATGTAAAAGTGGATAATTCGTGAATAGTAATTCTGCTCTTATCTTTTGGTTTTGAGTCCAATCATTTGGTTTTTTAGCAATAATGTAGCGGCTTCGAGCTAGTAATTGTTTGGGAGTATCATCGTTTTCAAAAGTAAATGGAATGTGTTTTAAGCCTTGTTCTTTTGCTGTTTTTATTGCTTGGTTTTCTTTTTCAATTTCCTCCCATCTGTATTTTATTCTTAAGTGTTGCAAGGCTTCCATTATTAGTTTTACAACGTGGAAACGGTCTGTAACGAGATAACTTTCAGGGAAACACATTCTTGAAGCTAATTGCATATTGTTTGCCATATCAAGGGTTATTTCTTTTACTGATTTTCTTTTTTCTAATGGAATTTTGTTTAGAACATCAATAATATCTTGACTTTTAGTTCCTTTGATAACCGCTACGAGTGTCTTTTTCTTTCCTTTTCCATTTTTATTGGTAACAAAAGTATAGAGTTCTCCTTTTGACAAACTCAACTCGTCAATACTTAAATGTTCGCCAATATTTTCAGGATAAATCAGATAGTCTTCGGAGTGATTTAACTGATACCAATCCTTAAAACCACTGATTTTTTTCTTGTAATGACGTTGTAATAAATTAGCCTTAACACCATAATAACTGGCGATATTACTTATCGTATCTTCTCGGGTCTCGACTTGTACCTTTTAAAAAATCAGAAAGCTCAATGGTTAATTTTGAACCTTCTGTTATAAAAGAATAATCGCTTTTGACCTCTATGGACTTATCGTTTTTATTGCGCCATCTTCGTCTTCTGATACCTAAATAAACAGCTTTCCCCCTTATAGGAAAGTCTTGTATTAATGATCGTTCATAGAATCCTTTTGACTCAAATTCATTGGAGTCAAAATCTTTAGGAAAAATGTTTTTCTCGTCTAAATAAATATAAAAACAATCTTTCTTGTTTTGTAAATTACCCAATTCCTTGAAATCAACAATATTAAAATGAGATAACAGTCCTTCTGGTAGAAACGATGAAAATATCGAAAAATCCATTTGCTTTTTTATGCAAATTTATAACTTCTCCCCAACTTTTTTATGTGAGCCTTAATAAAGACACGGGAGAAATCAAAGAAGTACAGTTTTTTGTAGCCATATTGGGAGCCAGTCAATATACCTATGCAGAAGCTTCCATGAGCCAACAAAAGGAAGATTTTGTTACATCGGTAGAAAATGCTATGCGTTTCTTTGAAGGCACTCCTGCGGCAATTGTTCCCGATAATTTAAAATCTGCAGTGATAAAAAGTAGTCGTTTTGAACCAACAATCAATGAAACTTTAGCTGATTAAGCCGAGCATTACCAGACTACAATCTTGCCTGCCAGGGCCTATAAACCTAGAGATAAATCATTAGTTGAAGGAGCTGTCAAGATATTATATCGAAGGATTTATGTAAACCTAAAAGAAACTAAATTCTTTTCTCTGGAAGAATTAAACCAGCAGATATGGGATTTATTAGATGCTCATAACAGTCTAAAACTCACAGGACGTCCGTACTCTCGTATAGAATTATTTTTAGAAGATGAGAAGCAAAAACTAAGTCCATTACCACAAGAACGTTTTGAAATCAAATACCAATCCTTTGCAACAGTGATGCAAAACGGACATGTTCAATTAAGTCAGGACAAAAATTACTACAGCGTTCCGTATCAATACGTCAAGAAAAAAGCGAAACTATTTTATACCAAATCAACGGTAGAGATCTATCACAAATACAATCGAATAGCCATCCATCCAAGGAATTACAAACCGTATATCTATACCACAATCCCGGAACATATGGCTAGCACGCATCAATTTGTAGCCCAGTGGAGT
>JAFCUE010000069.1:0-4765 GCA_051990185.1 Flavobacterium sp. DT2-2 | reverse complement strand
AATTTTGTTCTCTCTTAAGGCATCTGGATGCTTTTTTTTGTAGTCATACTATTCTATTTTAGTTATCTTTGAAAAGTACTACTTTTTCGGTTTCGCGCTACCGAAGGTTTAGTTCAACACACGCTACAAGCAATTTGGGTTTTAGGCTTAATTTTAAAATGGTTTTGTGTCGGTCGAGTTTAGGCAAATCCGAAACAAATCGCTTACTTAATCCCAAACTGCTTGTAGCGCGAGAACGTCAAACTGTCTAATAACCTCCTTTCTTCCTGCTAGATAATTTGTGCAAAAAATCGCTCAAATTATTTGCGCAGGTCGTTGGTTTTTTGTACATTTAGGAATGAAATTCATCAACGGAACCAATAGAAACCAACTGCCGCTTTTTGCCTCATCGATTGATGATGCCATTGCGCAAGACAATGAAATCAGGCTCATAGACCTTTTTGTAGACAGTCTTAAACTCCCTGATTTTGGATTCACTTTCGATTTTGTCGAAAACGGAAGACCCGCTTACCATCCTGCAGATTTACTCAAACTCTTTATTTATGGCTACCTTAACCGCATGCGTTCCTCCAGAACTTTAGAGAAAGAATGCAATCGCAACATGGAACTTATGTGGCTTTTGAAAGGTTTAGTTCCGGATCACAACACCATTGCTAATTTCCGTAAAAACAACTCTAAAGCCATTGCACGCGTTTTTCGGGCAACGGTAAAACTAGCCTCCCATTTTGAACTCATTGGTGGTTCTTTGGTTGCTGGTGACAGTACCAAACTCAGAGCACAAAACTCTAAGAAAAACAACTTCAACTCAAATAAAATCGAGCGTCACATCAAGTACATTGACAATAAACTCCAAGAATATAATTTGGCTCTAGCCAAAGAAGACGGAGACTTAGAACTCAAAAAAAGCATCGTTAAAAAGGTCAAAAAGCACAGCACTCAAAAACAAAAATACATTGGCTTCCAAAACACCATTGACACCACTGGAGTGACACAAATATCTACTTCGGATCCTGATAGCCGCCAAATCATGACCCGAAACAACATCTCGGAAGTGGCCTACACGGTACAAACCACTGTAGATGCACTGCACAACATTCCCATTGATTTTAAGGTGACAAATGAAAACGACTCCAAAGCTATGGGAGGAATGTTACGCCGAGCCAAAACTATTTTGAGACACAATAATTTTACCGCCATTTATGACAAAGGCTATCACACTGGAAGCGAATTTCAATGCGCTAATAGTCTTGGAATTGATGTGTTGGTTGCCATTCCTGGCGTTTCTGCACACGCACCTGATTTGGCTTTTGATGTAGAACATTTTAAATACAATAAAGAAACGGATACTTATACGTGCTCTGCTAATGAAACCCTAACGACCAATGGAAATTGGTACGCCAAAACCAACGGAAAGTCAATAACCCAAATGAAGCATTATAAAACCAGTGCGTGTTTGACTTGTGAACTTTATAAAAAATGCACTAAAAATGCCAAAGGCAGACTTATTGAACGCTCTCAATATGCGGATTTGATTTATCAAAACAAAGTAAGAATCGAAAACAATTATGAAATATACCGCAGACGACAAGCAATTGTCGAGCATCCCTATGGTGTCATAAAACGACAATGGGATTTTTATTATATTATGACCAAGAAAACCATAAAACGCGCTGCAGCTGATGTTGGATTGATTTTTACCGCCTACAACCTGCGCCGAATCTTCAACCTTATTGATCACAATCTACTCAAACAGTATCTAAGAATACTGGCTTTATATTTTGGGACTATAAGAGCAATATTTAACCCTTTTTACGGACTGTTTTATTTTAATAATCATAAGCGAGTTTTACCATAACGAATTTTAAATGTAGTTTAAATAACTTATATTTACTATCTGATTAACCAAATAGAGTTCGTTTAGAGGTTTTTAGACAAACTGACGTTACCTGCCATTTTACCTAAAACTAAAAACGAACAATACGATTAAAACGAATTTTTATGAACAGATTATTAATTATTACATTTTGTTTAAACTCATTACTTTTCAATGCCCAAATAAATAATAAAAAACAGAAAACAGAATTGATAATTATTGGAACTGTACATTTTCCAACAAAACAGATAAATAAGGATACGATTTATTCGGTTTTAGAAAATCTAAAACCTGATATAATTCTTATGGAATCAGATATGACAAATTTTAATTCAGATTTTACATTTAAAAACACTTATGATGAAAATGAATGGAATGCAATAGTTAAATACAGAACCAATTTCAAGAATACATTATTTAGACCAATAGAATTTGAAGGAAGAAATAATTATAGAAAAGAAAATGGAATTCAAAATCCTGACGTTGTTTTGAATGAAATAAATGTTCTTGATTCATTAAATATTCTCTCTGAAAAGCATAAGAAAATCTGGTATAGATTTGTTGAATTGTCTAATTCTCTAAATGAATTAGACAATAATTCGTTGAAAGAAATAAATTCAATTTCTACAGAAAATTTAGTTAGAGAAAGACAATTTTACCAATATCAAAAACTAAAAGAAATTGTAGATGAAAATGACGAATTCGCTAAATTGAAAATTGAAACTGCAACAAAAGACTCAATTTCATTTAGAGAATTATATAAAAGATATTGTTACTTTGAGGAGTTCAGAAATAGAACCATAATTGACAATGTTTTAAAATGGAAAGATAAATATCCTAACAAAAAAATTGCTGTATTAATTGGTTTCTATCATAAATATTTTTTAGTAAACGAGTTGAAGTGGAAACAAAAAGAAAATAATTTTGAGCTGAAAGAATACAATAAATAAAAAAACGGCTGGTAATCGAGTAGACGGCTCCGCCAGAAACTGAAGGAGTGCGCCTCTCACACCACCGTACGTACGGGTCTCGTATACGGCGGTTCGCAAAGTGATGGGTTGAGTTCCATGTAAATCTCCAACATTGATTGATAGCCTTTCTTCTTGAGTCGCAGTAGGGTAATTGTAGTGGTTAGAATTGGACTTTGGGCGATTCGCCAGCCTCCTTTTACTCACGCTTTGTTATTGTATTTTTGGTATTCGTGAATGCGGAGCATTGCCCTCTGGTGCTCGTTTGCAACGAGTACCAACTTACTTAATTAACGAAAATAAAGCGTTTGCAACGCAGGTTATTTAGAATAGTGCGTTTGCCGCGTTGAAAACGCTACAACTTTTTTTCATAAGGTAAGTAGGCACTCGTTGCAAACGAGCACCAGTTGGGTTCTGTCAATCAATCCAGAAGAAGCTGCCATTACTAGCTATGATCGTACTATTCCAGTAGAAGTTTGCTACCAAAATCTTTGTAATGGAATGCGAACATGCAATAGTTTTGAAATTAACCTTAAAGGTATCGCAGATAATGTTCCTATGAGAGTAGTACTTAATGAAACAGAAAGTGCTGTCAAGAAATCTATAATATATCCAAATCCTAATAATGGCCAATTTACAGTAAAACTGCCTAATGTTACTTCTGGGAATTATCAAATATCAGATAAAAATGGTCGTATTGTTTGCAAAAGTGAGTTTGTAAAAACAGATAATCTTGAAATTTTAATTACTGACAGGCAATATTCGGGTTGGTATATCATTAAAATCGATACAGGAAAAGAAAGTTTTGCTGAAAAAATAATCATTAATAAATAATTCATGAAAAAGTTAATAATAGCTTTCATCTTGGGCGTTTCTTTAACAGGAAATGCACAAGATATTACGGATTGGCAAGTTGGAATTAATATAAATCCATTCTTTTTTACCCGAATAAATCCTGGTTCGTATTTCTCAAAAGACAAGCAAAATTTGCCAAATGGTCTTGGATATGGAATGACTTTCGAAAAAAACTGGAATGAACATTGGGGTGTCAAAACAGGTTTTGAATATTCTAAACAAAACGAAAAATACTTTTTTGATTCCGTTGGTGATAATACAAGTATTAAAACAAATTTTGAATATTACAAAATGCCAATAACTATTCAATATTATCATCCTTTGAATGAAAAATTATATTTAATATTTAACCAAGGTGTTCAATTCTCATTTCTTAAATATTACAAAACAGTTATTGAAGATGAATATCAGATAAGAACTCAAACTTCTGATTATTATGAATATATTTCTTACCAACAACCAGAAAGTAATCAATATTATAGTGAAGAAGGTAAGATGCACAAAAAAACATTATTTGGGATTATTGGTTCAATTGGTTTAAAAGGTTTTCTGTCAGACAAAATATCATATTCTACAAATCTAAGATATGAATATGACTTTACGACTGCGGATAATTTTCCATATTATTCTAGTTCTCCTAATAGTAGTGATACTGACAAACCAACTCATAATTTCCGTTTAGGTTTAGAACTAGGTTTGCAATATCATTTTTCGATTGGAGATCGTTTTGACAAAAGCCCACATAAATTGTAAATATGTATAGATACAAAGTGTTTTGGAAATTCCATGAACCACTTTTTTATCACTAACAAATTAAATGAATAAATTCAAATACAAACACGCTAAAAGGCTTCTTGCAACCGCTAGTAAGCAATAGTCGGGAATCAGGCTGCAATAGAAATGGTTTTGTACTTGGGAATAGTTTGATTACCCGAAAAAATTGCTTTATTTAGGTACTATCTTAAAATCCTAATTTATTTTCTCTTAATTTTTATATATTTGTTCAACTATAGAAAGTATTTCATTTTTAAAAATGATTTGGTTATCTGGTATAGCCTCAACTTGATTG
>JAFCUE010000068.1:0-5066 GCA_051990185.1 Flavobacterium sp. DT2-2 | reverse complement strand
AACTCCACTATTACAATTGTAGCCGCAGGTGGAACCCCAAATTATACCTACGCAGCAGTACTAGCTAATGCAACAGCTCCGACTACTTATGCAGCTTCTAACCTGGTTGTGGTCGATACCAATTCGGCAACCAATTTATCATGGGATGTCTATGTAAAAGATGCCAATGGTTGTGTTACGCTGAGAAACGTAACAATAATCAGCGATCCGTTGCCAGGTCTTACGGTAGCAGTAGACAATCAATGTTCAGGATCAGGAAGTACGTTTACCTTAACTGCAACACCAACAGCGGCGAGCTTAACTCCGGTTACTTACGGAATAGGCGGTACAACAGGAACCTTTCAAATGAGTCCAACATTTAGCGTACCAGCAGGTACCTATACCGTTTCTATCAAAGATAAAAATGGTTGTATAACGGCAGCATCGCCTATACAAGTGTATCCACGATTGACTGCAGCAGCTGCAGTAACGAAAACATTAGATTGTTTTCCAACTCCAAACGCTACCATAACAACAACAATTACTGGTGGAAGAGCGCCATTTACATACACAGTTCAAAAAGGAAGCGGAGCACCAAGTGCGCCAAGTACAGCGAGTGCAGCAGTAACATTTACAACAACGGTTAGCAATGCTAATGCCGATACGTATACATTTGTTATTACCGATGCTAATGGTTGTACTACAACCACATCTACAACAGTAGCGCCAATAACAGACCCTACAGTCACTGCAACACAGGTTAATGTAAGTTGTAATGCAGGAGCAGATGGTTCAGTAACCTTAACCGGTGCTGGCGGATCAGGAGGTTATATGTATAGTAACAACGCTATTACAGGATTTTCTACTAATCCAACTTTTGGCGGATTAGCAGCTGGAACCTATACCTTTTACGTTAAAGACAGCAAAGGCTGTATAGGAAGTGTTATTGTGAATATCACAGAACCAACAAATGCTTTAGTAGCAACTGCTGTTGAAGTTCCTTTCAGCTGTAGTGCTTCCAATGCTAAAGTAGCTGGAACGGTTACTGTTAATGTAACAACCGGAACTGGAACAGCACCGTACATCTATAGTTTTAACGGTGGTGCTTTTACCACTAACAATGTATTGACCTTGAATGACAATGGTGCTGATCAGCCGTATACGTATACGGTTCGAGATGCGAAAGGTTGTACCATAAGTGGCACAGGAACATTGGTGCGATTGAATTCACCAACAGATTTAACTTTTGCACCTTCAGGCCCTATAACATGTTTAGTTACTGCTATATCAGTACAAGTGAATGCTAGTAATGGCGTTATTCCAAATACCTACACTATTGTTAGCGGACCAGTTACTAATACCTCGGGTGCTACCTCAGGTAATTTTACAGGACTTACTCCAGGCACTTACGTTTTCAGAGTAACTGATGCTAATGGTTGTTATTATTCAGAATCCTATACCATTGCACCCGTAACACCTATTGTTGCTACGGCCACCAAATTAACCGATGTAGCTTGTTTTGGAATTCCAACCGGTTCTATACGCTATGGCGTAAGCGGTTTCGGGTCCGGTACTTACAGCTATACTGTTAATGGCGGAACTCCAGTAACAGGGCAAACAGCGAGTACTTTTATCCTACCTAACTTGGGCGCCAATACTTATGTTGTGGTGTTTACAGATAATGCTACAGGATGTACCGCTACTACTTCTATAACTATTAATCAACCAGCTGCAGCATTATCTGCGAGCTATACCACCATAAATGCAAATTGTAACGTGCCGACATCTAGCGTAACAGTGACAGTAGCAGGAGGAACTCCAAGTTATAGATATTCATTTGTTACATCACCTACTACACCTGGAACTTATGGAACAAGTAATGTAGCCAATTTAAACCCTACGACAAGCACTAGTTGGTACGCACATATTATTGATGCCAACAATTGTACTTTCATACTACCAATAACAATTGCACAAGACCCAATTCCTAATGTAACCGTTGCAGGTTCAGGATGTTTAGGGTCCGGAACGTATACCATTACTGCCACTGGAACAAGCGGTGTAGGGACCTTAACGTACAGCATCAATAACGGAGCTTCGTACCAAACAGGAAATACTTTTATAGTAACAACAGCGGGAAATTACACGGTAACAGTAAAAGATGCAAACGGTTGTACTGACACGGATACCATTACTGTTAATCCGCAATTGACTCTAACAGCTGTTCTAAACAAAGATATTACCTGTACTTTGCCTACTGCAGCTCAAATTACATTAACACCTACTGGTGGGTCTGGATCATTTACTTACGAATCCAGAGAATCAGCGGGTGCATTTGTACCCATGGCTAGCAACGTATTCAATACAAGTACACCAGGTAGTTATACATTTAGAGTAATAGATACTGCAACAGGATGTCAAGCAGTTACTACTACCGCAATTGTAATTTCTGCTCCAATTAATCCAGATATCACTGGAGTTACTCAAACAGCATTTATCAATTGTAATGGCGATGATACGGGAGCCATCCGAGCTGATTTTAATGCTTCACTAGGTTTAGCACCGTTTCAGTTTAGTATTGATGGCACTACTTTCCAAACTTCGAATACTTTTACAGGACTTTCCGCTGGACCTTATACGATTACAATTAAAGATGCTAAAGGATGTACTGATATAGCTACTTATACTATTTCTGAGCCAACGCCCATCTTTATCGACCTTACTGTTGTTCCTATTCAGTGTGGTGCTGGTGGTGTTTCAAAAGGGTCCATTATTATTAATAAAATTACTGATGGGACTAGTACTGTTGGTGGTTCAGGCGGTACTCCTGGTTATACGTACTACGTAACAGGTATTAATGGCTATAACAAGATGGAATTGAATCCTACTGGAAATGTTTCAACCACATTTGATGTAGTCGATTTTGGTTTCTATCAAATTAGAGTAGTTGATGCTAATGGATGTCAACAAGTTATTAATAATATACTTGTCGCGTCAGATCCTAATGATTTAGATATAGATATTAATAGCAGTGTAACTTGTGCTACAGGCGGAACGGCAACAGTAACAGTTGTAGGACCTTTAGCCAGTTCAGGACCATTCCATTTTAATATCTACAATGGCCCTGGTCAAGTTTTCATTGCCGACGGGACTGCTGGGTGGCAAGGAGAAACTCCTGCAGGATCTAAAGGCACTACTTTTACAGGCTTGCTTCCAGGAGTTACGTATACTTTTATTGTTTATGATGAAGCTACACTTTGTTATTACTATGAAACCGCAGCTATACCAATACCTTCAAATTCATCACTTGTAGTAGCTAACCTTCTTCCAAAAAACATTACTTGTACAGGAAGTGCTGATGGAAATGTATCTTTTGATGTTACGAACTCAAGTGGTACAGCTATTGATTATACGTATCAAATATTTGAAGCATTTACCAACATATCGCAATATCTTTCAGGAACCTTTACTATTCCAGCTTCAAGTATGGTAAGCATTCCAAGTATTCCTGGTGCTCTAGGAGTGGGCAGTTATTACGTTTATGTTAGAGAAACCTCAGGACCTAATGCAGGTTGTGGAAATGCTTCGGCTAATTTCAACATTAAAGAGTCACCAGTATTACTGGCGGTTACAGGTACAATTGTAAAAAATTCTAATTGTACTGATCTGGGTATCATTACAGCACAAGCTCAAAATGGAACTGGACCATACACCTATCAAGTAACTACTTCGAATACTCCACCATTAGTAACGGCTTCTAGTTGGGTAAGCGGAAACACGTTTACCAGACCAGGTTCGTTAACTGGAATTACTTATTATGTATATGCAAAAGATGCGTATAATTGTATAAAATCTGATGATGTAATCTTATTTCAAGATGCACCACCTACGATAACCGCACCAGCGCCTATTTGTTATAATGGTTCCCCATTTACAATTGATTTATCCACGGTTTCTTCTGCTACTATTTTACCAGCGACCTACAGCGTAAACGGAAGTGCATTCCAGAGTTCGTCAAGCTTTACATTTAATGCTTCTGGAACCTATAATTTGGTGATCAAGGATGGTAATGGTTGTACCGCTAGTGTGAATTATGTGGTATATCCACAGTTAGTATCCAGTGCAGCATTAACAAAACCATTGGATTGTAGTGCATTGCCTGATGCAACAATTACATTGACCACGACAGGTGGAAATCCTGTACCAACTCCAGCTAATTATACGTATCAAGTATCTGTTAATGGAGCGCCAAATGTTGCTTCAACGAATCCTTACACTGCAACAGCAGCCGGAACCTATGTGTTTACGATTACGGATGCTAATAATGCTACTGCTTGTACAACAACTGCAAGTATTACATTAGACCCAATCCCAACAACAGTATTCACTACCACACAAACAGCTGTGAGTTGTAATGGAGGCGCTGATGGAACCATCACAGTAACTGTTACTGCCGGTGAAGGTCCTTACGAATATCAATTGGATTCCGGGCTATTTCAAACATCCAATGTGTTTCCAGGATTAAGTGCAGGAACAGCGTATGTGGTAACGGTGCGTAACGCGAGACAATGTCTAGTATCAAGCGGTCCTATCACGATTAGCGAGCCGGCCTTGCTGACTGCTACGGCTGGATTTACAGCCAATACGACTTGTAGTCCTACTACCATCATTACAGTTATACCTACCGGCGGAAACGGCGGATATTTGTTTAACTTCAATGGTTTAGGATACACTACAGCCAATACGTATACCGTTAATAATTTAACAACTGCAACTACCGTAAATTATACGGTGAAAGATGCTAAAGGTTGTGAAACGACTTCACAAGCTGTAATCACGCCAGCATTAACGCCGCCTACGGATTTAACTTTTGCAGTAACAACAGCGCCAACGTGTCCTGCTAATACAGCGACGGTACAAGTTGCCGCAACAGGTGGAGTAGGACCTTTGGCTTACGCGATTCTTTCGCCAGCAAGTGCTACGGGTAATATATCAGGAGCAAGTTCAGGAGTATTTACTACTTTGGCACCAGGAGATTACATGTTCCAAGTAACCGATGCTAATGGATGTAGGTATCAAGAATTGTA
>JAFCUE010000067.1:0-5262 GCA_051990185.1 Flavobacterium sp. DT2-2 | reverse complement strand
AGAACCCAAATTAGAATTCAGTTCTGACTTATTTTCAGCATAATTTTTTAAAAACAACCTGTTTATAAGCTATACAGATTGATATTTGAGGTTTTGTTAAAACTTTCGGATAGCAATGATCTCTTGTTTTAAGTTCCGAGTTCATTATATTAAGATACAATATTAATCCTACTCCATAAATCCGACCTTAATCTCAATCAACATATCCATGCTAGCCTGAACAGTATTTTCGAAAAATTCAGCCATGATTTTTGCTATTTCACTACTGGCAGGGCTCACCGTATTCTTATCCAACAAGGATGCGATCCTGACAAACAACTCTTCATTCAATCTTGCTATTTTTGCCATATCCCGCCCCATAACGCGTGCAGCCAACATATCGAGTTCTTGATCTTGACCAAATAAATCGAGATGGTTTGCATAAATCTCTTCGGCATACATGTCGAAGAAGTGCTTTAAAATCTTACTGATGTCTTTAATATCGTCCCTACGGATTTCAGGTCGGTCCTCATATGCCATCAGCTTTAATAATACTATTCCTGGAAGCGTGCAGAATTTAAAGTGGTGCTTTCCTTCCAGTTCTGCTTCCGGAAGTCCTGCATCATATATTTCCTTAAAACCGGGAACACTAACATCTGTAAGACCGGTGCCTTCGACCCTTACATGAGATCCTTTACCTTCTATCTCGCCAAACGGCAGTAAATCAACTTGAATGTAACTTTTCCACACCAGTACAAAAGCATTGCCTTTGTATGGATGGAATCCCTCAGTCTCTATCAGATATTTTTTTAATCCTTCATAGGTTCCTTTATCATTGATGAAAACAGCAAAATCAATATCTCCCGTAATGCGGCTTGGCGGGATATCATTTATTGCGGACATCCAAACATCGCGTGCCACTGCCCCAACGAGATAGAAATCTATACTAAACTTTTTCAAACCCCTCTCCAGTGCCGTAAGCATTTCTGAAAGTTTTGCTTCCTGCCTTAATTGCTTAAAACTTATCTTGTAAGTACTCATCGTATATTCTTCGTGCTGTTTCTGTACATCTTCTATCTCCCTTATTCATTAAATCGGCATATGCCAAAAGTGGATGCACTGCATTTTCGTTTACTAAATCATGTTTCCAGAATTTCTTAAATACCTTGACGTTACCTTGCTTGTCCGGAACCAATCTATAGTTCCTGATCAAATCATTCCATTCTTCTGCGGTATAAATTGTCAGCTCTTCTGGACGCAGGTAATTTGTATAAATAGCCCCGGCGGGTTCACCGCCCCAATATGTTTCATGGTTTTTAAGAGGAATTTCTTTCCAATTGTAAAAATCTTCTTCCTTCAAAAACCTGAATGTACCAATATTTATCGTTGGCTTAAGACGTTTCTCATATTCCAAAATCCATTTTTCCAATAGTTGCTTCTTATTTTCCAACTTTTGCTCATTCTTTGTCAGCTGTAACAGATAACCTTCCTGTGCCAGCCCATTGAATATATTATTAATATTACCCAAGCCTGTACCGGTGCGTTGCGCTATTTCACGATATGGCCGATTTACCCATTCTTCTTCAATTAGAAACTGGAATATGACCTGCAGCCCAGTCTTTGTAAAGGCACGGTTGCCGCCAGTAGCTGCAGTAACCTCATTTTTCCTGCCGTCAATATTAATGTAAAGGCCATCCATTAGCAGGAACATGTTTCCGCTTGCCTCCAAGTAATTGATTTGCTTTTCTTTTAGCTCCTGCTTAACCTTAGGAAATATACGATCAGCAACTATCATAAATGGTGCTTCACTGCGTGCCTTATCCTCCATAATGGTAAGATGCATTCCACGTAGTTCTTTTTTAACTTCTACATTTAATACAACAACAGGATGATACTTCATATGAAGCGTAAGCTTTCCATCAATGATACCATCATTAGTTGCTTCTCTCCATTCAGCACGTATCTCATCTTTATGAAGAT
The DNA here is from genome assembly GCA_051990185.1 of Flavobacterium sp. DT2-2. Taxonomy (GTDB): domain Bacteria; phylum Bacteroidota; class Bacteroidia; order Flavobacteriales; family Flavobacteriaceae; genus Flavobacterium. Next base: position 3,303 of record JAFCUE010000067.1, on the reverse strand, counting down.
TATGTATTGCGTTCTGTATAATGTACTGCTCGTTCATCTTGTTCACTTTATGCTTGTGTTCACGAAAACGTGAACGCTTAATATTAGTGAACAAATATATAATTATTTAGCTACATCAACAACATCAGCAACAATTATTTGTATTGTAACTACATCTAATATATAATCAATAACTCTATCACCACTAGTAGCATCAACTATCTGTGCTCTAACTAATCTAATATTATTAATCAATAACTCTATCAACAGCAGTTTTAAAAAAAATATCTTAAACATCGATTTAGAGATTTTGTCATATTGATGAAATTTTCTGATCATTAGAACCATTTCCCAATCTCTTCGTTGCTTCCCCTTCATTTTTGTATTCAAAAACCAGTATGCTTTTGTCTTATTTCAGGAGCAAAGGTAACTCCGTGTTCTTAACGCAATAGCAAGGCCTGGTCCTTCAGATTTGATAAAAAATCTCCACCCATCCGGGTTGTATTTTTTATCAAAGCCTTGCTATTGCTAAACACTCACCTTTTTATGCTCATGAAACAAAACATAGCATACTCCGGCTCTTTAAACGAATAAAAAAAATGTCAGCAATGAGAAATATAATATTGAAAAAGGTAATGATGAAACAAAACAGCACCTCCTCTCATTGCCGAATAAAATTTCAAAAAAAAGTAATTCACTAAAAATCGTAGAAATCATGAACATTATTGGAAGAGTGACAGCGGATGCGCAGGTTCGCAATGTGTCAAACAGCAAACAGGTAGTAAACTTTTCAGTAGCCATCAACGACAGCTACCGAAATAAATCCGGCGAACGCGTAGAGCAGACAACATACTTCGACTGCGCTTACTGGCTTAGTCCCAAGGTTGCCAAGATACTTACAAAAGGTACTGTCTTAGAACTCACAGGCAGAGTAAGTGCAAGGGCGTGGACGGGCAGTGACGGAGAAACACACGCAGGGCTGAATTTCAATACCTCGCAAATCAAACTGCACGGGGGTGGCAAAAAATCCGAAACGGTACAAGCTCCCACAGGGACCAACAATAGCAAGGAAAAGGACGACCTCCCATTTTAATAACAAGTATCCAAACAATTTTCAAACTTTTAAAATCATTTTATCATGGCACACTGGAAAAACCGGTCAAATTGACCACCCTATTCCAGTGCAAATTGACCACTAGTTTCGGAGCAAACTGACCACCACTTTCCAGTTCAAATTGACCACCTAATTTTGGGGTACAATTGACCATTAAAAACTACTAACTTTTTCATGTTGTTAGCACCATACATTCGTTAAAAAAACACGGATTATGGCAAACAAAATAACAGACATGAGTAAAATTAGAAAATCAATTAAATTCTACTGTAACGGAAAAAGTAAGTTATTCATAAGTAAGTACTTATCTCTTTCTAGAAATACGGTAAAAAAGTATATTTCTTTATTTGAAGTACTAGGATTAAGTTTTGAAGTAATTAACGAAAAAACAGATGCTGAGTTAGAACTTTTGTTCTCACACACTACCGTGGAATCCATTAGTCCCAAACTGCTGATTCTTTATGATTTTTTTCCTAAAATGGAACGGGAATTAAAAAAAGTTGGCGTTACCATACACCATATGTGGGAGCAATATATTGCCCTAAATCCAGATGGTTACAGGAGCTCGCAATTTGGACATCACTACAAAACATGGAGCAAACGAGTCAATCCAGTGATGCACATTAACCACAAATCGGGTGATAAAATGTATGTGGATTATGCTGGAAAAACACTCTCCATTATTGATAAAGACACGGGAGAAATCAAAGAAGTACAGTTTTTTGTAGCCATATTGGGAGCCAGTCAATATACCTATGCAGAAGCTTCTATGAGCCAACAAAAGGAAGATTTTGTTACATCGGTAGAAAATGCTATGCGTTTCTTTGAAGGCACTCCTGCGGCAATTGTTCCGGATAATTTAAAATCTGCAGTGATAAAAAGCAGTCGTTTTGAACCAACAATCAATGAAACTTTAGCTGATTTAGCCGAGCATTACCAGACTACAATCTTGCCTGCCAGGGCTTATAAACCTAGAGATAAATCATTGGTTGAAGGAGCCGTTAAGATATTGTATCGAAGGATTTATGTAAACCTAAAAGAAACTAAATTCTTTTCTCTGGAAGAATTAAACCAGCAAATATGGGATTTATTGGATGCTCATAACAGTCGAAAACTCACAGGACGCCCGTACTCTCGTATAGAATTATTTTTAGAAGATGAAAAGCAAAAACTAAGTCCATTACCACTAGAACGTTTTGAAATCAAATACCAATCCTTTGCAACAGTAATGCAAAATGGGCATGTTCAATTAAGTCAGGACAAAAATTACTATAGCGTTCCGTATCAATATGTCAAGAAAAAAGCGAAACTATTGTATACCAAATCAACGGTAGAGATTTATCACAAATACAATCGAATAGCCATCCATCCAAGGAATTACAAACCTTATATCTATACCACAATCCCGGAACATATGGCTAGCACGCATCAATTTGTAGCCCAGTGGAGTGCTGCCCGCTTCATTGATTGGGCCAGTAGTATTGACGAGTCAGTAGCAGAATATACTATGCAAATAATTGAAAGTAGAAACCATCCTGAACAGGCTTATAAAAGTTGTTTGGGAATATTAAACTTCGAGAAAAAGGTAGGGAAAGAGCGATTAATAAATGCCTGTAAGCGGGCACTTGATTTTAAAATTTACAATTTTAAGACCATTCAAAATATTTTAGAAAACAACTTAGATTATATTGGCTTTGAACAAGAACCCGAGCAAGAACTCCCTATTCACGGTAATATCAGAGGAAAACACTATTATAATTAAATTAAAACACAGTAATCATGAATGACCCGAGCGTAAGCGAACGGGCGAAGCAATCCACAGCAACAAAAATGAAACAAATGAAGCTTTACGGCATGCATAATGCTTTTAAAACTGCCATTGAAAGCGGAAAAACCGACCATTACACACTCGATCAGTTTGTATCGATGCTTATTGATGCTGAATGGGATGAAAGGCACAATCGGCGTATTGCCCGCAGTATCACCAATGCCCGATTCCATTACAAATCAAATATTGAAAGTATCAATTTTGACCAAACCCGTAATCTGGATCGAAACACCATACTACGTCTGGCAGAATGTGAATTTGTCGAAAAAAATGAAAACATTTTAATCACGGGAAGCACTGGTGTAGGCAAAAGTTATTTAGGCACCGCATTAGGTTATCAAGCCTGTATCCAAGGTTTTAAAGTAAGTTATTTTAATACTTC
>JAFCUE010000066.1:0-6190 GCA_051990185.1 Flavobacterium sp. DT2-2 | reverse complement strand
AGAACCCAAATTAGAATTCAGTTCTGACTTATTTTCAGCATAATTTTTTAAAAACAACCTGTTTATAAGCTATACAGATTGATATTTGAGGTTTTGTTAAAACTTTCGGATAGCAATGTGTATTTTATTGTAATTGTTTAATTAAAAGTTAATTTATTATAGCTTTTATATTAATGTAAGTAAAGTTGTATTATATTTTTTTTGTAAAAATGTAGTTTGTCGATATACAATTACTTTTTATCGAAAATTTATCTATTTACCTGAAAAACAGGTATTTATACGTGTTTTTTTTATTTTGTCTTTTCTATCTTTGAAATGTAATACTGAAACAAGATTTATAAAAAAGTCGTTGTTTGATTATTAAAAAAATTAAGATTCCCCAAATCACTTTTTTAAACCTACATAACAACTTGTATTAACAACCAATTAAATATATGTATTATGAAAAAAGTAATTTTGAGCATCTCAGCGATGCTATTTGTAGGAGCAGCATCTTATGCGCAACCAGGCCCAGTAGCCGGAGCAAATTCAAGTTTGGTAGGTCAAACAGGAACTTCACAAAATGCACAAGTTCATCAAATTGGAACCGCACAGAGTTCAAAGATCAAACAAATGATCAACAACAATGATGCATTTGTGTATCAAGGTGTAAATCCGGGGCAAATTATCGTATCTGGTAACAATACTTCGGCTAAAAACATGGCAGACGTAGATCAAAAAGGGAATGACAACAATGCGTACATCTCTCAAAACAACTGGGACAATAAAGCGACGCAAAAACAAGTTGGTGATCGTAACGCCGCTACCATTTGGCAGGACGAAGTTGTAGTAGCTACTGCACAATTGTTTGGAGCCGATGAAGCAATGCAGAAACAAACCGGTAATGACAACAAAGCGACAATTGATCAAGGTACGTCTGGAAACAATCCTCTTCCTGCTGTATCAACTTTCACTTTGATGGTGCCTCTTAGTTCAGCAGTGCCAACTTCGCCACACGGAAAAAACAAAGCCATTCAAACGCAAGATGGAAACTTCAATTTGGCTTATACGAGTCAAGGAGGAGAACGCAATGATTCTAAAATTTCTCAAAACAGCACTACACAAGCTGCTACATTAGCAGCAAGAAACGTTGCAAATCACTATCAATATGGTAAAGACAATCTAGCTGAAACAACTCAAAAAGGTTTCAAAAATTTAGATAATGTTTTGCAAGAAGGTTTGTTTAATAAATCATTTACAAATCAAACAGGTACGAGCTCAGGAAACATAAACGCAGTTTCTCAACAAGGAAACGGAAACATGTCAAATGTGATTCAAAGTAACTAATTAAGGTTTTTTAGATAAGGACAGCTAGTATAAAAGCTGTCCTATCTTTTTTAATTTAAAATTAGAACCATGAAAACATTCCTATTATGTAGCATTTTTTGTTTCTCCTATTTTCAGGTGGCATTTGCTCAAGTTTTTGTAACAAATGCAATTGATCCAGCGGTGCTAAAGCCGATTGATTTGTTTCAAAACAGACCAATACGCAATCCCATTCAATTGAGTACTACAAGCACGGTACTAGTGAGTCAAAATTTTGGAAATATTGTTCAAATACGGCAAATAGGGAACTATAATAACGTTCAGGCTAATTTGATAGCAAACAATATTGAATTAGATATTACTCAAAAGGGAGACAAGAACCAAATATATTTGAATAATCAAGCCAAAGAAATCAATCATATTATTTGGCAAGAAGGTAATAATAATAGGATCAATGATTTTGCTTCTTTTTCTAATTATGCTAGTAACAACGTAGTAATTCAAAAAGGGAATAATCAAAGTTTTACAAGTTTTGGAACTAATTCATTATCAAGAGATATGCAAATTAGACAGACAGGGAGCGGAACTGCAATTATAATTATCAATAAATAGAAAAATGAAGGTCAACTACAAAAATCTTTGCATACTTGTATTTTTTGTATGTCCGTTACATTTTTTTGCACAAACCACTAATACCGTGGTAAAAGCAAAAATTATTATAGAGAAAAATCAGTCTGTTGTAACCTTGACTGGTGCAGCAGAGAATTTGTCTGAAGTTGTTCAAAGTTTTTCTTATAAGTTATCTGTCATAAAAAAAAATAGTACTTCAGACAATCAATCTACGAATGAACAAGAAGGTTTTTTTACATTGAATGCGAACGAAAATAAAAATTTATCTACTTCTCAGATTAACTTAACAACTGGAGACGAAGTGATTGTACTGCTACTTTTTTACAATGAAAATAAACAAGTAATTGGAAAAGACAGAGTAGTGCTAGGAGAACAAAAAAAAAAGAACAGCTTCAACGACTTTTAACTGAAGGATTTGAATTGACAGGTATTATATCTGATGAGACTAAGACTAAAGTTGGTAAAGATTTCTATGACTTGTACTATTATTTGTATCATGATTACCAGATAAGCGCAAAAAAAATAGTGGTTCTTACAGAGGAATTTAGTTTTGCCAGAAATACTAAAATAATTGTCGGCATTGAAAATGAAATTATATTCGAATTTTTAACAAGGCCAGATGAGGAATATCTAACGCAGATGGCTGAACAAGCTATTTATGCCACTTACCTGCATTTAAAAAATCTTGAAAAACAAAGTAAATATTTTACTCAATATTAATTTTATAAAATGTACCCATGAAGCAACTAGTAACAGTAGCCTTTATTGTTCTTGGCATACAATCATTGCTTGCCCAAGATTTAGTATATAAACCTAAAAATCCCGCTTTTGGTGGTGACACCTTTAATTACCAATGGCTGGCTAGCTCTGCTGAGTCTCAAAATAAATTTACAGATAAAACCATCAAAGAAAAATCACAAACAGAGTTAGAACGATTTACTTCAAGTTTAAATTCTCTTTTACTCAGTCAAATCTCAAGTTCACTATTCCGCCAGCAATTTGGCACCGATGGCATCAAAATAGGCTCGTATACATTTGGAAGTTTGTCAGTAGAAGTTTATCCTTCAGCAGGTGGATTAATAGTAGATATTTTAGACACAAAAACAGGTGAACAAACGCAAGTAATTATACCAAATCGATAATATGAAATGTAAAAACCATTGTTATTTATTGCTTTTTTTGTCACTATTTAGCTGTGGTGCTTATTACAATCAACCCACTGGAGTTGAAAAAGCAATTATTGGTGAAAATACGAAAGCGACAACAGCCCTTAAACAATTGCCAAAAGCAAAAGAACAAATTGTAGTTGGGCTTTACAAATTTCGCGATCAAACCGGACAATACAAAGCTTCAGAAAACGGTAGCAATTTTAGTACTGCTGTAACGCAAGGTGCTACATCAATTTTAATTAAAGCGCTTGAAGACTCCAAATGGTTTATCCCTATTGAAAGAGAAAATATTGGCAATTTGCTACAAGAACGAAACCTTATTCGATCTACTAGGCAAGAATACACTAAAGATGTAGATCCTAATGTTCCACAAATAACACCTTTACTCTATGCGGGAGTTTTATTAGAGGGTGGCATTATATCGTATGACACTAATATTATTACTGGCGGCTTTGGTGCTCGTTATTTTGGTACGGGTGGCTCTGTAAAATACAGGCAAGATCGAGTTACTATTTATTTGAGAATGGTATCAACAGCAAACGGAAAGATTTTAAAATCTGTTTATATTTCAAAAACAATATTATCGCAAGCCATAGATCAAAGCCTTTTTAAGTATGTTAATTTCAAAAGATTATTGGAGGTAGAAACAGGGTATACTACAAATGAACCCGTGCAAATGGCAGTGACCGAAGCGATTGAAAAAGCAGTATGCACATTAGTTCTTGAAGGGATAAAAGGTGGCATTTGGGAGGCTGATGCAAGTCCAGAAGCTATTGATGAAGCTTTAGTCAACTATGAAAAAGAAAATGGGCAAGCACTTACTAACACTTTATTTGGAAGAAATTTGCAAGAGCGACGCTCAAAGTTTGCAGTTGAAATTGGAGCTGGAGCAACACTTATAGATGGCGATTATAGCAATCCTGCATTAAGACCATTAGGACGAACGGCTTTAAAATATTTTTTCACTCCAAGTTTTAGCATTAGTAGTTCGCTCAACGTATTTAAACTAGCTAATAAAGGACTTTTAGATGTAGGATATGCTACGGTAGATGTGAATGCTGAACTATTGGTATTGCCAAAAGATAAACTGAGTCCCTTTATATTTGCAGGTTTTGGTTTTGGAACGAATAAGGTATTCGAGAATGCACATTCTAAAATGCAATACGGTGCTGGACTGGAATATCTTGTCAGTTCGAAAATCGGAATTAAGGCTTTCGCTGAACAAAACATCAATTTTAGCGACACCATAGATTATTTAGAACGAGGTGTACGCGATGATTATTATTTTCGGTTTGGTATAGGACTTACCTATTATTTTCAAATTAAAAAGACAGCTCGAAAAACAACTATTATTACAAATTCTAAAAAATGATGATAAAGGACCCTAATATGAATCGCAATGTCTTACCAATAATTCAAAGTGTTTTAAAAGTAAGCTGGATAGCCTTGCTCTTTTTCATTTTCCTTTCTTGTGCAGAGGAAAAGTTTGCAGGAGAAGAATTTGGTACTATAGAAGGTAAAGTAGTTAGTGCTGTAGATTTTAAACCTATGGCCAATGTAAAAGTGTTCTCAAACCCCAATACTAGCATTGTTTTTACTGACGAACAGGGTAAGTTTTTAGTCAATAATGTAAAAGTAGGGAATTATTCTTTTGAGGCTCAAAAGGAAGGATATATTGCTAAATTTGAAGCAGCAACCGTTAATGCAAATAAAACCTCTAGTTTAGTTTTTGAGTTGAAGTTGTCAACTACAAATAATAAGTCTCCTACTACGCCCGTGTTAGTGACACCGGCAGATAATGCGATCAATCAGACTCTCGAAATCAATTTAGCCTGGACAGCCACCGATATAGAGAAAGACAGTTTAAAATATGTAATTACATTACGAAAAGAGAACAGTACAGAGGTCGTAACTTTTCCTAACATTTCTAAAAACACATTAACCATTAAAGGCTTGTCCTATAGTACTAAATACTATTGGCAAGTAGCAGTTTCTGACGCTATTAATCCCGCTGTTCTGAGTCCAGTGCGCGCTTTTACCACAAAAGACTTCCGTGATGCTCGATTTCTATTTGTCAAAAAGGAGGTTAATAACTATGTAATTTATTCCGGAGATGAAAGTGGTAATCAGTTACAACTGACCAGTACCAGCGTAAATAGTTGGCGCCCTAGAAAAAATAATCAAGTAAATAAAATAGCATTCATAAGATCAAATGGTGGTCAAAATCATATTTATACGATGAATCCAGATGGAACCAACGTATTAAAAATCACCAACGCGGCACCTATTTCTGGCTTTAATTCGGATTATCTCAATTTTTCTTGGAATACCTCTGGAAGCCAAATTATATATCCATCTTTTGATAAGTTGTATCGCATCAATAATGACGGAAGCGGTTTAACCAAGATTTATCAAACACCAAATGGTAAGTTAATTTCTGAGTGCGATTGGAGTAATGACGGTTCAAAAATTGCAATAAAAGTAAATGATCCTAATGGTTACAACGCTGAAATTTATGTAATCAATACAGCAGGAACAGTGCAAAATCAGGTTGTGTCAGGTATTGATGGAGCAATAGGAGGGCTTAATTTTTCTATAAATGGACAACGATTAATTTTTACAAGAGACGTATCTGGCTTTGAAGATACAAATTATAGGCAATTAGATAGCCGAGTTTTTCAAGCCATATTAAGCACTGGTGTAACTACAGAAATAAGTGCCGAAAAACTTATCGGGACCATAGATATTGACGTAAGATTTTCGCCAAATGAAGCTGAATTTATTTTGATGAATACCTCAAACGATGGCTTGTCTATTAAAAATATTATCAAGTACACTCCTGCAGGAAACAATCTTGGCGCATCGCGTTTGATACTTTTTTCAAATGCAAGTATGCCAGATTGGGAATAGGATTTTTAATTAAAAATTAAAAATATTCAGGCCTATTTTTTTTGATTATTAATTTAATAACTCACGTTACGCAAAAAAGTTATCAAATATTCAGTTGTTAACATTTACAATGTTAACAACTTATGTAGCCTAAAAATATAGTTATGCCGCTTTTCTAGGTTTTGATAATGCTGCTA
>JAFCUE010000065.1:0-6972 GCA_051990185.1 Flavobacterium sp. DT2-2 | reverse complement strand
TATTCAACAATTCGTGAAAAATTTGAAAAAGATTTAAAATATACCTGTGAGAGATTCAGCAACAACGATAATCAAGATTTAACAGATGAAGAAATTATGACCATCTATATATTTGTAATTAATGCGAATTAATCATTTAAAAAAGAAAGAAATACCTGTCTATAAATTATATTGATAATCTGATAATCAGTATATTTATAGTGCATCTAACGCACATTTAAATATATGATTAATCAGCCTAAAGCCCGAAAATTAATAAAAATCTACTCAATAATCTGCCACAGATTTGAAAAAGATTTAAAATATACTTGCGAACGTTTTAGCAACAACGATAAGCAAGATTTAACAGACCAAGAAATTATGACCATTTATCTATTTGCAGTTCAAAAAGAACAACGCTTTAGCATCAAACAAATTCACAAATCTGCTTGTGATTACTTGCTTGATTGGTTTCCAAAACTCGGTTCATATACTGCTTTTTCTAATCGGCTTAACCAATTATCGGAAGCTTTTAGACGTTTTACATCTTCGTTGTTTGAAGATTTTCTACCCTCTGACTGTTTTGCTGATCAAAGTTTACTGGATTCAATGCCAATAATCACTTGTTCTGGAAAGCGTAATACAAAAGTAGCTAAAGAACTGACCGACAAAGGATATTGCTCTACTAAAAGCTTGTATTATTATGGTGTGAAATTACACGCATTGGCTTTTAGACGTTTAGATAAAATCCCTTTTCCTGAGGAAATTCAAATAACTCCTGCCTCAGTAAATGATTTAACTGTATTCAAAGAAGCTTGGTCTGAGAAAACTAACATGAATTTTTTTGGAGATAAAACATACACTAATCTAGATTTTTTTACTGAATTAGAGCAAAAGAAAAATTCGATTATGATGACTCCAATCAAAGCAATTAAAGGGCAATGTCAAGAAATCAAAAATAGAGATAAAGCTGCAAATGATTTGTTCTCGACAGCAGTATCAAGAGTTAGACAACCTATAGAAGCATTTTTTAGTTGGCTAATTCAAAGAACAGATATTCAAAGAGCTAGTAAAGTGAGGTCTGCCAAAGGACTGTTGATTCATATCTTCGGCAAAATCGCTTCCGCTTTTATAAACTTAATATTTTAACCCTTGATTCGCATTATTACTGAACTAGAGGCATTTAAAAACATTGTGAGTCATGACTTACAGGAACCACTTCGAAAAATTCAAATGTTTATTTCAAGATTTGAGGAAAACGAATTGAATTTACTTTCCCAGCAAGGAAAAGACTATTTCTCTAAAATTCGGTTTACAGCAAATAGAATGCAGACTTTATTAATTGATTTAGTTGATTATTCCAGAACTATAAAAGGGGATAAAGTTTTTGTTGCAACAAATCTAAATAAAGTTCTGGAGGAGGTACTTCAAGATTTGTCCTCTACTATTGCTGATAAAAAAGCCAATATCACTATTGGAAATTTACCTACCATTAAAGCAATTCCTTTCCAAATCAAACAGCTTTTTATAAATTTAATTTCTAATGCTTTGGAGTATAGTAAGGAAGAGGATATCCCGCATGTGCGTATTAGTGCAAATAAAATTACAGAAAAAGAAATACTGGATTACAAAATTGCCAATAAAAGGGATTATCATAAGATTATGATTTCTGATAATGGAATTGGCTTTAGACAAGAATATTCAGATAAAATATTTCTTTTATTCAAACGTTTAGAAACCAATCCAAAATATTCAGGAACAGGACTTGGATTAGCAATTTGTAGTAGAATTGTGAAAAATCATAAAGGTTTTATTAAAGTAAAAGCAAAACCAAATGTTGGGGCAAAATTCTATATTTTTATTCCAAAAGGGGAATTAATTTAGCAAAGTAATTTCAAAAAATAGGCAATAATACTTTGCTTAAAAGCCCCGCTAATGCACCTCAATGTCATGTTTGTAGAGCAATCCTTTTAATCCCTCTCTAGCAAATACTGCTTTTTTTAATTTAGTTGTTTTAGGATCGATAGTGTAATTGAAGCTTGTTTTGAAATCAGCTTTGTTAGCAATTGCTTTCGCAAATTCAGAACGGTATAAATCGCAGTTTTCAAAGAGCACTTCGGTTAAATCTGTACTCATGAAATCTACTGCAATGAGGCTACAATTAGTAAAAGAAGTTCCTTTTAATCTTAGAGTATAAAATTTGGAAAAATCCAATACGCAATCCTTAAATGCTATTTCAAAAATTAATTTATCGCACATAGCAAAATTAACTTCTTTGATCACGCATTTATTGAAAGTTACAGTTCTAAAGGCTACATAATTAATTTTTGCGTTGCTAAAAGTACAATCGTTGAAAAAACAATCAATGAAAGTAACCGCCACAAAAGTACATTGAGAAAAATTACAATTGGTAAACGTACAGCATTCAAATTCTTTAAAATTAACTTCCTCTTCACCGTAAGTGATGCTGTCGTATTCGATATCTAGAAAATATTCTGCCATTTAAAAATTTTATAGTCAAGTTGAAGCTCGCTATTTCATTTTGTAAAGGAACAAAATTAATACGCTTTAAGGATCAGATTATTCGTAAATAACTCGAATATTTTAAACTCTTTCGTGATCTGCTTTCCAATTAGTAATTGACTTCTTAATGACTTTTCCTGATAAATTTTCAAACAAAGCTTTTTGTATGAGAGTTGGGAGTTCCTCATCTGGGGCAAATCGCAGAGCAAATAGTTGGTCGTCATTTAATTGATTTTCAAATTTCTCAAATCGTTCTCCGGTTGCTGCGAAGTATCGATATCTTAGTTCGAGGCGTACAATTCTATTTTGTAAAGTCAATGCGTAATGCTGGCGCAACATAAATGCCAAACAAAAGAGGACTAAAAAAACAGCACTAATAAATGTCCAGATTAAAGGTTCATTGGTTGTGAAAATAAAATATACACTAAATGACAAAAAAGCCATTATTATTGGATAATAAACAAAATGATGTGGAGGGTAAAACCGAATATGATTTTTATAAGATTGTGTTTTCATGTTTTTTCACTAAAGATAATCATTGTTTGAAGTTATTTTAGAGATATAAATATTACTTTTTTTATCCAAAGTCAATATTACAATTATTACTGTTTTGATTTCTTTATTTCAGATGGAGTATTTTGAAGATATTTGGTTATTATTTTTAAATAAAGTATTGTTAAAAGTTGGTATTCCTGGGGCTTTTTGAAATCGTAACTGAAATAATTTTCATAAATTTATAAAAAATAGAAAATTATGATACCAACAAAAGGATATGCAGTACAAGATGCTACCACAGATTTAGCACCTTGGAATTTTGAAAGACGAGAATTGGGGCCACATGATGTGCAATTTGATATTCATTTTTGTGGAGTTTGCCACAGTGATTTGCATCAAATAAAAAACGATTGGGGAGGTTCTATCTATCCAATGGTTCCCGGACATGAAATTGTGGGCAAAGTAGTTCAAGTAGGTAGTCACGTTAAAAAGTTTAAAGTTGGAGACTTAGCAGGAACGGGTTGTTTAGTGGATTCCTGTAGAAGTTGTGAGAATTGTAAAGAGGGCTTAGAGCAATTTTGTGTAAAAGGCCGAACGGATACTTACAACGCATTAGGTCAAGATGGTGTAACTCCTACATACGGTGGTTATTCAGATACAATTGTAGTTCACGAAGATTTTGTTTTGCATATCTCTGACACATTAGATTTAGCTGCTGTTGCACCATTATTATGTGCTGGAATTACAACGTATTCGCCATTAAAGCATTGGAAAGTCGGTAAAGGCCATAAATTAGCTGTTCTTGGCTTAGGAGGTTTAGGTCACATGGCCGTTAAGTTTGGTGTTGCTTTTGGTGCAGAGGTGACTGTATTGAGTACATCAGCAGGTAAAGAAGCAGATGCCAAAAAACTGGGTGCTCATAATTTTATCGTAACCAAAGACGAAAAACAACTAGCTAGTGTTGCTGGTTCATTCGATTTTATTTTAGATACCGTTTCTGCGCCACATGATTTAAATTTGTATCTGTCATTATTGCGAGTTAATGGTGTACATATTTGTGTTGGAGTTCCTCCAACTCCGTATCAAGTGCATGCTTTTAGCCTCATAGGCGGTAGAAGAAGTCTGGCAGGTTCCCTCATTGGTGGATTACCAGAAACACAAGAAATGTTGGATTATTGCGCAGAACATAATATTGTTTCAGATATCGAAATGATTGATATCAAAAATATTCATGATGCTTATAAGCGTATGGAAAAGGGCGATGTACGGTATCGATTTGTTATTGATATGGCTACTTTATAAGAAATACGTTTTAAATGAAAAAATCCCTGTCAAAATAAATTTGACAGGGATTTTTGTTTAGAAAAAGTACTAATTTTTAGTTATATGTAAAAGTTAAAATTTAAATTCATATTTAATAAAGCACTTAATTTTTTTGCCACAGATTTTACAGATTAGCACAGATTAATTCGTTGTGTAATTTTAAATTTTTTTTTAATATTTCCAATCTGTGGCAAAAACTCTTTTTAATTTTTGCGACAATTTATCTTTCTTGCTACTTAATTGTAGTTATATAATTTTACTTTTTGTCGATTGTTCTTTCAAAAAACTCATACGTTCTCAGCATTTGATCCATACGCTGACGATTATCACCAGCGCGTGTAATTTCATGAGTGGCACCGGGATGTACAACAAATTCTACAGGGCGATCCATTACTTTTAGGCTTCTAAACAGCATTTCAGCTTGTACAAAGCCGGTTCTTCTATCATTACCTCCATGAAAAATAATAAACGGTGTCGTAATATTTTGTACATAATTTATGGGTGATTCACGGGTTAAAATCTCCTTAACTTTTGGTTCCCAAGGATAGCCGCCAAAATAATTGGGTACCAGTCGCCAAGCGTTACCTTCCCCAAAAAAAGTATTCAAATCATATACTCCTCTTTGCGCACATGCTGCTTTAAAGCGATTGTCATGACTGATAATCCATGCGGTCAAGTATCCTGCATAAGAACCACCAGTAATGAGTAACTTAGATGGATCTGCCCACCCTTCTTGGACGGTTTTGTCCAATGCTGTCAGTACATCACTAGCCGGACCAGTACCCCAATCGTTGATATTACCTCTTAAAAAATCCAATCCATAACCACCAGAACCTCGAGGATTGCTGTACACTACTCCATATCCTTTACTACAGAAATATTGGTATTCATGCCACATACTTTCTTCACCAGGTCCCCACATAGCTGATGGTCCTCCATGAATTTCTAGTAATAATGGATATTTTTCTCCTGGTTTATAATTAGATGGTTTCATAATCCAATATTCTACGGTCATTCCTAATTCGTTTTGGAATGTTTTCTTTTCTGGATATGATAATTTTTTAGCAGCAACCCAATCATTAAAAGTGCTAACTTTTTTCTCATTTTTGAAATTAGCGTCAGCAACATATAATTCAGATGGATTTGATACCTGAGTTTTTGAGTAAACAATCATATTATTTACAATATCGAAACTGGATATTCCAGTATCAGTGCTGGAAAGAGTCTCTATTTTTTGAGTTAATGTGTTGAGTCTGTGTAGCACGTTACCGCCATTCATTTGAGCGGTAAAATACAAGTATTTGTCATCCTTACTCCAGATAAGATTTGATTTATTTCGATCAAATGGAATTGTTATTATATCTTTTTCAGTTCCGTTTAGTGGCATTATCGATAACGACGGTACGGATATGAATGAGGTAGTGCTGGATAGAAAGGCCAACCATTTTCCGGATGGCGAAAGTGAGGCGCTATTGTATGTTTTTCCGTTTTCTCCCAATAGCATTCTGAAATTTCTTCCATCAGCATCCATAATAAAAATCTCACTTTCTAGGGATCGATCTTGATTTTCTGTAATATCTACATCACCGGATAAAATTATTTGTTTCCCATTTGGTGTATAATCAGCAATACTAAAATTATAAAAGCCATTTGTAAGTAGTCTCGGAACAGCATCTTTAGATACATTTATTTCTAAAAAGTGATTGAAATTCATTTCCGATGAAATGTTTGATTCACTTTGAAAATTCAATTTATTAAGCACAATTGCTTTTTTATCAATTGCATTTTTATCCAGATAGGCTCTAATTTCGGCTAAATTTCCGTTTGGATTTGGCTTTTCTTTATTGGTTACTAAATGCTCGTTTTTGTCAAAACCAGGCTTTTCCATCTTCCATGAGGGAATAGATTTTGAAGGGTTCAATATAGAGTCTCGCAGTAAGTCGCGTAACGGTATACTTGATAAAAAAAGTATTTTTTTGCCGTCTGGTGACCATTTAGGATTACTTGCGCCATATTTATCTTTCGTCAATTGCATGGGCTCACCACCTTCCATAGACAAGATGAATATTTGATTTTTTTCTTCAATAGATCTCGTAAATGCTATTTGCTTGCCATCAGGACTCCAAGCTGGTTTTGTAGCTCCATCTTTATGCGTTGTTAGTTGTACAAGTGCACCGTTTTCTAAAATTGTGGTGGTAAAAATCTGCGAACGATATTTGTAATCCAGCTTGTTACTTTCATCATTTTCAATTGTATTTACCGTAAAAGCAGCTCGTTTTCCATCTTTAGACACGGTGATGTTTCCAACAGTTTTAATTTTTAACATATCGGTAAGAGTCACATCCTCAGTTTTATTTTGAGCGATGGCAGCATGCAATTGTAGTAAAAACAATACTGTAACTGACAATTTTTTCATAGTAATCATATTTTATTTAGTTATTATGGAGTAAAATTAAACACAAAGCATTTTAATGAATTGGTTTATTTTTAATGGAATTTGTGATCTATAAATATAAAATAAATTCTGTTATCTTATGCTGTACCCATTTTTCAGACAGAAATCTCAACGATTTAAGATAGGTTTTTAGTTTTATATTCTATTATCTTGGTTAAAATCGGAGATAACTTTTGGCTATTTTAAAAAGCCAAAAA
>JAFCUE010000064.1:0-7129 GCA_051990185.1 Flavobacterium sp. DT2-2 | reverse complement strand
CGCGTTACGCACCCGTGCGCCGGTCTCTAGTTCCGAAGAACTATACCCCTCGACTTGCATGTGTTAAGCCTGCCGCTAGCGTTCATCCTGAGCCAGGATCAAACTCTTCATCGTATATTATGCGTCCGCCGAAACGGACTATTGTTATTCGACTCAGTTCTATCGATTTTTTCAAATCTTCCGATTCTATTACTCTTATTCTTTTGTTCCGATTTTCATCGGAACGGCTGTCAATTCAATATGTCTAGGAACGTGTTCTTATCTTTTTAAACTGAATTTATTTCAGTTTCTAACTCCTCATTAACACTTGTTATAGTGTTTCTCGAAGCGGGTGCAAAAGTACAACTTTTTTTTTAACTGGCAAGAAATTTTTTAAGTTTTTTTGAAATAAATTTTATCTCGTTTTCTTCTCTTTTTCTTGTCAATCTATCAAGAAACTTTGCGCGTTTTGCGGGGTGCAAAGGTAACATCCGTTTTCTAATTTCACAAGCTTTTCTGAATCTTTTTTTAGAAAATAAATTTTCTTCTTTAATTCCTATTTACTTGCCAGTTTGTGAATGAACGTCTGCGTTGTTGCGGGTGCAAAACTACACCCTTTATTCGCTTTTACAAGCTTTTTAAATAATTTTTTTGATGTTTTCGTAACTTTATCTTTAACTAACTCTAAACATGGTTTTTGAAATCCAAAAAAAATACCAATCAAGACTGCTTCCAAAGGAAAAGGAGGTGAAATCAACCAGAATAGTGGTAGTCTTAATGTGTAAGTAACCTTACCACTATCTACGCGATCTATTGAATACCTACTAAAAGCCAGAAGTTATTGCTGTTTTAAACGAATTACGGACAACAAAACTACTCTCCTAGCCCCGATAGCAGTGAAAATCCTTTTTTCTCGTTTCTTTTACGAGAGAAAAGATTAAAACGAATAGCGGGAAATAGCTCCTAAACAAAAACATTCGTTCTTTACCTATATATAATGAGTACCGATTTACTTTTTTGGACCTACTACTGTAACAAACCTTACATATATATTGTATCTATTTTTGTAATGGTCTATATTTGCATTCTTAAAATAATAAACGATGATTAACATTACTTTGCCCGACGGGTCAATTAAAGAGTTTGCTCCAGGGGTAACTCCTATGGTTGTTGCTAAAAGCATTAGTGAAGGATTTGCCAGAAATGTAATTTCGGCTTCTTTTGATGGTACAACTGTGGAAACCTCAACTCCTTTGACGACGGACGGCAGTCTTATATTATATACTTGGAATGACGAAGGCGGAAAAAGAGCTTTTTGGCATTCGACTTCACACGTAATGGCACAGGTTCTTGAGGAAATGTATCCTGGAATCAAACTAACACTTGGACCAGCAATATCCAATGGGTTTTATTATGATGTGGACTTTGAAGATCAGAAAATCACTGATGCTGATTTCAAAAAAATTGAAGATCGTGTTCTTGAAATATCAAGAGGTAAGCATGAATTCAAACTGCGTCCTGTTTCCAAAGCAGAAGCTTTAATTCTATATAAGGATAACGTATACAAAACAGAATTGATTACCAATCTTGAAGATGGAACCATTACGTTTTGTGATCATGATACATTTACCGACTTATGTCGTGGTGGTCATATCCCGAATACAGGAATAATTAAAGCGATGAAAATCATGAGCGTTGCCGGTGCTTACTGGAGAGGTGACGAGAAAAACAAACAGCTGACTCGGGTTTATGGGACTTCGTTTCCTAAACAAAAGGATTTAACGGAATACCTAGAATTACTGGAAGAAGCGAAACGTCGTGATCATAGAAAACTAGGAAAAGAACTGGAGCTATTTGCTTTTTCACAAAAAGTAGGCGCAGGTTTACCATTATGGTTGCCAAAAGGAGCTGCTTTGAGAGATCGCTTAGAACAGTTTTTGAAAAAAGCACAGAAAAAAGCAGGTTACGAACAAGTGGTAACTCCACATATTGGTCAGAAAGAATTATACGTAACTTCAGGACATTATGCAAAATATGGAGCTGACAGTTTCCAACCTATAAATACGCCCGCTGAAGGAGAAGAGTTTTTATTGAAACCAATGAACTGTCCTCATCATTGCGAAATTTACAATGTACGTCCTTGGTCATACAAAGATTTACCAAAGCGTTATGCTGAATTTGGTACCGTTTACAGATACGAACAAAGTGGCGAATTACATGGTTTAACACGTGTAAGAGGTTTTACTCAGGATGATGCACATATTTTTTGTACTCCAGAGCAACTGGATGAGGAGTTTAAGAAAGTAATTGACTTGGTACTGTATGTATTTGGTTCATTAGGATTCGAAAACTTTACGGCTCAGATTTCTTTGAGAGATAAAGAGAATAGAGAAAAATATATAGGTACCGACGAAAACTGGGAAAAAGCGGAAAATGCCATTATTAATGCTGCAGCCGACAAAGGTTTAAATACTGTAGTAGAATATGGCGAAGCAGCTTTCTATGGTCCGAAACTGGATTTCATGGTAAAAGATGCTTTGGGAAGACAATGGCAATTAGGCACGATTCAGGTAGATTACAACCTACCAGAACGTTTTGATTTAACTTACAAAGGTTCTGACAACGAATTACACAGACCTGTGATGATTCACAGAGCACCTTTTGGATCGATGGAGCGGTTTATTGCGATTTTATTAGAACATACTGCGGGAAATTTCCCTCTTTGGTTGATGCCTGAACAAGCTATAATATTGTCTTTAAGTGAGAAATATGAAATATATGCGAAAAAAGTTTTAAATCTCCTAGAAAATCACGAAATTCGCGCTCTTGTAGACAATAGAAACGAGACAATCGGCAAGAAAATTAGAGATGCCGAAATGCAAAAAACACCGTTTATGCTGATTGTAGGTGAGGAAGAAGAAAAAAATGGGACTATTTCTATACGTCGTCATGGACAAGAAGGAAAAGGAAATATCACCGTAACAATAGAAGAATTTGTAGCTATTGTAAACGAAGAGATCAATAAAACATTAAAAGTATTTACAGTTTAACTTAAATTATAAAGTCATAGCAATAAGAAGCAACAGAGGTTATCAACCTCGCGTAGAAAAAAAGGATGCACACAGAATAAATAATCTTATTCGTGGCATACAAGAAGTAAGGCTTGTAGGTGAAAATATTGAGCCTGGAGTTTTTAAACTTTCGGAGGCTCTCAGACTAGCAGACCAATTTGAATTGGATCTAGTGGAAATTTCACCAAATGCTGATCCACCGGTTTGTAAAATCATGGATTATAAGAAATTTGTCTACGAGCAAAAGAAACGTGATAAAATCCTGAAAGCGAAATCTACACAAGTAGTCGTTAAGGAAATTCGTTTTGGACCTCAAACAGATGAACATGATTATGAATTTAAGAGAAAGAATGCAGAGAAGTTCTTGAAAGAAGGAGCAAAATTGAAAGCTTTTGTTTTTTTTAAAGGACGTTCAATTATCTATAAAGATCAAGGTCAAATCTTATTGTTGAGATTGGCAACCGATCTTGAGGAATTTGGAAAAGTGGAAGCCATGCCAGTTCTTGAAGGAAAGAGAATGATTATGTTCATTGCTCCTAAGAAAGGAAAATCGACACAATCGCAGCCAAAAGCAAAGGAAAATCAACAAAAACCAGTTGTGAAAAATACAGGAGCTCAGCCTACTTCTGGCGATAAAGAAACGGAATAACATGGAAGATTGCTTTGTGCAATAGCATCATACAAATTTTGATGAACGAAAGCAGATTGCTTCGTTCCTCGCAAAGACAGTAAGTAAGAATAAATTAAAACACTAGGAAAAAATGCCTAAAATGAAAACCAAATCTAGCGCCAAGAAACGATTTAAAGTTACTGGTTCTGGAAAGATTAAAAGAAAGCATGCTTTTAAAAGTCACATTTTGACTAAAAAATCTAAAAAACGTAAATTAGCTTTGACCCACTCAGCGCTAGTTCACAAAACAGATATGAAAAGCATCAAACAACAATTAAGAATTATTTAATCCCCACCCCAGCCCTCCCCAAAGGAGAGGGAAAAGGAAAAATAAAAAATTCTTTAGGTTAAAACAATTTAAAATAACCTTGTAGTATGGCCATTAAGTGCTTTTGATTAAATTCAAGCCGCCTGCTACAAAAAAAAAAGTAAAAATTATGCCAAGAGCGGTAAATTCAGTTGCTAAAAGAGCAAGAAGAAAAAAAATAATGAAGCAAGCCAAAGGTTTCTTTGGTAGACGTAAAAACGTTTGGACAGTTGCTAAGAATGCGGTAGAGAAAGCAATGTGCTACGCTTACCGTGACAGAAAAGTGAATAAGAGAAATTTCCGTGCTTTATGGATTCAACGTATTAACGCTGGAGCTAGATTAGAAGGAATGTCTTATTCTCAATTCATCGGGAAATTGAAAGTTAATAACATCGAATTGAACCGTAAAGTTCTTGCCGATTTAGCAATGAATCACCCAGATGCTTTCAAAGCAATACTTAACAAAGTAAAATAAACGTTTTATAAACTCAATTTAGATTGCTTACTGATATAGAGCCCCATCCGATTAGTCGTGATGGGGTTTTTGTTTTAGCTGCATCCTGCTAGTCCTAATTTATTATTTAAAACATCCGCACAAAACTACAGCACATCTATTTATTTAACAGAAGAATGATTTGGAACCTGCGCACCTTTCCAACCCTATTGGCATAGCTACAACTTAACAAACTTAAGACAGTTCTAAAACTAGACCCCAACTACATCGTAATTTATTGAAAATAAATGCAGTACAGATTTAATTGTGAAATATGAACTAATAATTACTAATTTGGCCGTAACATAGCTTCCCTATAAAATAAAAAATAGTATTTTCGACAAATGACTGGTACCAAACTTTATCTTTCTATTACACTACTAACGTTATTGTTGCTCTTAAATTCTTGTAAAAAAGAACAACAATCACATCAAATAGTAAAGAATCACTGGAAAAGATCGAAAGCAGATCGAATTGAAACCGATAAGTATATAGATGCAGGATATAGTCTATTACATAAACTAAATTACAATAGTGCATACTACTACTATTCCAAAGCAAAATTTGCAGCTGAAACAAAAAAAGATACTTCACGAATTATTTTATCCTTAATAAATTTAGCAGATATTCTTTATATACAAGCAGATTATGCTGGTGCTGAAACTACAGCAACAGAAATTATACCGCTACTTGAAAAAAAGAAAAATCATCCCTATAATTTTGATCTAAATCTGACTATGGGAAATATTTCGAAATCTACTTTAGATTATAAAAATGCTCTCAGCTATTACAATAAAGCC
This sequence comes from Flavobacterium sp. DT2-2, assembly GCA_051990185.1. Taxonomy (GTDB): domain Bacteria; phylum Bacteroidota; class Bacteroidia; order Flavobacteriales; family Flavobacteriaceae; genus Flavobacterium. The sequence continues at coordinate 1,809 of JAFCUE010000064.1, read as the reverse complement.
TTAAGACTAAAAAAAACAACATCCGATGAAAAAGTAAAAATATTACATAACATTGCTCGGATATATATAGAAATGAAAAAATTCAAGACAGCTTGTTATATGCTTGAATATTTAATCAAAAATAAGGAAAGTTCGAATAATGTAGAAGCCTATACTTTAATATTGACAAACTTGGGATTTTGTTATTTTGAATTAGATAACCCTAAAGCATTAGATTACTTATTCAAATCATTAAAAATAACATCTAAAACCGATAATATTAGCAAAGTCTTAACTTATAGGTATCTTTCAGAATACTATGAGCAAAAGAATCTCACTCTAGCAAAACTATATGCTAAATTAGGTTATAACGCTGCTACTACTCTTAGGATTCCAGATGATCGTTTAGAATGTCTGCAATTATTAATAGAACTCAATACTGGTGCAACCGCTAAAAACTATGCGCTGCGATACCTTCACATTAATGATAGCATCACCAAGGTTAGGCAAAGAGCCAAAAATCAGTATGCTAAAATTAGATACGATTCTAAAAAGGAAAGAGAGGAAAACTTGCAACTTAAAGTACAGAAAATAGAGCAAGAAACTCATCAAAAAAAGAAAAATATCTTTCTATACCTCATCGTGGGAACCATCACGGCAATAGGTATTGTAATTACGTATTTGCTTTTAGCCAAAAATAAACGCGAAAAAGTAAAAGCAACGTATGCCACGGAGATTCGGATTTCGAAAAAACTGCATGATGAGTTAGCCAATGACGTATACCAAACCATGGCTTTTGCGGAAACTCAGGATTTATCGACCACACGAAATAAGGAAATACTACTCTCTAACCTAGATGCTATTTACAGCAGGACAAGAAATATTTCAAAAGAAAACATCTCCGTCGAAACTGGTCCAGCGTTCTTGTCTGACTTTAAAGAAATGATGACTGATTTTAATACACATGAGGTGAATGTAATTGCAAATGGATTAGATGCAATCAATTGGCCGACACTCGATAGCAGTGTAAAAATTATACTCTATCGCGTTATCCAAGAATTACTTGTGAACATGAAAAAATATAGTCAATGCAGTTTAGTACTACTAACTTTTAATCTAAAGGGGAAAAAACTAGAAATAGACTATATGGATAACGGCATCGGGGCAACACAAAACCAGATAAAATCTAAAAATGGACTTCAAAATGTGGAAAACCGTATTCTGGCTGTAAAAGGAATTATTAGCTTTGACACTAGTCCAAATAAAGGATTTAAAGTGCGCTTTACAATTCCAATATAAATTTGCTTTTTTGTATTTAAAACCACTCTATCCCCTGAATTAATAAGAATAATTCCGTTATATTTGTCTGACACAGCAAGGTTCTAGCCTACTATATTTTCTGGAGAGGTAACCTTTATGTACTACTAAATTCTTGCTTTTCCGACAAATGACTCATACCAAACTTTATCTTTCTATAACACTACTAACGTTATTGTTGCTCTTAAATTCTTGTAAAAAAGAACAACAACCACAACAAATAGTTAAGAATCCTTGGAAAAGATCTAAAGCAGATCGAATTGAAACCGATAAGTATATAGATGCAGGACATATCTATATGCTAAAATTAAATTACGATAGTGCATACTATTGCTATACCAGAGCCAAATTGTACGCTGAAACAAAAAATGATACTTCTAGAGTTATTTTATGTTTGGTGGATTCAATTAATAAATGCGAATGCCTTGCTAATGTTTAGTTTTTGTAAATATACTTCATTTGGCGAATTATATTGATGTCTTTTTCGGGGTCGATTATTTAATTTTTCTACTA
>JAFCUE010000063.1:0-8476 GCA_051990185.1 Flavobacterium sp. DT2-2 | reverse complement strand
GGTAGTAGAAAAATTAAATAATCGACCCCGAAAAAGACATCAATATAATTCGCCAAATGAAGTATATTTACAAAAACTAAACATTAGCAAGGCATTCGCATTTATTAATTGAATCCACCCGTGATTTGCCAATCCATAAGGGATAACATGATGTGCATGAATAGCTAAGCTTGATATACCTAATAATTTTCTTAATTGGCTGCGGTTGCTAAACTTAATAGTTCCATCGGCTAATTTATAGGCTTTTAGAATAACTTTATTGGCGCCATTATTTATTTTAAACACTTTTTGACTGATTCTTGCAACAGTAGTCCAATCCCCAACAAATGGTACTACAGCGGTAATACTTAAGGCACTATTTTTATAATCACCACTAAAAGCATACCAAGCGGCATGGGTGACATCAAAAATTGGTCCAACTACAGGTGCCATTCCCATAATATCCATTCCTAGGTGTAACGTTTCTGAACTAGCTTTAAAATATATTTTTGTATATTCCCAAGGTGTAAAAACATGACCAGGGGGATACTCACTAGTCATAATAATGACCATTTCCTGTAATATATGTACATTATATCTGAGCATAAAACCAGCTGTCCCTAATTCTGGGTCGAATTTTATTAATTCATTTTGTATTAAAGCATCAACTGAAGGTGTGTCAACATTAAAAATATTGTCTGACTGAAGCAACATTAAAACAATATTTAATGAAGTCTTTGCTTCTAAGCTTTTATTATTTTCGGTATAACTGTCTTCAAAATTAGCCATGTCAAGTAACTCTTTAATATTTTCTAGACTAACTTTATTAGTATTCAATAGATTAATTATTGTATTAGGTAAGTTGTCTGATGGGTTATTCATACTATAACTAATCATCCAAGATAAAAAGTTGTTAACTTCCGTATTGTCAGATTGTATTTTTGAACGATAGTTTATAATTGATTGCATAAATCTTTCTCGACCATGTAAAAACTGCCATTGTTTTAAGGTCAATGGTATTTGAGACCTTATAATTGCAAGTCGTTCAGGCTCCGAAATAAATGTAGCAAACCCTGCAGGTACGATAGTAGGACATGGGTCTGATGTTGTTTTTTGAGTAGGACTGCAAGAGTTACAAACAAAACTTCTTAACCATCTCCATGCATTGTACAAAGCATCCCCTATTGTCGCGCCAGTACTCGATATAAAACCTCCTATTGCTGTTCCAGCACCCGTTCCAGTACCCGTGGAGTTACTTGATGAATCACCTGTAGTTTGTACAGATAAACCATATCCACCAGTTGCAGACCAGGCTGCGCCTCCATATGGGGAACTGAATCCACCTGAAGTTGAAGTGCCGCCAGAGGATGTAATTGAGCTACCTCCATCTACAAACGAACTTACAGACGGTATAGGATCTCCATTGGGATAATATTGAGGTAGGCAAGAATCTGTACTTGTTTTAGCGTTACTATCTGTTTTTGGTTGACCAAAAAATGAAGTGTAATAAAAAAGTTCAACTTTACCCTTGAAATTTTTAACATCATATTTACTGTTCCTGAATGCTAGGAAATGCTCAGGATTGCAAGTATGTTGCTCCACAAACGCGTGTTTTTCGCCATTAGGCAAAAAATTGACAATCAGATTGTAGGTAATATGTTCTGGCGTGTTCTTGAAGGTAAAGCGTAGATTGTAGTTTTTATTGTTTAGGGTATCAATTGTTTCTAATATTCTGTCAACTTCAAATGTAGCATTTAGTGAAATTGTATTTGATTTGTTGATTTTTCCTTTATGGGAAATATCACCAATTATTGATTTAATATAGTTTGCTACCTCTGGTACATCTTTTAGAGCCATAGCCTTGGTTTCAAACGGCATTTGATTAGCAGTAGTAGCCTGACTTTCATTCAAATCATTGGTATCATATTCACAGCTGCTTAATGACAAAAATAGTGCACTAACTAACAAACCTACTTTCAATAGAGAGTGATAACGATGCTTTTTAATACTTTTTTCCATAAATTATTTTAATTAAGTTTAATAAATTGTAAAAATAAGAATTTTAAGTTGGCGTAAAATACCCACTTTTAGTGATTTTTTAATAGTTGTATCTCAAATCAATAATACACGAGATGGGAAACAACTAAGGCTACCTAAAAGGAAGCCTTTGTTCTGTTACTATAATTGGGTTTAGCTTAATAAAACCCAATTTCCACTGGATAATAAACTCTCGGCTTTTTTGTATTTCATTTCTTGTGTTTGTCCGTTGGCCACATTTTGAATGGTCACGGTATCGTTGCGATTGATTTTAGGCATGTCGCGCACAATTGTTTCGGTTACTTGTTTTTGTTGTGTTTGTAAGCCTAACGGTTGCCCGCTTCGCTACTCACAATCTCGTCTTTGCTCAATTGATAATCGTCTTGTTGACGAACTTCTTTCGCTTCTTGAATTTGTTGGTTTTCTTGAGCCGGTAAGTCGCCTTTGAACAAGAACGAAATCACTTCTTTATTTACATTGTAAATCATGGCTCTAAACAAATTGAAAGCTTCCAATTTGTAATGAATGCAGGTATTCTTTTTACTAAAAAATCTTTGAAAGTCTGAAACATTTGCACAGCATTTACGATAAATTTATGTGTTTGCAGGGATGCTTTTCGAAGCTAGGATTGAAAATTCGTGCGGCCGGGACTATTTTTTTTACGCAGTTCGTCTTCTTATTAATTTAAGTCTTCACCCTCCACAATTACATTTCTACTCATATTTTATACTTGCATAACCTACCCAGTGTTTTTGAGTGGCTATAGCTGTAGTTCCCATACCTAAATCTTCTACTTTTATAAGGTCATGATCTACACTTGATGCGTAACCTAAAAAAGTCCCTGTTAAAGATTTGTTGTATAATGCCTGATTTAATTTATTCGCAAAACTCACTCCAAAAGGCACAGCATAACGACCACACCAAACCCATTTATATTCTTTGTAATCCGTATTTTGTACGGTATATTCTGTAAATGTTTTTACTTTTTCAGTACTAATTTCGTTTATTAAACACTTCTCAATAATCTCCATATCTAAAGCTCTGGCTTTTTTAGTACCTGCATCATCAACTCCAAAAGGGGCTAAATCGCCACTCCAATTTTCAGTACCATAATGCACAGCATCGTTAGAAATGACAACTGCGACATCCTTTCCATATTTAAGATGCTTTTCTTTTAAAATTTTTGATACAACATCAGAAAGAGCATCGCTAATGCTATCAATTGTTTTGTAATTGATATAGGGCACCAGAATTGGAATGATTTGTAGATTCTTGTTTTTGCGATGTAAAAAAGGGACTATAGCTTCTAATGAATGTTCTAACTCTTGCATATCGTTATGAACTATGTAGGAAGATTTTGACATTTGCACCATAATTTCAGAATTTAAATCAGACACTTTTAAATCACCATAAGGCGATTTCCAATGAGTGAAATCTCCAAAGATGATTTTGTCTTGAAGGGTAAAGTTTCGAGCGCGATGTGCTACACCAATTAAAATAATCGTGTTGGCATTAATTCCTTTAAGCGATTCGTAGTACAAACGTCCAGCGTATTTATAATCATCATGCGGACTTATAGCTGCTTTCCATTGCATATTATTTTTAGAATCCTTAATGCCTAAACGGTTGTAAATAGAATCTAATTGCCAATTGTATTTTGTAAAACCAATCGTATCATGCACAGGCCTAACGCTCTTGTCTAGTGCTATGTCTGGTACTGCATTTTTTACATTTTTTTCAATTTTACAACTGAAACAACACAAACAGATAAAAATAAGTAGTAATCGCATATACATTTTATTTAAAGCAATTTACGCTAAAAAACGCTAACTGATAGCGGTCGCAATTTTTAGATCCATTTTGTTTTTAAGTTACTGTTTGGTTTGAGATATGAGAAATGGTACTTTGTGTCTTTCTAATAAATTGCTAAAATTTTAGGGGTGTTTTTGCGTACTGTTTTGTGCACGGATTGCAAATCCACGTGATCGGAGCACTTCAGCCGCAATATTGCCTTACAGATGTTAGCGGTTCGGGCTTTTATTAAAACTATTCCCAAGTCTCGTTGTCAGACTCAAAAGTATTGGTCTGATAAATCTGTAGGCGACCAGACCAATAACTGCTACTATTAGTATAAATACTGTTGGAATTATTGCTCCAAAAGTGTAAGTCATACCAAGAATAAACCCTAAGATAAATTCTGAGTAATATACAGGTATAATAAAGCTGAGTATAATTATTATATAAAGAACATTGTCTAAGAACGGTTTATATTCATAGGTAAAAGAAGTTGAAAGCAAAATTCCAAACGCTAACCCTGTTATAAAAAGCCAAAAAACGGTGCTAAAAGAATTATTCGTCTGTTGTGTTTGTGAAATTTTTTTATCAAGTCGCTTTTCAACCCTACTCAAAAGAAACCAAGTAAGAATAGGCAATAGTATACCACTCCACCAATTTGAGATTGAAGGAAGGTCTTGTTGATGTAGCAAATGATGACTAGTGACACCGCCATGAAAATGCTCCCAAAAAAGGAAGGTGAAAATTAAAAACGTCACAACACCTAGAATAAGGGTTTTTATCTTTGTCAAATTTTGTCTTTGCATGTATAATGATTTGCTGTTCTTATTTTTATTGTATGTCAGCCTGAACGCTATCGTTTGGTCAATTGACGATGTGACGGATTAAGGAAACATAAACTTTTGGTTTATGATTACTTTTCCAAGTACAAATCCAACTTCAAATTTAACCTAAACCCGCCATAATGCCAAACGGCGATTGGTGGTAGTTATTTTTTCATTAAGTTACTATTCATTACGATTTCTCTAATTTTAATTTCAAAATCGTAAAATAAGTCTAAGTTTTCATTAGATTGATTTTCTAAAACAACTACGTCCACATCTGTTTCAGGGAAATAAATTTTAAACGAAACAAAACCTGATCCTCCACCTGTGTGTCCAACATATTTGATACTTGTTTTGTCGCTTATTCTTATGCCATAACCATAACCGATTTTTTCTTTCCCAAAAGCATTATGTTGTGCAGTAATACTATAACTTGTCATCAATTTATAAGTTTCTGGTTTTAAAATTTTTCCTTTGTGCAATAACTTGTCCCAAATATTTAGGTCAGTTACATTTGAGATAATTCCAGCAGCAGAAACTTTATCGTTATTCTCAATAGGTGTTTCTTCAAGTTTGAAATTATTGTTTGTATTTCGATAGCCTTGAACTCGATTTTGAGTTTTGCCTTGTTCAAAGCAATAAGTATTTTTCATTTTCAGTTCTTTAAACAAGTCGTTTGCCACATTATTATATTTTCTTCCTGTAACTTTTTCAATTATTTTCCCAAGCATAATATAAGTTGTATTACCATACTTGAAGTCAGAGCCTGGCTTGAAAATCAAGGGTTTGTCAATATCGGTTATTCCAGCTGAAAAGTTCAATAAATGGTGAACTGTCACTGTGTCTGCCCAACTTTGCGGTAAGTCCGGCAAATATTTTCTAACTGGGCTTTGCAAATCAATTTTTCCTTTTTCAACTTCTTTTAAAGTCAAAACAGCGGTAATTTGTTTACTGTTTGACATAATTATAAAATTGTCTTTGGTTGTTAAAGGAGTTTTCTCTTCGATATTTGAATATCCAAAGGCATTCTTATATTTTGTTTTTCCTTTTCGAGTAATCAAAATAACTCCGCCGAAACTTCTTGGACTTGTCATTTTGATTAAACTGTCAATTTTAGCAGAATAATCGTCTTTTTCTTGTCCGTAACTAGTACAGCTTACTAAAAGGGTTGTTGTTAAAATGGTTAAAAGTATGAATGTTTGTCTCATTAAAATTGTGTTGATTTTTTTGTTCTGTTGTTTACGGTCGTCTTTTCATAATTGCCACAAACGTTTCTACCGCTTGGCAAGGTATGGAACTAAATTAAGTCCTATTTTCGGATTTGCCAACCGAGCTATAGCGAATAGGCGAAGCAAATCTTCTAAATACAAAACCATTTTCCCATTAAGCCTATTGCCCAAATTGCCTTTAGGGTTTATTGGCAGGAGCAATTTTATTTAGTTTTAAGAGAAGTTACAATTTCATCTGCTGATTTTTCCCAATTAGCTCGCAGTGTTTCAATGCAATTAAATGAGAATAATAAAATTTTTCCATCAACAATTGTGAAAAAGTAATAATTAAAATTTTTTTGGTCAATTGCTTGTGTTATGAATTTAAAATATCCAACTTTCTTACCATTAATAACTTTTACTCCACCATTTAAAACTTTTAATTCAGGTCTGTTTTTTTTTAACTGTTCGATTTGGAAATCTTTCCATAAGTCCAATTGACTTTCTGATGCAGACTGGTTTGTAGTGTCCACAATAAGATTAACTCCTCCATTTCTATCTGATACTACAAATGTTGGTTTCGGTTTGTTATTATATTTTAATGTCCACATTTCATCAGTCATTTTAGTTAATTCCGTCGGGGAATTAAATTCGACTTTTCCATTTAATAAATTTACTTTTTCCATTGTAATTTGGGCAAAACTTACAAATGGAATTAATACCGCAACTGATAAAATTGCTCTTAAATTGTTTTTTCTCATTCTGTTTTATATACGTTTTATGTTATTGTTTCTGCCAACGTTTCGCCACTTTGAGATGGCTGGAAGTTCGTAACCTTTCAATTTACGGCATAACGAAAGCGTGATGCGAAACGGTAATTCCACTAAATTCCAGCTAGGACAAAACAGCTGTTACAAGACGTTTTTCTTCTTAGGAGGGAGTGTCAATTCCCATTCAAAATCTATCTCTTCAAGTTTTGCTATTTTTTCAGTTGTTAATGTTTTAATTCTTTTGGCTCTTCTTTGAGAAGCTGACCAAGTGTACAATTCTTTATCAAAACTTTTTGTAACTCTACAATTACCATTAGATATTTTATATTCACATAATAAATCATAAAAGAGATTCCATTTTTCATCAGTAGAATTTTCTTTTGATAATTTTAAACCTAAATTTTCTAATAATTGTATTTGTTCATCATTAAGATTGTCAAATGTGTATCTTCTTTTTTGACTTGAAACCCAAGTTCCAAATTTTTTATCTTCTTCATAATCTTGGTTAATTTGATTTATATTTTCACCTTTTTCCTTAAGTGCTTTTAGTTTTTCAAAATTATTTTCCCATACTAAAGTTAATTTTCTGTATTTTATATCTGTTCTGTCAACTTCTGAACGCAAAATTATACCGTCCACTCCAATATCTTCTAAAACTTCTTTGTATTCTTTTCTCGTCCCTCTATTTTTCAGGCTATAGATGAAATTTCCTAAAGCAATTCCATCAGTTTTATAATTCAAAGGGACATTGAAATTGCCAAACTCTTTCTTATAGTCTAGCAGTTTATTTAATTTAATTTTAAATTTATGTTCTTCTAAATCCCAAATGATATTTTCTGATTCTAGTAATTCTATTCTATCTTGAGAAAGTAATCCACGCTTTCTATTTACAGTTTGGTCATTTCTCCACCTTGCAATTTTATATTCATCTGTATTTCTTTTCTGTTTAGGTTTACGATTATTTTTTTTCTTAAATTCCGAATATATTGTCAAATTCATGAACCATCGATCATCATCTTTTAAAATTTGACTGTTCCTTTTATAACCCAATTCCCAACTAAAATCTATTTCTTCTAATTTTTTTATTTTATATTCACTCATACGATTAACATCGTACTTTTTGTAATGACGTTGCATAGCAACGAAATTAGATAATTTGTAAAATGGATCTTTTGAGTCTTTTTTTCTTGGAACATCACAATTTTTGAATTTCTCGAAATATTCTTTGAGTTCTAAATATGATTCTTCCCATATTTTGTCAAATCTTATATCGTGACCGCTTGCGAAGTTGAATCCATTTTTTAACAACTTTTCTAAATGCTCATCTGGAATCCTTTCTTCTCTATAGAGAGCTTTTTGATTTAGGTACCAAGTATACAAGCTACGGTTTACATAATCTTTAGGGATTATTACTGATTTATATTTTTCTTTAAAAATTTTAAATCTTTCAAAATTTATTTTCCAATTTGAAAAATAATAGTCATTGAGAATAATCTTAGATTGATAGTTTTTAATTTCTGTTTGACTAGCTATGTTTTCTAAATCTTCCAAATCAACATATGATGCTTCTACTGCTGTAAACAAGTCGTTGCCTTCATCATCTTTTATATTGTTTTTTTCAATGTCCTCTTCACTTTCATAGATTCTTTTCTCATCAAGTATTAATCCATTTACTGTCAAGTATTTGATTAGATTTGAATCTAATTTTTTTATATTTTGATTACTTTTATCTAAAAAGTTAAAAAAATAATTGATTGTCCGTTTTCTATCATAATCCTGTAATCCCAGCAATTACAAGTCTATCGAATAGTTTTTCTTCAAAATATCTTCTATTTAACTTGTAAACAAACTCATTTAGGTATAA
>JAFCUE010000062.1:0-9690 GCA_051990185.1 Flavobacterium sp. DT2-2 | reverse complement strand
AGCAGCATTATCAAAACCTAGAAAAGCGGCATAACTATATTTTTAGGCTACATAAGTTGTTAACATTGTAAATGTTAACAACTGAATATTTGATAACTTTTTTGCGTAACGTGAGTTAATAATAGTAAATATAGGAAATTATAACATACAAAAGGTATAAAAAACAAATAATTCACTGATTACAATGGATTTTTAAGTAAACATTACGGAACAAAATTCGAACCTTTTACTCGAAGATTTGAAATCTCTTAACAGATTGTTCTGAAACTTAAAGTATTAAATACATTTGATATGATACTAGAATTAATTGGTTCCATTTATTAAAAAGTATTCACCAAGCAAAATCCTAATTGTTTTCATTTGTAAAAAGATGCTATAACTGATGTTGTATTGTTTCTTTCGGACCCAAATAATTTCCTATTTATATATGGATTCATCCTATACGCAATTTTAGTGCTTAAAATTCCAATTCCATCACCTGCAACAACATCTGTCAGCCAATGTTTAATGTTGACAATTATAAAATCGCCTTTTCCTGTTGCAACAATATATCTTAAAATTCTGTGAACAATTGATTTGTCTTTGTATTCCCGCCATAAAAATTCGGCCCCTGCAAAAGCAGTTGCTGTATGCCCTAATGGAAATGAATGATAAAGTACAAAGAATATATTTTTACTTTTCTGCATCATTTCCACGTACCTCCTGATAATAAAGCATCGGAAAAAGCTATTAAAAATTTGAAAGTTAAACAAAAAGTATCGGGTCAGTTCAAAACTGAGAATAGTGCTCAAGTCTATACGGTTATCCGCTCAGTAACCGACACCTGTATTAAAAACGGTCAAAACTTATTGGGCGCTTTTAAAACTATTGCCTATATTACAGGCTGAATAGTTAAGAATAATTTAAAAATTGGGCAAATGAAGATATGGAATAAACTACATCTTTATTTTGTTTACAATATATCCAAGATCTAAAAGTGAACATTTGGTTTTTATCAAAAAAAGTTTAAAAAGACAATGGTCATTTTCTAATTAGTTAGCTTTTGTAGGATTCAATTATATTCATTTGACGAAATTTTTAGAAAGTCCCGAAAATGAGTCGAAATTAGTCGACGAAAAATAATCAACTAGGATTATTTGATGATTATTTGGTCATTGATTTAATAAAAAATAAGCCCTGAGAATTCAATAAATGATAATTAAAAAAAAAACATTTTTCTTTTCATTTAATTCGCAGAGACATAGTCAAAAACAGGCTAAATTTGGCTAATGCCTTATTAAGTGCCTAAATATCTATAAAAATAAAAAATTCGAAGTTTTTTATGGGACAACAATGATTTAGAAATAGAAGTTAATAATAAAATTAATATTACTCATATTTGTTTTATTAAAAATAAATTTTTGGTCGTTGTAAGTTTCACCATCGTTAAATTTGTGAACATAAAGAAAATGTACATCAAAACCTTTAAGAAATCCTTGAAAATCATAACTTACATCAAAGTTCGTTTGATAGTATGATGGCAATCCGTATTTATTCATTTTAAAGTTTTTAACATCCGGCATTTCATAATGCCCTGCTCCAATGTAAGCTTTGAATGTTTTTTTTGGTCCATAATAACTTATTTTTGTCATAAATGCCGTTACGTCTCCAAAACCATCGTTTCTCTCTCTAGGAAGAAAAGTATAAAACGGGTCTCTACCCCATTCTCTTGGCATTAAATAGCGTCCTTTATCTGTAATTCGGTTATAGTTTACGGTTACTTCAAGGGTTTGATTTTTCCAACCTAGTTTTCCTCCAAAAGTTTGAGAATTAGCATTTTTGTTGAAATAGGATTTACCCTGGTCACTGTTTCCACCATTGTTAAGTGCTGTTTGATAGATGGTTTGAAAACCAAAAAGTAGTTTCGAGTTTGTATTCAAATCATATTTATAATCGAATTGCAATAAAGACGTATTGAAAATATTTTCAACATATTGCGTAAACACTAATGTTTTTAAGTTTTTTACAGACTCATTTTGAACGCCCAGTAAATATATTCCTTTGCTTTCTAGATTACTTGCATAACCAGATTTTGTGCCGTCGGGGTTTGCACCTGTTGGATAAATTCCGATAGACTCTCCTATATCATAAAATTTTTCTGTACTTCTTGGTGAAATAGAGTGCAGATATCCAGTATTGATAGTTGTGTTTTTTATTTCGTTAAAATCTACCCAAATTCCAGCGACTTCGGTTGGTCGCATTCTACCGTCTTGAAGATTAATGAATGATGAGTTAAGTAATTGTTTGCCTATTGTAAAAGTAGATTTTTTGAAATTAAATTTTAAATATAGCTCTTCTAATCGGCTTAAATTTGCTTTTTCATCTGGATTTTCAACGTCAAAAAGTGCTATCTCGTATCGATTAGTTTGGTTTGTTGTTGGGTCTTTTGCCAAAAAATCTGAGGAACCAATATTATAAGTAAAGTAACCGCTTACTCCAAATTGAAAGTTATGAAATTTTGCTGTTTCAAATTTTATTCCACCTCCAAATGCATTTGCGTGATAATCTGTCAATGAACCTTCGTTGATTGTATTCATATTAAAATAACGAAAATGCCCATTAAAATATCCTTTTTTGAATGCACTTAAAATTGATGTTGAGTCGATATTGATATTCGCTTTTTCTTTCCAAATATCAGGTTTTTCTGATATTTCTTGATGTTGCCCTATTAATTTGAAGGAAAGTAGGAGTAAAAAAAGTAATGTGAAATATTGTTTCATTTTTGATTTAAATTTTAATGCAAAAGTATTTTAGTAAAAGATACTTATTTGTAACTTATATCACATTTGTTAAGTTTTGTGTTGTTTCTTAGGGTGAGGGATGTTAGTGGAACTCTTCCGATTTTTCTGCTGGGGCACGTCCCAAAAAAAAACCGAATTTTTGCAAATTCGGCTTTTTGTTTTTTTTATTTAAATACATAATCTACTCCTGTAACTTGTGACAGCAACGAGTCTGGGGCATCGAGAGCTTTTGCAGATTTTGCTGGTGTTGGAGTTATGGGCGAATTGATTTTTAGGTAATCGATCATTACAGTATGTAGGGTCGATGTTGTATTTTTTGGTTCGACAACTCCTTTCATTCTACACAGCATATCTAAGGGATCTCCTTCGCGCTCACAAGCAAGTATTGAATATAATTTTGAGTCATCAATTGGAGCGCCTTTTACGGTGACGGTTTGCACTCTTTCGCCGGCGTCGCCAAATGCATTGAAAGTGATTTCCATTCCTTTGAATTTGACTACCCAACCTCCAAATCGTTTTGAGGCATCTTTTGCAAAAACATTGTTTAGTTCTTTTTCTAACCAATCTTTTATTTGTTTTCCTGATGCTTTTGCTACACGAATGATGCTATCGACGGGTAACATGTCAAAAATATATCCGTTTGTGATTGGAATATTTCCTGTTTTGTCAGGTGTGGTTCGTGGCGGGCAAAATCGGAAACCGTTAGAAAGTACGATGTCTATTTCTGGGAATTTCCAGTTCAATCCGTTCAGAATCATTGTGTCTATTGGGTTTTCGACAACAAAATAACGATATAGCGCAATGGTGCTGTAACCAACTACGGTATCGATATGTTGTTTGTAAACCGATTCTTTTTCTTTTATTAATTTTTGAATTGTTGGGTCTGGTTTGATTTTTGGAGATGCAACTTCGAGCAATTCGTATTTGTCGGCGGTTACTTTTCCGTTTTGGACGGTCAAATCGAGTTTACCAATAAATGATCCAAACGCTCCTGGTTCGACCACTTTAGAGTATTTGCAAATTATTGGTTTCCGGACTCTTTCGTGTGTATCGCCACCCAAGATATAATTTACGCCTTCGCATTCTGGCATATTTGCCAATGCTATTTGTTGGCTCAATCCAAGGTGTGCAATCATAATTATATAACAACAATTTTCTTGGTTTTTTAGCACATCTATATAATGAGCCAAATTTTCTTCGGGTTTTGTATAAATAATTCCTTTGCTATAAACTGGGCTTTGGCGAATTGGCACTAATGGGTCAGTATAACCAAGAAATCCGATTTTTGCTCCTGCAACATTCCATATTTGATAAGGCTGAAAAATAAGTTCTCCTTTTTTACCTTCACCCAAATCGTGGTACATATTAGTACAAATTTTTGGTGCATTTAGTTTGCCCAAAAGGGTTTGCATTTGTTTTTTGCCGTAAATAACTTCCCAGTTTCCAGGTAAATACAAATCGTATTTTAGAGCGTCAAGTATTGGTACAAATGCTTCTCCAGTGGTTTTAACACTCAACTCGCTGCCTTGAAACATATCGCCAGTGTCTATAATATAGGTATTTGGGTTTTTCTTTTTCAGTTCTTTCAACATTGTTGCCATATAGGCATATCCACCTGTTTTGCGGAAAACGGCTTTGTTGTTTTCCCAAAAGAGCTCGTCGTGTGGGTGAATTTGGCAATGTACATCGGTTGTTTGAAGAATAGAAATGGTTTGTGGCAGATTGTTATTCACCAAGTTTTGATTTTCTGTTTCTTGTAATTCTTTTTCTGATGCAAATCCTGAAATTGGAGCAATAAATGGAATAGAAATTCCAAGCGCCCCAATGTTTTTTATGAAATTTCTGCGATTGTTATTTGATTCCATTTTATTTGTTTAAAAGGTTTGACATTAAAAACTATATTTTGTATGAAATACCCAGCATTATCATGCTTGTATCCATTTTATAAGAAACTTTACTGTTAGGAACGCTACCTAATGGATTTGTTTGCCCAGCTAACATTGGGTTGTATATTGGCCCTTCGGTACTACCGTCACTTTTGGCATAGTGATATACCGAATTTAAAGTTAATTTTTTAGAAAATTCATATCCAAAACCAAATTGATAGGCATCTTGAATCACTGCAGTTGCAGAAGCTGAGAAAAATGCCAATTCCGGTTTAATTGGATTGGTATTGTAGGTGTAACCTATTCTTAGAGGTAATTTTTTGATTCCTTTGTATTGCGCTCCAATAGATAATATTTGCATATCGCTCCATCCAAAGCCTTTTACGGCACCCGTTGGAGACCAACCATATTCTTTAAAACCTTCGGTTCTTGAGTACTCCACTTGTCTAAAATCAAAGGCCAAATCTAATTTACTATTTGAATATCCGATGCCTAATGAATAAATAGCAGGAAAATTCATTTTAAAAGCATTTTCAGAACTAGAATTGTCTAAATAGGTATTTTCAAATTTAAAATTGGAGAACTGTTGTTCCGTTTTGTAACTAGCCCCTAATTTAAAACCCTCTTCATTTTGATAAAAAATACCGATTTGTCCTCCAAAACCTGTTGCCACAGCATTGTTAGTGGTGGGATAACCAGCCATTGTCGGATTGGCCGTGGGATTTGGTTTTAATTCTAATGTAGCTACATTGAAGTTTGGACTTACGCCGATAGAAACAGTTTTGGATAGCTTATAGGCATAACTTAAACCGGTTTGAAGCATCATATAATTGGAAGTTAAATTTCCAAATCCACCCATGGATTGGGGCATATTTATTGGGTTGGTCGTGCTTTCAGGAAAATCGACACCGAACCCACTTACTCCAAAGGCAAATGCTCCAAAGGTATGTTTACTGTCTTTTTTTCCATAAACGAAACTTAAAGATGGCATAATCGAATTGTTTTTCACATCAGTGGAGGTACCGCTCATTGGACCGTTAGGCGTAGGGACGGTTGATGAAATTTCCGGGTTTGCCATAAACAAACCTGCATTTAAGGAAATAGTTCTTCCTTCAAATACGGATATTGCTGCGGGATTCCATTTTAAAGCACCGCTGATATCGATAGGTTGTGCCGTTGAAGCGCCACCCATAGACATATTCACGGCTCCGATGCCCTGCATTATATGTCCAGATTGTGCAAAAATGTTTGTAATAAAGAAAATCGTAATGATGTTTAGTCTGGTTTTCATTGGTTTTAATGTTTAATATGGTTAGTTAATAGGTTTAATAATGATGTTTTTTACTAATTGTATATATAAAATTAAGAGTGGTTTTTAAATTTTGTTTTCTTTAAAAGTGAATAAATATTTAAAAGTTAAATTATAAATATATGATTCTTAGTTATTAATTCCCTATTGAATAGTGCCTCTATAGAGTTGATTTCGATTCTAATTGTCGCGCAATCGATTTCGTGATTTTGACCCAATTTCCCCAATATATTTTTGAAATAATATTGAAAATAAAATACATATCAAATTATTTATAATCACTTCAAATGGGAAAACATCATTTAGTAGTGTAAATTACTATACCAATTTGGAACAAAATATAAGCGTCCCTTTTCATTGCGCTGATATAGGTTACACTACTAAAGGGCATTTAATTTGTAAATATTTACTGAGAACTAACTAAAACCCTCCTTTTATATAACTCCAGCCTTGTTCTTGTTTCTCAACAACTTCAGCAATTCCAGCAGGCACAAATTCCACTTCGGAGATAAGTTGCTCCTTGGTTATTTTTCGACTTTTCATTGTGTTTTCGCAAACTACAAAACGAACCCCTTTTGCATGAAGCGCTTTAATAGCTGCGATATGATTTGATTTTGTGAGCATTAAATACTCTAATCCCATATTGTAAACCACAACTTCGTATTTTGCTTTAGGCCAGTGAGCAGTCAAATTATTCAGCTGGTTTGTAAATGCTTTCTGTTGTATGGTATCATTGGCATTGGTAAACTGAAACACGATTTTGTGTTTATCCTGTCTTTTTTGAGCAAATGAATTAACTGATAGTAAGCAGATTAGCGCTATAAATAGATTTTTCATAATTTACTTTTTTTCTTTCTTTTTTAATAACTCTTCCGCTTCATCGCGTTTTTTCTTTTCTTTTTTAATGGTTATGAAAGGGCCATATTTGTGTTGTTGTTCTGAATATTTATCTACAAAAGGACCAAACGGATGGTCGAATGGTTTTTTGCCTATTTTTGGCCAATCGGCAGATAAATCTTTATTTGGACGATCAAGACTTTCAACATAAGCCGCTATATCCCAAGATTCTTCATCAGTCAATTGTGGGCTATCATAGGTTGCGCCAAGTGGCATATTGTATTTAATATAACCGGCAAAACGGCTTATTCTAAACAAACCAGCACCATTGTTATATGAATTTTTGCCCCAAAGTGGAGGATAGGTATATTCTGTTTTGTTTTCATTAAGCACACCTTGCCCGTTGGTTTGATGGCAACTTGCACATTTGGTTTCGTACAATTTTTTGCCTTTTTCTGGACTGGCAGCACGCTTCATCAAATCAATATCTCTAATTCCTGATGCTAATGCTATCGAGTCTTTGGGAACGTTTTTACCAATATATTCAATATAAGCTATCATTGCTTGCATTTCTGAGCTATTTTCGGCAAGTGCTTTTCCATTTAAACTTCTTTCGAAACAGTCGTTTATACGTTTAAAAAGATTTTCAATTTTTCCACTTCGAGCTCTCATTTTAGGATAGGTAGAA
Source organism: Flavobacterium sp. DT2-2 (assembly GCA_051990185.1). Taxonomy (GTDB): domain Bacteria; phylum Bacteroidota; class Bacteroidia; order Flavobacteriales; family Flavobacteriaceae; genus Flavobacterium. The sequence continues at coordinate 2,190 of JAFCUE010000062.1, read as the reverse complement.
TATACAGACCCATAATTGTTTCCCCAAGGTTTCGTGCCAGCATCGAGATGACAATTATTGCAATTCATTCCGTTTGACGAGTGTTGCACACTTCCATTTGGACCAAGATATTTGGCTGTATGCAAAATCAATTCTTTGCCATATTCTACCTTTTTCTTAAAAACACTATCTGTAATTTCTTCAAGACTTACTGGTTTCCAAAAATGTGACATTTCTCTTTGTAAACTGTCTTTTATTGCAGCATTGGCATATATTTTTTCTATTTCAATATTTTTATATTCTTTTGAATTAAAAAATGAAGTGATATTTTGATTAAATACAATTGCTATCAACAAAAATATTACTAACCCCATCATTGTTATGAATAGGATTAATATTTTTTTTAAAGAAGATTTTAGTTTTAAATATTCGTTATCTTTAATTGGCATAATAAAAAAATTAATGAGGTAATTTATCTCTAAAATAACCATAAACCCAAGTTCCAACAATAGCAAAGAATAAAGTGACAATCATGACAGTTACCCCAGTTCCTATTTGTGCGAAAATTGGACCAGGACACGCTCCAGTAATTGCCCAACCTAAACCAAAAATAAGTCCGCCAAGAATTTGACCTTTGTTAAATTTTTTATCGTGAAACTCTATTTTCTCTCCATAAATGGTTTTAATATTTAATTTTTTGATAAGAAAAACAGAAATTATTCCCACCACAACCGCACTTCCAATAACACCATACATGTGAAACGATTGAAAACGGAACATTTCTTGAATGCGGAACCAACTGATAATTTCGGCTTTGATGAATACAATTCCAAATAACAATCCAACAATGAGGTATTTAATATTGTGATACCATTTGTGTTCTAAATTGCTTTCGTTTACACAAATAGTATCTAATGAACGTGTTTCAAAATCTGTGTTTTTATCTATATTTTTCATATTTGTAATATTTATTTTTTAATGGTCAAATATGCAATCGTCTTTATATTTATTTGTTTTTGTTTTCAACAAACTCTTTGTTTTTTGGGCGATTTCATAGTTTAATTTTTTAAAGTGAAAGTATGTATGGAAGAATAAAATTTGCCATTAGTAGTCCGCCTACGAAAAAGCAACAAGTAGCAATTAGTGATGGTAATTGCAGATTTGATAATCCAGAAATTGCGTGTCCACTTGTGCAACCACCAGCATAACGCGAGCCAAAACCTATCATAAAGCCTCCCATAACCATCATTAAAAACCCTTTGAGTGTGAATAGATTTTCCCAAGAGAAAATTTCTGTTGGTAACATTCCGTTGATATTGCTAATACCATAAGTTGCCAATTCTGTTCTTAAATCGTCATTGATGATTATTGGATTTGGATTGGATAAAAAATTGAAAGCAATTACACCTCCAATTAGAATTCCGCCTATAAAAAACATATTCCAAATTTCTTTTTTCCATTCGTATTTAAAGAACGGAATGTTTGCAGGTAAACAAGCGGCACAAGCGTGACGTAAATTGGCGCTAATACCAAAATTCTTGTTTCCTAAAATTAGTAATGCTGGTACTGTAAGTCCCACTAATGGACCAGCAATATACCAAGCCCAAGGTTGTTTGATTAATTCTATAATTTCCATAGTTTAAAATTTTATGATGCAAATTTGAACTATAAAAAAAACCTAGTTTGTAACCTTTGTCACATAACAAAAAAAAGTGCTTGATTTCTCAAACACTTCCTTTACTATTTTATTTTGATAAATTTCCAATGGCACAACTCACAAAAGATTTTCCTTTGTGTAAAAGTGTATTATTTATGCGAATCAAGAGTTAAAAAAAAGTATAAAAAAGAAAGAAATAACTTTCAAATAATTAGTTTTAACAGTCTGAAAATCAGTATATTTAAGGTGTATTCAACGCACTTTTAAATATATGATTAATCAGACTAAAGCCCTAAAATTAGTACGAATTTATTCAACAATTTGTGAAAAATTTGAAAAAGATTTAAAATATACCTGTGAGAGATTCAGCAATAACGATAAACAAGGTTTAACCGACCAGGAAATTATGACTATTTATCTATTTTCAGTTCAAGAACGCTTAATTCTATTTAATACAGCATTTTTTATTATCTTCGAAGTATGAGAGCTACAGAAGAAATAAAAGTATTATTTGAAGGATTACCCGCATTTGAGCAACAATCGATCCTAGATGA
>JAFCUE010000061.1:0-10136 GCA_051990185.1 Flavobacterium sp. DT2-2 | reverse complement strand
AAAATACCAATGGTTAGATTTTGATGCTTATAAGTCTTTCCAAAACCTCAAAGAAAAATTAAATTTTGTCTTGGATAATTTTGGAGTGAAATACGACATTAAATTTTAACTATTACTTATGTGGCGCTTTTTTTATTTTATTATATTTTCAATGTGATTCAAAATTTTTTATAAATAATTAATTACTCTTGCAACTTTTATCACGAATCCATTATTTGGACAGCAACCTGCAACAACAAGTAAGGTGGTAAAACGATAAGTCAAATCCTTTGAAAAAAATGGTATCTAATTTACCAACTTCAGCTATGTTTTTCGTCATAACTATTAATTTAAAATTATTTTTGAAATAAAAAATAAGTAGCAGTTTGTAAATTCCGCGATTTGTGTTTATTCTTGGTAGAGAAAGCGAGACGAATTACGTATTTACTCGATCAAATAAAGAAATTTATTAAAAATAAGTAATCGGCGCCAGTCGAATTGGTGCGTTCGTGAGTTTTGCTCATTTAGATATTGCCAACAATACAGTTTCTATTGTAATGACTGGACCAATTGCCAAAGAAATTAATGATGAATTTGGTCTAAATTCGAAAAAAATAGCCACTATTTTAGATGTTTTTCTTAAGTTATACATGGGATATTAACTTATAGTGCGCAAGTTTTACTGATGTTAAGTTACGCTAATGGTAAAATGAATTTCTTTGACTTGATTGAAAAAGCTTTGGATCATTTATTTTTATTTGTTTTTACCATGGTTGCTAATTACAGTTTGTTTTGGGATGAGCTGGTAGTGCGTTATTTTCATGTATAAATTTATTTTATGACGCTTAATGAAAGTGAAATTTTTTTTAAAAAAGGAAATAGTATATATTTGACAGGTCGCTTATAGCCCTGATAGCAATGAAAATCCTTTTCTATTTTTTCTTTAAAAATAGAAAAGATTGTAATGGATAGCAGGAATAGCTTCAAATAAAAAATAAACTAATTTTTGAATATGAAATTACTAGAAGGAAAAGTTGCCATTATCACAGGTGCAAGTCGTGGAATTGGGAAAGGAATTGCAGAAGTTTTCGCAAAACATGGGGCTAATGTTGCTTTTACGTACAGTTCATCAGTAGAATCTGCATTGGCTTTAGAAACTGAATTAAATGCTCTTGGTATTAAAGCCAAAGGATATCAATCTAATGCTGCTGATTTCAATGAGGCTCAGACTCTTGTAGATGCTGTATTAGCTGAGTTTGGTACGGTTGACATACTTATCAATAACGCCGGAATTACTAAAGACAACTTGTTGATGCGCATGTCTGAAGAAGATTTTGACAACGTCATGGATGTAAATCTAAAGTCGGTTTTTAATATGACTAAAGCCATTCAACGTACGTTTTTAAAGCAACGTTCGGGTTCCATTATCAATATGAGTTCTGTAGTTGGAGTGAAAGGAAATGCTGGACAAACGAATTATGCTGCTTCAAAAGCGGGTGTTATTGGTTTTTCAAAATCAGTGGCTTTAGAACTAGGATCTCGTAATATTCGTTGTAATGTAATTGCACCAGGATTTATAGAAACGGAAATGACAGCTAAATTAAATGAAGACGTGGTAAAAGGATGGAGAGAGGGAATTCCATTAAAACGTGGCGGAACTACCGAAGATGTTGCTAATGCTTGTTTGTTTTTTGCATCAGACATGAGTGCGTATGTAACGGGACAAGTGATGAATGTATGTGGTGGAATGCTTACCTAAAATAATTATAAATTATAAATTATAAATTATAAATGATGAATAATTTAAAATTTATAATTCATCATTTAAAATAAAATAAGGATGACAACAAACACTTTACTATTATTATTAATTTCTGTATTAATAGCAGGTAGTTTGTCGTTTTTTCAATATATCTATAAGGCCAAAAACAAATCGAAAGTAGGTTGGTTTTTGGCTTTTTTACGTTTTTTATCCATTTTTGGAATTTTATTGTTACTGATAAATCCAATACTAACCAAAAACACACTAGAGACTGTAAAAACACCTTTGCCTATAATTGTAGACAATTCAAGTTCTATTGCGTTTCTGAAAGCCAATGAAAATGTATTAGAATTACACAAAAAAATCGAATCAAATTCAGACTTACAAGAGAAATTTGACGTGCAAACGTATCAATTCTCTGATGATTTTGAACCCGCAGAAAAATTTAATTTTAAAGGAACTCAAACCAATATAGATCTTGTTGCCAAAAATTTAAAAAGTATCTACAAGAATACGAGTTATCCAACAGTTTTAATTTCAGATGGGAATCAAACTTCGGGAAATGATTATGTATACAGTTTTGATGCAATAAATAAAGTATATCCTTTAATTGTAGGCGATACAACTACTTTTTTTGATTTAAAAATCAATCAGCTCAATGTAAACAAATACGCTTTTTACAAGAATAAATTCCCGGTGGAAGCCTTTTTACACTATTCGGGAACTAAAAGCATAACGGCTGATTTCATAATATCTCAGGGGAATTCGGTTTTAAGCAAACAATCCATTGCCTTTTCACCATCAAAAAAAACGGCAACTGTACAGGTAGTTTTACCGGCTAATAAAATAGGATTGCAGGTTTTTAAAGCTACTATTTCATCCAAAGTAAAAGAAAAAAACACCTATAATAACACCAAAAATTTCGCTGTTGAAGTATTAGACCAGAAGACTAATATTGCTATTATTTCAGCTATCAATCATCCAGATTTAGGGGCATTAAAAAGAGCTATTGAATCTAATGTACAGCGTAAAGTAATGATTATTAAACCAAATAAAATCAAATCATTACAAGATTACAATGTCGTTATTTTATACCAGCCAACAACTGAATTTAAAACTATTTTTGATACAAATAAAAGTGCTGGAATCAATACCTTTATTATTACTGGAAACAATACTGATTTTAATTTTTTGAACCAACAGCAAGATGATTTAAACTTTAAAATGAGTGGACAAAAAGAAGATTATTTGTCTGTATTTAATGGACAGTTTAATTTGTTTGCGATTGATAATATTGGGTTTGAAAATCTACCTCCTTTACAAAATGCTTTTGGAACGATTACTACAAAAGGTTCTATTACAATTTTGCTTTCGTCTAAAATTAGAAATATCGATACGAACATGCCATTATTGGCTTTTGCAGAAAATCAAGGCAAGCGAAATGCGTATCTTTTTGGGGAAAACAGTTGGAAATGGAGATTGCAAACCCACATAAATAATCAATCTTTTGAGAAATATGATGTTTTCATGGATAAGATTATTCAGTTTCTGGCTTCGAAAACTACTAAAAAATCGCTAGTAGTGGAACATGAAAGCTTTTACAATTCGGGGGAAGCTATTGAAATAACTGCGCAATATTTTAATAAAAATTATGAGTTTGATGAAAAAGCACGTTTGACTATTGCAGTAACCAATATTAAAACCAAGCAAACTAAAAATTATGATTTATTAAAAGGGAATAATGCGTATAAAGTAAATCTTGACGGACTTAAAGCTGGTTCTTACGCTTTTACAGTAAAAGAATTAAATTCGAAAACTGCTTATTCCAGTAGTTTTGAAATCCTAGCTTTTGATATCGAAAAGCAATTCGTCAATCCAGATGTAGAGAAATTGACCCAATTAGCTATGCAAACACAAGGAAAAATTTATTTTCCAAAGCAGGTTGATGCGCTGATAAAATCGCTTTTAGAAAATGAGGATTACAAAGCGATACAGAAAAATGTAATAACTAAAACGCCTTTGATTGATTGGATTTGGTTATTGATTCTAATTTTGATTGTTCTGGCTACCGAGTGGTTTGTTCGAAAATACAACGGTTTACTTTAATACAATACAAAATGGACTTTAGACTAAAAGTATTTTATACCGTTGCCAATCGATTGAGCTTTACAAAAGCGTCTAACGAATTATTTATAACACAGCCCGCAGTTTCAAAGCACATTCAGGAATTAGAAGAATACTATAAAATCAAGTTGTTTAATAGAAACGGTTCTAAAATTACATTGACAGTTGCTGGAGAAGTATTATTGAAACACACCAAAAATATTTTTGAAGTGTATCGTGAAATCGATTTTGATATGAGTACCTTAATCAATCAACGTTCTGGTTTGTTGCGAATAGGTGCTAGTACCACTATCTCTCAGTATATAATTCCGCCACTTTTAGCCCGTTTTCATCAAAAACTACAAGATATAAAAGTGAGTTTATTAAACGGAAATACGGAACAAATTGAAAACGCTTTACTAAAACAAGAAATTGAAATAGGAATTGTTGAAGGGCAATCTAAAAATAAATCTATTAAATATACCGAGCTTTTAAAAGACGAATTAGTTTTAGTATGTAAGAGTTCCAATCCATTAGTCGCCCGTGATGAAGTGACTCAGGAAGATCTTAAAAAGATGCGTTTTTTAATGCGAGAACAAGGCTCGGGAACACTTGAAGTTATTGAATTTGCATTAAAACCATTTAATATTAAAGTATCTGAACTACAGATTGAGATGCAACTAGGAAGTACAGAAAGTATAAAATCGTATTTGATTAACTCTGATTGTGTGGCTTTTATATCCAGTCATGCCATACAAAAAGAACTTAAAAATAATGAATTGGGAATATTAGACATTAAAGACTTGACCATAGAACGTTTTTTTTATATCATAACTTTACAAGGAAAAACAGATTCATTGTCAGATTTGTTTATCCAGAACATTTCTAATTATTATAACTTAAAGTTATAACGGATTATAATTTGCGATTTGCTTAAATAGATTTTTCTGATGAACTTTGTACTGTACTAATTCAAGAACTTTACATTGGAAAAGCATCAAAAAGTAATTCAAGAAGAATCATTTACTTTTTTTAGAGTAAACTTCAAATCACAGCAATTCATTTTTGGGATTTTGTTTTTGTTATGTACATCAACTTTTGTATCTACGCCCATTGCTTTACTATTAGGACTTATTGTCGCGTATTTTTTTGGGCATCCTTATTTGCATCTCAATAATAAGGCAACGAATATTTTATTGCAAATATCAGTTGTTGGACTGGGTTTTGGAATGAATGTAAATAATGCTATATCTGTTGGAAAAGATGGGTTTTTATTTACAATTGGTTCTATTTTGAGTACTTTAATTTTAGGAACTTTTATAGGCAAATGTTTGAACATTGAAAAGAAAATTTCCCACTTGATTTCTTGTGGAACTGCCATTTGCGGGGGAAGTGCAATCGCAGCTATTGCTCCCGTAATCAAATCGAATGAAAAACAAACCTCAGTAGCTTTGGGAGTCATATTTATTCTGAATTCGGTAGCGCTTTTTTTATTTCCGGCGGTGGGTCATTGGTTGGATTTAACTCAAAAAGAGTTTGGACTATGGTGTGCCATTGCTATTCATGACACGAGTTCTGTGATTGGAGCAGCGAGTAGATTTGGCCCCGAAGCCTTGCACATAGCCACGACGGTAAAATTAGCCCGTGCCTTGTGGATTATCCCTGTAGCATTGATTACGGCATTTATTTTCAATAATAAATCTGGAAAATTAAAAATTCCTTATTTTATAGGATGGTTTATTTTGGCGGTGATTGCCAATACCTATTTGCCAAAAATGGAGATTATTGGTCCACATTTGGTTTCCGTGTCCAAGATAGGTTTGACAATAACTATGTTTCTGATAGGTGCCGGACTAAATAGGAATGTGTTGAAATCAGTAGGATTAAAACCGCTCGCTCAGGGCGTTTTACTTTGGACATTCATTGCAATTGCAACTTTGATTTCGATTATTTATCTAAAATAGTTTTGTGAAGGAAGGTTTTTCGTTTGATCACATGAAATTGCACTCGGATATAATCATACAAAAGCGCAAACAACAAAAAGGTTGCAGCCACAAAAAGCGTTTTCATTTCCATTAAATTATAAAGAAAACTACCCGAAATACAGCCTACAAAAAAGAAAATAATAATCGATAATCGAAGGTAAATACTGGTTTTTAATTTTTTGTTTTCTTCAGATTTTTTATAAAAGAACAATTGCGACAGTTCTATTCCCAAATCAGTAAAAAGTCCCGTTAAATGGGTTGTTCTAACAGTAGATTGAGAAATTTTTGTTACTAAAGAGTTTTGTATTCCCATCGCAAAAAGCATTGCAAAAGCAATCCATTTTCCTTCTGTGCTGGACAATGATGATTGTGCACCGAAAATCCCAACACCAATCAAAACAATCATTTCAAGCGAAATAGGAATCACATGAGATAAATTGGGATGTTTTCTCGAAATAAATTCTGCTAAAAAATTTGAAGTGAAGGCACCAAACAAAAAGAAGATAATAAATACAAAAAAGGTGATAGCGGCAGCGTAATTGCGCTTCATAATTTCTTCGGCAAAATAGGCGAAATGTCCCGTAACATTAGTTGTCAATGTTTGTACCGATAAAACGCCTGTGACATTTACTATACCGGCAACAAAAGATAATAAAGTGGCTAAACGAAGATTGTGAATAAAAGTTCTGTTTTTTCCTTGATGTCGAAACATATTTGTGAGTTTTCTTTTTTAATTAACAGAATCTTAAAGCCAATTTTTTCTAATAACGATTTAATGAAATATATTTGTAGCTCAAAAAAATAAATTTAATGAAAAATTTTAAAATTAGACCTACTTTTATTGCTTTATCCGCATTTGGTATTGCCTTTCTTCTTTTATCATGGGGTGTTATTGGTCATGAACGAATCAATAGAGCGGCGGTAATGGCATTACCAAAACCATTGCAAACCTTTTTTTACAATCACATAGATTTTATCACGCAAGAATCTACCGTTCCTGATTTGAGAAGGAATGTAATCAATGATAAAGCAGAACCGCCACGTCATTATTTTGACATGGAAAATTTTGGTACTGTAGAAACTTTTCCTAAAACAATGGAAGAAGCAAAGTTAAAATACGACGAGAAGTTTTTGACTAAAAATGGAATATTGCCTTGGCATATTCAAGATTTGATGGCTAAACTAACTAAAGCTTTCAAGGATAAAAGAAAAAACGAAATACTATTCATTGCGGGAGATTTAGGTCATTACATTGCAGATGGTCACATGCCTTTACATACTTCTGACAATCATGACGGTCAAAATACAAACCAAAAAGGAATTCACTCTTTGTGGGAAAGTCGTTTGCCAGAGTTGTTTGCAAAGGATTACAAGTTCAACGTTCCTCAAGGTGTTTATTTAGAGAATGTTGAAAAAGCAACTTGGGATATGATTTTTGACACACACAGTTTAGTAGAGCCATTACTAGCGATTGACAAAAAATTAAGGACAGCTACACCTGAGAACAAAATTTTTGTTACTGATGCTGCTGGTGAAATTGTAAAAAATAAATATGGAGGAACCATGTATTCTGATGAATATGCTAAACAATTGCATGCTGACATGAATGGAATGGTACAGCAACAGATGAGAAAAGCTATAACCGTTACGGCAAGTTTTTGGTACACTGCTTGGGTTAACGCTGGTAAACCTGATTTGAGTGGTTTAGATACTCCAGAATTAACTAAAAGAAACAGCAAACTTCTAAAAAAAGATATGAAGACATACTTAAATGGTGATCTTTTTGGACTAACAAGCGATAAAGAATAAAGATATATTAATTTAAAAAAGCGGATGAAATTTATGTTTCACCCGCTTTTTTTGTGCTAATTTATTTTTTGATATTTTTTATTCTTAAGCATATCTGATGCTGATTGGTAGTAGGAAATTGTTTCTTTCACTAGATCAGTCCGTTCTTTTGTTAGTGGGAGTTGATCGTAATAAATTTGAAAAATTGGAGCCACTTTTTGATCTGTTTTTAAACGCAACTGAAATTGTTTAAACTTCTGTTTTGGTGAAATAATGGTTAGAACGTTATCTTTTATTAAGCCTAAATCTTGATAGGTAGCAATCAAAGCTCTTGGTTTATAGTCAGGTTTTAGGACATCTTGTCCATAAAATTTACTTTGGTAATCAAAATTTAGCAAACCAAAAAGTGTTGGCATAACATCAATTTGAGACATTAGATTAGTGTATTGAACTGGTGCAATAAAACCAGGGCTGTAAATCATAGCTGGAATTCGATATTTATCAACTGGTAATTCTGTTTTTCCTGCACTTGAAGCACAATGATCTGCTACAATTACAAAAACGGTGTTAGCATACCAAGGCTGTTTTTGCGCCATTGCAAAGAATTTTTTCATGGCATAATCAGTATATTTAACACCACCATCACGAGATTTAGCATCGCCAGGAATATCTATCTTCCCATTAGGATACGTAAATGGCCTATGATTACTCACGGTCATAATGTGATTGAAAAACGGTTGACCTGTTTTTGCTTCTTGATTCATTATTTTGATCGCTTTGTGATACATATCTTCGTCACAAACTCCCCAAATGTTGGCAAACGTAATTTCATTAGGTTCAAATGTTTTTTTATCTACAATCTCATAGCCATTGCCTTTGAAAAAATCTTCCATATTATCAAAAAAAGCATCACCTCCGTACATGAATTTAACGGCATATCCCTTTTGCTTGAAAATGCTCCCTGTTGAAAATTTATTTTTATTGTCTTCACGTTTCACAACACTTTCGCCTGCAGTAGGAGGAAAGCACAAGGTTACGGCTTCAAGACCTCTGACTGTTCTGTTTCCTGCAGCATAAAGATTAGTAAAAACCAAACTTTTTGTAGCCAAACTATCTAAAAATGGAGTAATACCATTTTGATTACCATACATTTTCATAAATTCAGCACTATAACTTTCAATCGTGATTAAAACAACATTTTTATGTTGTTCAACAGCTACATTTTGTATGTCTCGTAAAGAGCTATTGTCTGTAATATTTGGAATTTGTCGCTTTAACTGAGCAAAAGCTTCGGCATTAGGCATCGTTTTATAAAATTTAAAATAGTCTAATTCGCTATGAACAAACGCAAAGTAGAATTTATAAATACCATTGGCTTGTAATTCATTGGCAAATACATTTCGCGAGTTTTCTTTTGCGGATAAATAAGGCAAAGCAAGCAATGCGAGACCAAAAAGCAAAAGATAGATTCCTGATATTTTAATTTTTTGTATAAAAGTGGGGATGTTTTCAATATAGTTTTTTGATTTTCGGACAATGAAATAGGTAATGAAGCCAGCTAATGCAAACAAAACTGAAAACAATGGAATTACAGGATATGATTCCATTATATTTCCAATTACCTCGTTGGTATAAATTAAGTAATTGACAGCTATAAAATTGTAGCGAACGCCAAATTCATTCCAAAAGAAGTATTCACTGATTCCATTTTGTAAAATAAGTAGAACGTACAAAAGTATCACAAAAGAGAACAACCAAAATCGTATGGTATGACGGTATTTTGGAAGAAAAAGCAAAAGACCGAAAAGGATTGTTTTGATAGAAAGAAAACTAATTGCAATTTTTGGTAACGCGCTTCCATACTCGTTTAAAATAGTATTACCAAAAGCTACATAGCAAAGTAGTGCGACAAAGAGCCCTAGAATTACATATCCATATGGGGAATAGTACTTTGCATTTGAAATAAACAAAAGATAAAGCCATAAAAATGAACTTAATAGCACAAAAATTAATACGTCTGAAAGTAATCCCAAAATGAATATTGAAAAAGTTTCGGTGACAGTAAATGAGGTTTGCGTAATGGGATGAAAAAATAAAATGAACCGAACGATAAAACTAATACTGACAAATAACAATAGTAAATAATTGAAAGGCGCGGTTATCTTAAAAAGCTTCATATTTTTTTTAGCGTAAATGTAACAGTTGTTAATCAAGTTTTTATTTAAAATTTACTTAATGTTACGTTCAAGATTAATATTAACTTAACAATAACGGGTGAAGAAAATAACAAGCAATAAAAATAATAATTTTACAAAGAATTTAAATTCGATTGCAAATGAAAAAATACAACATTTTTTTATTCCTTTTTATGAAAGCACGGAGGTAATTTTTTGACAAGTTATTTGGTTCTTCGCCTAAATTAGTGGAAAGTCAAAAATTCACTTAATTTTAGGGTATGGAATTAGACGGATTAGGAGTTTTGTTGGGAGTTAAATCTCCATGGGTTTTAAAAAAGATAA
>JAFCUE010000060.1:0-10966 GCA_051990185.1 Flavobacterium sp. DT2-2 | reverse complement strand
TAAAAACTACCTCAAAGTGCCGTTCCGCAGCCCGAGCCGTTCGTCCTTCGTCCTCAACTCGCGGACTACTGCCACTTTACTTTGTCGTTGTTTTTTATGCTTTTTATTTAAGGGCGGGGGGAGGAGTTTTTAGATGATCGTTTATTGGTGTTATTTTTATTGAAGAACGTTTTTTTAAGATCACTTAACTTTTATTATAAGAGGTGTTTACTTCGCTCGGGTGTTTGAATTTTCGATTTGTTGTGATTAAAAAAAAACAAAAAAATATTCATGGGTTGTTATTGTTTTTTTGATGTTCATGAATAAGTGCTTTTTTTAGTTTTGGATTGATCAGATACAATAGTGTTGCGCAATATGTATGGTTTTATTTTGTATAATGCGCTAAATGAAATATTGTTGTTAGACGTAATGAACAATAACTTATTATTTTGTATTGTCTATCGAACAAAAACGAGTATTTTTGTATTGTGAACAAAGCAATATGGAAGAGTTAGTTGAGAAATTTCGTTTTAAATTAAGTCTTACTTCAACGGATTTCGTAAGGAGTTTAGGGAGTGATATTAATTGGAACGCAAGATTAATAGGAGTCAAAGGGGCAAGAGGTGTTGGGAAAACAACAATGCTCTTGCAGCATATTAAAATGAATCTGACGAAGGTGTTAGATAAGACCTTGTATGTGTCTTTGGATTCCATTTGGTTTAGCAATAACACACTGGTCGATTTAGCGGATGATTTTGTAAAAAAAGGAGGGGAGTATCTTTTCTTAGATGAGGTACATAGATATGACAACTGGTCGCAGGAGTTGAAAAATATCTATGACGATTACCCGATGCTAAAAGTCGTGTTTACAGGGTCTTCTTTGTTGCAAATAGTGAACGCTAGAGCTGATTTGAGTCGCAGGGCTATTACTTATACCATGCAAGGGCTTTCGTTTCGAGAATATCTTAGTATTGAAACTGGACAACATTTTGATGCATTGACTTTGGAGTCTATTTTGAGTAATCATGCAAAAGAAGCGACTTTGATTAATGCCAAGGTAAAACCTTTGTACTATTTTGATAGGTATCTCAAGCAAGGGTACTATCCTTTTTATAAAGAAGAATTAGATTTGTACGTACCTCGTTTGGAAGCCGTTATTAATATGATGCTTGAAATTGAGTTGCCTTTGTTGCGAGGTTTGGATTTGGCTTATGTTCATAAAATAAAGCAATTATTGCTTATTATTTCCGAATCAGTACCTTTTATCCCTAATGTGAGTAAATTGAGTGAAAAAATTGGAATTGCCAGAAGTACTTTGCTTCTGTATTTTCATTATTTGGCTGAAATTGGTCTTACTATCAACTTGTTTAAAGAGTCGGGTGGTATTAGTAAACTACAGAAACCGCTTAAAGTGTATTTGGAAAACTCAAATTTGATGTATGCTTTAACTTCGAGGGCTGCTAATACTGGGAACATAAGAGAAACATTTTTCGCAAATCAGCTCGGGTATACTCATAAAATAATGTATTCTGACAAAGGTGATTTTTTGATAAATGAGAAGTACGTTTTCGAAATAGGCGGAAAAGATAAATCCAGAAAACAAATTGAAGGTATTGAAAACGCCTTCATCGCAGCCGACGATATTGAGTATGGTTTTCAGAACAAAATACCCTTATGGTTGTTTGGATTTTTGTATTAATACGTGAGTGGTGAGAAGTTAGGAGTGAGAAGTTTAGAAGTGAAGCTTGAAAAATGAAAAGATTAAAAAGATAAATGAATAAAATACTAGTTACTGGTGCCAAAGGACAATTGGGTTCTGAATTACAGGTGTTGTCAAAAGACTACAGTCAGTTTGAATGGATTTTTACGGATAGGGAGGAATTGGATTTATGTGATTTAGATCATTTAGCGTCAAAAATCACCAGAATTAATCCACAATTTATTATTAATTGCGCTGCACATACGGCTGTTGATCGTGCAGAAACAGAATTGGAGTTGTCGGATATTTTGAACCATCAAGCTGTTGCAGTGCTGGCAAAATGGAGTCAGAACAACAACTGTAAACTGCTGCATGTTTCTACAGATTATGTTTTTGACGGCACTGCAGCCATTGCATTGACGGAGACTGCTGCAACAAATCCTATCAATGTTTATGGTGTGACCAAATTAGCTGGTGAAAAGGCTTGTGTACAAGAAAATCCAAATTCAATTATTATCAGGACTTCTTGGGTTTATTCTAGTTTTGGTAGTAATTTTGTCAAAACGATGTCGAAGCTGATGCAAGAACGGGATAGTCTTACTGTTGTCAACGATCAAATAGGTTCTCCTACGTATGCAGCCGATTTGGCACAAGCGATTGTGACGATTATAAGTCACGCCAGTTGGCAGCCAGGAATATATCATTTTTCTAATGAGGGGGAAATTAGTTGGTACGAATTTGCTTTGGCGATAAAAGGAATTGGTGGTTTTGATTGTGAAATTAGTGGAATTCCCGCTTCTAATTATCCAACTCCTGCAAAGCGTCCTCAGTTTTCTTTATTGGATAAGGGCAAGATTAAGAGGGTTTATGGGGTTGAGGTTCCGGATTATTTATCTAGTTTACGGAAATGTATGGAACTACGAATTGTTAGGAATTGAAGCGAATTAAAACGAATTTCACTAATAGATGCTGCCAATGACGTTTTATTTAAAGTAAAAAAGTAGGGGTTACTAATTTTCTTTTTTGCTTGATCAAAAAAGAAACAAAAAAATCAAGCCTGAATAGTTTTATCCCAAAAATCATCGGACGTATTTTCCTATCGCAACCCCAGCCGCTCGTGTTTCACACTCGAATTGGGGTTACTCCCTTCGGCCAACGCTTAAATCCTTACCGTGATTTTTTTGGGATAAAACTATAAGGGCGATGTGAAGCGTATTTAAATCGACGTTTATTGGTGTTGTGGGTATT
Organism: Flavobacterium sp. DT2-2; assembly: GCA_051990185.1. Taxonomy (GTDB): domain Bacteria; phylum Bacteroidota; class Bacteroidia; order Flavobacteriales; family Flavobacteriaceae; genus Flavobacterium. Next base: position 8,040 of record JAFCUE010000060.1, on the reverse strand, counting down.
TCGGTTAGGGCTTGCAATTTTTCGTTTTACCTGAACCGTAAAGAAAACCGAAAATAGAGAGTTTTCTATTGTAGCCACTAAAGAATAAACAAAAATAGTTAGGGGTTTTTACAACTAATTAAAATATATAAAAGTAAAATGAAAAAAATACTAATCACCGGTGGGGCCGGTTTTATTGGGTCCCATGTCGTACGTCTTTTTGTAAAAAAGTATCCGCAGTATCAGATTTTTAATTTGGATGCGCTGACGTATGCTGGGAATCTGGAAAATATTGTTGATATCGAAAAAGCGCCTAATTACACCTTTGTAAAAGGCGATATAGTGGACGCCGATTTTATAGATGCGTTGTTTATAAAGCATCAATTTGATGGTGTATTGCATTTGGCCGCAGAATCTCATGTAGATCGTTCCATCACAGATCCGTTGGCTTTTGTGAAAACGAACGTCATTGGTACGATGAATTTGTTGAATGCAGCCAAAACCATTTGGAAAGATAGTATGGAAGGCAAGCGATTTTATCACATCAGTACCGATGAAGTGTATGGAAGTTTAGGTGCCGAAGGATTGTTTACAGAGACTACGGCATACGATCCAAACTCTCCGTATTCTGCCTCGAAAGCAAGTTCAGATCATTTTGTGCGTGCCTATGGCGAAACCTATGGTTTGCCGTATGTGTTGACAAACTGCTCTAATAACTACGGACCTTTTCACTTTCCAGAAAAATTGATTCCGTTGTTTATTAATAATATTATTCAAAATAAACCTTTACCCGTTTATGGGGATGGGAAATATACCCGAGATTGGTTATTTGTAGAAGATCATGCCGTTGCCATTGATTTGGTTTTTCACGAAGGAAAAAACCACGATACGTATAATATTGGGGGTTTTAACGAATGGCAAAATATCGATTTGGTGCAATTGCTATGCAAAATCATGGATGAAAAATTAGGCAGAGCAGTGGGAACCTCAGAACAATTAATCACTTATGTTAAAGATCGTCCGGGGCATGATTTGCGCTATGCGATTGATGCTAGCAAGATTAATAAAGAGTTGGGGTGGAAGCCCTCGGTTACTTTTGAGCAAGGGTTGGAAAAGACCGTAAATTGGTATTTAGAAAATCAAACGTGGTTGAATAATATTACTTCGGGGGAGTATGCTTTGTATTACGAGAAACAGTATAATTAGTGGTCAGTGATCAGTGGTCAGTGTTCAGTGGTCAGTGATCAGTGTTCAGTTGTCAGTGTTCAGTTGTCAGTGTTAAGTGGTCAGTGATCAGTGTTCAGTTGTCAGTGGTCCATTTTTTTATATGACTTAGATTTAACTATAGAAAACACTTCCTTTGTAAGGTATTAGTTAAAAAAAATAAATTATTTTAGATTAAAAATTATACCGGTAAAATTTAGTGCCTTTGCGGCAAAAAAATAAAAAAACTATGAAAGGAATAATATTAGCAGGAGGTTCAGGAACGCGTTTGCATCCACTGACTTTGGCGATGAGTAAGCAAATGATGCCGGTGTATGACAAGCCCATGATTTATTATCCATTATCCACTTTGATGATGGCGGGAATTCATGAAATATTAATTATTTCGACTCCTCACGATTTGCCTAATTTCAAAAAACTGTTGGGCGATGGAGCAGCTATTGGCTGTACGTTCAGCTATGCTGAGCAGGCTATCCCTAATGGATTGGCTCAAGCTTTTGTGATTGGAGAAGATTTTATTGGCGATGATAGTGTTGCATTGGTTTTAGGAGATAATATTTTCTTTGGTGCCAATATGGATGAGTTGTTGCGATCGAATACCAATCCGCAAGGTGGTGTTGTATTTGCCTACCACGTGTCGGATCCCGAGCGCTATGGGGTAGTAGAGTTTGATGCTAATTTTAAGGCCCTTTCTATTGAGGAAAAACCATTGGAGCCTAAGTCCAATTATGCAGTACCCGGTTTGTACTTTTATGATAACTCGGTAGTGGAAATTGCAAAAAACATCAAGCCCAGTGCGCGTGGCGAATATGAAATAACAGATGTTAACAAAGTATATTTGGACAAAGGAGCTCTGAAGGTTGGGATTTTAAGCCGAGGAACGGCTTGGTTAGATACTGGAACGTTTAATAGTTTGATGCAAGCTGGACAATTTGTTCAGGTTATTGAAGAGCGCCAAGGATTGAAAATAGGTTGCATTGAAGAAATTGCCTGGCGACAAGGTTTTATTTCAGATGAAGTACTTGCTGCATTAGCCACGCCTTTAAAAAAATCGGGTTATGGAGAATATCTTTTGGGCTTGTTGAAGTAAAAGGTTTAAAGTGAGAAGTGGGAAGTGAGAAGTGAGAAGTGAGAAGTAAGAAGTGAGAAGTAAGAAGTGGGAAGTGAGAAGTGAGAAGTGAGAAGTGAGAAGTGAAAAGTGAAAAGTGAGAAGTGAGAAGTGAGAAGTGAGAAGTGAGAAGTGAGAAGTAAGAAGTAAGAAGTAAGAAGTGAGAAGTGAGAAGTGAGAAGTGAGAAGTGAGAAGTGAAAAGTGGGAAGTGGGAAGTGAGAAGTGAGAAGTGAGAAGTGAGAAGTGAGAAGTGAGAAGTGAAAAGTAAGAAGTGAGAAGTGAGAAGTGAGAAGTGAGAAGTGAGAAGTGAGAAGTGAGAAGTGAGAAGTGAGAAGTGAGAAGTGAGAAGTGAAAAGTGAGAAGTGAGAAGTGAAAAGTAAGAAGTGAGAAGTGAGAAGTGAGAAGTGAGAAGTGAGAAGTGAGAAGTGAGAAGTGAGAAGTGAGAAGTGAGAAGTGAGAAGTGAGAAGTGAATGGGTAGGAGCACTCAAAATTAGTATTATTATTATTATTATTATTATTATTATTTTGGCATCAGAATAGGATAGTATACAACATGATAGTAATGGTATAAATTGGTAGTCCCCTTTTTGTTTAAAACACCCGATACCCGGCATATCATCAATAAGCCCAAAAACGGTTTATGGCGTAGTTGATTGCAGTACTTTTTAGTGGTTCAAAAAATAGTTAAAACTATGTAATGTAGTGCATTTGGCTTTAACTTCTAAAAAATGTTTGGCCACAGATTAAATGAATTAGTACTGATTAATCTGTGTGAATCTTTTTAATCTGTGGCAAAGTAAAAAGCTTTAACCTTGCAGAATTTAAGTCTGCCAAAACAAATTTATGGACTTCAAGTGCATAGTGGTTTAGTTTTTTTAAAGGATTTTACAGTTCTTTCAATTTGTTTGAAAAACTATTTATTAATTGTTATTTTTGCAGAAGTAAAATAAGTAATCTTATACATTAAGCTATTTTGAGTACGACTAAAAATATAGATTCACCATCGGGAAAACCAAATTTTTTTTCAAGAGAAAATTTGAAATTCAACATTCATAATTTACGTTATTTGCCAAGATGGATCATTGTAATGATGGATGTTTCAGTCTTGGTAGTATCGTTTTTTTTTACGATTCTTATTTTCAAAGGAACTGGATTAGATTATGTAATTACACCTTATAATTTTAGTTTTATTATCAGTTTATTTTGTGTCAACATCTTCTTTTTCTGGTTATTCAGAACGTATTCGGGAATCATCAGGCACTCCTCTTATATTGATGCAGTTAAGCTTTTGTTCTCTCAAATGTCTGTTTTAGTATTGTTTCTCTTTTTTAATTATATCTATGAATTTTTGCAGGGCGAGAAAGCATTTTTAAATACCGCTTTTTTTATTAATATCGTTCTTTCCTTCTGTGGCTTGTTTTTGTATCGCGTAATTATCAAGCAAACTTTTGAGATGTACTTTTCAGAACAAGGAACGAACAAATTAATCAGAACTATTATTTATGGGACCGATGCGAATGCCATATCTGTTGCAAATGCTTTAAAATTTGAAACGCCATCCCGATTTAAAATTGTTGGTTTTGTAGATAAAAACAATCAAAATGCAACGAAGCGAATGCTGGATTTGCCCATATTGGTTAAAAAGAAAAAAATACCTCCTTTAATGCGTTCTGTAAACGCCCAAGCGATAATCATTGCTGATAAAAGTTTGTCTAAAGAGGAGCAATTAATTATCGTGGATCAATGTTTAGAATTTAATTATAATGTATTCACGGTACCGTTAATTTCTGACTGGGAAAATCAAAAAGAGATTTCTCAAAAAGTAAAGAGCATTCAAATTGAAGATTTGCTAGAACGCAAACCAATTGTATTAGACAACAAATCCATCTCCAAGCAATTAAAAGATAAAACGGTTTTAATTACTGGTGCTGCAGGTTCTATTGGTAGTGAAATAGTACGGCAAGTATTGGGTTTTAATCCGAAAGTGGTTGTTATTTTAGATCAATCCGAAACTCCATTACACCATATGTGTCTAGAGATGAATGGACTAGAGTCTGATTCGAAAATGTTTGCCGTAATTGGTGATGTTCGTAATAAGGAAGCCATGCAAAATGTTTTTCAAAAATATGAGCCTCAAGTTGTTTTTCATGCAGCCGCATACAAGCATGTGCCGCTGATGGAAGAAAATCCATCTCAAGCTATTTTGACCAATATTGAAGGTACTAAAATTTTGGCTGATTTATCCTGCCAGCACAAAGTCAAAAAATTTGTGATGGTATCTACCGATAAGGCAGTAAATCCTAGTAATGTAATGGGTGCCAGTAAAAGAATTGCCGAAAAATACGTGCAATCTTTGCAATTTAAAAATAAAAGCACGGTCGAAAAAAACAACACTAAATTTATTACGACTCGTTTTGGAAACGTTTTAGGATCCAATGGTTCTGTTGTTCCCTTGTTTACCAAACAAATTGCAAATGGTGGACCTATAACGATTACACATCCCGATATTATTCGGTATTTTATGACCATCCCCGAGGCCTGTCAATTGGTTTTAGAAGCTGGCGCTATGGGTAATGGAGGAGAAATTTATATTTTTGATATGGGTAAGCCAGTGAAAATTGTGGATTTAGCCCGGAAAATGATCAAGTTGGCCGGATTTGTACCTGAAAGGGATATTAAAATACAAATTGTTGGCTTGCGTCCGGGAGAGAAATTGTATGAAGAGTTACTGAATGATACCTCTAAAACACTTCCAACTTATCACGAAAAAATTATGATTGCTGAAGAAATAGTAGATGATTTTGATAGTTTGAATGCTGATATTGAAGCCCTAATCCGTATCGCTAATCACTTTGACGACGATCAAATTGTAGCAAAAATGAAGCAGATCGTACCAGAATTTAAAAGTATGAATTCCACTTTTGAACTGTTAGACAAGTAGCATGCCGATTTAAAGATTAAAAAAGACCCAAAGTATACGCTTTGGGTCTTTTTTTGTTTAGAAAGAATATTATCGCTTTTTGAAAAATTGATTATTGGCAATGATTTCTTGAAGTGGGGTAGTGTCTTTCAGACTTATTTTTTGACTGAAGGCCTCAATATGCTTGTCATGGTGTACGTCTGAGCCTACATAGCTGTACATGCCTTTTTGGAGTAGTTCCTCAGCGACCTTAGCAATTCCAGCACCATAATAGCCAACTACAGCAAGTAAATTCAGTTGAAATAAACAGCCAGCCCGTTTCAGCTTGTGGTATTCATTAAAGTTATTATGGTAAAATAAATACCGCTCTGGGTGCGCTAGAACGGGAATGTAGCCTGCTACCTGTAGATCAAAAAGTATGGTATACAACTGAATGGGCGGGTTTATGTATGACATTTCGACTAAAACGTAATTGTCTTTTAGCGTCAATAAGTTACGGGATTGAAACAGCTGTACAAATTGATCATCCATCAAATATTCGGCTGCAGCATGAAACGGCACCGTAATAGTATTTTTCTCTAATGCAGAGACAGTAATCGATTGATTCTCTATAATTTGTTCGTGCGTGTTGTCCCAAACATGTTGAATAATATGTGGGGTGGTAATGAATTCTGAAACTCCAATTTTTTGTAATGCTCTGGTTAGTCTCAGTGTGTCGTCAAAAGTTTTGGCTCCGTCATCGATACCGGGTAACAAATGAGAGTGAATGTCAATATGATCTTCTGGAATTAGATCTTTGAGTATTGGTTTTGATTTAAAAAATGTAAACATAGTGCAAAGTTAATCAAAAGGTTTGTTTTTTTATTTGCTGTATTGTATTAAAATTAATGAATTTTTTTGTCCATAATGGCAATAGACAAAATGTTGTACGTTGGCTTATGTGCGGATCGTTTTTTTTTAAGTTGGTGTTTTTTTATGCTTTTAAGCATAAAAAATGTTAACTTAAAAATTTTATAATTTTGTTTTTTTACACTTCAAACCATTAAATAACTAATTATTGGATTTTAGTTATCACTATTTTTTATGTTCGTGATACCTTGTAAATAAAAAGGAAGTGATGTGTTTAGTATTAGTTTTAATCTATTTTTAGCAGCTGTTAAAAAAGGATTTTTGTAAAAGCAGTTTTTATCTTTTAATTATTATATTTGGTGTGGTTCTCTTACTCCTCTGGGGGTTAAGAGGGCGAAGCGTTGGTACCAAATACCATTTAATGATGTTTAAATTATAAAAATACTCAGATGCCTTTTTTTGGCTTATTTAATGAATACAACAAAACCCACAAATACGGAATGGCTGTTTGAAATAACACCTAAAAACAATTTTTTCTCTTTAAATCTAAAAGAGGTTTGGCAATACCGTGATTTGCTATTGCTTTTTGTAAAGCGGGATGTGGTAACAGTGTACAAACAAACAGTTTTAGGTCCGCTATGGTATTTAATTCAACCCTTGTTCACTTCAGTTACATTCACTATTATTTTTAATAATTTAGCAGGAATAGATACTGGAACTGTTCCTCCTTTTTTGTTTAATCTTGCAGGAATTACGGTCTGGAATTATTTCACGGCTTGTCTTACTGGAACCTCAAATACCTTTGGCGCTAATGCAGGGATTTTTGGAAAGGTTTATTTCCCTAGATTGATTGTGCCTATCTCAATTGTAATCTCCAATTTAATTAAATTCGGAATTCAGTTTTTTATTTTTATCGTTTTTTATATTTTTTATTACGTGCAAGGTGCAGCTGTGAGCTTAAGCCCTTCGGTCGTCTTTTTTCCTTTACTGATCATTTTAATGGGTGTTTTAGGCCTGGGATCAGGAATGTTTATTTCTTCTTTAGTGACCAAATATCGGGATTTTAGTTATTTGATAAGTTTTGGAGTGCAGCTATTAATGTACGTTTCGGCGGTAATGTATCCTTTATCGTTAATTGAAGAAAAAATACCAAATTACGCGTGGCTCGTGCATTATAATCCACTGGCCTATATAATTGAAACTGCACGCTGTATGTTGTTGAATGTAGGGCACATTTCCATTTGGGGATTGGGTTATACTTTTGTGGTAACGGTAGTGGTGTTTTTTGTGGGTGTGCTGATTTTTAATAAGACGGAGAAGAGTTTTATAGATACGGTTTAAGAGTGAGAAGTGAGAAGTGAAGAGTGAGAAGTGAATAGTGAGAAGTGAATAGTGAGAAGTGAAGAGTGAGAAGTGAATTGTGAGAAGTGAATAGTGAATAAGTACAAGATATTAGTTGTTCACTATTCGCCACAACTATTCACCACTCACTAAAAACCACTCACTAAAAACCACTCACCATTCACTAAATAAAAAAAATATGGATCATAAAGATTTAGATGTTTGGAAGAAGAGTATGGATTTGGTAGTTAAAGTCTATCAGATTACACAGTTATTTCCAGATACCGAGAAGTATGGTTTAACGAGTCAAATGAGAAGGGCAGCCGTATCCATTCCGTCCAACATAGCTGAAGGAGCTGCACGTAAAGGAGATAAAGAATTGGTACATTTTCTCTATATTTCCATAGGGTCACTCTCAGAATTAGAAACTCAATATTTAATTGCGATACGATTAGGATTTGTTACAAATGAGGATGCTTTTGGACAACAACTTATTGAGGTTAAAAAGCTTTTGATTGGATTTAAGAATTATATAAAAAATAAATATGGTGAATAGTGAATAGAAAAAAGTGAATAGAAAAAAGTGAATAGAAAAAAGTGAATAGAAAAAAGTGAAT
>JAFCUE010000059.1:0-12300 GCA_051990185.1 Flavobacterium sp. DT2-2 | reverse complement strand
CATATCAAATAATCACTGTATAAATCTGCGAAATTTTCCATATCGTTTTCTGCCAAAAGTTATCAACAATTGAAGTGTTAAAACTATCAATTTTTATTATATTTTTGCGTAACATGAGTCAATTATAAATAAAAACAGTAAGTACAGTAAGTTTACATAGTAAGTCCTTACATACCAATTAATTACCAGTGTGTTATAAAGGAATTTAGCTCTCAGCAATGAATGCTAAATCACTTAAAAACGTAACACAATGAGTAACGAAAACTTAATTTTAGAAAAGCTCGAAAAATTGGAGCAAAGGATCGGGGAACAAAACCTCTTGATGAAAGAAGTACTTAACTTCAATGATGCCTGCAGCTATTTAGACATTAGCGCATCACATCTTTACAAATTGACCAGTCAGAAATCAATTCCACATTTCTGCCCACAAGGGAAAAAATTATATTTCAATCGTACCGAATTAGACGAATGGTTACAACGGAACCGTCAATCATCAACAGACGAAATTGAAACTATGGCAGCCAACTATTTACTAACCAATAAAAGGAAATAGGATGCCATACTATACTCCCACCGAAGAAATGCTGGATAAAATTCATTCACGCATTAGCGAATTGGCTTTAAATGTAAAAACAAAGCAGCACCTAGATCCTCAAGATGTTTTTTTCGACAATCAAGAATTCCTGCAATTGATGAACATCAGCAAACGTACTGCGCAAGTTTGGCGAGACTCTGGTTATATCGGTTATTCCCAAATGGGCAATAAAATATATTACCGCTTGGCAGACATTCAAGACTTATTAAACGAGAACTATAATCCGAAGAAAAAATGAGTGAAGTAGCAAACAACAAACTGATGGTTAGTGTGTATCAAAACTTCGGGACAAAGTTAGAAGATAGAAACCTCGTTGAAATATTTCAGGAAATCAAATCCGAAAAATACCTGTGCGACATCAATTCCATCCGATACGCATTACACAAAGGAGACGAAAAAACGGCCGATAAAATCAAAAGCGGTTTAATAGGGTTTACAATGTCTGGAACCTTTGGAACAAACAGAACCAAAGCGAACCTCCTCTCCTATTCCCAAATAATAGGATTAGACTTTGACCACATTCCGGTTACAGAACTCGACACATTGGTAACACTGATAAACGAATGCAAATACACTTTTGCTTCGTTTATCAGCCCTAGTGGAGAAGGAATTAAAGTATTCATTAAAATCAACTCCAATGCAACAAAACACGCTATTGCTTACAATCAAGTGGCAACTTATTACAAAAACCTTTCAGGCTATGATTTTGATCCAAAATGCAAAGACAGTACCCGATTGTGTTTTGTTTCTTCTGATCCAGAATTACATCTAAATGAAAACGCAACTGTTTTCGAAGTTCAGGAAGAAGTGAAACAACTTCCTATAAAGCAAAAATTAGAAACAGCACAATTTGAATCTACACACACTTTATTAGACAAATGCTTAAAATTCACCGAAAAAAAAGAACAATACACTAACGGTAACAGAAACAATTTCATTCATCTATTTGCGTCTAATGCAAATCGTTTCGGTATCTATGAAGAAGATGCATTAGATTTTTGTACTACTAATTTCGATTTAGACGAAAAAGAAATTAAAACTACAGTCAATAGTGCCTACAAAAACCAAAGCTCTGATTTTGCTAAGTTTGCCGACTTTGCCAAGATGCAAACTAAAGAGATTGTGATAAAAGAAACAACCTCTACTAAACCTTTAGCAGAGGAAGAAGATTATCTAAAAAGTACGCCCATAATTCCGCAATCAGTTTATGACAATCTACCTCCTATTTTATTCGAAAGCTGTAAAGCATTCAAAGAGTCGAGAGAAAAAGATGTTTTTCTTACAGGTGCATTAGCCATTCTTTCAGGTTGTTTACCTAATGTTTCTGGTTTGTATAGTGGCAGTGTAGTTTATCCAAGTTTATTTTCTTTCATATTAGCACCAGCCGCATCAGGAAAAGGAGCGTTGAAATTTGCTAAAGCATTAGCCGATAAATACCATAGTAATATATTAGAAGCATCACAAGAAGCTCGAAAAATATATGAAGAAAAATTGGCGGCCTACAAAATGTTAAAAAGCAAAAATAAATTAGAAGGAAATCAAGAAATGCCACAAGAGCCAAAGTTCAAAGTAGTTTATATTCCTGCAAATACCAGTAATGCAAAAATAATTCAGCATTTAGATTGGAACGAAGGGAAAGGAATTATTTGCGAAACAGAAGCCGATACTTTAGGGCAAACCTTTAAAAATGATTGGGGATCTTATTCTGATATGCTCAGAAAATCATTTCATCACGAAAAAATTTCGGTTAGCCGTAAAACGGATGCCGAATTTGTCGAAGTAAACGAACCGCAACTTTCAGTTGCCTTGTCGGGTACACCAAAACAAGTCTTTAATATCATTGCCTCGGCAGAAGATGGATTATTTAGTCGCTTTATATTTTATGTGTTCAAAACAGATGCCGTTTGGTTAGATCCTTCCCCAAAAGGTAATCCAGTTAATTTGACGGAATATTTCAAAACACAATCCAATCAAGTTTTTAAAATGGTAGAATTCTTCGAAAGAGACGAAATGGTTTTATTGTTAACAGAGGAACAATGGGATAGATTCAATCCTATTTTTAGTTCCTATTTAGTACAAATAAGCACTTTTGTTAGTGATGATGCTCAAAGTGTAGTAAAGCGATTAGGAATCATTTTATTTCGCTTTTGTATGATATTCACGGCCATTAGAAAGTTTGAAACAAAGGATCATCACAAAGAAGTGTATTGCTCTGATATTGATTTTGAAACTGCTTTGACGCTAATACAAACCTATTTGCAGCACAGTATCATTATGTTCGAAAACTTACCGAAACAAGAAGAAGGGGGAGTTTTTAAGTCTGGGCAAAATAAAAAACTGTTTTTTGATGCATTACCTAATCGCTTTACACGCGGAGAAGCAATTGAATTAGCTAAGAATTTTAATATGGCCGAAAGAACAGCGGGCACTTTCCTAAAATCTTGCTTAGGGAAATACTTACAGCAGCCTGAATATGGGGTGTATGAAAAGTTTGTGTAAATGCTAATAAATACAAGATAAAACAAGTTAATATTTACTATTTTTGAAAGTTGCCCAAATGACTTAAAAGTGCAAATTATATTTAGCATTAAAAAACAAGAAAATTAATCTGATAATTAAAAAAAAATGAGTTCAGAAATACGAAAACAAAAACTTACGGGGCTCATTGAAGAATACAATAGGTTTAAACAAATAGGTAAACTAGATTTAACATCTGAAGAGACTATAAGAACATGGTTAAATCAACTACTTGAAATATTTGATTGGGATGTAAGAGACACTTCTCAAATATTACAGGAAAAAGTTTTATCTAAATCTGAGAAACAAAGAGTAAAAGATATTGGCTCGCAAAATACAAGACCTGATTATACTTTTAAGATAGCTAAACAAAAGCTTTCCTTTTTAGATGCAAAAGATATTACTGTAAAATTATTAAATGATTCGGATGCTGCATTTCAAATAAAATCATATGGATGGTCAATATTAGCACCATGTGCTTTTATTTCAAATTTTGAAGAATTTGCAATATATGACTGTACTTATGAACCAGAAAAAGGTCAAGATCCAAATTTAGGAAGATTGTACTTTACAATAGATTCGTTACTTGATAATTACCAAATTTTAGAAGATCATTTATTAAAAGATAATATTTATAATGGGAAGTTAAATGAACTATATTCTGAAACATTACAAGGGAATAAACATGTTCAAAGAATTACACCTGATGTTAAGTTCGCAGCTCAACTTTCCGAATTTCGCTTGGCCTTAGCAACTGATATTTTATATAACAATAAATCATACATTGGCAATAACTCAACCAATTTGAGTTATATAACCCAAATAATTATAAATAGAGTTTTATTTATTCGAGTTTGTGAAGCGAGATCAATGGAAGAGGATGGATTGTTGCTTTCTTTTCAAAAGCAGGGCTTTTGGGAATCTTTTAAAAAATCTTCATACTTTGATTTTTATGAACACTATGATGGACCACTATTTGACAGGATAAATTCTATAAACGAGTTAAAGATTTCAAATAAAGTCTTTAACACATTAATTCAACACCTATATTACCCTTCACCTTATAAGTTTGAGGTAATTCCAACAAAGCTTTTAAGTGATATTTATGAACTATTTCTTTCAAAAAAATTAGTTATTGAAGATGACACAGTTAAAGATGAAATTAAAGACGAATACTTAAAAACTAATGGCGCTGTTACAACACCACAATATATCGTTGAAGAAATTATTAGAAGAACAATTAATAGAAATGAATTAATTGAATCGGGTATCGAAAACTTGCTATCTGTAAAAGTTTTAGATATTGCCTGTGGTAGTGGTGTTTTCGCAACAATATTATACGATTATTTAGAGGATGTTTTTTTAGAACTTTATGCAACAACAGCACATCCTGATTTTTCTAAATATTTTCACACCACAGAAAGAGGTGAAGTTATAGCGAATGTTTTAGCTAAGAAAGCGATAATAGATAATTGTATTTTTGGCGTTGATATAGACCCCGAAGCTGTAGAAGTTGCTAAAATGTCTTTATCCTTAAAAATTATAGACACTTCCGACTACAGAGAATCATATAGTGAAATAGGAGTTTTTGGAACAAAAATATTAAATGGTATAGGTAACAATATTAAATGTGGTAACTCACTTGTTGAGTCAGACATATTAATTTTATATCCTAAATTATCAGAAAATTTAGAGGAGTTAATAAAGACAAATATTTTTGATTGGAATGATGAAAATGGCTTCAAAGAAATTTTTGACAAAAAAGGAGGTTTTGATTTTATTGTTGGCAATCCTCCTTATGTAGAAGTAAAAAACTATAATGCTGATTTACCCTTTATGCATAAATACATAAAAGGAAAATTTCCATCATCAAAGAATGGTAAAGTTGATCTAGCAATTCCATTTATTGAAAAATCAATAAATCTGCTTAATGAAAATGGAAGATTAGGATTTATAATTCAAAAAAGGTTTTTTAAAACAACTTATGGAAAAAAAATTAGAGAAATAATTACTAATGAAAAATATCTTTCATCAATTATTGACTTTGATCAGACTGATATTTTTAGAGACAGAATGACTTATGTAGCTTTATTAATATTGGATAGAGCTTCTTCAGAAAATTTCTCATATAAATGTTTTACAGGTAAAGTAGAATTACTTGGATCAGATTTGAGAAGAACTCAATTACCAGAGATTTCTCCAGATGATTATTTGATACTTCCATCTAGTAGTATTGGGGCAAATCCTTGGAGTTTTGATGACACAAAACTTATAGCTATTAAATCAAGACTTTCTAGTTTTGGAAATCTAGGGGATTTTGCTAGTGTTAGAGTGGGTATTCAAGCACTAAAAAATGAGGCTTATCACATTAGACCAATTTCTATTAAAGATGGTGTTTTAACTGGTAAAACACATTTAGAAGATAGTTTTGAAATAGAATTAGAAGCTTGTTGCCATTTACTACCAAATGAAAATTTCTATCCATATAGAAGTGATTTGGCTGAATCATATTGTATTTTCCCTTATAAAGTAGAAAATGGAATTTCATCGGAAATTTTATTTACTGAATTTTGTCTATTATATCCTTTAGCAGGAAAATATTTAATTAGAAATAAACCAACTATTCAAAAATTAGTTGAAACTTTTACTGGTGAGCGATGGCATTTATACACTAGAGCAAATAACATTGGTAGAAATTTTCCAAAAGTCTATATTCCCATGACTTCATTAGATACATTTGCAGCAATAACTTTTTCTGAAAAACATTACTGTGATAATGCTAATGTAAATTTTATTGAGTTACCGGTAATAGATGAATTGAATCTATATGCTATGTCAGCAATAATCAATTCAGTTGTTTTCTCGGTTCTTGCAAGATCAATTGCAAACCCTCAATCAAAAGGGTATTTTAAATTTAATAAACAGTTTTTAGAACCGGTTCCATTTCCGAAAGACACTTTTATAAGTAATAACGAAATAAAAGAGAACTTAAGAGATATTGCAAAAAAAATCGAAGTGTTACAAAATAGATTTGTTGCGGCATCACCACATGAAAAAAGAGCATTGAACTCATTACTATCTGCACATTGGCTTGAATTAGATAAATTATGTTATCAAATATATGGTCTTACTCCTGAAGAAGAGGCTTTTTTTAATGAAAGAGGTCGAAATATAAATAGAATTGAAATTCTAAAATAAGAAAAAGAATGCATCAAAAAATTAAAAATATAATCAATAACTACAAAGATGAGGAAACTACTTTAAACAAAATTATTGTATCTATATTTATTAAAGTTAATAAAATTGAGGTTAAAAAAAATGATTTAATCAGGTCTCTTTTAATTTCAAAAAATTCAAATCTATCACAAGTTATAGATGAAATTGATTTTGCCTTCAATTTTGATGATTTAATTGAGGGATTTGAACTTGCAATACCAAGTTCTGAAAAAACTACTAATGGTGCAGTATACACTCCTACTTATATAAAAAACTTCATAGTTGATAAATCACTTGATAAAATCAGTAAATCATATCGAGAATTAATTACCGGAGATGTTTCATGTGGTTGTGGTGCATTTTTATTTACGATTGTAAATAAACTTAAACTAGAAACTAATAAATCCTTTTATGATATTTTTAAAGATAATATTTTTGGATTAGATATTAGCAAGAGTAGCATTGAAAGAGCAAGAATATTACTTTCATTATTAGCAATTTATTATAGTGAGGATGTTGAGGAATTTGATTTTAATCTTTACATCTCAAATGCACTTTCATTTGATTGGAATAGTATTGAAAAAATTAAATTTAATAAAGGATTTGATTTAATAGTTGGTAATCCTCCATACGTTAGAGCCAAAAATATCGATATTGATTCAAAAGTATTACTTAAAAATTGGGCAGTCACTAAATCTGGTAATCCTGATCTATACATTCCTTTTTTTGAAATTGGGTTGAAAAATCTAAATGAAAAAGGAGTATTAGGATATATAACGGTTAATTCCTTTTATAAAAGTTTAAATGCAAGAGAACTAAGAAAGTATTTGGGGCAAAAAGAATATAAAATTGAAATCATAGACTTTGGTAACGAAAAAATATTTGTTGGTAAGTCAGCATATACCTGTATTTGCTTTATTTCTAAAGAGAAGTCTAAATCAATTTATTTTAAAAAAGAAACGGGAAAATCATTAGTTAATAAAGTCCAAAATCAATTTAATAAAATTCCTTATCTTGATTTAGATTTTCATAAAGGTTGGTTATTAAATGATACCGAAATAATTAAAAACATTAAGAAAATAGAATCTGCAGGTAAGAGTCTGGGAGATAAGTATGTTATAAAAAATGGTATCGCAACTCTAAAAAACGACATATATATATTTAAACCAATAGAAGAAAAGAATGATTATTATATTTTAATGCAAAATGGGATAAAGTTTGAAATTGAAAAAGCAATATGTAAAGATATTATTAAACCTAACATTTTAAAGTACGAGCACGAAATTGAATCTATTAAGGAAAAGTTGATTTATCCATATACAAATGGAATTAGCCCATTTTCCATAATGACTGAAGAATATCTTTCAAGTAATTTCCCAAAAGCTTATAAGTATTTATTATTCAATAAAAAAGATTTGGAAAAAAGAGATAAAGGTGAGGGTAATTATTGTGCTTGGTATGCTTTTGGGAGAACACAAGCTTTAGCTGATAAAGGTCTTAAACTACTTTTCCCTTATATGGGTAAAAAACCTCATTTTGTTTTTACTGATCAGAAAGATATGCTCTTATACTGTGGATATGCAATCTTTAATGAGTCATCAGAAGATCTAAAAATATTAAAAAGAATACTAGAGTCCAAAGTCTTCGAATATTACGTGAAAAATACCAGTAAGCCATATTCAGGAGGGTATTTTTCATATGCTAAAAATTATGTTAAGAATTTTGGAATTTGTGATTTGAATGATAATGAAAAACATTTTCTTTCTAATGGCTCAACAAAGGATGAAATAAATGACTTTTTGATAAAAAAATATAATTTAGTTATTTGATAAAATATAATTTTTGATCGATAGGAAATATCAAGTTGAATAAAAGCAATAACAAGTACTCAGCCAAATTAAAAGAATTAAAAAAAACGTTGCCAATTCTTGAAAATGCAGAATAAGAGGTAGAAAAAATGATATTGGGTTAATTTAAATATTATAAAAAAAAGATTATGAAGTTTTTAGTTATTTCGGGTGCGCCAAACACAGGTAAAACAACTGCGATTAATAAAATTGTAGAATGGATAACAATTAGCGGAAGTGTTACCACTGATACTTCAGGAAATCCATTACCTCCTTTTCTTCCCAACTCAAAAGAAGAATATCAGGATTTTTCAATTGCTTTATTTTATAAAGGCAGAAAAATAATTATTCATTCAGCTACAGACGATAAGGCATGTATGGATAAGTTAATTAATTTAATAAATATAAATACCGATATTGAAATAGTTATTACATCATGCAGAGATATTAATCGGGAAAGGAGTTATTTTACAGATACTGTAAAACCATATTCTACTTTCTTTTTGGAATCTCCTCTAGGGAAAATTAATCGTAAAAGTGATAAAAATAAACCGGCTGCCCACAAGTGGTACAAAGACACATTATTACTATTACATCAACATATTTTATCAAATAGTCCTTTCAATATATAACTGAATACTACTGTTTTAAATAGCCTCTTTATAAGTTAAGTCATGAAAGCAAACGAATTACCAATAATTACCTTCTTACAAGCCGTTAATGTACAATTTGTGATTCCGGTATATCAGCGAAATTACGATTGGAAAAATGCGGAGTGCAAAGAGTTATTAAACGATATTATATCGGTTGAAACAGAGGATAGAGGGACTCATTTTATTGGAAGCATAGTGTTTGTTCACGAAGGCACGTACAGCACCAGCGAAGTAAAAGAATTGGTAATTATAGATGGACAACAACGATTGACTACTATCAATATTTTGTATGTAGCCTTGTACCGTTTTGCAAAAGAAAACAGTAAACCACAGGATGCTGACAGATTGTACAATATGTTTTTGACCAATCAATATGTTCAAAATGAATCAAGCAAATTAAAACTAAAACAAACAGATACTAATTCATTAGCCTTTAAAGCGATAATGCTAGGGACGCAAAATGAATTTGCTACATTCTCAAATGTGATAGAGAACTACAACTATTTTAGAAGCGCTATCAACGATGAAAATTTTGATATAATTCTAAGAGGTTTAAATCGATTAATATTTGTAGAAATCTCCTTAGAAAGAGATAAGGACGATCCACAGCGTATTTTTGAAAGTTTAAATTCAACAGGATTAGATTTATCACAATCAGATTTGATTCGTAATTTCATCTTAATGGACTTACTTCCAAAAGATCAAAACAGAATTTTTGAAACCATCTGGAATCCAATTGAAGAAAACGCAAAAGACATCGTAAAACAAAGCTCATTAGTTTCAGAATTCATAAGAGATTACCTGACACTGCGCAACAAGAAAATACCCAATAAAAACAAAGTATATGCGGAGTTTAAAAGCCTATATAGCAATAAAAAAGAGGAGGCTTACCATCAGGAATTAGAAAACATAAAATCTTTATCCGTTCATTATAAAAAATTAGTCAATCCATCCACGGTTACAGATACAAACATCAGGAGAGAATTAGAATACATCAATCGTTTAGAAATAAATGTCGCCTATCCTTTTTTACTTCAAGTATTTGAGGATGCGGAAAATGGTTTGCTAAGCAAAGAGGATTTAATAAAAGTTTTAAAACTGATTCAAAGCTATGCTTGGAGAAGGTTTGTTGTAGGTTTACCAACCAATGCGCTAAATAAAATATTTATGAGCCTGTATGCCGAGGTAGATACAGAGGAATATTATGATTCAATTGCAAAAGTATTGCTCAAAAAGAAAGGAAGTGCAAAATTCCCAACAAATGAAGATTTAAAAACAGCATTAAAGGATAAGGATTTGTATAACACCCAACCTAAAAACAGAAACTATCTGTTTGAAATGCTGGAGAATTACAACAACCGTGAATATGTCAATACCAACAATGAAAACATTACGATAGAACACATTTTCCCAAGAAACCCAAATGAGATTTGGAGTACAGATTTATCATCGGAAGAGTATTTTTCATTCAAGGAAAAACATTTAAACACGATAGGAAATCTTACACTTTCAGGAAATAATAGTGCGCTAAGTAACAAATCATTCTTGGCCAAAAAGGAAATGAATAAGGACGGTAACAAGCAAGGCTACAATTACAGCAGATTGTGGTTGAACTCGTATTTACAAAACATAGATAATTGGGATGTTTCCAAATATGAGGAACGTCTAAACATCATTTACGAAAGGTTTTTAAAAATCTGGGAATACCCAGATGTTATAATTATTGATAGTGATGATTTATCAGATGAACAAAATATTTTTGATGCTGAAAGTCCCAAAAATAAAAAACTAGAGTATTACATCTTTGAAAACACAACAGTGATAGAGAATACTGTTTCCCAAATGTATGTAGATGTGATAAGAAATCTTTATGAAAAGAACTCACAATTGCTTGTAAACAATCAAGATATTTTCAAAATTACCAGAAACGCATCTGATTTTAGATCACCACAAGAAGCAACAAATGGTTGGTTTGTTGAAGCTAATATGGACAGCAGCAATAAGTTTAGTAGTTTAAAAAGACTGCTTACTTTGTTTGATATGGAAGACGAATTGTCAATCAAATACTCATCAGGAACAGAAAACGAATCAGAACCAAATCGATTTGGTGTTAGAAAAAGGTATTGGCAACAACTATTGCCATTAATAAATAATACAACCTTATTCGCTAATGTAAGTGCTTCTAAAGACCATTGGTTATCTACTGGAGCCGGAACTGCAGGTGTTTCATATACATTTGTAGTAACAAAATCGTATGTAAGAATTGAATTGTCCATTCTAAATTCAAGTAAGGAAACGAACAAAATATACTTCAAAAAATTACATAAAAACAAAGAAGCAATAGAACAATCGTTTGGTAGCACTTTAGTTTGGGAAGAACTTCCAGAAAACAAAATGTGCCGTATTAAAATAGAAGAACAAGGCGTTAATTTATACAATGAATCCGATTGGGGAACAATGAATGATTTTATGGTTTCTAATCTTCCAAAGTTTGAAAACGCTTTAAGTCCATTTATTAAAAATTTGAGGTAAACCGTAAAATTATAAACTATAAAATGGTTTTATTTGAATAAAGTTTAGAATAGCAAAACACATCAGTATTATTTGGATAAAAACATTTAAAATTTGGAAAATCTTAAGCTTAACATCATCCCATTCGAACATCCAGTAAAAGAACTTGAAATAGGTTTTTACAAACAAGATAAAAAAGGCTTCTATGCCCTTTGGAAAGGAGAATATCCGCAATCTTTTTGGAATGATTTTAATACAGAAATGCAAGATTGTGACAAATTATATACAAACTTTAAAGACACCTTAAATTGCGATTATAAAGCAACAGTAGATTTTACCAAAAACACAAGGTTAGCTGCACACTATTACACTAGATTAATTTATGATTATTTTGAAACGGTAGCCGATGTGGTAAAAATCAGTTTTGTAAAAGACATACAAATATGGTTTAAGGATGGAGTAAAAACAACGACTGCGTATACTTCGTACAAATGCTTTACTGTAAAAGTACAATTCAAGAAAGTAACAGCATCCCCAGAATTATTAATATCTTATGATGGCAATACGACAGTATATAACAGCTAGAGTTTCGTTGCGTGCGCAGCACGAACAATGAAACTCCGGTTGAACGGAACCGGTCACTGGCAGGAACTATGGAGTTATCGTAAAGTTTAGAGAGAGAATTTCAAGAGGCAAGTGAGCCTCTTTTTTTGTGCGGTAAAATCAAGATGGTTTTTACGTGTTTTCTTTTCCCGAAGTTTCGGGATTAGGCAGACGTACCCTTACCCACAAAATTAGCTTTTACAGGGAAAGGAGTTTTGGCCACCGCCAAGAAACCACGCAGGCGGACCACGCTGGTCAAAAACCGCTATCCGATGTAAATTGCCCGTTTTACAACACGGACACTTAGGTAAAAAAGGCTTCTTTTCTACTTTTTCTAAAACTTTTACCTTAAGTTTTT
>JAFCUE010000058.1:0-13305 GCA_051990185.1 Flavobacterium sp. DT2-2 | reverse complement strand
AAATTAAGAGATTCAAAGAACACCATCAAACAATGGTTACTAGGAGCATTGCTTGCCGATAATGCTTACGAACTATATTTACTCTTTGGACAAAATGCTGTTAATATTAGAATATAGCGGAATTTAATAACCGGATTCAATTCGAAGAGAAGATACAGGACTTTTTTTTCGAACAATTTTCATTTTACACCCTAAAATACACCCAAAAAAATAGTGCTAAGGATTCTTTTGAAGTGAATACTTCTAGTCTTAGCTGGGCCACGTACTTTAAATCTATTTATTTGGAGTCTAGTAATTATGAGTATTTGTTTTTTGATAATGAAAAGTATGGCTCACAAGGGAAAAAAATATTCGAAATGATCTTAGGGTTACCCTTGACATACCCCATTAATATGCTAAATATTCAAATGGACAGGGTCTTGGAGACTATTGGAAAAATGAAACTAATGGATTAAACCAAGCTGGAGTTTAATAAAAGCAGCAAAGTACAGTTAGAAAAGAGGCTGGCTGAAGTTACTCTTGAAATGAAAGCTCTTCAGGAGGGGCAAAAAATCGAATTCAATGATCGCCCTTTGGTAGAGGAATACAACAAATTGTCTGAAAAAATTAATGAGTCCAGAAAACAACAGAGGGCCATTTCAGAAGCCTATCAAAAAGGGAAAAATGAATTGATTACCCATGAGGCAGAATTACAAAGTCTTGAGGGTGATAAAATAAAGATTTCGTCAGAAATAACTAAGTTGAAAAAGCGAGAGCTCAATATCGATATATATCGGCAATCAGAAAGTTTCTTTACAAATCTTGAAATAAAAACCTGCCCGCACTGTGAAAAAAGGGTCAGTGAAGACAAAAAAAAGAGCGAATTAGAAGATCATATATGCAGCTTATGCGGGGAAGAGTCCAAAGAGCAAAAAGTTGATCCAGAAGAAATAAATGAAAAGGCGAAACTTCTAGAAGTCGAGAGAAGTCAACATGAAGCGAAATTAGAGCAAATTGATAATACCCTTAAAAAGCGTTATGGGGATGTCGAAATATTGCGAAAAAAGAATGCTGAGGAATATGTAAAATCTGTAGCACTCACTCCTGTAGAAACAGACAGCCGTAGATTGTCAGAGATTGAAACAGAGATTGAATCGATTGGTAAACAAAGATCTAAATTCACGGATTTACTAAATAAAAAGGATAATTTTATCAAAGAAGAGGCAGTGTTGTTATTCCAGCTTAACGAGATCGCTAAGCAGGAATCACAAATAGGTTCCAATGAAATGGCAAATCTAAATTTAAAACGGGATGTTCTGGAATATGCGCTTAAGGGTCTGGGAAAAAAGCGTGTACAGCTGAATAAGGATATTCTTAGCAAACTACAGGAATTAATAATCAATGAGGTGCATGCCTTTGGTCTGCTTAGCATCGATAACATAGAAATTTCGGACAAGTATGAGCTAATTTTTGTACAACATGGTATTTCAGTAAGTTTTACTGATCTTACCGAAGGTGAAAAATTAAGAGTTAAACTCGCATTTTACTTAAGTTTGATTCAGTTGGATATTGAACATAATTTAGGAAGGCATCCGAGGTTTTTGATATTTGATTCGCCAGGTAGTGAGGAGATGGTGCCTAAGCATTTACAGGGTTTGTCTGATATCTTTAAAAGTATTAATGACCGATTCAAAGATAAATTGCAAATATTTGTTGGTTCTGCACTGCGAGATTTCTCCCATATTACTGACAAGGAAAAGACATTTATAAAAGAGGAGGATCATTTTGTTTTTTAACGCTATGGATAAAAATGTACTTTTAGGCACTGATTTTTCAAAGATTCTTTTTTTAGATAATTTCTATGTCAATTTGAATGTAGAGAATGAAGATGGCTCTACTGTCTTAGACTTTTTAAAAGAAATAATTAATACCACTGAAAACACATATATTAAGAGATCCACCTGCAAGATTATATGCGAGCTGACAGCAGTTAACATAATAAAAAACCGCTATTCTTCTCTAGGTGTTTTATTTGATTTTCTATCGAGTAATACAAATGAATTAATAGACATTGCATTAAAGCAATTACCTTTTTTTATTGAGCTTTTGACAAGTGAAATAGAGCATAGAGTTATAGACCTTACCGATCATGATAATGGCGATATATCCAGTCAGGCTTATCTTTTTTTAGGTATTAAAACTTTCTTTTTTAGTACCTCTAAGAACGATTTTCCAAATTTTATTAGTACAATTTCTGAGGCTGAAAAATATTTTATTGCAGCTGAAAATGCAATGGATAACAGGGATGATGCCCGGTTTTATATTATATTAATCCAGTTGACAAAAGCTTTGTTTTCTAATGACCAGGCAGTTGTGGAAACAACGATTACTGAGTTATATGAGAATTTGCGGGTTAGAGCTTTGTATGACATTAATGTTACTGGCCTGGAACTTGAATATCTAATTTTTCAAATGTTTGATTCTTTAAATAGAAATTATGAGATTGCAATTCGGTCACAAGAATGGCTGGATATCAGGCACGAGACTCAAATGATCCTAGAGGCAAGCATGGAAATAGATAAATTAAAATTGCACAATTCAAAATTTAAAAATATTACCAAAAAAATTATTGAGGAGACAGTTTCTAAAATAGAATCAAATATTTATAATTTTCATCTTTATGGCGAGCGTAAGAGACTAATTGCCCTGCAGTCTCAAAGTGATAAAAGATTGGTTGATTTCATCGATTCAATACTTCAATCTTTGCCAGATCAATATAATAGAACAATAGATGATAATGAAGTATTGGCAATGTTAGTCGAATTTATGGGTGCTGAAGGAGCCCTTGAAATCTATAACAAAATTCAAAAGAAGGAAGTCTCTTTTGCAAAAGCAATTGGGCAGTTTATAAAGAATAATTACAATAGTAACTTGTCAATACGCACAGGCAGTTTGGCAGGAGAAGAGATATTTAACGTGTTGATGAGGGAAATTGATACTGTGCTTCCCGAATATCCCAAAGAAAAAAGGAAAACATTTTCGGACATACTTGAGGAAGTTATTCGTTATTGCCAAGTTACATTTGTTGGAAATGAAAAGAAACGTTTTCCCTTTCTATACAGTACATCTGCAAAAGGAAAAGGTGCCAAAGCCAGTGAGCAGGATTTGCAGGACAGTATGATTTTATATTTTGAGCATTCTATTATTGCAGATGGATTTGAACATGAGAAGTCTAAGTTTGTGGATGGCGGACGTATCGATATAGTGTATAAGAAAGATATTATAACCGTACCTATTGAATTAAAAAAATCATTGTTGCGTCCTGATAAAGATATGCTCGAAGAAAATTACATTGCTTAAGCACAAACTTATACAGCAGGATATGATCAATTGGGTATTTTTGTCTTGTTGGAAATGAGCGACAAGAGTAAAGAACCAATGGTTAATTTCAAAGATTGGTTTAAAATTCATCATTTGCGGCCATCTACAGGTCAGGAAGTATCCTATCCAGATTATATAATCTCGGTCGTGATACCAGGCAATCGAACTAGCCCAAGTTCAAAAAGTACTTACAAATAGAATATTGGGCTAGGCCTCGGGTTAGCGTAATCAATTGAGTTGGATTCTTTAAAAATTTATCGAAGGCTGAATGCGTTCTGGTTTCCAGTAAAATATTTTATTATCTGCAAAAAAGGAAATAGGATATTGTGGTGTTACAAAAGATCTCTCACCATTATCAGGTCGAAAGACAGAAGACATTTTTTTATCAATTAGAGTTTTGCACGCTTCATATAAGCCATTCAGTTCACTGGGAAGCTCACCAATGCATTCTTGTTTGTAATCTGCCCTTAAATCTCCAACAGCATTATGAAACACGCTCTGTGTAAAAATATATGCAAACTTAATGGTCGTCGTATCATGTGCAATAATTTCCTCAACAATAGTTTGGAAAAGCTGGTGGTCAAGACTAAAATATCCGGTGTTAATTAAGAACACGCCGGCGGTATTGATTGAATTTGTCTTACTGAATTGTTTAATCTGCTTTGAGGCTTTTGCTACAGCATTTTTTATTGAATTTGCTATAACACGTTTATATGCTGCCTTAACTTCGCCCGATGCTGCAGAAAAATTGATATTAACAGAAAAACCATTATCTGCTTCAAATATCTTCGTAATTGTATTGCGCCTGTCCTCATTATATAAGCTCTCTTTTTGAAGATCTTTCAATTCTATAACTATATCTACGATCATAAAATCTGGAGTCATAGTTGCGGTTTCTGGAATTTTACTACCCCCTAGCTGACAAATAATAGTTTCAAAATTGGACTCATTAAATCGAGGAATATTATAGTAATAGGGATTTGAAAAGCTAGCTTCAGAAAAACTTGTGAAAGAATAGCCATCATGTTCAGCCGTAATATAAGCTTTCCATAAGTCTCCGCCTGCATCTTCGCAAAGTGAACGGATAAGCTTATCAATTTTTATTTCTGAACAAACAACATACCCTTTACTGGAAATGATCTCATAAAGCTTTAACCGTGAAAAATCGGTTTCATCTATCATTAAGATGCAGTCGTTATAATTTCGATTTTTTGTATTGAATCCTTCAAAAATTACTCTAAGAATAATTTTAGTCCTATTCATCTTTTATTACAATTTTAAACCTATCCATAAGCCTTTCCAAGTCGATATTATAAGGAATTTTTCTTCTTGAAATTGGCGATAACTGTTCAGTAATATTCTGATTCGCTCTATAGAAGAATATTTCTTGATTGGGAGCAGTGTTGACTTTCTTGGTTTTATTCATTTTTTCCAAATGAAAATTGAGCACTTCCTTAAAATTCTTGTCTTTGACTTGGAAGTAAGGAAGCCAAAGTATTAGTGAATCTATGTCTATTACAGTAAGGCCCTTAATGTTGAAATTTTTATTTAGATTGCCGAGCCTTTCAATACACTGCTCCTTAAACCATTGATTAAGTCTGTAATTAATACCCAATGTCTGGAATATTCTGTCATGTACAAGAAGAACGGGATAGACCGTAAGTGAGTTCTTAGAATTTACATAATCATCAAACCTAAATTTCTTGCTGCCAATTTCTTCAATAGTAGTAACTAGTTGTCCAATCCCTACTTTCTTTTTTCCATCGATCAAAAATTTTGTTTTTAAAACAGCATTAATCTGCTCGATATCAGCTGATGCTTTAATTTCCTTAGCAATCAATACATCTTTATTTTCAAATACAAATACTTCATTATTATGTCTAACGTAATAATCAGGATCTCCTGAAAGTTCCTTTTCCCTGTCGGGCTTCTTTATAAAATATTTTTTTGTAAATATCTCGTCAAGCAGGTTTTTCATAAGAAAGTTTTCAGAAAATTCGCTATTGAAAAAGCTGAAGAAATTTCCATGCGAAGCTTTTAAAACGTCATCCTTCTCATAAAGTTCTTTGAGTTTAAACTTAGCACTTTTGTAAAACTTATCAATTACAAAAAAGTAATGGACAATTGAATATAGATTATCCTCAATTTTATATATCGGATTATTTTTGATATTTGTAAAATCTTCGTCTGGAGCTATATCGTCGGATACCATTGAATCTAAAAATGCCTTCGCATCCTTATCATTAACCTCCCATAGATAACTGTTAGTTCCTTTTAATTGCAGTAATTTCCCAAAAAGAAATGTCATCTGCGCTATAAATTCCTGTTCGGTCGAAACGTTAAAGGATCTAATGAATTCATCTTTAAGATTTAAATAGTTTGGCTTAGAATTCAGAAATCCTAATAATGCTTCTACCTTATAAAAAGTGGCATAAAGCAAATGCAAAAATTCAATGTTGTCATTTTCAGAAATACCAAGATCTGCAAATGGAAAACTAAATACTATGCTAAAATCAACAATCTTTTCAAAATCACCTTCATTTACATTATCCAGCACTTGATTATTTATAAGTTCAGTATTAATGCATAAAAACGCCTTAAACAAGTTCATTTCATCGTCGTCAGGAGAGTCATTGGTGTTATTTTCAAGTAATTCTACGGAATTAGACAACACAACTTCTGCAAATTTTAAAGCACCTTGTCCGCTGACAACTAATGGCTTTACATTGATTTGATTATTAAATAAATAGTAGTTGACTTTGCCAACTATTTGATCATTTACTTCTGGGTTACTAAAAAAATTATCATAGTTTGGGAGAGGTTTTGTATTAAAAAAGCCTATAGATTTCAGTAATGATTCTTTTGAGGCATTTCGCAAATAGTTGATGATCGGTTCTTCTAGGTCTTCTGGAAAAACATCTTTAAATCAAAGCAGTTGTTTTACATTTATCATAACGCTAAGAATCCATTAGGGACAATCAGATGAAGATAATAAATTTAATTATTTTGGAATATTATTTCCGTGCTTTCAAATTATCCGTGTAACGAAACTTATAAGATTCACATCTGCCTTCGACTTTAAAGTGGTTAATAAAGCCACCTTAATGTAAAAGACTAGAATTCATTTTCTTACTATAATTAAAAACATTACTTTATTTAAATGAAATTTTATTAGTTGTTTCCCTTTTTTTCTCGTCGATGATTTTCGTATATATCTGTGTGGTCTTTATGTTTTTGTGTCCCAGCATTTTAGATACAGTAAAAATGTCGGTACCTGCCGCCATCTGTAATGTTGCATAGGTATGGCGAAAGCAGTGAAAAGTGATATGTTTCTCAATAGCTGCATCTTTAATCCAAATGGGTATCAAACGGTCAAAATCCCATTTTTTTAAATTTAAAAAGATTTTGCCATGCTCCATTCTTTGTTCACCTAAGAATTCAAGCGCTTCCTCAGAAATGGGTAGGGTAACGGGCTTATCAGTTTTCTGCTGTTTAAATCTTATATAATACCCTTCCTGTTTCCTGTATTGTACTTCTTCCCATGTAAGCTTTTATATATCGGAATAGCGCATGCCTGTAAGCATAGAAAAAAGACTGACACGTTTGACAATTTCTTTTTTACAAGGGGTTTTAAATAACCTTACAGCTTCTTCCATGGTTAGAAAATTCCTTTGAGACTCTTGTTCCTTTATGCTTTCAATTGCAGCATTGACATCGGTCTGCAGTAATCCTTTTTTGTATGCTTTTCGAAGAGTAGCTTTGATCTTATTGAAATAAGTTAAAGCTGTATTCTGAGCTAAAAACTTACCCTTTTTCCTGATACATTTTGCCTTTAAGAGATACTCCCTAAAATATTCTATAACAGTCACATCGATATCCTGTATCAGTATATCCTCATTCTTAAGAAAATTTTCAAAGTGGATAATGGCATAAGTCCAGATATCACCGTTATTACCCGTTTTATGCTCTGCAACAAGCTTGAGATACTGCAGAAATGATTTTTCGCCAATCTCTTTAAGACGAAGTTGCTCCAGCTCAAAAGGATTGTAGATCTGCGGCTTATTTACTTCATTAAACCTATTTGCACAGATAATTTTAGCTTTATATAGATTCTCAGAATTCATAGTCTTGTCAACATTATTTTTTGGTTTAGGAACGAGGTATAAACTTAAATACTCCCTACGGTAAAGTTTATGAGTCTTAGGATTGTATACCGGAGGGAAAAAATCAAGATATAGTGTAATCTTACCACTTGGCAGTTTCCTCTTTCTTAGCGTAACATTTATATTTTTCATCTTTCCACAGCATTAAAAATTATATCAATATCCTGTTTGGCTACACAGGTGAATTTTCCAATGGAATATTTTACTATACCCTGCCGTTGAATCAATAGATAGAGCGCTCCTGAAGAAATATTATACTTCTGTTGAATTTCCGTTATAGTATAGCAATTGTCAAAACCAGGAAATTGCTGTCCAGTTTTCAAGGTTACATCCTGTACAGGAATTGCAAAAAAAGCTTCAAGATCGCATCTACGGATAACAGTTCGTTTGCCAAACTTTGCAATGTCCAGCTGTCCATTGTTAACTAACCTGTAAAGCGTACTTCTGCTGATTCCAAAAAGAAGGGTTGCCTGAGTAATTTTTAAAAACTCAAGTGGCTTTATTTTTTCCAAATCTGTGTTTAAAAGCTGAACGATCTCGTTATTGCTTTTTTCTACTTTTCCTTTGCGTACCAGTGATTTATAACTACGGCTGTTGCAAATGTGCGAACAATACCGTGTGCGCGTTGTTCTGGCTGTGAACTGTTTTTTGCAGTGCTCACAAATTCTGATAACCTCAATGTTAGAACTCATAATGTGACTAATTTTGTGTCCCATTGTGTCTATGTATCTCTCTGTGTGTCATAATTTCGCCAAAAAAAATCCAATAAGGAAAATTATTTTCGTGGTACAATAATGGTACAAAAAGGAACAAACTATCTGCAAATAAAGCTAAATAAACAGAAAGAAGAATCCCAGTTAAAATGCCGTTTTATGACATTTTAACTGGGATTCTTTGTTTTATTTTGTGATGTTTTGTGAAATCTATTTTCCGATGCAGAATATGAAGTAGTTATTATTTGCAGTACCTAACAAAGATTGGGCAACAAATAGCCATCATATAATCGATAAAAACCACAATTACAGCGCAATAATAAACAAATTCTGTTAGAATTTATTAATCAAAGAATAGAGCCCTTTTGATTGAATTTTAGCTTCTAAGTTCCACTCTATATACAAAGGTAACATTTCACAGAATATATCGCTATACGGCTTTGCATAACCTTCCTTAATCATTATTTCATTTAATATTCGACCGTCATTCAATATTAAATATCCTAACGATCTACCATACTTATCTTGAAGATTGCTTTTTTCTTGTACTAATGCACATTTTTCACCAATTGAAACATTGCTTTTTAAAAATTCAAATGAAAGATATCCTAATTTAATTAAAAATGCTGCTGGAAGATGTAATTCTTTTTCATCCTTTTTAACTTTTTTACAATAACTCATTTCAGGTGCGTCAATACCATATAATCGAATTTCAAATTCTCTTTTTGTTATGTATTCCTCCGCAATAATACCATCTCCATCGACGAATCTTTTTACATTTAGAATAATAGTTCTTTTCATAAATTCATTAGCGTTAATATGCTTTAAATAGCGTTATTTAAGTATTTGTTATACAGTTAAGTATGTTGTAAATTTAGTTAATTATTTTAACAATTAAAAATTAATAAACATGGCAAGACAGAAAGGACATATTAAGTATGTTGGAACTCTAGGTGAAGTGAGACACTTCAAAATTAAAGGTAACGAAGGTTACTTCGCAGGTCTAAAAGGTGGACCAACTGCGGAACAAGTAAAAACAGCACCAGGCTTTATTCGTACTCGTGAAAATATGAGCGAATTTGCAGCTTGTGCAAATGCGGGTAAATCATTAAGAGTTGGTTTGTCTGCATTGATGAAACAAATGTCAGATAGCCAACTAACGGGAAGACTTACTGCAATTATGAAGAAAATAAATATTGAAGATGGTTCCGAAGCAAGAGGGCAAAGAGCTGTTTTGGTTTCACAACAGCCACAATATTTAAAAGGGCTAGATTTTAATCGTAACATTTCGCTTAATGGTATTTTTAGAGCTCCATTTGCATTAACTGCTGTGGCAGATAGAAACGAGAGTACATTAAGTATTCCAGAGTTTAATCCTCTTAATTTTTTAAACATTCCATCAGGTGCAACACACTTTAGAATTATCAATGCCTTGTCTGTTGTTTCAGATACCATTTATAATCCTATTACTGGAGCATACGAACCTGCCGAGCCTGTTTTAAATGAAATGTCAAACATTGCCTATTCGGATTATACTCCGGTGGATGTCGTAACCTCATCAATCGATGTTACTGCAGCCTTACCAGGTGCGCCAACAATGACAATAAATGTTGCTGTTTTGGGAAGTATCGGAATTGAATTTTATCAAATGGTAGGTTCCAATTATTACCTATTTAATGCTGGTAATGCTTTAAAGATCCAAGAAACTTTCTAAAAAACCATCAGTTTGCAAGACTACAAAGTTTGCAATGTTGCAAATCAAGCCCTTTAACAAGAGGGCTTTTTTTATTTGCATCAAATTATCTATAACGGGGACTTATATATGAGATATAGTGCAAACAACTATGGAATAAAGATTAAACAAACTCTTATATTATATTTTATAATAAGTATGTAAAATTGCTCTTCTCAACTCATTTATTAACATTAAGTTCTTTTGAAACTGTTGTTCCTTTTGTTCTAATAGTTTCAATGTGCTTATTTGTTTTTGATGCAGCTCAAAATCCAAAATCATTTCAGAAACTCTTGGATTAAAGTTTTTCTTGAATTCTGGAAGGCGTAAAAATGGAATTACAGAACCGCAAAGCGACTGATGCCAGAATTTAGCTTTCCAAAGGCTGTAAGCTAACCAATAAACCGTTTCGGCATCTTCTTCTTTTTGAAAAATAATTACAAAACTATTTGTAAATGGTTCTTTCTGGGGCTTTCCACTATTCATCCCTTTGTTGAGAATGTAAATTTGATTTCCTGAGTAAACAACATCCTTTCTGTGAGTTTTGACGATAAAATTTGGCATAGTTTCGGATTTAAAATGATAAGTACTCGTTCGTTTTATTTCTTTTTATCGGTACTCGTGAATTTCGCTTCGCTTCATTTCGCTACGCTCCGCACCATATCATTTTTAAAAGAAAAAAAGAAAAAAAAGAAAGTCGTCGTAACAGTGGAGGTTTCAAAAGAAGTCAAGTTTTTTTGAAAAAATACTACCTAACTGTTCTTGCCTAATATGGTCGTGATTGTAAAGTCGGATTATGAATTGGAAATGTAAGGGTGGAGATTTTTTCAAAAACCCGTAGGGCTTGAACTTTACTTTTTGAAACCGGAACTTACCTTTACTTTCTTTTTATTTTTTTTTTTTATAGCAGGATGTTTCTTGTTTACGCTTTTGTAGGGTGTTTCTTTTGGAAGTGGCAATCAAACACCCCCAAGCACCGCAACAAAAATGGAGTTTTTACGAAATTTTTTGTGAGGAGCGCAGAGGCGGGGTTGCGGCAATCGAACAGCTACCATAGATGCGAGAGTTGAGCGTAGGTACGAAGCGAAACGAAGTGGATATGAGCGTGAAACGGCGGGGAAAAAATATAAGTCAGCCTTTGGCATTCCTTGATTTAGGGCAAAGCGACCGAATCGGAAGTGAATAGTGAGAAGTTATTTGTGAGTAGTATCCAAGAGTTGCTTAAGAATCAAAATGAGGTAAGCGGTGCCAACCTCGATGGCTGTGCGAAGGAGCAACCGCTGAAAAACTAAGGGCGGCAGACATAATACTGCTGGAATGTAGTGTAGTGTAGTTTACGGAGCGAAACGGAATGAAGCGGTATTGTGGATGCATAAGCCCGACCGAACGCAGGAAGAGACTGTGTGAAGATGAGGAACGAAACAGTGCAAAAAAATAGCTGCTTATTTTCAAGCTGCTGTTTTTTTGTAGTACTGTGTAGATATTCCGACGAAAGCACCCCACCATTCCGCGCTAAAGGTCGCCATTTATTCCGGAGCAAAGTACGCCAGTCAAACCGTCCTTTATCATCACTAAGTAAAGATGATGTTTTTCAAAGTTAATGATTTTTTTTAGTTCTCAAAGATTTACCTGTTAATGCTATTCTGTGTGCTGAAGCTGACAATCTGTCCATTATGGCGTCGGCCAGAGTTGGCTCCTCAATGAAGTTGTACCAAGTGTCCACTGGCAACTGTGAAGTAATCATAGTTGATCCTAAACCATATCTATCCTCGAGGATATCCAACAAGGCAATCCTTGCATCATTGTTCAGGGCTTTCAACCCAAAGTCATCTAGGATCAGCAGCTTATTTGCAGAGATACCCCTAATCCATTTCAGATATGAACCATCGAGCCTTGCTTGGGTCACGGCATCCATGAACTTATTCATACTAAAGTACTGGGTACGGTAACCAAGCAAACAAGCACTGCGCCCTAAGGCGCAGGCCATAAAAGATTTACCACAACCAGTGGCACCGGTTATCAGAACGTTTTCGCCTTTTTCTATAAACATGCCATCAGAAAGTCTTAATACCTGTTCTCGTGTAATGCCTCTTTCTGCATTACAGATTATATCTTCTGGTAATGCATGGTAACGCAGTTTACTAGCCTTTAGATACTTTTGTGTTCTGGTGTACTCTCTGTATTCTACTTCTGCCTGAGTAATCATAGCAATCAAAGAATGGACATCCTCTATTTCATGTACAGGAAGTGATAATGCGGCTTCATACCTTTTGGCCATGCCCGTCAATTTAAGCCCTTTAAGCTGTTCTAATGTGTTTTGTGTATTCATTTCTATTAGGATTTATTTAAGTTGTTTAATTATAGGCTTCAGGACCTCTGAGGTTTTTGTGGTCAGGGATACGGAATTCAGCAGGAGCCTCTTCTTCGAGTAAATCCATATTGTTTTCCAGGATATTTTTAATGACACCATAGCTGATTTTGTTACCCCTTAAACCCCGCTTACATGCAGCCTCCATTCGGATACTACCATAAGTATTCATTAATCTCAGCAGACCCAAACAAGCTGTATAGGACTGGTCGATTATCAGTTTACTGTCCATTACTTTTTTGAAGAATTCAAAAGTATACGGTCCATTTTCTTCCGCTTTTTTGAGATAGTATTCAGGGCTCCATCCACGTTGATTACTAATGGCCTGGTGTCTTTCGGGCATATGTTCCCTAGTACTGGTATAGCCATGGCTGGTATAATTCCTGGTATGCACAGCAATTCTTTGTCCATCAGAATAGATCTCTACGACGTCTTGATCATAAGAAATGCGTACCTCCTTTCCGATGTAGCGGTATGGAACAGAGTAAAAGTGCCAGTCTTCGCCCACAAGCACATGGTAATGCTTTTGCACCTTTGCCTTGGTGTAATGTCTGATACTGTATGGAGATTCTGGCAAGGGTTGTAATGCTGTTTTCTCTTGGCTTTCAAACAACTCCAGTCTACTGAATACTTTCTTCTGAAAGTTCAACTGATGATGACTATTGAGTTTCTCTCTAATGGCCTTGTTTAGATCAGAAAGACTATGAAAAGTATCGTTACGCAGAGCGGCATAAATGCGTCTATAGGTGATCTTTACATTATTTTCAACAGAGGGCTTGTCCTTGGGCTTATACGGGCGAGCCGCAAGCAGTGCGATATTATTGTGGTTGGCCCATTGCTTAAGTATTCCGGTGAAACTGTACCACCTATTCCGATACAAAGTGTACCACTTTTTTAATGATGTTTTCTGCGGTTAAAATTAAATAAAATTTTTAGTTTTTTTTCATTTTTTTACGCATCGATTCTCCC
>JAFCUE010000057.1:0-13457 GCA_051990185.1 Flavobacterium sp. DT2-2 | reverse complement strand
TATTCCAATACTTCAACATCTTCTTTTTTAAGTGTTACATATCTCATAATGAGATAAATATACAACTTTTATTACCCATAAACAATAAAATACGACATTATTTTATTCTAATTACTTAATTGCGAATTTATATAAAAAATATAAAGATTCCCTATATTTGAGTAATTAAATCATTATGAAAAATCTAACTTTTCTCTTTATTCTATTGCTACTAACATCTTTTCGGAGTATAGCGCAAAAGGTTTATTATACCAAACACGAAATGGGTGCAGATTTGGTAGTGCATGAAGTAAAACTAAAAGCGGATGCGGATATTATTGTAAAAAAAGTTTATTATAATGATGAGGTTAAAAAAGGCTACTGGAAAGAAGTAAAAACCAGAAATGAAGCCGATATTATTGTTTGTATTACTGGTAGAAACACAACCGATGTAAAAAAAGTGTTTTTTACAAAATTTAATGATAAGGTTAATTTTTAAAACGAATGATTTTTTATTCTTTTTTAAAGATGTTGGGCAATGGTTGGGCAACTTTATAAAACAAAAAACCCAAAACACTAATTACCAGTACTTTGGGTTTTAAAAGTGCGGATAATAGGACTCGAACCTACACGCCTTGCGGCACCAGATCCTAAGTCTGGCATGTCTACCAATTTCACCATATCCGCGCAATTGTGGGTGCAAAGATACACTTAACTTCTTATTTTCAAAACAATTTTGATAAAAAATATTCATACTCTTTTTTGTACTTTTGAACATACAAACAAAATTCACCTAATGGAAAATATTAAAGCATACGTTCAAGAACACAAAGATCGCTTTATCAATGAGTTAATCGAATTACTAAAAATTCCATCTGTAAGTGCCGACACCGCCTATTCTCATGATGTATTTGAAACCGCTGATGCCGTAAAAGCAAGTTTAGAAAAAGCAGGCTGCGATCTAGTCGAAATTTGCGACACACCAGGCTATCCAATCGTGTATGGCGAAAAAATCATCGATCCATCCTTGCCTACCGTTTTAGTGTACGGACATTATGATGTACAACCACCAGATCCATTGGAACTTTGGACCTCTCCCCCATTTGAACCTGTAATCAAAAAAACTGACATTCATCCCGAAGGCGCAATTTTTGCCCGTGGATCGTGTGATGACAAAGGCCAAATGTATATGCACGTAAAAGCATTGGAATACATGGTACAATCCAATACTTTGCCTTGTAATGTAAAATTCATGATTGAAGGCGAAGAAGAAATTGGCTCTAAAAGTTTGAGTTGGTTCGTAGAACGCAATCAAGAAAAACTAAAAAATGACGTCATCTTAATTTCAGATACCGGAATGATTTCGAATCAGCAACCGTCCATCACCACAGGACTGCGCGGATTAAGCTACGTAGAAGTCGAAGTTACAGGCCCAAACCGCGACTTGCATTCCGGATTATACGGAGGTGCCGTTGCCAATCCAATCAATGTGTTGGCAAAAATGATTGCTTCGCTTCATGATGAAAACAACCACATTACCATTCCCGGTTTCTATGATAATGTAGAAGAACTATCTACGGAAGCAAGAGCCGAAATGGCCAAAGCGCCTTTTAGCCTTGAAAATTACAAGAAAGCACTCGACTTAAACGACATTTACGGCGAAAAAGGCTATGTGACAAACGAAAGAAACTCCATTCGTCCTACACTAGACGTTAACGGAATTTGGGGTGGTTACACAGGAGAAGGCGCTAAAACTGTCATTGCGAGCAAAGCGTTCGCTAAAATCTCGATGCGTTTGGTTCCGAATCAAGATTGGGAACACATCACTGAATTGTTCACCAAACACTTCACCAGCATTGCCCCTCCAGGCGTTACGGTAAAAGTAAAACCACATCATGGCGGGCAGGGCTACGTAACCCCAACAGACAGCATTGGCTACAAAGCCGCAAACATGGCGTATACTGAAACCTTTGGCGTTCCCGCAATTCCGGTGCGTTCAGGAGGAAGTATTCCTATTGTGGCATTATTCGAAAAAGAACTAAAAAGCAAAACCATCCTTATGGGATTTGGTCTGGATAGCGATGCCATTCACTCGCCAAACGAACACTTCGGGATCTTCAATTATCTGAAAGGAATTGAAACCATTCCGTTGTTTTACAAATATTTTGTAGAGTTATCAAAATAAATTCCTTTCCTTAAATGCTAAATCCGCTCTACATAGGGCGGATTTTTTTTGGGCGTTCCCCGCCGAAAATAGCGGGTCAGGCTGTCCGTTCTCAATCTTTTTATCCGCCGAAAAGGCGGATAAAAAGGATTTCCACTTCCATCCTTAACGCAAACCGTTGACTACTATAATATTTTTCTTTAAAATTTGTTTA
Source organism: Flavobacterium sp. DT2-2 (assembly GCA_051990185.1). GTDB lineage: Bacteria > Bacteroidota > Bacteroidia > Flavobacteriales > Flavobacteriaceae > Flavobacterium. The sequence goes on along the minus strand of JAFCUE010000057.1, from coordinate 11,100 downwards.
TTTCAATTTTTATTCTACATTTGTAGAGCAATGTTTTAATCTGTAGAAATGAAAATCCAAAATCAGTATTCAATCATCATCATTCTTTTTTGCATAAGCTTAACTAGCTGTAAAATAAATCAAACCAAAAACGGATTAAAAACAGGTAAATGGATACAAACGGAAAAATTCATGAATATCGAATCCAGCGCAACAGGAAGATACAAAAAAGGAGGAAAAATTGGAACTTGGAAAGAGTTTATGAGCGATAAATTACTTTCTAAAGAAAAGTATAAAAAAAATAGTTGCCATGTAATTAAATATCACAATACAGGAAAAATTCAACAAATAGGATTTTCAAAAAAATTCATAATCGAATCAAAAATAGAATGGCTTCCAACGGGAGAATGGACATTTTATGACTCCGAAGGAGTTTTACTAGGAACCAAAATCTATGAAAAAGGAATACCCATTCAAGAAATTTACACCAATTAAAAAATAAACATGCAACAACTCACGAACGCCGAAGAACAAGTAATGGAACACCTTTGGAAACTCGAAAAAGCCTTCATGAAAGACTTGCTTGAAGCCTATCCGAAACCAAAACCTGCCACTACAACCATTGCTACTTTATTAAAAAGAATGATCGACAAGCAATTTGTGGCTTACACTGAATTTGGAAACTCCCGGGAATATTATCCTTTGGTCAAGAAAACCGATTATTTTTCGAAACACGTCAACGGATTGATTAGTAATTTCTTTAATAATTCCGCATCACAATTCGCATCTTTCTTTACCACCGAAACCAATTTATCGCAAACGGAATTGGAAGATCTCAAAAAAATAATAGACAGTGAAATTCTAAAAAAGAAAAAATGAGCGACTTTCTAATCAAATCGACAATTAGTTTATTGGTGCTACTGGCAGTGTATTATTTGTTTTTGGAAAAAGAAAAAATACACGTTTTCAATAGGTTTTACTTGTTGTTCAGTCTGGTTTTTTCGATGGTGATTCCATTTATAACTATCGAAGTGATTCAGGAAATAGCACAACCTACAGTCAATCCGGGAAATATCCAGATACTGCAAGGAAACGCAGTAATATTAGAGGAAACTAACTATCTGGCAAGAGGATTATGGAGCTTGTATGCGGTAGTAACACTCGTTTTGGCGATACGTTTTTTCAGTAATATCAGTACCATTTCGTCTAAAATGAACTCAAATACAGCAATTAATTATAAGAATGCCAAATTGGTTTTGGTTTCCGAAAAAACGGTACCGCATACTTTCCTGAATACGATTTTCATCAACGAAACAGAATACAACAACCGTGAAATTGAAGCTGAATTGTATACGCATGAACTTACGCATGTAGCCCAAAAACATACTTTGGATATTTTATTCATCGAACTATTGAAAACCGTTTTTTGGTTCAACCCCATTTTTATTTTTTATAAAAAAGCCATACAACTCAATCACGAATTTCTAGCCGATGAAAAAGTAGTGATCTCCTATAACAATGTTTCGTTCTACCAATCTTTGTTGCTCTCAAAGGCAAGCGAGAACCCAACTTTTTACTTGGCCAGTAATTTGAATTATTTAATAACTAAAAAACGATTACTCATGATGACAAAAACCACATCAAATTCAAAATCAATCGCAAAAAAAATTATTCTGATTCCGCTTTTAACTGGACTAGTACTATTTTTATGCGTCCAAACAATTTCACAACCAGCAAATGATACGGATAAATCCTCACTATCTGAGGATAAAAAAAGGGATGCATATTACGAGGACGTTCGATTAATTGTAAAAGACAACCGCAAAAAAGTCTTAATAAATAAAAAATATGCAATTCTTACGCTAAATGAAAAGAGATCTTATATTGGCAATGCTCCAAAGGAAATCAAAAGGAAAAGTCCAACGAAAAAAGAATTTGAAGCCTGGATAAATGACACTAGATTTTCAGGAATATTAGACGGCAAAAAAATCAACAATATCGATTTAAAAAAATATAACGCAAATTATATTGTAAGATATTCAAGATATTACAATTCCACTTTCAATGGAAAATCTATAGAAAATGATTTAAATCATTATCTACTATTTAGCAACTCTTATTTCGAAAATCATTTAAAGGACAAAGACAAAAAAGCTTTTTTTAAAGTAATAGAAAAAACAATAAAAGAAGGCACAGTTACAAAACCAGTTATTATAAAAGAGGTGCAAAGAAATATATAATAGACAGTGAAATTCTAAAAAAGAAAAAATGAGCGGCTTTCTAATCAAATCGACAATTACTTTATTGGTGCTACTGGCAGTGTATTATTTGTTTTTGGAAAAAGAAAAAATACACGTTTTCAATAGGTTTTACTTGTTGTTCAGTCTTGTTTTTTCGATGGTACTTCCATTCATAACTATCGAAGTCATTCAGGAAATAGAACAACCTACAGTCATTCCGGGAAATATACAGATACTGCAAGGAAGCGCTGTAATACTGGAGGAAACAAATTATCTGGCAATAGGATTATGGAGTTTATATGCTGCAGTATCACTCGTTTTGGCGGTACGTTTTTTCAGTAATATCATCAAGATTTCGTCTAAAATGAAATCGAATACACCAATTGATTATAAGAATGCCAAATTGATTTTGGTATCCGAAAAAACAGTACCACACACGTTCCTGAATACAATTTTCATCAACGAAACAGAATACAACAACCGTGAAATTGAAGCCGAATTGTACACACACGAACTAACACATGTTACTCAAAAACACACTTTGGATATTTTATTCATCGAACTATTGAAAACCGTTTTTTGGTTCAACCCAATCTTAGCTTTTTACAAAAAAGCAATACAACTCAATCACGAATTTCTTGCCGATGAGAAAGTAGTGAACTCCTATAACAATGTTCCGTTCTACCAATCTTTATTATTATCGAAAGCGAACGAGAACCAAACTTTTTACTTGGCCAGTAATTTGAATTATTTAATAACTAAAAAAAGATTACTTATGATGACAAAAACCACATCAAAAACAGAAGCTTTATTGAAAAAAGCAATGCTCATGCCGATAGTAGCTACATTATTATTTTTACTGTGTACGAAAGTCGTTGCACAGGAAACCATTGTAAAAAAAGAAACTACTCCTGCGAAACCCGGAAATTTAATTAAAACGTATTACGACAAAACTACTTTTAAAATTAAAGATGAAAAAGGAAAGGTTGCCAGCGAAAAAAAATACAATGAATTAACTCCTGTAGAAAAGAGAGGTATACCTTCTATCCTATCCAAGCAAAAAGAATTGCCTACAAACGAGGAACTTCTGGGGATTTTAAGTACAGGAGCTCCTGAAGTAATTGAAATTGATGCGTACGATTCTAAAAATCAGTTTGTCCAAAAAGGGGAAAATGAAGTCTATAATACTGCTGGAATAACCGAAAAACCAGATTTTCCGGGAGGAATTATGGAATTTTACAAATTTGTCGGCAATAATTTTAAAACTCCAGAACAACCTAACTTAAAAGGAAAAGTATACATCACCTTTATAGTAGAAAAAGACGGAAGTTTAAGCGACATAAAAAACATACGAGATATTGGCTATGGGACCGGTGAAGAAGCCATACGTGTTTTGAAAATATGCCCGAACTGGATTCCCGGAAAACTGAACGGTGTCCCTGTTAGAGTAATGTATAGCTTACCAATAACTATTCAATCTGGAAAGGTGTAATTGTAAAAAAAGAAATCCGCTTCTTTTTAGAAGCGGATTTGTTCAACTAGCATTTTTATGGCTTTTAAATGGTGTGTGTTTAAATTAAGCCTTATGTATGGATTTAACCCGAGGGATAGCGAACAGGCGAAGCAAATCATCTCAAATACAAAACCAGCTTTCCATTAAGCCAATTGCCCAAATCCATTGTAGCTGTTAGAAGAAAGTTTAAAATTTCGAACAATCAATGTCATAATTTAATTCGGTTATATCAGACAAACCCGTTTTATAAGGAAAACTTTTTAAATGTCGAATTGGATTTCCGGAATTATAATTTTCATTGTACCAAAAATCAATTGTAATATCAGAATTTGGTCTTGTTCGAATTTCAATTGTTTTGAATATTTCCTTTTCATACGTGTTTTCTGAACCAAAAGTATAATGATTTTGATAGTTTAAACCAGTTATTAATGGAGTGGTATTGTTGTTTTTTACAGTTAAATTTATTTTTAGGGTTATTGGTTTCCAAGCATTTATATCTATTGTGTTTACTTGTCCAGCAACTATTGTTGTGTTGGTTTTGTATTCTGGCTCATAAGGTATACCATGATATTGCTCTTGAAGCCCATAAGACTCTCCTTTATCTAACTTATAATCAAATTTAATTTCATAATAACCGTTTTTGTCTGTGTACGCTGTAGCGATTTCTTTAGTGCAATAAGTCCCCATAACACCGCTACTACAGCTCCATCCTTTTACTAATTTTATTTTATAATTTTCGATATCCAAATCCCTTAAATCGTCGGCTACTTTCCCCTTTAAAACTGTGGGAACTCCATTTTGATTTGGGTCATTTTCACAGGAATTTAGAACTAAAATTGTTATAAGAAAATAAATAATATTTTTCATTTTATTTTGTTTTTTGGTTATTTTACGATGAACTTTCTGCTAACGTTTTGCTAGTAGGCGATGGTTGGGATAAGTAAAACTAATTTTTCGGACAATCACTATTTTGCCAAGTACAAAACCAACTTTATTTGTGCCCAAATTCCCGACTATTACTTACGAGCTGTTATGTAGCGAAATTTATTCATTGTCACTTCTTTTTTAATATCTAAATCCAAGAGTTACAGGTATCATAAATGATTGCTGTGTGAAAAGCATACCTGATTTTAAATAAAGTCCAAATTTTTCTTTCAGTTTATAGTTGAGTCCAACACCTAATTCAGTATGCATTGTCCCAGTTCCACCTTCGTACTGATTCCAAATATGATTATATCCCAATTTTAGGTTTACTAGAGGTGTTAGTTTTGTTTTTAGAGGTAAATATTCAAAGTCCGTGAAAACTGAAATACCATTAATACCTTCAAAATTCAAGTAACCAAGTCCAATACCTGCAAATAATTTCTTGTTCACGAAGGACAAGCCGTTAATCACAGTTAAGTTAATGCCATTTTGCTTTTCATTAAGATTATATCCTTTCCAGTTAGGTCCAGGGTCAACTGATATTGTCCTGTACATATACTGCATGTAGCCTGTTTCTATTTTCCCAGAATAATTAGTCTGCGAATTTGCTTTATTACAAAGAGCAAAAAGCAAAATGGTTGATGTCAATAAGTGTCTCATTTTTTTATAGTGTTGTTTTTTATTATGCCACATACCTTGTATGCAAAACAACCTTTCGTATATACACCTAAATCAAGATAGATTGGCGAAGGTCTGTTTTGCTTTGCGTTTTCCAAATATATTAAAATTTTCTTACAATTCATTAATAAAACGGCGCATCAATTGGAATGCGTTGCGTGAGGGATGGCAGCGAAAATCCTTTATGTTTTTAACCTGAATTTATTTCAGGTTCCAAAAAAACATAAAGATTGCAGCGAGCCCGACCCAAAGTTGCCAGGAGGAACGACGAAGCCAACTGCAGGGTCACGCCCAAAAATCCTTTTTCAAAAAAAAAGAGGACTGTAAATCCACTTGTTATTTCTTCTCAAAACTTTTCGATAACTCCATAATGTTGACGGACTTGTAATCGGTTCCGTTCAACCGGAGTTTCATTGTTCGTGCTGCGCACGCAACGAAACTCTAGCTGTTGTAGGATGCCCGATTTAACGATAATGTTGTTTTTTAAAATTAATTTTTTTTACATTTTGTAGTTAATATTTGATTTTAAGTTTAGAAATACAAAACTATTAAAAATTATAGTTTGTAGTCTAAAGTCAATAAATAATACCTTGGCATAAGGCTACTTTGATAAATTGTTGTTTGAAAATCTGAATTTTCTGTTTGAGAATAAAATTTATAATTTAATAAATTTTTTCCTGTTATCCAAAATTCTAGATTTTTTAATTGTTTTGGTTTGTATTTTATTTCTAAATCTACAAACGTGAAATTATCTTTGTTTTTTGTGTTTGGTAAAAAATAATCATAACTAAAAGTAAATAATAATACCCTATTTGGTTTGATAAGCATTTTTAAACTATTGTTTAAAGAAATATTAGTATTGCTGGTTTGGTTGTCTGATTTAAAGTTAATGTTACTGTAATTAAATTTATTCTGAAAATTAATAGGCAATCTGAAAGCGGTACTAATGAAGAAATACGCATTGTAATTACGAGATTGATTGTTTCGTAACTCACTTTGATTTACAATGTTTTTAAAATTGTTAATTCCATAGTTTGAAGTATGTTTGAGAGTAGAGTTTAGAAATTTGATATACTTTTCTATGCCAAAATTTAATGAATAATTTTCGATATTGGTTGGTGATTGAAAAAAATTATAAATTGTAAAATCGTCTTGAATATCGACTGATGATAAATAGGTGTTTTTTTTGTTATCGTAGATTAATGCCAAATTGGTTGCAAATGAGGTAAATAAATCATTAAAACGGTAGCTTAACAAAAAGTTTTGATTTTGTTGTAAATTTAAATTAAGACTGTTTTGTTTTATAAAGCGATTGTTTTGTGCAATAAAATTTGTAAATAAATTTTCTTCGTTTGGTGTTTTTTCTTCATAATTTCCCGAAATTTTGAAGGTTGATTTATTATTTACCAAATAAGTAATATTTAGATTTGGTGTAACAATAGCTGATTTTTTACTTTTAAATATATTGTCAATTTTATTTTGATATTCTTGGTTAATGTTACTAAATCTTATAGTGGGTTGAAACTTCCATTTTTCAAAAACATATGTAGCACCAATTTCTGAAAATAGTGTTGCTTTTTTATAATTGAATTCATTCTGAAAATTTGGATTTATTGAATTGTTGTTATCTAGTAGATTAGATATAAAAGGATTAATTTCTATAAACGACCCAATAGTAAAAGCATATTTAACTTTTTTTGAACTGCCTAATAATACAATTTTGTTGGATAGTTGTTTTTTTGCAAATTCGCTTTTTTGTAAATTTCCTCCAAATGAAAAATTTGTTTGATTGATACTTAACTCTTGTGGAATTTCGTTTATGGAAAAGTTAGAAATTAATTGTAATGCTTTGTTAACACCTAACTTATACGTGTATTGAAGTTTGTTTTTCCAAAATAAATTGTTGGTTCTCAAATTTGTATTGAAAAATGAAGTGTTGTTTTGTATGATTGAATTTGTGCTATTTATTTTTTCTTTTTGAAATGTAGTTTCTATTTCTAAAAGCGAAATTTTACTCGTGTTATAAGTTAGTTTTAATTCAAGTTGTTTGTTTTCAGGTTTTTTTATTGTTTCTGTTTGATCGTTGTAATTTATATTTTCTGAATTAAAAAAAGTATTATTATTTTCTAAAAAATAAATTTTGTCATTCATAAATGACACATTAGTTTTTAGTGATAATTTGTGAGAAAATCTATAAATAATATTATAGCTCAATGCCAATTGATTATTTATATTAGTTCGTTGCGTGTCGAAATTACTTGAGAATATTTTTTCTGGAATATTTTTTTTTGCTATCAATTCTTCGTTTAGAATTTCATCTAAATTTGCGGTCATAGAAAAATAATCATCTCCTGAGTTGTTCATACCTACATTATTGTATGATATATTTCCGAACGATTTGTATTTTTTTGATATTCCTAAAACATTAAAATTTAAGTCATTTCTAGCTTTTATATCGCTATCAAAGCCACTTCCCATATTTCCGTTTGCTGTAATATCTAATCTGTTTTTTTTGAGTTTAAGATTTAATGAAACATTTTCGCTGTTTTCGATTCCTTTTAAAAGTGGGTTGGCAGAATAATTGTCTATTGCCTGAATTTGTTCGATCATATCTATTGATATATTTCGAGTACCCATTGCATAATTATAGCCAAACAAATCATCGCCCTCAATTTGAACGGCAGTTACATTTTTTCCTTGATACTTGATGGAACCATTTGCATCAACTTCCATTCCGGGAAGTTTTTTAATTAGGTCTTCAACTTTTCTTTCTGTTCCGTCTTTGTAGCTTTTTGCGTTGAATGATATGGTGTCTTCTGCTATTTCAATTTTTTCTTGTTTAATTATGACCTCTTCTAACTCTTCGGTTTTTTCTTTTAGGATATAGTAAAAATTATAAGTTGTTTCTTTTTTTGGGCTTATTATACTATCAGAGATTTTTTTATACCCCATTGCTGTAACTTCAAAATATATTTTTGAATATGTTTGTTCCAATATTATTGTAAATTCTCCGTTATCTTCTGCTTTAAAAAACTCTGAAATCAAATTTTTGTTTTCAGAGTTTTTTATTAAAATATTTGCAGATATAGGTTGCATTAATTCGTTTTGAACTTTTCCTTTAATGGTTTGGGAGAAAGTTAGGTTGGAAATTAAAAGAAATATAATTGAATAAATTGTTTTTTTTATCACTAATTTATTTTTTGAAGTTCAGAAACTAGATTAGTTGGAATGTCGATGATGAATTCTGTAAAGGCGGATTGATCATTTGAAAAATTAACAGTTGCACCAAACTCTTTTGCTTTGGATATCATACTACTCTTTTTTGCGGTCATTACTTTGACAGTTTTACTTTCATACTCGTTATAACTTAAAGCAGTTTTACTCAAAATATATTTTTTATACTTATTATATTCCGCTAAATCTGTTAATTTTTTAATGCTTTTAAAAGTAATTTTTGTTTTGTTAGTTTCTTCATATAATTCAATTATTAAACCAGGTAGATTATTTATTTTAAATGGACCGAAGTTAGTTTCAACGTCTGGAGTAAACCATATATTATATTTTCTGCCATTTAAATTTAACTTTGCTTCTTGACAATTATAATTATATATTTTTTTCTTTTTTCCAGTTAATTTATATTTAATTTTACTGTTTAAATCAGAGTATATAATTTCATTTTTATAAAGTGGAATTCTAGTAATTGTTTTTTTACTACCACTGTAAAAAATTGTAGAGATTGCATCATTGTAAATGTAAATCATATTATCATTATTTGAATTTTTATCAACCCCACTTTCTCGCTCGTCGTTAATCCTATATAGTGATTCTGTATTGTTTATAATGTAAAGCGTACTTGTACACTTGTGGTTATTCTTATCTTGAAAAGAGTACTCAATTTTTTGATTTTGTGAAAAAGTAATTGAGTAAAAAGCTATAAAAATTGCAATAAAAATCTGTTTTTTCATTTTTTTAAAAATTTAAGTTAAAAATGTAAGGGCTATTTAGCCCTTACATTTAAAGATTAATTGGTCTAAAATAAAGCCTCATATGCAACCATAGCTTTATTGCAATTCTGATTTCCACCACCACAAACAGTAACTGATTGACTACCGCTTTGGTTACTAGCTGTGCAACAGTAATAATCGTCTTCTACATTTGTAGTTTTTGTAGTAGGTAATGTTGTGAATGACGATAATGTCAAAAATCCTGTGGCTAATAAGCCGATAAATAAATTTTTCATCTTTTTCTTTTTTTTAGATGACTAAACAATATGTTTTTTTCTTGTTTAATTCGGTAAACAAAAACTATTTCCTACATCTCCTATTTTTTCTTTGGGATTAAAAGATAAACTCCCTCATTATTTTATTTTTTCTTTGGATTAAGATACAAATTCCCGCAACTTCTCGGCCAAAAAATATTGTTTAAGTCAAATTAGACTTTTTATTTTAGAAATCTTTATGAGCGGTTCGTGTAGCTCGCGGGTTTCCTACAACATGCATATAAGCGAAACAAACCTTCGTATACACACCCAGACATGGGTTAGATTAGAGAAGGTTTGTTTCGCATTATTGATTTTCAAATATAATTAATTTTTCTTACGATTTAGTAAAAAAAACCGCGCAACATGTAGAATGTGTTGCGTGAGGGATGACAGCGAAAATCCTTTGTGTTTTTTCTTTAAAAACACAAAGATTGCAGCGAACAGCCCGACCCAAAGTGGCGAGGAGGAACGACGAAGCTAACTGCAGGGTCACGCCCAAAAAATCTTTTTTCAAAAAAAAGAGGACACTAAATCCTCTTTATATTATCTCTAAAAAATTTTCGAGAACGCCATAGTTCCTGCCAGAGACCGGTTCTCCCGTAAAAACGGGACAAGCTGTTCAACCGGAGTTTCATTGTTCGTGCTGCGCACACAAAAAATCTCTTGCTGTTAGCAGTTGGATATTAAAATAAAGTGCGTAAATTTATAGAAATGATAAGCAATGAATAAGACTAAAAAAGTAATAAATTTTGTTATTGCCGCATTAATCGCGTCAATAGTAATTTTTAAAATATTTCCAACAGTTGAGATTTCAACTTCAAAAAACAAACTGGTTACCAAAGAAAATTTAGCTTCAGATCCTAATATTCCTTTGAAGGACAGCATTGTAAATTTTGGAATGAAACTTCTAGGAACACCTTACGTTACTGCCGGTTGTTCAAAAGAAGGATTTGATTGCTCTGGATTTGTTTATTTCGTATTTCAGCACTTTAATATAAAGGTGCCAAGAAGTTCTGCAGAATTCTACAATTTCGGAAAGGAAATTTCAATTGAAAGCGTTCAGAAAGGGGATGTGTTACTTTTTCTAAGTCCGACAAGAGATGTAATCGGCCACATTGGAATTGTTTCAAGACCAAATGGCAAACAGAGCGATTTCATTCATGCAACCTCAGGCCGAGAGATGAAAGTAACAATTACCAATTTAGCTAACAAAGGATACACCAGAAGGTTTGTAAAAGCCATCCGGATATTGTGAGGAGAGTGTCTTACTGCTAAGGTGTTTTTAGGCGAAACTAACCCTCATATATACTCCCAAATGTGAGCAGATTGGCGAAGGTCTGTTTCGCTTTCTGCTCCCTAAATATATTAAAACTTCTTACAAGTTATCGCTATATTCTAATATTAACAGCATTTTGTCCAAAGAGTAAATATAGTTCGTAAGCATTATCGGCAAGCAATGCCCCTAGTAACCATTGTTTGATGGTGTTCTTTGAATCTCTTAATTT
>JAFCUE010000056.1:5140-13491 GCA_051990185.1 Flavobacterium sp. DT2-2 | reverse complement strand
GATGCAGTTAGCAAGATCCAGAGCAAGAGGGTATAGAAATCCAGATAATTTTATAAAAATGGTGTATTATTTAGGCAATGCCTAAAAATACAATTCCACTAATTTAGGCGAAGAGCCAGGAATTTTTCATGGTCAAGTGGCTGTAATTGTGCAAAACAATACCATTTTGAAAAAAATGATCAATAATATCAAAAAAATTGACGGTATAGATAAAGTAACACGCGTTTATAAAACGTAGTAATGAATTCTATTTTTGTTTCAAAACAAAGTCTACTTCACATGAAACTTAAAAAACTTAAAACTAAACAAACTGGAATCTTTATACTTTAAACTAAAAAAATTACCTTTGCCTGCATATGACACTCATTTCCACAGATAACACCAAAAATCAAGAAATTGTAAAAAATGTTTTTACAATGTATCTCGAAAAAAAAGGACACCGCAAAACTCCAGAACGTTATGCAATCCTTCAGGAAATTTACGATAGCGAAGAACATTTTGATGTAGAAAATCTATATATCAAGATGAAAAACAAAAACTATCGTGTGAGTAGAGCAACACTGTACAACACAATTGAGTTACTATTGGACTGTGCTTTAGTTCGCAAACACCAATTTGGACAAAATCAAGCACATTACGAAAAATCATACTTTGACAAACAACACGATCATATTATCATGACCGACACTGGCGAAGTAATTGAATTTTGCGATCCTAGAATTCAAACTATCAAAAAAACAATTGAAGAAATTTTTGATATAGAAATTACCAACCACTCGTTGTACCTGTACGGAACCAAAAAACAAATAAAAAACGTGGACGATAAAGATCGTCTCTAAGCATAAAAACTAACTACAAATAACATACAGAATGACGGTAGATTTATTACTAGGATTACAATGGGGAGATGAGGGCAAAGGAAAAATTGTTGATGTTCTTACTTCTAAATATGATATTATAGCCCGTTTTCAAGGAGGACCAAATGCAGGACACACCTTAGAATTTGACGGAATAAAACATGTTCTTAGAACGATACCATCCGGTATTTTTCACAAAACTGCTGTAAACATCATTGGAAACGGAGTAGTAATTGATCCTGTTGTATTTCAAAAAGAAATTGAAGGTCTGGAGCGATTTAATTTGGACATCAAAAACAAATTAATTATCTCAAGAAAAGCACATTTAATTTTACCCACACATCGTTTACTAGATGCGGCTTCTGAAGCATCCAAAGGAAAAGCAAAAATTGGTTCTACCTTAAAAGGAATTGGTCCAACTTATATGGACAAAACTGGAAGAAATGGTCTTCGTGTAGGAGATATTGAATTAGAAGATTTTGCAGACCGTTACAGAGCTTTAGCTACCAAGCACGAAGCCATGATCAAGTTTTATGATGTGGCCATCCAATACAATCTTGAAGAACTTGAAAAAGAATTTTTTGAAGCTATTGAAGAACTAAAAAAATTAGATTTCATCGATAGCGAAGAATATTTACACCAAGCGCAAAAAGCAGGAAAAGCAATATTATGCGAAGGTGCTCAAGGTTCTTTATTAGATGTCGATTTTGGCACCTATCCGTTTGTAACTTCATCAAATACTACAGCTGCTGGCGCTTGTACTGGTTTAGGGATTGCTCCAAATAAAATCAAAGAAGTTTACGGAATTTTCAAAGCATACGTAACGCGTGTGGGTAGTGGTCCGTTTCCAACAGAACTTTTTGACGAAGATGGAGCTACAATGGCACGTGTAGGAAATGAATTTGGATCTGTTACAGGAAGACAAAGACGTTGTGGTTGGTTAGACTTAGTAGCACTTAAATATGCGGTACAAGTAAATGGTGTAACCCAGTTAATGATGATGAAAGGAGATGTACTTTCAGGATTTGAAACCTTAAAAGTGTGTACGGAATACAATTATAAAGGCAAAAAAATTGCTCATTTCCCATACAACATAGAGCCTGAAAATGTAACTCCTGTTTACCAAGACTTCAAAGGATGGAAACAAGATTTAACAGGTATGACAACTTATGATGAATTGCCAATTGAATTGAAAGAATATATTGAATTTATCGAAAAAGAAGTTGAAGTTCCAATTAAAATAGTCTCAGTTGGTCCAGACAGAAAACAAACCATCTTAAAATAATACAACCAAACGCCCTGCATTTCAGGGCGTTTTTTTAGTTTAAATCTATATTGAACCTAATGACTGATCCAAAAATCATAATTAAGAATACTGAAGTACTATCTGACAATTGGTATACTTTAAATAAAATTACTTTTGACTATCAAAAAAAAGACGACTCTTGGATTACCCAAAAAAGAGAAGTGTATGACCGAGGCAATGGTGCAGCAATTTTACTCTACAATAAACTACAAAAAACTGTTATTTTGACCCGACAATTTCGTTTACCTACTTATGTAAATGGGAATGCAACTGGCATGATGCTGGAAGTTTGTGCCGGACTTTTAGACCAAGACAATCCAGAGCAATGCATCATTAGGGAAACCGAAGAAGAAACAGGGTACCGCATTACAAACGTTACTAAAGTTATGCAAACCTATATGTCACCTGGCGCCGTAACCGAAATTTTATACTTGTTTGTAGGCGAGTACAATGAATCGATGCGAGTGAGTGAAGGAGGTGGCGTAGCACACGAGGAAGAAAACATTGAGGTAATAGAAATGCCATTCGATCAAGCTTACGCTATGATTGAATCTGGTGAAATGCAGGATGCTAAGACTATTATTCTAATGCAATATGCCAAAATTAATAGCCTACTGTAATGAATAATGAGACCAAAGGGATTCTATTTGCTTTATTAGCCACCTTGCTTTGGTCTGGAAATATGGTCATTGCAAGCGGAATAAAAGGCCATATTCCTCCTGTTGGTTTGGCTTTTTGGCGCTGGACTGTTGCTTGCATTGTGTTGGCACCATTTGCTGTAAAAAGTACTATAAGCGATTTCAAAATCGTACGGAATCATTTTGCATACCTTACACTTACAGCTGTAATGGGCATCACCGTTTTTAATACGCTGATTTATTTTGCAGGTAAAACAACAAGTGCAGTTAACTTATCATTGATTGCGATTTCTATTCCATTATTCATTTTGGTTTTGTCTCGAATTATTTTCAAAGAAAAAGTTTCGAACATTAAAATTACAGGAATTGCAACAATCATATCGGGAATTTTGGTACTCATTTCGAAAGGGTCGTTTCAAGTTTTACTGCAAATCAATTTTGCGATTGGTGATGTTTTGATGCTTTTGGCTTGTTTATTTTTTGCTTATTATACTATTTTGGTCCGTAAAAAACCAGATGAATTGTCCCCAAAAGTTTTTCTGTTCAGTGTTTTTGTAATTGGAACCATACTATTGTTTCCATTTTATATTGTTGAACATCTGTACTTTAAAAAAGTACATTTTGATATTAAAACAATCCTAATTGTAAGTTATGTGGGGATTTGCGCCTCCCTAATTTCGTTTTATTTCTGGAATGAATCGATTCGATTTATTGGCACTTCAAAAACGGCCATGATTTATTATCTAATTCCCGTTTTTAGTGGAGTTTTAGCGTATTTTTTTCTAAATCAAGCCATTGTACTAACTCAAGTTATCAGTATGGGAATTATTATTGTAGGTTTATTGATTACCAATAAAAAATAGTGTCAGAATCCAGAAAATACTTTTTAGACAAAAATAAATTGCAGTAAAGGAGTACTATTTCTTTTTTAAATTCGGCAAAAAGAATGCAATGATTCCAATCAAAGGTAAAAAAGCGCAAAGATTATAGACATAAGTAATACTGGTATGATCCGCAAGATTTCCTAATAAAGCCGAACCTAAACCACCCATTCCGAAAGCAAAGCCATAAAAAAGACCTGAAACCATTCCGAGTTTTTTAGGTAATAATTCTTGTGCAAAAACTAAAATTGCTGGAAATGCCGATGAAATAATAATTCCTATTACCACTGATAGCACTCCTGTCCAAAATAAATCCATATACGGCAATAATAATGTAAACGGTGCTGCTCCTAAAACAGAAAACCAAATCACATATTTTCTACCAAACTTATCGCCTAGAGGTCCACCAATCAATGTTCCAACCGCGCAAGAGGCCAAGAATAAAACCAAATGAAATTGGGCTTCTTGAACCGACAATCCAAATTTTTCTATCAGGTAAAACGTAAAATAACTAGAGATACTTGCCATATAAAAAAATTTCGAAAATATCAAAATCATCAAAATCGCTACCGAAATAACGATCGTTTTTTGAGGCAAATTAGGCAAGTCTATCACCGCTTTTTTGGTGCTTCTTAAGCTCAAGTGGCTTTGATACCAGAGTGCAATTCTGCTCAAAACTAGCAAACCGATTAACGCAACAATGGTAAACCAAATGATATAAAATTGTGTGTTTGGGACTACTATAAGCGCCACTAACAAAGGACCAATTGCTGTCCCGGCATTCCCTCCCAATTGAAAAATAGACTGTGCCAAACCTCGTTTTCCACCTGAGGCCAAAAAAGAAATTCGCGATGCTTCCGGATGAAAAATAGAGGAACCAATACCTACCAACACCACAGAAACAAGAATCATTTCAAAACTAGATGCGTAGGATAAGCTAACGATTCCAGACAAGGTAAATAACATCCCGAAAATTTGAGAAAAAGGTTTGGGCCTTTTATCTGTGTACAAACCTACTAGCGGTTGCAATATCGAGGCTGCCAGCTGATACGCAAAGGTAATTAAACCAATTTGGGTAAAGTTTAGATTAAAATTTTGCTTCAAAATGGGATACGCCGCAGGAATAACTGCTTGTAATAAATCGTTCAATAAATGAGCAAATGCAATCGCAAATAATATCGAATAAATGGTTTGCTGCGCAATAGGACTAGCATCGGTATTTGAGGACGTATCTAAAGTTGAATTCATAGTGTCATAAAGTAGGTAAGTGATTTGCGAACAAGACTCGCATTAAAACATTCAAATAAACTGAACCAAAAAATACCAAAACAATAACGTAACAAACGATAATGGGATTCCAAAACCGATCATCATACTACTCAATCGTGGTTTTAATCCGTGTGTGGAAGCCAAAATGCAAGCGGTAATCATTGGCGCCATTGCCGATTCTAGTACTGCCACTTGAATCACTTTAGAATGCTGCTGCAAAATTACAACATACAACACGTAAATCAGTGCGGGCGTCAGTATTAGTTTGTACAAAAGACCTAGTCCCAAAAAGCGCCAATGCTGACTTTTTCGATCGAAACGCAATTGCAATCCTACAGATAGCAAAGCTAAGGGCGTTACAAAACTACCTGTTGTTTTGAACAACACTTGTACAAAATTTAGAAATTCAAAATTCAGAATATTCATCACACAAGCAAGTAAAAAAGTGATAAACGGCGGGAAAAGAAAAATCTTTTTGGCAATTTGAAAGCCATTGGGATTCCCGCTAGAATAAATGGTCGCCACCAAAATTCCTAAAGTAGACAGCACCACAAAAGAGCCGGGTTGGTCTACTAAAATGGCTGTTTTCAGTCCTTCTTCGCCATACAACGCTTCAATAATTGGGAATCCCAAAAAGGAAGTATTTCCTAAACCAGCGGTTAAAATTAAACAACCAATCAATTTTTTAGACCATCCCAACCGCTTTCCTACAAAACTAAAAAACAAATACGATACTATAAAGCCAATCCAAGCTACACCAATAGGATAGAGTAATTCCGGACTCCAATTGATTTTGGGAATGTAATACAAAGCCAAAGCAGGAAGGCAGATGTAAATGACAATTTTATTTAGTAAGGTATAGACGTGAGTGGGAAACCATTTTACACGTTGCAATACAATGCCTAGCAATAAAAAAACAAAGATTAGGATAAAGTTGGTCATAATACATCAAAGATATTGACTAATGGTAAATAAAATGAATTCAAAAAAATAAAAATTGCGAAATATAGATAACAAAAGAGGAACCATCAAAATGAAATGACATTTTAAGAGAATGACGGTCTATTCAAAATAGTTTTTTATTATTTTTACTATTCTAAAAAATAGTTTTGCCAAATAAAAAACCTAATCCTAGCGCCTTACAAGAAAAACCTGGCATTGCTGCTCCTGAAATTATCAGTGCCTCTGCCATTGGTACCATTCAACGTTTTAGAAAAATACAAACTTCGGCAAAAGAACTCGTTAAAGGAATTTTAGACGAAAATATCACTGCGTTAAGTCGTGCCATTACTTTAGTCGAAAGCACGAATGTAAGTCATTTGGCAAAAGCGAATGAAGTGATAAATGCCTGCCTACCTTATGCCAATAAATCCGTCAGGATAGGAATTACTGGAGTTCCAGGCGTGGGGAAAAGTACTTTTATTGAAGCTTTTGGATCCTATTTAACTAGTTTAGGCAAAAAAGTGGCAGTACTCGCTGTAGATCCTAGCAGTACGATCAGTCACGGCAGTATTCTCGGGGATAAAACCAGAATGGAAGAATTGGTGAAGGATAAAAATGCTTTTATACGACCATCAGCTTCGGGGGAAACATTAGGCGGTGTAGCTCGAAAAACTCGAGAAACCATAACGCTTTGTGAAGCAGCAGGTTTTGATACTATTATCATAGAAACCGTGGGTGTAGGTCAAAGTGAAACCGCCGTTCACAGCATGGTTGATTTTTTCCTTTTATTAAAAATATCAGGTGCTGGTGATGAATTGCAAGGCATCAAACGTGGAATAATGGAAATGGCCGATGCGATTGTCATCAACAAAGCGGATGGCGACAATATTAAAAGGGCTCATCTTGCCAAACTGGAATTCAATAGGGCGTTGCATCTGTTCCCTGCTAAAAAATCAGGATGGACTCCTACAACTGCTGCCTGTAGCGCTATTACCCATGAAGGAATATCCGATGTTTGGGAAACCATTGAAAAGTTCATGGAACTTATAAAAAGTAATAACTATTTCTTTGAAAAACGAAAAGAACAAAACCAATATTGGATGTTAGAAACCATCAACGAGCAATTAAAAACTAATTTTTACAATAACCCAGAAATTCAAAAATTATTGGATGCAACCAAAAAAGCGGTGCAAAATGATGAAATTTCACCCTTTGCAGCTGCCAATTTATTATTAGAAACGTATTTTAAATATTGATTTATGGTTTTTTGACACTAAAAATCCCGAGTTTAAACTCGGGATTAGACTATTTTATAAAATTAAAATTATTATTTTCTTGTTTCAAAATCTTTTATAGTTGAACCAAAATGATGAACTGCAATATTTTCAATTGTGCAACTTAAACAATCTCATTTTATATATTTCATTGCATAAAAATATATTTTTAATTTTGCGCTGGTCAAATAAAATTTCGATATTCCAAATAGTTTAACATACTAATTTTTAGGACTATTTATTCCTTTGCCACTAGTTGTTACCATAGATAAAACGTACTCTTTTCCATTTATTTTAATTTTTGTTTTTTGATTGATTTCCAAAATTTGGACTTCTTTTCCTTCATTAATGGTGCTATTGACAGAATACCTTTGATCTACTGCTTTGAAAATAACAGGTTCAGATGGTAGATTTAAATTAAGTACTTTACAGATCTCATGCAATACATTTTTATCTAAAGTAAATTCCTTGTTTTTTTGTGTTTTATTTGCGAATTCAGACATTGTTTTTTCGGAAATAGTGCTTTTTATTCCTATGGAAGTGACTTTGATAATATTATCGTTTACCAATTGCACATAAGCATTGGTTATAAATTCGTCTTTTTCTAAAAATAAATCATCTAGATTACGGTCGTTCAGCAAAGTACTAATACCTATGCCTATACCTATGCAACTAAAATGTCCTGGACTTCCACAGTCAAAAAATCCAACATTCGTCGTTACAGTTACTGTTATACGTATTGATTCAATATTGTCTCCACTTTCTTCAGTTAAAACATTCTCTATAATATTCCCTTTTATAGAACCATCCCAACCTTTTCGCAAATTGACAAATGTTTCTGCAATGCTTTTTACTTCAGCTTGATGAGATATATTTTCAACTTTATTTCCTTTTATAGAACCATCCCAACCTTTTCGTATGTTGACTAATGTTTCAGTAATGGTTTTTACATCAGCTTCATTAACTACATTTTCAATTTTATTCCCTTTTATAGAACCATCCCAACCTTTTCGAAAGTTGACTAATGTTTCGGCTATTTGTTTAAGTTCTGCTTCGTTAGTGGCGGTTTCATAGTCATTCTTTGGTAAACCACCTTCAGTAATTCCTTTTCGTTGGGTTTCATTTGGAGTAGTTTCAAAATCATTCTTTGTCAAACCGTTGTCGCGAATCTCTTCTTGTAAACC
>JAFCUE010000056.1:0-5135 GCA_051990185.1 Flavobacterium sp. DT2-2 | reverse complement strand
TAGCGGTTTCATAGTCATTCTTTGGTAAACCACCTTCAGTAATTCCTTTTCGTTGGGTTTCATTTGGAGTAGTTTCAAAATCATTCTTTGTCAAACCGTTGTCGCGAATCTCTTCTTGTAAACCTGTTGCGTGACCACCTTTGCTTTGCGTTTCATCATTGGTAGTTTCAAAATCATTCTTTTTTAAACCATTTTCTTTAATTCCTTTTCGTTGGTTTTCATCGTTGGTAGTTTCAACTGTTTTGTTACCTTTTATAGAACCGTCCCAACCTTTTCGTTGCGTTTCATTGTTTGTGTTTTCAACCGTTGTATTCCCTTTTATGGATCCGTCCCAGCTTTTTCTAAAACTATAAGTTATCCCAAAACCAAAACTCATATAATTTTTGGGGCCTTTAGTATTTGTCATTACTTTTGGTGCTGTCGAAATACTTTTTTGAAATTGATCGGGAGAAACAGGCGGTGCCAAGTTCACGTTAGTCAAGTCTATATATCCCGTGGTAAATTCCTTTTGCCCTATCTGCATCAAATAGTTTGCATTGGCAGTTAGCGCAAAATTTTCGTTAATCCAATAGGCAAAACCAATACTTGGTTTCAAACTAAACGCATTTGTTTTATAGTCTTGAGGAGCAGTATAACTGGCGATACTTTTTGGAGGCGTGCTTTTATCCATCACAGAAAATTCTGGTATTTTGTTCATCGTTAATCCTCCTTTTAATGCGACTGTAAACGTTAGTTTGTTATGAAAAGGAGTATGTCTTCCAGACTCTTTATTTTGCGAAGGACCAAAGGGTATCGTATACTGTGGCCCAAACATAAAGTAAGTACTGCTCCAGTTATTTTTAGTATTTGTAAGGGTCAAAAAATCTATATTTTGCAATAGAGCGGCGTAAGCATCAAAATCAAAATTTGGTTTGGTGTTGAATATTCCAGCATCTAAACCAATCCCGAAATTCTTCCAATTTATTGCTATACCCAAACTTGGATTAAAGCTAAAACTAGTATCAACTCCCGGCGAGGAGGACCTTCCGCCACTCGCATTTAAAGAAACATTAAAACTTGGGCCATTACTATTTTCAGAGTTCCCAGCTTTTATCATTGGCGATTTAGGACCAAGATCTTTAACCTTTCCCTTCGTTTTTCCCTCTGTTCTTGCTTGTTGACTTCCAGTGTTATTAATTGGAACGCATTCCCCATTTTGCATTATAAACCCATCCGGACAACTGATCGAATTAGTCATAACAGCATCATTCCAACTCAATTTCCCCGAAAGAGTAGCTCCACCTTTTGGAACAGTTATAGTAATACTATTTTGCTCATCAACTGCAAATCTACTCCCTGCTGAAGCTTTAGAATTTACAGTTATTTGCGAATTGTCTAAAACCATTTCAACCCCAGAACCATCATATTGATAGCTACTTTTAGGAAAATTAGATTTTATGATACCATTAATACTCGTTTGCAATTGATCTTGCGGAAAAGATAGTTCGTATTCTCCTATTTCTAGCTTGGTATAGAAACCGCCACTTGTACCAGTGGTAAAAATGAAAGCGCCACCGTGATTGCAAGTTGATTTGCAAGGATTAGGAAGACAATTGTTTTTTTTAACCACGATACCTACTCCAGAAATTGGTGTTGAAATCGCAAAACTATTTTGGACAATTAATAACAAAATGATAAGAATTTTAAAAATTGATTTTGGGAGCTTCATCTTGATTTAAGTTTAATGGTTATGGTTGTATATCAATAGCCATTAGTTTATGTTACCCTTATTTTTAGCTTCTTTTGAAATACATTACAAATATTAAAATTTAGGCTACACAAAAAATCCCTTAATGTAGGGATAGGAAGAATGCAGACAGAAACGGAAAAAATGAAAATTTTAATCCTAGTGCTTTAGATTTTTGTAATAATAGGCAATGGCCTGACCTAAAGAGGAAATATGCAATTTTTCGTAAATACGTTTAGCATGGGTATTAATTGTAGCATAACTTACCCCAAGTTTGTCGGCGACCATTTTATAACTCAGTCCATCAGCTAAAAAACCCAAAACTTCGTTTTCTTTGGGGCTTAAAGGATTTTCAGTTTTAGTTGGTTTAAAACAATCCAACACTTTTTGGGCAATTGCAGGATTCATGGCAGCACCACCTTGGTTTACTTCTTCTATGGCTTGCAAAATACGCTGTGGTTTGTCGTTTTTTAGAATATAACCGCTCGCTCCGTTTTTGATACAGGTGAAAATTTTATCGTTGTCATCAAAAGCAGTTTGCATAAGTACTTTAACTTCTGGATGATTTGTTTTTATGAGTTTTAAACCTTCAATACCATCAACCTCAGGCATATTGATATCCATTAAAACCACATCGGGATAAAAGGTTTCCATTTCAGTAAGTACTTTTTTACAATTCATGGCTTCTCCAACAAACTTTAGTTCATCGTTGAGCATCAGTAATGCCTTTAAGCTGTCTCTGCGTTCGTTACTATCGTCGTAAATAAAAATTCGAATTGCCATAAAACAAATATACTAAACAATTTAAGAGCCATTTGTTACTAAATTAGGGGATAAAAGGAATATTTACAAAAATAGTTGTTCCTTGTTTTGATATAGACGTAATATTGAAATCTCCATTCAATTCTTCCACTCTTTTTCTCATATTGGCAATGCCGTTACCAGATGCGTCATTAATTTCAAAACCTATTCCATTGTCAATAATTTCAATGGTAATTATATTGTTAACCCATCCTAGTTTTATATTTAATTGAGAAGCTTTGCTATATTTTGCCACATTATTCACCCCTTTTTTTATAATTAAAACAATATTTTTTCTAAGGGTAATATCTCTAATTAAATTATCTAAAATAGGGTCTGTTTGAATGGAATATTTTATATCCGTAGAGACTAGAATTTCATTGACAAAGTTTTTTATACGGGTACTCATTGTCATAAACTCTTCTTTTCCGGGTTTCAAACTCCAGATAATATCCCCCATTTTATCAGCAAGATTTTGCGACTGTGTTTCTATTTTCTCTAATACATTTTGAGCTTCTTTGGGATTTTTATTTAAGAGTTGATTTGCTACGGCACTATTGATTTGCAAACTGCTCAAAGTGGCTCCAATATCATCGTGTAAATCGGCAGTGATTTTATTTCGTTGTTGTTCTAAAGCCAATTGCTGCTGAAATGCATTTTTTTGTTGCTCAAATTTGCGATGATTAAACCACCAAAACACAAGTCCCAAAAGCAATGCTATTAATAATATCCAAAACCATAACTTTTTAAAAAGGGAACTGCTATTAAAAAATTCATTTCATTTTTTTGAGAACTAACATTATTATTGACATCTATTGCTCTAATATATAAATTCGTAGTTCCCTCTTTTAAAGATAGATTTATGGTGTTCCCATCTAAATCAACCCAAGAATTTTCATCATTTAAAGAATATTGAAAATTTTTAAAATGCCCCGATAATTCAACGCCTGACAATTGAATACTTATATTTTTTTCATCGTTTTTTAGATTATAGCTGTTGGCAATAGCAACTTTCTCGCTATTAACGGTTATTGAAATAATTTTTGGATTAATTTCAAAATCAGGAAATTTAATAGTAGCGGGTACAACGGAAATTCCGTTATCAGTTGCGGCATAAATGGTATCCTTATAAAAAGCTAATTCATTAATTATATTAGAGGTCAATCCATCCGCTTTAGATAATTTATTGATTGTAAACTTAAATTTTGGACTTCCAATTTTATAATCTATAGTATAAATTCCTGATTTACTGGCCACCCAAATTTTATTCGTATTTGAAATTAAATTGGTTATATTTTCAGGCAAGCCTTCAGAATTTTTGATTTTAAAAAGCAAATGGCCCTCTCTTAAAATCAAAACATCGCCTTTAATAGTCGCAAACTAAATTATCGCCACTACAAGCCAAAACAGAAGGTTTATTTCTATTTGTTATCGAATTTAATAAAATGGGAGATGATACTTTCTTCTTGTAATCATACCGATATAATCCATCAGTATTAACAAAATAAATAAATTTATTTTTCTGATTAGCGATACTTAAAACCCTTTTATTTGGTGCATTCAATGGTTTGTAATTTCCATTATGAATATTGAGTTCGAACAATCCTTTTGTACTGCCAATAATTGCTGTACTGTCATTAATTTTAATTGCTGTTTTTAGAGAACGATTCGCATTATTTTCTGCCGCTATCACTATTGGCACATTATTTTTTAAATCAATACTAAAACCAGCATCGTTTACTATTAATAAAGACGTATTTAAATAAATTATTTTCCTAATCCAAGATGTTTTATTTTCAAATGGAATCGCATGAAACGTTGAATTGCTTCCTTTAAATTTAACAATTTGCCCACTAAAATTACCTGCTAAAATTTCGCTTTTGGAATTAATTGCAATACTCAAAAAATCACTTTTACTCACTTCGTTTGATGTGAAGAGCTTCTTTATTACCGTAAAATTATAATAAATTAACCCGTTTTCTAATGTCCCAAGCCATAAATTATCATGACTGTCAATAAACGCACAATTCGTTTGAAACGAATTTTCAATTGTTGTTTTTAATTTTAAAGTTTGTAAATCATAAATATAAATAGCACCACTATTTCCAATAACACACAAATATTTTTTGGAAAATTTATACCATTTATAAATCTCTGGCACAAGAATAGTTTTTTTAATAAAGGAGAAGGGCGATTTTTTAAAATTTGAATATTGACAAATTAAATTCCCCGAAAAAAAACTATAGTATTTATTAGAATTAATGACCCGACTTATTGATTTAGAAGAAGATTTTTCAGTAAAACTCCCAATACATTTTTTATCATATTCAAAATAATTTTTATACTCGATCCCTTTCGTTTGTAAAACAGACTGTCTGATGTAAACACTAACTTCTGTGTCATCAATAAATAAGGAACCTATAGTATTTGTAAAATCGCTTTTATTTGATTTTTTATTGATAACATCAAAGAAACCCGTTGTATTAAAAAACTGGCTCTTCGCCTAAATTAGTGGAATTGTATTTTTAGGCATTGCCTAAATAATACACCATTTTTATAAAATTATCTGGATTTCTATACCCTCTTGCTCTGGATCTTGCTAACTGCA
>JAFCUE010000055.1:0-13735 GCA_051990185.1 Flavobacterium sp. DT2-2 | reverse complement strand
TGGCTTTGAAGTCTTTTCCGAAGGTTCTTCTTGTTCTTGACATATTAGTGCTAATTTAAGGTTTTTATTCCTATCTAAATTAATCGGGATATATTGTCCGAATTTTGGGGGTCAGCATAGTATGTTTATTTTTCTTTTAGAAAAACTTCTGACCTTACTCTTATAAGATTTCCTAATAACATGTATGCCCCTCAACATCTTGATAAAAAAGAGAGACTTCAATGGTTAAAAACCATTCAGCGCAACTTATCTGTATTTTTAAAAGATGGCTTTGATCCCTACAACCCAGAAAACAAATTTGACTTTGATACTGAAGAAAGTTTAAACAATTCTGTAAGAGAGGCTTTTGAATTTGCTTTAAACATTAAAAAAAGCACCTTAGCAGGTACTTCCTATCAGGGATTAGAGGGTAGAATGCTACGATTTGAAAAATGGCTAAATGAAAATGGCTTTAAAAATAGGCTCATTACATCTGTCAATAAGAAAGTGGTCACCTCCTACTTAAACGAAATTTTAATTGCTACATCGGCTAAAAACAGAAATAACACACGCACTGACATCAGTTCTATGTTTACTGTTTTAGCAGATAATGAAATTATCCCTGACAACTTTATTCATAAAATTCCAGTTTTAAAAAGTACTCCTGAGAAAAATAAATCTTTTACTAGTGATCAAGAAACTGAAATTTTTAAATATTTAAACGAAAACAATACCTTACTATCCCTGTATGTTAAATTCATTTCATTTAATTTTTTAAGACCAGTCGAAGTCAATCGAATTAAAATTGGAGACATTGATTTAAATGATAAAATTTTAAAAATTAAAACCAAAACAGGATTCAAAGTAAAGAGGATACCTCAACTGCTTATTGATGAAATCCCTGATCTCTCCATTTATAAAAGTGATGCCTATTTATTTGGAAGAAAAGATTTTGGTCAATACTGGGAGGCCTCAGAAAATAGCAGAAGAAATGATTTTTCGGATTATTTTTTAGAAGTCAAAAAGAAATTTGGGTTTGATAAAAATTACGGATTGTATAGTTTCAGACATACTTTTATAACTAAACTGTACAATACCTTCATAAAAGAAATGACACCAGATGAAGCCGAATCAAATATAATGTCTATCACTGGCCACACCAGTAAAACGGCTCTTAGAAAGTACTTAAGGGAGATCAATGCATATATCCCTGATGATTACTCTAAGTATATAAGATAATTTATAAGCTTACAAGAAAGCATGATAAAACAGTACGCTCCATGTCAAATCTTTTTATTGTTAATACAAAAACGATTCTCTAACGTTTTAACTGGAACATGTGCAATTCAGATTTTAATATGTTAGAGAATCGTTTTTTTATGATCTTGAAAAACACGACATAAAATTTAACTTTTGAAAAAAGTTAATAAGACAAGTTGCTAGACATCAAAAGTTTTACTTTACGTTGCGCTTTATTTCATCTGATATTTTATTTAAGGTAGAAGGACTTATTCCCATAGAGAAATGTTTATGAAAATAAATATTTCCAACTTTATTTAAATCCGTTCTTTCCATAGAAGTTTTATCTACATCAGTGAATTGTTGAAACAAACCAGTTTTTTTGTTTACATATTTTAGATAGTCTATTAATCCCCAAGACAGAAAAATTAATATTCCTTTTTCATTAAAAAGCCTATCTAATTCTATTAAATGGTTTCTGTTTTCTGAGGATAAAAGATATTCATTAAACAATTTATAATTAGTCGATGACATTCCTGTAGTTGGAAAACCTATGATTTCAATAAATGATATTTTATCCGCAAAGCTAATAGACAAGTTTAAACGAGAAATTGCTTTGTGATATTTTTTCCCTTCCCCTAGATAAGATTGATCTAAAAAAGGATGGTGAATATTATGTTTTTTCCAAAATGAAATCCCATCAGATAGGTACTCTTGTACTGAATTGAAAATAGCTAATTCCTCGATGTTTACTGCCCAATTTGGATCACGACCGACAAACAATACTTTAGCCTCAAAAGGATGTGCACCCTGATAACTTTTTTCATTGTATAAACTGATTAACATTTTCGAAGGATGTTTTTGAAAAATATTCATTGATTTTATGTTATGAGTTAGAGTATTTTATTACGTTTTTAGACTTTGCGAAAAGAAGTACTTGAGGTACAATGGTGATCCTTTACAACAGAATAGTTGAATAGAGGTCTTATATCTATTGAAGTTGCCTTTGAACCAAACGATTACTATCACCTAATCTTTTTATTTCTTCGTTTGTTGTGTTGTGAAGAGATTAGACAAAATCACCCTTTACTAAGTTTGGTTCCTAGGGTGAATAAATACAACTTGAAAAGTATCTTCCTAAAAAGGTATGCTTATTCATTGTCAAAAGATTTAGTCACATAATCAAACGGAATTTTCTCTTGTTCAAGTCTCCAATTGTTTAATTTTAAAACATTAAACAGTTCTTGTTCTAATTTTGAAAGATTAAGCTCAACAGATGTATTAGAAATAGTTCCAAGATCGTTTTCAAAAAATCTATCAAATGTATCAATATCCATCAACTTGCTTTTGGTATGGGGAAAATAACCTCGAAATTGTGATAGAATTTCAAATCCCTGAACATCAATATCCCCCCAATAAATGATTTCAATATTTGTAAACCAGTTCACATTTTTGAGATTGAAAACACTATAACCGCTCCCAAATATTGCTAAAGCATTATCCATTTTTGGAAGTGTCAAGGTTGTATAAAGTGTTGTTTTATTTTCCACCACAATTACTTTATTAACTGGTAAGGTCAAATTTTCAAATTGACTTACAGGAATTGCAATATCATCAAGCCCTGAAAAGAAATTTCTACTTATTTCTTTGTCAAGTATTTTAAATCTTATTTGAGGTTCACTAAATTTCAAATTGAACCTTTTTTCAAAAGTTCTTTCTTGAAGATTTGAATATTCAGGAATCAGAACGTCAAGTAAGTCCCTTATTATGCTTTGATTTTTTTCGATAAACTTTGTGTGTACTTTAACCGGTAATTCTCTGACATACCGTTTCGGTTTTGGAGTCTGTTTAAAAAAGCTACAAACTTTAATAATACTTTCCCAATCATTTTGATTTTGAATTATCCGTGCAGGATTTTGAATTACCCATTCTTTCAACTCTGAAAAAGCGGATATGATATTTTTATAATTTACTTTAAAAAATTCCAATTCCTTTTCTTTACCTAAATATTTTATAAAGTCTTCGACAGAATTGAAATAGATGGTTGTAGGCAAGTCTTGAACTCCTAAATATTTTGTTTTTACCTTTTGAAAATCTACTGTGTAACCAAAACTTTTTTTCTCTTTTGATTGGCTGATTAAGAGCAAAATCTCTTTTTCAAATTCGGGCAATGATGATTTGGAATAACTTTTATCACCGCGAATTACTAGTTGCATGAAAGGCTGTTCCTCAATTATTGATTGCAAAAAAGAAAGATACTTTCTGCTGGCTTTAACTTTTATCTCGTGTGGACTGATCATTGACTAACAAAATTTGATTTTTCTTCCTTAAACTGTTCAATAGGCATATCATATAGCCAAGAATACTTTTCTTCTTTTCGTTCAACGAAATGAACAAACGAAATATCATTTTCTACAATATGAATATTGTCGCTTGGTGTAACTACTAATAATTGAAGATGAAGTTGTTTGCAAAGTGTAATCAAATATCTTGCTTTATCTTCGTCCTGTGCTTTGAACGCTTCATCAATGGCAATAAATCGGAAAGAGTTACTTTGCAGACCATCTTTTGTTAATCCAAATTGATAAGCAATTGCCGAGCCCAAAATTGTATAGGTCAATTGAGCTTTTTCTCCTCCCGAAAGCTGACCCATATTTTCATAAGTTTTAAATTTTGCATTAGTCTCCTTATAAAATTCCTCTGCCTTATAACTAAACCAAGAACGAACTTCCATAACTTTCTTTCGCCAATCTTCTTTACCTAATTTTGTAATGAGCGGCTCGATATTATTGTAGAAGTGATTTTTACGACCATCGATGGAAGCATCAATTTCTCGAATGTTAGGAATCGCATTGTTAAGCAAAGCTCTAAATTCTTTTACTTCATCACTAATTCTGTTTGGTGCTACGATTTGAATGTAGGTTTTGAAGTCCTTATCTCTAAAATCAATTTCACTTAATGATTCATTTAATAGTCTGATGTTTTCCTTGATTGAATCAGACCAATTTTCAAAAAACATTCTAAAGTCACCAACTTTGTTGGTGATGGTTTCTTGCAAATACTCGTTGAATTTCTTTTCAAACTTTGGTAAGTTATCATTTACTAGTTGCTTGAGAAGAGTTTGGTATTCACTAATAAATTCTAGATGTGTTGATTCGGGAAGACGGCTCACATCAGAACGCCATTCTTTAAATTTATCTGTGATTTCTTGTGATGGTTGTTTAAAGGTGTTTATTTTCAATTTCAGCTCATCCTCATTCGCCCGCTTATCCCTATCTAATTCAGAAGCCCTTCTTGAAAGCTCTTTTTGAAATTCTGTTTGAGTTGTTTTTAAGGTAGAATATTCTACTTTTTCTAATTGTAGGTTTTGGTTTTCAAACTCAGTTGAATCAATACTACCAAGAGTTTCCAGTATTTTTTTATTATCAGTTAATTCAATACTAACACGATTTAAATCTGCTTCTACCTGAAATAGCTCTCTGTCTTTACTTTTAATTAATGTATCCGATAGTTCATTTAATTTTTCTTGAACGCCTTCTAATTGCTTTTGAAGAACTTGAACTCGATTGTTTGTTTTTTCTAAATCAGTCTTTTGATTTTCTTTATCTTGTATTTGTTCTGCAAAAGTTTTCCAATCTATATCGTCATACTTGGCGAATAGCTTGAAAAGGTCAGAATATAATTCTTTCTGGTTTTCTATGCCTTTAATACTTTGCTCAATATTTCGGTTATCTTGTATTGCAAATTTTTCCTTTTCTTGAAGCTTTTTTATTTCGTTTTGGAGTAACCTAATTTTGTCCTTATTCTCCCAGCCCAAAACAAAGTTTTCCTTTTTGGAAATATGTGGTCTATCATCTTTTTCGTATTTCCCTTTTGCAAACTTTATAAGTCCTTCCTTAGTGATGGCTTTTTCTTCATATAAGCTGAACTCTTGTAAATCAGTTACACAAGCATAATTGTATTGATTCGTAATGATTTCCTCGAGCCAATCTGCATAATTACTCTTAGGTTTAAATTCCAATTTATTAATAAGAGCGCTTTTAGAAATATCTTTATTAGCCATATTTGACAATGAAGTATAGCCTCTGAACCTTTGATAGGTTATTCTTCCTTTTAGATTAGTATTATTCACGTACTCATTAACCTTATTGTAATATTTTTCAGGAACAACAAGTCGTAAGGCAAAATTATGAAGAATTTTTTCTGCCGAAAGTTCCCATTCTTTTTCGTCATCTCTCACTTTTATAAGCTCCCCAATAAATGGAATTTCCTCCTTACTTGCATTTATGTATTCTATAATTTCATCTCTAATTTCTGCCTCTCGTCCCGTAATATTGTTTTTGTTTTTTTGAAGTGCTTTGATAGTTTCAATACCTTCTTCAATTTGCTTATTTAATTCCTCTCGCTTGTTTTTGGACAACCTCAATTTTTCATCATCATCCAATCTTTTTTGTTCTAACTCAGCCCTTTTTTGATAAGCCTTTTCTCTATTTAATTTAAAGCTTTCTTCACTTGGATCCGTTCTTAATTCAAGACTTTGCGTAATTTTATTGTACTGGTCTAGTTTTCTGCTTCTTGTTTCTTTTTGTCCAATTAGACTTTTTATTTCTTTTCCTAGGTCTTTGATTTTGCTTCCAACTTCATCACTTTCTATTGAAATTGATAGTGCTCTTTCCTCTTGTTTTAAAGATTCTTCCCTATCCTTTAATTCTTTAAGTTCAAGGCTGAGGCTTTCCGTATTTTCATTGCACTTGACAAGTTCCTTCTCAGCAAGTTCTACACTCTTCTTTGCAAACCAATAAACCCCAAGTTCCTTAGATTTATTTAGCTGCTCTAAGTCAGATTGAATTTCACTTAGTTTATTAGCGATATCGTTAATTGGAGTTAATTGAGTAATTTGTTCCTTTGCTTTTTCAATATTGATTTTGGCATCCATCAAAGTTAAAAAGCTCTCTTTTAGTTGAATGAACTCTGATTCTGCATCTTGTTCTTCGAGCATATTATTTCTAATAAAATCATCTAAGTCATCCAACACTTTGACTCCAACAACTTGATTAAATAAACTAAGTGCTTTTATAGAACGCATACCAAACAAGTGGGCAATTCTTTCTCCGTATGAGATTGGCCCATCCAAGAATTCAACTTTCTTTTTTGTACTGTTTGAATTGTAGATTTTTTCTAAACGTTTCTTCCAATTTCCTTTACTGTCAAAATCACTAAAATCCTTTTCAATTTCTAATTGAACGTGAGCAATACCAAAAGCCCTTCTTAACTCACCATTAGAAAACCATCTTACTTGGAAAAGTGTAATATTTCTTTGGTCGGTATCAGAAAATGATGCAAGAATTACAGAATAGGAGGACTTGTCTCTTAGTGTTTGTGTTGTTGTGCTAAGTTCGCCTTCACGTTGAATATTCCCATAGTTACCGCAAACATAAGTTTCTTCTGTTCTGTCACCCTTCTTGTCAACACCTGATGATTGATTGTAAAATCTATCTTTTTTAATAGGGACTAATAGGGTTAAAAGAGCGTCAATGTATGTGCTTTTACCCGAAGCGTTTGCTCCTGTCAATAAAGAATTGTTTCCCTGCGGATGAATCTTAAAAATTTTTTCGTGAAATGTTCCCCAGTTGTAAACCTCCATATATTGAAGTCTAAAACCTGCATTATCAGAACTCGTGCTAAATAGACTCAACATACTCTTGTAATTTGGTTTTAAACTCTTGTAAAATATCAAGTGTTATTTTTTCTTTTATGATTCTGTTTATTTGGTATGTAGTCTCATTATCTTTCTTTAATACTTCTTTCAAATACCCTAAATCAACAACATTTTTGATGTACTTATCTAAATCTTTCAGAAACCTTAATCTGTTGTAGCCTTCTTCTAAGAAAAGTTCTAGTTCTTCTTTGATTTCAGAATCATTAATAAATTTTTCAGCAACCTGAAATTGCGTCGGATTTCTATCAAATTCCTCTAAAGATTGTCGAAGAACAACTAAGATAATTGATGTCTCAAAACCTATTTGTCTTCGAGTAATTAGTCCTAATGTAGTTCCATCTGAGTATTCAATTTGTTTTAAAAATGCAAACCCTTCGTCTTTTTTTACGATTAACTCCAAACCAATTTGCGCAACATATTCTTCTATTTCATTCTGATAATTGATAATCTTATCCCAAACTTTTGAATTTCTATCTGTTGCTCCCTTCAACAATTTGACTATTGCCTCGGAATATTCCTGCTTGAATCTTTCTAAATTGCTCATCTTGTTATAATAATTTCAGGAATTTTAATTGACTTGTTTTGCTGAATGTCGAACATTATTCTTTGTGTCTTTTCATTACTCATAGAATACTTAAACTCTCTAACTATCCCGATATAGCCAAATAGTTCGGGTAATCCTTTTTCTATGCCTCCATTACTTTCAATTACTTCGTGAATCGTAGTTTGAGACTTGTTTCTCAATACATCTTTTATCCTTTTTCTAAGAAGATCTTTGTCAATGTCCGATTTTGCAAAAAGTTTACTCAAATCATTTGAGTATGTAATGTCTTCATCCGCAAGTTTTGGACGAGATTTATATATTTGTTCTTCTTTTTGTTCAAACGTGAGTTTCCTTTCAAAGGGAATGCTTATTTCAAAGTCTGATTCCAGTTCAAATGATATTTCAGGTCTTTTCTTTGATTTACTTATATGCAGAAGTGATTTTTTGATTTCTTGGATAATGTTTATTGTGACTTCTGATTTCGAAGTTTCATTTTCTCTTATAATTCGACTAAGTTTTTCAGCCATCTTATCATTTGCTTTATAAACCTTTTGTCCAGAAGTCCACAAATGATTTTTCATTCCTTTAAGAAAAAGGTCCTTAATTGGAATTCCTTTATCATTTAACGTGGAATAAAGCTCTTTAATAAGGTTCTCCCATTCTAATTGTAGGCCAGGATTTAAAAGGAATGACCAAAAAGCGTAAAAGCTTTTGCCTTGTTGACTATCTTTCAATTGATCTAGAGCCTCAAAAGTAAATTCAAGAATATCACTTTTAGTAAGACTTCCTTCAGCTTGTTTTTGATAAATGCCTTTTGTTATTTCTTTGAAGTTATCTTCAACTTCTTTGAAGTCTGATAAAAGCTCTTTAGCTGACTGATTAATTTGGTTAAATCTAGGTACAATTTCAAATTCTTCAAAGACTTTTACATCTTCTCCAAATTTGATCCGCTGAATTTGTTGTTCAATTTCCAGTTTTTTATCTTCCAATAACTGAATTCTTTTTTCAGCATTATCATTTGTGAATTCTACTAGTTCTTTTAAAAGACTGAAAATATTTTTAAATTTAGATTCTGTTCCAACGTATTCCTCCTTTTTCAAACTTGTAATCCAATCGATTGTCTTACTTGAATGTGAAGAAATTTCATAAAATATTTCACCTCTTTCGTCCTGATAATTTGTCAAAAAACCTTTATCTGTCCAACTTTGAATATATTTTTTAGCTTTTACTTCACATGTGTCAAAAACTTCTATTTCTATTTCTTCATCATTCTCAATTTGCCTCAATTCTAAATAGTCAGCAAGCCTAGTTTGTATGCTTTCAGCAGAAATTGCCCCCTGCTGATTTGAAAAAGTATTGACCAGAAATACAATTATCGTCTCTCTGTTTCTTAAACGGAGAAGTTCAACACTAGGAGAGCTATTTAGTGTATAAGATATTGTTGAAATTTTATTCCTATCGTTCATTTATTACATATAGTAATGTTTTAGGATCGGTCATTACGCAATTAAGCTTCATCAACCTATTTCCTAGTACAAAAATTGGATTAAGAAGCGAAACTTAATCATCCATTTTATTACTCTCAAATATATACAACTTTTAGTACATTGCTACAAGTTGGTTTTAAAATTTATTACTAATTGTGGCAGCATAATACTAAGAGATAATTTATTCTAATGGTGATTTCAAATTGTGATCGCGAAATTGGAGTTGGAAATTATATTCTTATTCTTGGATATTTAAAATCTAAAGTGACTGTTCCATCAAATAATTTTTCTACCTAAGCTTAATAAATGAAATTTTCTTTTGAACCTCTCAATCAGTGCGAAGTATTTGTTGAAAACGCATAATCAGCAATCATTAAAACGCAGGATTCAAGTTATAAATGCAACTTTTTGATTAAACATATAATTAGGTGTTTCAAAATTAAATCTTTTTCTTGGTCTATTGTTTAATTTCTCTTGTATTTCTATAATTTTCTCATGAGTTATTTCATCAAATGCTGTTGATTTGGGTATATATTGTCTTATTAGTCCATTTAGATTTTCATTTGCACCACGTTCTGGATATGCAAATAAAAACTACACATTAAGTTAAGCTACATTTTTGTAATTAATTTGATTGTTAAATTCTTCAATAGTTGCATATTTCAATGCAGAATGTCTTCTTTTTCTGTTATACCAAATCTCAATGAATTCAAAGATTTCTAGCTTCATTTGTTCTTTAGAAATAAGTTTATTACCATAAATCAATTCAGTTTTCAAGGATTTAAAAAAGCTTTCCGCTACAGCATTATCTCAACAGTTTCCTTTTCGACTCATACTTCGGGTTATTTTTTTATAAGAATCAAGGACGTTAACAAACTTTTTGCTAGCGTATTGAACACCTCTATCAGAATGAAAAATTAAACCTTTTTCAATATTTCGATTTTTAACTGCCATGCTCTAAGCGTAGTTTCCTCAGTACTCATCCCCTCGCTCAAACTCCAGCCTATAATTTTGCGGTCGTATAAATCCATAATGGTTGTCAGGTATATAAATCCATCTTTGGTTTGGATATAGGTAATATCCGAAACCCATGCTTTTGAAGGTGTTTTTACAACAAACTCTCTGTTTAAGATGTTCTCGACAATTAGGTAGTTATGATTTGAGTTGGTTGTTACCTTGAACTTCTTACTTAGTTTACTGCGTAGTCCCAGCTGCTTCATATATTTTGCTACGGTAATTGCTTCGCCTATTCGCTATCGCTCGGGTCTTGAAATTTTATATCCAAAACTCTGAAGTTCTGATGTTATTCTAGGACTTCCATATCGTTGCTTGGATTGAAAATAAATCAATGTAATCTTTTCTTTTATAGCAATTTTTAGTAGCTGTCTTACAGTGGATTTTTGTTTTTTCCATCGGTAATAACTGCCATTACTTACTTGTGCACTTTACACATTTTTTCAATCGGAAATAGCTGTTCATTGTTTTTAATAAAGCTATATATCATCGACCGCTCTTGGAAAAAATGCCGATTGCTTTTTTTAATATATCTCGCTCTAACTCGGCATCTTTGAGTCTTTTTTCCAGTTCATGGATTTTTTCTTGCTCGGGAGTTAGTTTTAAATTTCCTTTTCCAGGAAAACTTCCCTCTCCAAACTCCTCGAACTCTTTTCTCCATTTATACAATTGTGGAGCTGTTATTCCCAACTCTCTGGAAAGTTCTGATATATTTTTTCTATCGTAACTCAATTGGACAGCTTTCTCTTTAAAAGCTTTGTCATAAATTTTGCGAACTTGTTTCATAGGTTAAAATTAAGATTATTTCTTAACTTTCTGTGATGGCTAAGTTAGCATGTCCACAACCCAACTACAAAGGGTCTTACTTTATTTAGAAAACCACAACGGCAGCAAAACTGAAAATTCGCTCATAATAGAGGAACGAATTTCAGTAAAAGAAACTTGCCAAATTTTAGGATTG
The DNA here is from genome assembly GCA_051990185.1 of Flavobacterium sp. DT2-2. GTDB lineage: Bacteria > Bacteroidota > Bacteroidia > Flavobacteriales > Flavobacteriaceae > Flavobacterium. Next base: position 2,792 of record JAFCUE010000055.1, on the reverse strand, counting down.
AGTGAGGTTTCTCTCTGGAAACTTCGGAAGGATGGAACCCTACCCTACACTCAACACAAAAGAACCATTCGATTCAAGAAAATTGATATTCTTAATTATCTAAACCAAAAACGATAGTTATGAAGTCAGTTATTCTAAACTTGCGCATTTCCTTAGAAATAAAAAATGCGCTAATAAATGAAGCGAATCAATCTGGAAAAAATCTTTCGGATAACACTCGAGATATCCTCATCACTCACTGCCGCAATCTTGAAAACACAGCTTCAATTCTAGGCAACGAAATGTACAACACAAATGAATTTATTTTCCTCTTTGCGTGGATTATGGAAAAAAGAAGATACCAAAACGACGATAATGAAATTGGAGTCCTAAATTATTTGAAAAACGTAGCCTATAAAGTCATTAATGACAAAAATCTTCCTGAATATTTAAGAGAAGAATTTGGAAAAGTACATTTTGACCTAAAAAGATATATCAAAAATTTTGGTTCTCTAAACAACAGTTTTGATTTCTGCGACCCATATAATGAAAATAATTTTGACTACTCAGGACTACTAGAATACATTTCCACGAAGGCATTTGAAAACAAAATATACCTGTAATACATTTTGTAATACAGATTGTGTGACAAAGTTTAATACAATCTGTAACACATCAAAAAACAACCGAAATGAACGCAAAAATCATAAATATATCAGACAATACAGTGTTATTTAAACCAGAACTAGAAAAATATTTAACAAAGGGCTTTCTGAATCAAGATGTCAAAAATATAATTAACGGGAATTGCTTCAACATAAAACCAATAAATGACTGGATTGATGAAGCCAAAAACAGACCTATACCTAATATGCTTTTTGATAGATTATGGTATGAAAATGAGACCTGCATTTTATTTGCCGACACTAATCTAGGAAAATCAATTTTAGCCTTACAGATTTCGAATGCACTAAGTAAAGGCATCAGTATTGAAGGCTTCAAAATAGAAATAACAGCTCAAAAAGTTTTGTACTTTGACTTTGAGTTGTCCGACAAACAAGTAGAAAATAGATATTCTAATCAATATTCCGAGCATTATGTTTTCAGTCCAAATTTGTTGCGGGTTGAAATAAATCCCGACGAAGAAACTCCAACACAATTCAAAGATTTTGATGACTATTTATGCTTTTCATTAGAAAAAGCGATTGTAGAGCATTCCACCAAAATTATTGTAATTGATAATCTAACCTACTTAAAAACGGACACCGAAAAGGCAAAAGATGCTTTGCCCTTAATGAAATTCTTAAACTCTATAAAGAAAAAATATGGCTTGTCCATTTTAGTCTTAGCCCATACTCCAAAACGAGATGCTTCAAAACCTCTTACAAAAAACGACCTCTCTGGAAGCAAAATGTTGATGAATTTTTGCGACAGCTGTTTCGCCATTGGTGAAAGCGCACAAGAAACTGGACTACGGTATATCAAGCAAATTAAGCAACGAAATACAGAATTGATATACGACACCCAAAATGTTATTATGTGTAAAATTGAGAAGGAAACCAACTTTTTAGAGTTTGTTTTTGTTGGTTATGAGAACGAAATTGACCATTTGAAACCAAGAAATAACGAGGATCAAATGAATGGAATTTTAGATCTTAAAAAACAAGGCATTCCGAACACACAAATTGCTTCTACACTCGGCATAAGTGAGGGAACTGTTAGAAATTGGTTAAAAAAGTCTGAAAATCAATAATGACGGCACAACTAACATATCAAATAATAATGACGCTCCCAGAAAACGAGCGCGAATTATTATTGGATATGCTAAAACCACAAATGAAAAAATTTGACTTGGAGGAATTAATAACAGATGAAGTAGCACCAGCTAAAATTTCAAATGATGAAATGATGCTACTGCTAATTGGTAAGTATTTTAGCAAAGTCAAAGATTCGTAACCCTCGTAACAATCGAAAGGGTTACGGATATTACGAGTTTTACGAACGAAAAAATAATTAAAAATGTATAAATATTCTCTCGATAAATCCAGCAAAAAATTTATTTGCCCCAGTTGTGGCAAAAAGTCATTCGTGAAATACATAAATGTAGAAGACAATAGCTATCTGGCAGATAAATTTGGAAGATGCGATAGAGAAAGTAGTTGCAAGTTTCAGCAACACCCAAAACAAAATGGCGTTATTTCAGAATTTGCAAAACCAATAGTCATAAGAGAAGCCTCTACTTTACAATCTGATTTATTGGTTTTATGTAGCAGGAATTTTAATCAAAACAATTTGATTCAATTTTTGAAAATTTATTTTTCAGAAGAAGAAGAAGTTCAATCAGTTATTACTGAATATCGGCTAGGAACATCAAAGCATTGGGAAGGTTCAACTGTATTATGGCAAGTCAATTCTCAAAATAAAATAATGGCTGGAAAAGTGATGCTTTTTGATGTTGAAACAGGTAAACGGATCAAAGTGCCACACAACCATATTCAATGGGTACATAAACTATTAAAATTAAAGGATTTCGTTTTACAACAATGCTTATTTGGATTGCATTTAATCAATGAATCGAAAAAAAAGGGAATTGCCATTGTAGAGGCAGAAAAAACAGCCGTAATAATTAGCTTATTTTTACCAAACTATATTTGGTTGGCCACAGGTGGTAAAGGAAATTTCAATAAGAAAATGCTGGCTCTTCGCCTAAATTAGTGGAATTGTATTTTTAGGCATTGCCTAAATAATACACCATTTTTATAAAATTATCTGGATTTCTATACCCTCTTGCTCTGGATCTTGCTAACTGCATC
>JAFCUE010000054.1:0-15705 GCA_051990185.1 Flavobacterium sp. DT2-2 | reverse complement strand
TATCAAATAATCACTGTATAAATCTGCGAAATTTTCCATATCGTTTTCTGCCAAAAGTTATCAACAATTGAAGTGTTAAAACTATCAATTTTTATTATATTTTTGCGTAACATGAGTTATTAAATACCACATTTTACAACAAGTTGCCTATTTTTTGCAAATAAAAATTAAACGCGTTACTTTATAGATAAAATCCATAGTGGTTTCTTCTAGTGTTTAAAAGTATTTCACAAAAATTTGAAGCACTGTAAACTAGGTAAGACATCTGTAATAGATTGTCAAAACAAGTTCCCGTCCAACTGCACAGCACAGTTTCTAGAGAGACTGTAAGGATAGGGTAGAAGTATCAATAAAAATTAAAGATTAAATACTATAAATTGTAATGTAAGTTAAATAACAAAAAATACGCATTAGAAAATATTTTATTCATAATGGACAAACTGAAACGGGGCCATTTGAAATGGAACAACTAAATACAATGCAGCTTAAAAGCGAAACACCTGTTTGGTTTGATGGGTTGCAAAACTGGACAACAGCAGGAATTATTCCTGAACTACAATCAATTATAAACTCTTACAATCTTCCTCCAAAGTTTGAAAATGTGGTTATTTTTAATACAAATCCGCCAATTTATGCAAAACCTAATTATGATAATAGCATCAATGCTAAGGTTAAAAAAAACAATCTAATTCGAAACATATTTTTTGCAGTAGGAAGCATTGTAATTATCTATTAATGCGAATCATTTGTTAAAATAGCAGTTGTATATATAGCAAAAATTGAAAGAAATATCTTTTAAATAATTTGTTTTAAAGTCTGAACATCAGTACATTTAAGATGTATTCGAAGCACCTTTAAACATATGATTATTCAGACTAAAGTACTAAAATTAGTACAAATTTATTCAACAATTCGTGAAAAATTTGAAAAAGATTTAAAATATACCTGTGAGAGATTCAGCAACAACGATAATCAAGATTTAACAGATGAAGAAATTATGACCATCTATATATTTGTAATGAATGAAGAACAACGTTTTACTATAAAGCAAATTCACTGATTTGCTAATGATTATTTGCATTCTTGGTTTCCAAAGCTTGGTTCTTATGCTGGTTTTCTAATAGATTAAATCGTTTATCTGAGGCTTTTAAATATTTGGCAACTAATTTAATTACATTGTATTATCCTGATAATTGCCTGTCAGATCAAAGTTTATTAGATTCTATGCCCATTATTGCTTGTTCCGGAAAACGTAAGGGCAAAGTAGCTAAAGACATAACCGACAAAGGATATTGTTCTACAAAAAGTATGTACTATTACGGTGTTAAATTTCATGCTTTAGCCTTTATAAGAAAAAACAAAATTCATTTTCCGGAAGAAATACAAATAACGCCAGCTTCAGTGAATGATTTGACCGTTTTTAAGCAAGTATGGTCAACTAAAGTAAAATAGATGTTTTTTTGGTGATAAAATCTATCAAAACAAAGAATTTTTTGCTGAGTTTGAAAAAGAAAAAAATTCAGTAATGATGACGCCAATTAAAGCTGTAAAAGGAGAATGTCAGGAAATTAGAAATAGGGACAAAGCCTCAAACGACTTATATTCAAATCATCTATTTTGAAAAGGAATCTACCCAATCCAGTGATTTGATACCTGAAACTTTATTTTCTCCATTTATTGAAACACGAAGTTCTTTATTGGCTACTTTCTTTGAATACAATGCTTTGTATCTAAAAATTGTTGTTTTATCGTAATTGTTTTTATACACTTCAACTAATTCTAAATCTTTGAAAGTACCGTAATATTGACGAAATCGGGTACAGGTCTTTGTCAAGCGTTCCTCTGTCGTATTTTGAATAACGGATGATGTTGCCTCAGTGGTATTGAAAGGTTTAAACTTTGAGGTATTACAAGTCATCAAAACTCTCTTACCCAAGTCGTATGCTTTGTTTTTTTGGATATCATTTATTTCTGCATAACTAATTTTTTCAAAATTAGCTTTCTTGGGTTCTTCTAGGGCTGTTTTTTTTGATTTACAACCAATAAGCAGTAACAGACTGAATACAATTAGTATTTTTTTCATTTTATGTAATTTTTAATAATAAATTAGGGTCGGGACAATTTTTTTGATAAAATGCCAAATTACTTTTACTACAAACTCCAGGATAATCTCCAAATGAGTTTGAGATGTCGGCAATAATTTGAAAATGCAAATGAGGTGCGTAATCTCCATTTACCGATGCATCACCTAAAGTTCCTATTTGTTGTCCTTTTAGAAATACGGTGCCAATCTCAATTCCATCAATACTTTCTAACGACAAATGCCCGTATAAAGTATAAAATTTATGATCTTCAATTTTATGTTCTAAGATAATTGTAGGACCGTAGTCTCCTAATCCAGTGTTATAATTAAAGCTATGAACAAAACCATCAACCGCCGCTAGAACGGCAGTACCTGCTTTTATCCATAAGTCTAATCCAATGTGTATGTTTCGCTCTTCAGTTGTTGTATCGTTGAAAATACCACTTCGTTGGTACAAATTTCTAATTTCATTGTACCCTCCAAAAGCCACTTTTGCATTATTTTTACTTAAATAATTTTCTATATAAGTTTCAAAATCAGCAGCATTATCAATGTTTTGTTTTTTAAAAATTTCATTATTTATAGAGATATCCAATGGAATATATTGATTGTAATCAATTGTAGCATCTATAACTTTAACATTTTCAAGGTCTTGTAATATATTTTTTAGTACTTTCATTTATTATAAATTATTATAAAACACTAAATTAAAATAATAATGCCAACATAATTAGATTACTTTGGCATTATTTAAGTAATTTATACTTTTAATCAACTATTTTTCACGTGTGTAAATTTGAACGTTTTTCTTTTAACTGTCAAAAATACGCTTGCAGTTATTTTACGGCTAGTAATTCTACAAATTCAATTACTGGATCTTTGGAAAGTAGGGTGCCAGCATTAGCCATTAATGCCTCGGCAATTTTGCCCGCAAGATTTGCTTTTCTTCCTTCTTCTGTTTCAAATGTATCGAAAATCCCAAAAGTAGAAGTTCCTATTTGCCATCCGTACCAATTTACTGTTTCTGGCTCGTCCAACACCAGTGGTAATGCGCTTTTTAAAAATGCAGCAACTTCCTCTTCTTTTTCAGGTTTAGCTTCTAATCGAGCTAATAAGGCATATTTTTCCATTGTATTTTTTTTAGAATTTAAAAGTACTATTAATCCTTTTCAGATTGATATAGTTTAACTTTTGTTCACTAATATATTTTACTTTGTGTAGCTCCAATTAGGATATAGCTATCCATAAAAAATCCTAACTATTGCCAGCTAGGATTATTTATTATCAATGTTGTACTACTTAATATAAACTAGGAAACTTAATAGGATTTACTTCATTCATCATATCATAAACTTTTTCAAAAATGTCTTCGGTAGAAGGTTTTGAGAAATAATCTCCGTCTGTTCCATAAGCTGGTCTATGTGCTTTTGCAGTCAAGGTTTGTGGTTTGCTGTCTAAATAATGATAGGCGTCTTGTTGTTCTATGATTTGTTGTAAAATGTAAGCTGAAGCGCCACCAGGGACGTCCTCATCAATTACTAAAAGGCGGTTTGTTTTAGCAATACTTTTTACAACATCTTGGTTCACATCAAATGGCAGCAACGATTGTAAGTCGATAATCTCACAATCTATTCCTACTTCTAAGAGTTCCTTTACTGCTTGTTGAACTAAGCGCAGTGTTGAACCATAGGAAACTAATGTAATGTCTGTTCCTTCTTTCAGTGTTTCTACAACACCAATTGGAGTTTTAAACTCGCCATAGTTCAATGGCATTTTTTCTTTCAATCGGTATCCATTCAAGCATTCGATTACCAAAGCTGGTTCATCACATTCGAGCAAACTATTGTAAAAACCAGCTGCTTGCGTCATATTTCTAGGGACTAAAACATGAATACCTCGAATTGCGTTTATGATCATTCCCATAGGAGACCCTGAATGCCAAATTCCCTCTAAACGATGGCCACGTGTTCGTATAATTAATGGCGCTTTTTGTTTGCCCACGGTTCGGTATCTGAGTGTGGCTAAATCATCACTCATGATTTGTATCGCATACAATAAATAATCTAAATACTGAATTTCAGCAATTGGTCGCAAGCCACGCAACGCCATACCAATTCCTTGTCCTATTATTGTAGCCTCACGTATTCCCACATCGGCAACGCGTAACTCTCCATATTTTTCTTGCATCCCTTCCAGTCCTTGATTTACGTCACCAATAGCTCCTGCATCCTCGCCAAAAATCAATGTTTCAGGATATTTGGTAAAAATAGCATCAAAATTATCGCGCAAAATCATACGCCCATCGGTATCTTCTTTTGCATTTTCTGAGTATACAGGTGATACTTTTTCTACTGAAAAAACATTTAAATTGGTTTCTGAAAAAAGATTACTGCTAAATTTTTCTTGTGTTTTTGTAGTGTACGAACTAATCCATTGTGATAGTTCTTCTTTACCGTTTTCATTTTGAATTAATCGCAATACTTTACGTGCTACGACCAAAATTTCCTTTTTCAAAGGTGATTTTATTCCTTTTAAATCGGTGGTAAATTGTACAATTCGATCTTTATTTTTACTAGTTGTAGCAAGCTTTTCAAGCAATTCAACTAATTGTTTTTGTTCTTCAACAATAGGTTCGATAAAAGCATTCCATGCAGCTTTTTTAGCTTCCAAAACTTCTTTTTTTGCCTTCGCATCGATGGCATCAATTTCCTCGGGAGAGGCAATGTTGATGGCGATCATCCATAGTTTCATTTGACGAATACAATCGAAATCTCTTTCCCACGCCAAACGATTGGCATCTTTATATCGTTCGTGAGACCCAGAACTCGAATGTCCTTGCGGTTGAGTTAATTCATTGACGTGGATCAAAACAGGAACGTGGTGTTCACGAGCAATAGCAGCTGCTTTCTCATAAGTAGCAACTAAGTCTGCGTAATCCCAACCTTTAACTCTCAATATTTCATAACCATTGGTCCCTTCTTCTTTCTGATATCCTTTTAGTATCTCTGAAATATTTTCTTTGGTTGTTTGGTGCTTTGCATGCACAGAAATTCCATATTCATCATCCCAAATACTCATAACCATTGGTACTTGTAATACACCTGCAGCGTTTATGGTTTCAAAAAACAATCCTTCAGATGTACTGGCGTTACCTATGGTTCCCCAAGCAATTTCATTTCCTTGATCAGAAAAATTTGCAGCATTTGGAATTCCAGCAATTTCTCTGTATATCTTGGAAGCTTGCGCAAGCCCTAATAATCTTGGCATTTGTCCTGCCGTTGGCGATATATCAGCACTTGAATTTTTTTGTTGGGTTAAGTTTTTCCAGCTTCCATCTTTATTTAAACTGTGAGTAGCAAAGTGGCCACCCATTTGCCTTCCTGCAGACATGGGTTCTTGTTCTACATCGGTATGGCCATACAAACCAGCAAAAAATTGTTGCATTGTCAGCTCTCCAATTGCCATCATGAAAGTCTGGTCGCGGTAGTAACCAGATCGGAAGTCACCATTTTTGAAGGCTTTTGCCATGGCTAGTTGTGGTACTTCTTTCCCATCACCAAAAATGCCAAATTTAGCTTTTCCAGTCAATACTTCTTTTCGTCCTAAGAGGCTGCATTCTCTACTCGTTATTGCTAACGTGTAGTCACTCAGTACTTCGGTTTTGAAATCTTCAAATGTCAATGTAGTATTGGTTTGTTCTTTTATCATAATTGAAAAGTATAACTTAGTGAGGCAAATTTACTTAAAAACTAGTTATTTTCATAATTCTCTAAAAAAATAAAATTAAATTTTAGTAATTTATTCTAATAAAATGAACTATATTTTTTTTACATGTGTAATTTTTATGTCACATTAGTGAGAATAATTTAAAAAATAATTAAAATCTATATTGAATTAGAACCATTTTCGATTAAAAAGATTGATTAATGTTTTAGGAGAGAAAGTTACGATGAATCGTATTTTCTCGTTGTAATTATTTTGTGCTATTTCCCATCCATTAGTAGAATATACCGGAAAATACAGTTCAAAGTAGTCTGTCACCAGATTTAGTCTTACGCCACTATCGTATATAAACTGCTCTTTTTGGTTTTTATTTTTAAGCAATCCAACATCGCCATAAATTTCAATCCAATTCCAAATACCTACACTAGCATTTATACTGCTAATCCATTGATTTGCATAGGGTATTTTTATTTTTGACTTAAAACCACCTTCTGCCAAAATGAATTGTTGACTAAATAATCCAGTACTTTCTGAACGTCCTAAATAGTTATAATCAAACAAGTAATCAGTAGGTCGGTCTGCTGCATAACTAAAAAAATCAGATGCTGTTTTATTGTATAAGAAACTTCCAGCATAGAAACGTAAATTGATTTGACGGTTGTTTTCAAAAAGCTTTCGATATTGAATTTCGCCATTTATTTTTCCAAATCCACCTGATATTTGAACATCAGTATTAAAATTAAAATGACTCGTAACCTCTGTTTTGGTGTTTATATACCTCGCATTAAAAATGGAGTAGTTGGCCGGTCCGTTGTCAATTACAAAGGCGCTTTTTTCCCGATTTACTAGTACTTGTCTAAATAAAATTAATTGTTTTCTATTGTCTCTAAAATTAGGCTCTCGGATGCGCAATTGAACCATTGGATTTAGTTTAAGATAGGAAGCATCTTGCGCATAATTAAAGTAAGAACCACTCATGGAATACCTCACATTATATAAGGTGCTGTTTCGATAATTTTGATTTACAGCAATATAACCTGATCCTGATAAGTTATTAGACCTGGTAGAATAGGAAGGATTAATATCAAAAGTAAATGGTTTTTCGAGAATTGTTTTATTATGCAATCGCAATCCCGGTATTATTCCGTCATACAAGTTATAAGAAATAGAGGGGACATACAATATTTGATTGTAATATGGATCTTCTAAATCCTTCATAAAAACAAATTTTAGTGGTCTATTATTCGGGAAAAAACCATTTAGTTTTTTCCAGTTATTTCTTAAATTATATTCGGGAACCTCATTTTTTAGATTCAGAATTATTTTATCTGCCCCATTTCTCTTTACCGTAAAAGTGCTATCACGCGTTGTTATATCCAACCATTGTTTAAAAACTACAGTACCTTTTTTTGTACCATAAACGGGGATTGGAATTGGAGTTCCAGTACGATTTTTTATTGAGAAAGTGATGCTGTCAGTGGTTTTCGTTACACTAGAAAATTTATAATCTATGATGTCTCTGGTATCAATAATCGTTTTAAAAAACCAATTAATATCTGTATCAGTATTTGATTTTAGTATGTTTTCAAAATCTATTCTAGTAACTTGTTTAACCTGATTTTGAATGTAAAATTGTTTGATGCTATTAGGTACTGCATTTTTTTGTACATAAGAATCAAGAAATCGCAAACTTAAACCAGATCTATACTTACTGGCTATTTGTTCATTAAATTTGATCAAAGTATTCTTTGAATCTCCAAGCGGCTGATCCAAATTTCTTCGTGCCATTAACATATAAAAATAGCTGTATTGCTCATTAAAACTAATAGTAGCAATATTAAAACTTTTTAATAGAAGTAAATTAGAAAGGCTACCTATCATTTTCGTTTCAGGGTGATTTTCATCTATATATTTCATCATGGCATATACCTGCAAACCATCATAGATCCAATTGTCTTTTCTTGGGTCTAGTTTTAAACTAGTTTTAAGATATTCATTAAGGTAGGTTTTGAGGAATTTAATTTCAAAAATAAATTCATCTGAAAACGGACTGATAAACGCCGGCAATTGATTCAAACCATAAAACGGATTTCTATCATAGTCAGTCTGCGAAACAATAATTTTGTCGTGAGGATATTTGCCTATTAATTCATTTGCAAAATTCACAACTCTATCAATTACTATTGCTTCTTGAATAGCTTCTAACTTATTATTTTTTAAATTAGTCAGTACTTCTACAGTGCTATTTTTAAAACTTTCGAAATTTAATTTAGGTTCAATGATAAGATTGAAATTGGTTCTATTTTCTCCTGATAATTGATAACTTGTATACGTTCCGTCATTAACTGATTTACTGCTATTTAAATCAGAAATGGCTTCTAAGTTTTTAGGAATTTTCAATTCAATTTGAAAACTAGTGGTGGCATTAGCAATATCATCTAAATTAATATTGCTGTATCGTATAAATTGATGATTTTCATAACGGGCCGGTGTCAAAAACCAGTTTTTGAGAGTAATAACTCCATTGGAATTATATCCGTATTTAGTAAATTTATCACTAGGAATTTTAGTCAAGTACGAGAGAAATAGGGTAATTTTCTGATTGGGAAGTAACTTTTCTTTCAATTTAATTTCAATTAAATCGGGGTTTTTCTCGGTTCTTTCCCAAGAGAAATCCATTTTATTTGCATTCAAAACAGAGATATTTGTGGTACTTCCTCGTTCTTCCTCTTTCGCCAAATGAAAGCCTCGATAAAATTCATCCGAAAAACGTTTGGCTAGTGGTGTATTTTTATTGGAATAGGCGTTGTTCCAATCGTTTAAAACAATCGACGTTAAAGTGTCATTTGATTGATTAAAAAACGTAATTTCTTGCTGTGTACTTATTGTTTTATTATTTGAATTCAATTCAACAACCATTTTAGAATGATGCTGTGCTTGCAGTTTTACTGAAAGTAATATAACAACGGTGTATAACGTAATTTTAAAGAGTAAATTCAAGTGCTTGGATTGATTGTATTAAAAAATAAATATACTTTTTTTTAAATTAAAAAAAGACAAAAAAATTAGTATCACAAAAAAAAGCTGTCGATTTAGACAGCTTTTTTGTTAGAAATTTGGAGATAAATTATACTTTTTATAAAACTTATCTAGCACATCAACCACTTCATCTTCAGTATCCACAATTTTAAATAAATTCAAATCCTCAGCACTTACAGTGTGTTCTCTTTCTACTAAAACTGTTTTTACCCAATCCATTAATCCAGACCAAAAACTCGATCCCACTAATATAATTGGGAATTTAGCAATTTTTTTAGTTTGTATTAAGGTGATGGCTTCAAACAATTCATCCATAGTTCCAAAACCTCCAGGCATCACAACAAATCCTTGCGAATATTTTACAAACATTACTTTTCGAACAAAGAAATAATCAAAATTTAAGTTTTTATCGTTGTCAATATAGGGATTGTAATGTTGCTCAAACGGCAGTTCTATATTCAATCCTACCGAAGTTCCCCCTCCTAAATGCGCGCCTTTATTTCCAGCTTCCATGATTCCCGGACCACCACCTGTAATCACACCATAACCCGCTTTACTGATTTTATAAGCAATTTTTTCTGCTAATAAATAATATTTATCTTCGGGTTTTGTTCTAGCAGAACCAAAAATACTCACACACGGACCTATACGTCCCATACTTTCATACCCATTGACAAACTCGGCCATAATCTTAAATATGGCCCAACTGTCATTGGTTCTAATCTCGTTCCAAGTCTTTTGTTTCAATCGGTCTTGGATTACTTTATCCTCATCATTATCAAAATCTTCTAATCTCATATGCTGTATTTTAATTATCTATTCTATTTTTTCAGGAGCTTTATCCTGCTGTCCGTTCTATCTTTTTATTTTTTAAAGAAAAAAATAAAAAGGATGCCACTTCCATCAGGGCTAAAAATCAAGCGTGCTAAAGTAATTCTTTTTTTAAAATTGCAAAGTACGGTTCATACAGTTTTTTTATTTTTATCTTGAGTTCCTTTCACTGCAATTTCCCAGCTTGTTATTCCCCTCTTTTGGATGGGTGCCCGCCGCGGCGGGCGGGGTGGTTTTTTAGTCCTACATTTTCAACGTTTATTAGCTTAATTACCAAACTTTAAAACAATATATTGCTCGAGCTCCTTCATCACATTATTCAAATCATGTTTTACCCTTAAATCAGATATTCAATACACCTTTAATCCAAAAGATATGAAATACTCTTCTCTTTTTTAATCGTATTTTTCCTTGATGTTATTGCTTGAACCGTCAATTTCGAGTACCAACCCTAAGGTTTTTACGTAAAAATCTACAATGTAGTTACCTATAATTCTTTGTCTGTCAAAATCTATTTTCCAGAAGTTACCTTTATGAACTTGCAACCACAAAATCACTTCTGATAGCACACCTGCTTTACACAATGCTCGAGACCTGGATTTTAAATTTATGTTTTTGGGTAAGTTTTCGATGAAATTTCTATAAATTGGTTGCCCGTTTATATAAGCGGTTATTTCGCGATTACTTTCCATACGATTTGCTTTTTTTACATTCCCTTGTTAGTAGAGGTTTGAATTATGGTGGTGCCGTTACTAGAATTTAATTTACAAAAAAATATCAATTGTAGTAAAAATTAAAGTGTATAAAAACCACTCCGCCCGCCGCGGCGGGCACCCATCTAAAGGAAGGGAATTAAAACAACTCTTTCTTTAAAAACTGTGCAGCATAGCTTTTTTTATTTTTCGCAACTTCCTCAGGCGTTCCCTTGGCAATCAATTGACCGCCTCCTTTTCCACCTTCAGGACCAATATCGATGATGTAATCCAACAGTTTGATTATTCTTGGGTCAATATTTGGAAAAAAATCAATTCAATTTTATTGTTTGTGAACTAGTGTATTGAAACAATTGAAAGCCTAAAGCATTGATTTCGCTATGTTCCATTTCTATTCCGTCGGGAACTAAGTTGTTTAATCTGTTAAAAGCCTTTGGAGCATCAATAATTGGAGACGGATTATTTGATTGTTTATTGCAATAACAACACCTTTTTTGAGTAAAAGAATTTATAAAGTTATCAATCGATGGAACAGATTTTATCAATTTTAGAGTTTTAAGCATTTGAGAGATGGCTCCAGAAAGCACGTCTTCAAATGCGTTTTCATCAACAATTTTTCTATTTTTTAATTCATTCAATAGAAAGTAAGATTTGTTTTGAGTGTAAACTATTGCATCACATCTACTTTTTCCTTGTCTAAATTTATGTGATAAACTGGTTAGAAAAGTATCGTAATCAATAATAGTTACTTCTAAATTATTAGGATTAGCGTATTTTGCTGTTCCAGAATCTTTAATAGAGGATAGAGTTAAAACAGTATCAATATCTTCTAATTCAAAATATTCCAAATTAGTATTTTGGCGAATGTTCAGAACGGAAATAGGCAACTGATGGAATGAAGTAAAATCATTTTTTAGCAAACTATCCATGTTATCCTAATTTTTCATATTCATTATAAATATCATTTATGGTATCAGATAAAGGATTTGTGTTTACCAATCGTTCATTTTGAGCCATTAAATTAATCAAACCACCATCAGCAACTTGGTAAACTGCTAATTCATCATAATTGTATTTTGCGTCTTCGATGTTTTTATCAAATCTTTTTATAAGTAGATTCAGATAGTTCACTATATATGGGCTGTGTGTCGAAACTATTAATTCAATTGGATTGGTATTATCTGTAAAACAATTTTTTATCAAACCATCTATTAATTTACATTGTGCATCTGGAAATAAACTTAATTCAGGTTCTTCTATATGAATGTAGATTATTTTGTCTTTTATATCACTCAAATTTTTTACTGCTTTGAAATCTGTTAAACGATTATCAGAGGATAAATATTTCAATACAGAATTATTAAAAGCGTCTTCAAATTTGAAATTTTGAGCAAAAAACTGCGAAATCAAAAGGATGGGCACAGAGGTTTGTGTTCCTGATGAACTGTTTCTGAATTCTATATCAAATTTTTCATTATTCTTCGATTCGATTCTATAATTCTTTCCTAAATGGTCTTTTTTTACAGAAAATTTTAAATCTAAATGTTTTAATTCAATATTCTTAATAGCATCCGAAGCGAAATCAAAATCTTTAAAAACTTCGTGGAAATAGAAACCTAAATTACCTCCTGTCAATGTAGCTCCTTTATTTGCCCAAAGCGGAATAATATTTCGCGTTTCCGAAATGAAACTAATTTTATTAAAAGATAAATCAGATGCATTTATTGTCTGTTTGGAAAAGTTTAAAGTGTTTTGATAGAATTGTATCCAATAATTCACACCATTATCAAATGTAGTTTTATATATAATTTTAGTGTTTGATTTTATAAATTCTTTAATACCGCAATTTTCGAAATAGGAATATATGTCAATTTCAAAAGGAGAATTTACATTACTTTTTATATAATAGGAATGAATATTATGCATTTTATAAATCCATCGAAACAAAGAGATAACTTTCATCAAAGTGCTTTTTCCGCTACCTGACTCTCCAATGAAAACGGTAAAAGGCTTAATTTCTTCAATAGAAATGTCTTTTAATGGACCAAGATTTTTTATGACAATAGATTCTTTCATTTTTATCTGTTTTAAGCAAATGTAATTATTTTTTTTAAATGCCTTTTGAACCGATCTTTTAAACTAGCTCTTTTTTTAAGAATTGCGCCGTGTAGCTTTTTTTATTTTTTATAATTTCTTCCGGAGTTCCCTTGGCAATCAATTGACCGCCTCCTTTTCCACCTTCAGGTCCAATATCGATGATGTAATCAGCTAATTTGATAACATCCATATTGTGTTCGATAATCAAAATCGTATTGCCTTTATCGACCAGTTTATTGATTACTTCCATCAATACTCTAATATCTTCAAAGTGAAGTCCCGTGGTAGGTTCGTCCAAAATATAAAACGTGTTTCCGGTATCTTTTTTTGATAATTCTCCAGCTAATTTAATGCGTTGTGCTTCACCACCGGAAAGCGTCGTGCTTTGTTGCCCCAGCGTAATATAACCCAAACCAACATCCTGAATGGTTTTTACCTTTCTATAAATTTTCGGAATCATTTCAAAAAACGGAACCGCTTCGTCCACAGTCATATTCAATACATCCGAAATAGATTTTCCTTTGTATCGAATTTCCAATGTTTCTCTGTTAAAACGTTTTCCTTGGCACGTTTCACATTCTACATAAACATCAGGTAAAAAGTTCATCTCAATCGTTCGCACACCAGATCCTTCGCAGGTTTCACAGCGTCCGCCTTTTACATTAAAACTAAATCGTCCCGCTTTATAACCGCGTATCATACTTTCGGAAGTCATTGTAAACAGATTTCTAATTTCGGTAAAAACTTCGGTGTATGTTGCCGGATTTGAGCGTGGCGTTCTACCAATCGGACTTTGGTCAATATCAATCACTTTGTCAATATGCTCTAATCCTTCAATTTTTTTGTACGGTTGTGGTTTTTTGACACCATTAAAATAATAGGCATTCAAAATAGGGTAGAGCGTTTCGTTAATCAAAGTCGATTTTCCACTTCCTGAAACTCCGGTCACGCAAATCATTTTTCCCAAAGGCAATTCTATCGAAACATTCTTCAAGTTGTTTCCTGTTGCTCCGGTCAGTTTCAGGAATTTTCCATTTCCCTCTCTACGTTTTGCAGGAACTTCGATTTTCATTTCGCCATTCATGTACATCGCTGTAATGGTATGGTGTTTCAAGATTTCGGCTGGAGTTCCTATACTGATGATTTCACCACCATATTTTCCTGCTTTGGGCCCGATGTCAATAACATAATCGGCGCGTTCAATCATGTCTTTGTCGTGCTCGACTACAATTACCGAGTTTCCAATATCACGTAATTGTTCTAGTGAATGAATTAGTTTTTCATTGTCTCTTTGGTGTAAACCAATACTCGGTTCATCCAAAATATATAAAACACCAACTAACTGGGAACCAATTTGAGTTGCCAAACGAATGCGTTGTGCTTCTCCACCGGAAAGGGATTTTGAACTTCGGCTTAAAGCCAAATAATCCAAACCTACATTCATCAAAAAGTTCAATCGATCCTTAATCTCTTTGATTACTTCAGTAGCGATACGCTTCTGTTTATCAGATAAATGGTTGCCTAAATCATTAAACCAAGTGGTCAAATCCGAAATGTCCATATCACACAATTCGGTAATATTTTTTTCGTTTATTTTGAAAAACTGCGCTTCTTTTTTCAAACGGGAACCTTCACAAACGGGACATTTTATTTCGTCCATAAATTCCTTAGCCCAACGTTTTATGGTTGTAGAACCGCTTTCATCATGTTGATTTTTGATAAAATGTGAAATCCCTTCAAAATCAATTTTGTATTCTCGGGCAACACCTAAATCTTTAGAATTAATGGTGAATTTTTCTTTGCCACCATTCAAAATCATTTCCATAGCGTCAGCAGGAATGGTTGCTACAGCATCCGTCAATTTGAAACCAAATTTTTCCCCTATAATTTCCAATTGCTTGAAAATCCAAGATGATTTATATTCGCCCAACGGAGCAAAACCACCTGCTTTTATAGATAATTTTGGATTTGGAATAATCTTCTTTGTATTAATTTCATTTACCGTTCCTAATCCGTTGCAATGGTCACAAGCGCCTTTTGGTGAATTGAAAGAAAATAAATTCGGTTCCGGATTCTGATACGATATTCCAGTACTTGGACACATCAAATTCCGACTAAAAAAACGCACTTCATTCGAATCTTGATCTAGCACCATCAATACATTTTCACCCTGATTCATGGCTGTATTGATGCTTTCTGTTAAACGTTTTTCGTTTTCTGGAGTATCATCAATAACCATTCTATCCACAACAATTTCTATGTCGTGGGTTTTGTAACGGTCCAGTTTCATTCCTAAAGTTATATCCAATACATCGCCGTTTACACGAACTTTAAGGAAACCTTGTTTGGCAATTTGTTGAAAAAGCTCCGCATAATGTCCTTTTCTGGCTCGAATAACAGGAGCCAAAATATTAATGCGTTTTCCTGTAAAATCCTGAATGATCAAATCTTTGATTTGTTCGTCAGAATAGGAAACCATTTTCTCGCCTGAATTGTAACTGTACGCATCGGCACCACGAGCATAAAGCAAACGCAAGAAATCGTAAATTTCGGTTATCGTTCCTACTGTAGAACGCGGACTTTTACTCGTCGTTTTTTGTTCGATAGCAATTACAGGAGATAATCCATCAATTTTATCGACATCAGGACGTTCTAGTCCACCCAAAAATTGACGCGCATACGCAGAAAAAGTTTCTACATATCGGCGTTGCCCTTCGGCATAAATGGTATCAAAAGCTAAGGAGGATTTTCCAGATCCCGAAAGACCCGTGATAACCACCAGTTTTTCACGAGGAATGGAAACATCTATATTTTTTAAGTTGTGCACGCGAGCGCCTTGAACTTCAATGGTATTGTCTTTGTTTAGCATAATTTTTGCAAATTCCGAATGGTCGGAGGCAAAGTTAGCATTTTGATTTATTCTTTGGATACAACAGTTTAGAAGTTTGTGTTAAAATGGGATATAAAAAAAAACGCTAATTGGAGTTAGCGTTTTAAGTCGTATCTAAATATTTCAATTAAATTAGCGACCACAGCTTGGACATGCTAACTTAGCCATCACAGAAAGTTAAGAAATAATCTTAATTTTAACCTATGAAATAAGTTCGCAAAATTTATGACAAAGCTTTTAAAGAGAAAGCTGTCCAATTGAGTTACGATAGAAAAAATATATCAGAACTTTCCAGAGAGTTGGGAATAACAGCTCCACAATTGTATAAA
>JAFCUE010000053.1:0-16117 GCA_051990185.1 Flavobacterium sp. DT2-2 | reverse complement strand
AAAATGCTCTTGTAAAACCGTGATTAATGCTCTATCTTTACCCTCGAGACTGGTGTTCTTCATTAGAAAAATTATGTTGTAATAATTCTTTAATGTATTAAATATCAGTTTTTTATCCTGATTTTAAATTCTTTATTTTATTGATTTCCAATGAAATATGTTTTTTGTCAAGTACTAATGGTCATTTGGATTAAATTTTTCTAATAAGTTTAATATAATTAGAGATAGAAATGGAACTTTTTAAATTTATTCGAAACAGCAAATATACTCAGCGGTTTTATAAATTACCAAGTAAATATTGGAATAAGCTGATAACTCATTTTTTCTACCTGCACATGATAAATAAAGTAATATCATCTGCCTTGCGTGGTAGTAAAAAAATCCTTAAAAATTCACTCTAAAACTTATATTTGGCGTTAAGCCAAGTGACTTATTGTGTACTTGAACGGCATCATTCTGGTCATTTGGATTTACTTTGTAATAGCGATTAATATCATTATCCTGATCAGTTACATTAATTACTCCGGCAGTAAAGGATGCTTTAATAGATTCCGACAGATTAAAATTATAATTTAAAGAAGCATCTAAACGCATGAAATTATCCAAGTTTTCACTGTTTGGTGAATCATAATTCACTAAAGTGTTATTTCCGTTTTGAACGGTTTCATTCCCTTCAATTGGCTTTGTATACGGCTGACCATTTCTCCAAATACCACCAACTGCTATTTTTAGATTTTTAAGGATATCATAATAAAATCCTAGCGATACTGAATGTTTTATGTCAACATTATTAGGAAAAGTGGAAGGGGTAAAACTATCAAATTTATAGTTATTTGTGCTAAAGGTGTAACTCACCCAAACACTGTATTGACGTGCTGTTTTATTGGCCAAAAATTCCAACCCTTTTGCTGTGTAACTTCCATTTGCGGTGGTATACTGAAAACTGTTATAGAAACCCTGATTAGAAGCCGTGATACCATCAACAATTTTATAAAAACCGGTAGCCTCAATATTTAGTTTGTCTTTATTGAATTCTACACCAAATGAACCTTGTTTACTCTTTGCAATCGGAATATCTGTATCATTTACTAAAACCCAACGTCTTTTTTCGACACCTAAAAAATCGTCTTCAAAATCTACGATTTGAGTAGTCGATTGATTTTTAAATTCACCCTCTAATTTAAGAGCAAATTGATCTGATAATTTTTGTCGAATGTTTATTCTTGGCTCAACCAAAAGCTTTTCGAATTTTTGAAAATAATTCAAACGCATTCCAACTCTCAAATAAGTATTGTTTTTATTGTATTCCACTTCAGAAAATAGGGCGTGATTCAATAAAACATCTTTTTTAGTGCTGGAGTAAAACGGAGCGCTAACAGTAGTTTGGTTCAACATTCCCGTTTCATTGAATTGGTATCCAAACAAGAAATTTAAGTTGTCATTTCTTTTGTAATAGGTATTTAATTTCACTCCGGTTTCTAATACTTCATTGGCCTCTGTTAAGCGCTGATCCGTTTCTATTCTGTAATCAGTAGCATCAATATTGTATCTGGAAAAGTAAGTGATAACGTTTGAGTTTAATTTTGAATTCCATTGTGCTTTCCAATTTCCTCCGTAACCCATGTTTTTCTGGGATAAAGTACTGGTTTTAGATTGGGTTTCATTTGTATTTGTAATGTGGCTTTCTGAATAATCCAAAGCGTTATTGATACCAATGATATTTGCTCTGAATTGATGTTTTTCGTTTAAATCAAAAAGTAATTTCGCAGTATAATCATAAAAGTAAAAATCAGAAGCCGTATTGTTTTGGTCACTATCGGCATTGATTTCAGTGTCTTGAAAACTACGTTCAAAGTATTTAGTATACGTAGGAGATTTATATAAATCAGTAATGGAGCGACGTCCCGAAACATGTAACTCTAATTTTTTACTTATCGGAATTTCTAAAAAGGCATCGGCGCTAATAGAGTTAATTCCTGCGCCACCAGAAAAGGTATTGCTAACTAAATCTTTGGTGTACATATTGATAGTGCTGGAAACACCATCACTGTATTCAGGACTTGTTCCGTTTTTACTAACAATAACTTTATTGGTCAGATTAGGATTGTAAGCGGAAATCAACCCGAAGAAATGACCGGAATGATACATTTTGATATTGTCCCAAAGCACTAAATTTTGATCATTAGTTCCGCCACGTACGTTGATGTTAGCAATGCTTTCATTGGTACTTTCAACCCCGGGAAGCGCTTGAATGGATTGCATAATGTCAGGTTCGATTAATCCTGGAAGAATGCCGAATTTTTTAGTGTTTAAAACGGTACTTCCATCCAGGTATTTTTGTAATCCGGGCGTTAGATACACTTGAATCAAAACCTGATTCAATTCTTCATTTTTTGTAGGAAGAACAATTTCCTTGCAATTGTTTTGTACCGAAAATAATTCGTTAGCCGCGAATTGTCTGGATTCAAAACCCACATACGAAATGGTAAGCGTTGCATTTATTGGAATATTCTGCAATTTGAATGTACCGTTTTCATCTGTAATTGAGCTTCTTCCAATATTGTTTACAAAAACCGATGCGCCAACTAAGCGAGCTTTTTTTTCATCAGAAACAATTCCGCAAACTGATATTGTTTTGTTTAGCACTGAAACGGTAACATACCGATCGTTTAACGCTTTAAAATTTAAAAGTGTTTTCGAGTTTAGATAATCAATTGTTTCTTGTAATGTGAAAGTAGTATTCGGTTTTTCAATTGCAATATTTCTAACATCTTCAACCGCATACGAAAACTTGATATTGAATTGTTTTTCGAGTGAAATAATAACCTGACTTAAAGGTATTTTTTTAGCTGTATTTTGTCCGTAGCAAATACTGCAAATACAAAGTAACAGAGAAATCAGCCATTTATTTAACACCATAGTTGTAAAATATAATAGTATTACCTTTAATCTTGTAACTTAATTGAAGCGGAATTGTAATTGCCAGAAGTGCTATTTCTTGATTAGTATGCGTAAAACTTCCCGTAAAGAGTTTTGAAGTATCTACACCTTCCACTTTAATTTTTATATCGTATTGACGCTCTAATTCGGCGATAACCTGATCTAATGGAATTTTAATAAAGCTCGATTCTTGTTGAATCCATGAAGGGTTTTGGGCATTAAAATCTTCAACATTTTCGATGGTACCATTTATAACTCGGAATGTTTTTCCGGGTGGTAATTTAAGAGTTTTATTGTTATACGTTACACTCACCAAACCTTCGTAACAATGAACTTCAAAATAGTTTTTGCGTTCTTTTACGTTAAATTGTGTTCCTAAAACCGTAATGACTCCCGCGGTTGTGTTTACACTAAAAGTTTGCCCTTTCTGTACTTTGAAAAAAGCTTCACCTTCTAAAGTTAAAGCTCTTTGATCAGCCCATTTTTTTTCATTAAAACTAAGTTTTGAAGCAGCGTTTAATATCACTTCAGAGTTATCAGGAAGCGTGACTGATTTTGTTTGTGCTATTTGAGTTTCGAATGATGTAATGTTGTCAAAAAACAAAAAATAAGCAGAGGTTAACATAACAACCAAAATTGCAGCAACTCTATAGAATGTCTTGAGGTTTAAAGTTCTAACTTTTGTTTTGTTTTTAGAATGGTTTCGGGTCTTAAAAGCTTCTAAAGCAGCTTGTGTATCTACTTTTGGAGTTTCCATTTGTGATGCATAATGAGCAGTCTTTTCAAGTGTTTGCAAATTTTCAGATTGTTTTAAATCTTCGATTTCTTGGCTTGAAAGCTCATTATTGAACCATTTTAAGATCTCTTTTTCGTTTTTCATTTTATATCTCTATGTTTATAAGACAACTAACTTTTAAATTACCCTACAGATGAATGAGTAATTATATATTTTCTATTTGGGCTCTTAATAGTTGCAGCGCACCGGACATTCTTTTTTCTACGGTTTTTTGAGAAATATCGAGTAACTCTGCTATTTCCCTGTATTTTTTGCCATCTATTCGGTTTAATAAAAACACTTCTCGTTGTGCTTCACTTAATGATGCAATGGCTTTTGAGAGTTTTTGTTTGAATTCTTCTTCTTCAAATAAATATTCGGGATTTTGATTCGTTACATCTAAGTTAGGCGCATCTTTGGCGTACCTCAATACTACTTTTTGATGTTTTATGTTATTCAGAAATAAATTATTAATGCTGGTAAACAAGTATGTTTTGACTTTACTATAGTCAATTTTGGAACAATTTTCCCAAATTTTGGTAAAAGCATCTTGCACCAAATCCAATGCAGCTTCATCATCACCACATTTGTAATACGCAAAATTATTGGCTGATTGCACATGCTGTAAGTAAAAGTCTCTAAAGTGATTTTCTTCGCAAAGTGTACTTTTTTCGGCGCTCATTGAGTATTAATTCATTTTTTGTAGGCTGTAAATGTAAATTATTTTTTTAAAAAGCAGTTGCGTTACTAATAATTGCTTTTTTATGAAAAACAGTTTAAATTTTAATTTACTGATTAACAGTATTTTATAAATTAATTTGTAAAATTTTATATTTTTTTTAAAATTTTCGTAGGGTAAAAATAAGCGTAGTTGTCTTACTAACAGAAAGGCGTTAAAAACATCGCTTGAAAATATTTAAAAATACATTAAATTTGAAAATTATGAAAAAGTTAAAAATTGTTACCGGAATTGCATTGATGGCGATCTTAAGTTTTACATCATGCCAAAGCGAAGTTGATGACGTACAAGGAGAAAATCCAAATACAAATTCGGCTAATTCAACTACAACAACTAATTTGAAACGCACTTCAATGTACGATGGTTCATTTGATGATTTCTTAGATGGAGCATCATGTTCTTCAATTTTGTTACCGGTTACCGCTAAAGTAAATGGAGTTCAGGTTTCTATTCTAAGTCAATTAGACTACCAACAAGTTATTTCTATTTTTGGTAAATTCAATGACGATCAGGACACTGTTGTGTTACAATTTCCTTTAAAAATTAAAACCAGTAATTATACTGAGGTTACTGTTACTAATCAAACCGAGTATAATACGATTCTTAACGCATGTACAGCTGCGGAAGCTTCTGGTCAAGATGCAATTTCATCTGTCAAGTTTAACTTTCCTATTACAATCTTAACTTACAATCTTAGTTTACAGCAAACCGGTAGTGTTGTCATCACATCCGAAATGCAATTGTATACCTACATGACAAATATTAGCGCTTCAGAATTATATTCAGTAAAGTATCCTATTTCAGTTACAATTGCTGATGGAACTAAAACAACTGTTACAAGTGATGCTGAATTGCAAGCAGCTATAAGCGCGTCTTTGAAAACAGAAGAGACAATTGCCTTAGCAGTTCAAAACAGAAAAAAAGTAGAAACAATTTTAGTAAATGGTAAGTTCAAAGTAGATTCATATGTGAATGCAGGAGTTAATTCAGCAACGAATTACAAAGATTTCACGATTGATTTTGCAAATAATTTATCGGTAACTGCTGTAAATCTAGTGAATACAACAGTAAATGGAACTTATGCAGTAAGCTCGGAATTAAATGTTTTTCTAAAACTAAATTTTTCGGGTAACGCTTCGTTTACTTTATTGAATAATACTTGGAAAGTAACTAGTTTTACTGCTTCGACTATTACATTGCAGAGCGCTACTAATGCAGCAGTAACATTAGTATTGAAACAAATATAGCTGGATTTAAGTTGGTAGTTTAGTACGAACAGCTACCTTAAATTGTGTAGCTGTTTTTTATATAAATAAACTTAATAACAAAGATAATAATGAAAAAAGTACTTTCTCTACTCACGATTGGTTTATTCCTCTCAATAGCATCCTGTTCAAAAGAAGATGATCCTTTAAACAATCCAGTTGCATTAAACACGAATACGAATAAACAGCAAACAGGAAGCTCTGCTAACGATTTGTTATCGGATAAAAAGTTCAAAAGCATGGTTATTGAAGTAGTCTATGTAGCGGGTTTTGAACCTAGCAGCACCGCTATTACTAATTTTGTAAACTTTCTTACAGCCAGAACATACAAGCCAAATGGCATTAGCGTTATAAAACGGTCTATACCATCTCCAGGAAGTTCCCCCTATACTAATGAGGAGATTGTAAGTATTGAAGATGCTAACAGAACCAAATACAATACAGCAGACCAAATTGCAGTTTGGGCATTTTTTGCGGATGGAAAATCGTCACAGGACACCGACACATCAGTTATTCTGGGAACGGCGTACCGAAATACCTCTTTTGTTATTTATGAACAAACGGTTCATGGATTGAGTAATAGTCCTTTTGAGCCTAACAGAAGTTTATTAGAAACTACAGTAATTACCCATGAATTCGGACATATATTAGGTTTGACTAACTTAGGTACAACTTTACAAAGCAATCACGAAGATGCAGAACATCCCAAACATTGTATCGCAAAGACCTGTTTAATGTATTGGTCAGCAGAAACTGGTGGAGGTATCGGTAATATGGTTTCAAGCGGTTCAGCTCCACAATTAGATGCGCAATGTATTGCAGATCTTCGTGCCAATGGTGGGAAATAAAAGTATAATTAAATTAATTAAAACAGGATATAGATGAAAATAAAACAGATAACAATAGCTTTATTTTTTGGTGTACTAGCAACAATGAGTGCACAAGACAAAGGGACTCTCAAATCAACAGGTGGAATAAAAGGAGGTTATAATTTAGCAGCTGTAAGTTTTGATGGAGACGGAGAAACAGAACAGCGAAGCGGTTTTCATCTAGGATTTTATGGTGAGTCTTTTCTTAGCGAAAGCTTTTCTATTCAACCGGAACTAGTGTATTCGCAACAAGGGTACAAAATTACAAATAGCAGTGGTACTTTTACCCAAAAGTTGGATTATATCAATTTACCAATAATGCTTAAAGCGTATCCTTCAAAAAATTTCTTTTTGGAAGCTGGTCCACAAATTGGATTAGCGGTTGCACACAAAGAGGAATATTCAGGTCTTTTTAGTGGTTCACAGGAGTATGATCCTAATAATTTTGATTGGGGATTAAATTTTGGAGGAGGTTTAAAATTTGATTCTGGAATAAGTTTAGGAGTCCGTTATCATTTAGGATTAGGAGATTTATACGATGACGGCAAAGCTCAAAACAGAGTATTACAATTTTCAGTAGGATTCGATTTATAATCTTAAGTAGCTTTAAAATAAAAATCCTTTCAGAGTGTAAACTTTTGAAAGGGTTTTTGTTTTTAAACCAAATTTGTTTTCATTTCCGGAACGAGTTATTGGTGCTTTTTCAGAAATTATGTTCCCGTTTTCTGTTGCAAATGAAATTCACTGAACTCAAATAAAAATAAAGGTATAGTGAAGTAATCTTTTCCTTCTTAAAGAAAAAAGGAAAAGGATTTTCACTGCAACCCGGGCTAAATTTTGAAAAATGGCTTTCTTTTTGCAAATATTAAAATTTGAATCGTTGCATTTCAATGCGTATTCTCCAAATACATTTCAAATTTCAGATGTACCAAGAAAATCAATATCTTTGAACTCAAATTAGATACACAATGATTATCAAAGAAGCGCCAACACAATTAGAGCAATACTTTCAACAGTTTCGCGATAATATAATCGGAATAGATCAAGAATTTGAATCTCCTTACGGACACAAACAAATCATTTATACGGATTGGACTGCTAGTGGTCGTTTGTATCGTCCAATTGAGGAGAAATTAATGAATCAGTTTGGTCCTTTTGTGGCCAATACCCATACAGAGACCACCGTTTCTGGAACATCCATGACTAAAGCCTATCATCAGGCGCGTCATATTATCAAACATCATGTGCATGCAAGTGCTGATGATGTTTTGATTACTGATGGTACAGGAATGACAGGCGTAGTCAATAAATTCCAACGAATATTGGGTTTGAAAGTGCCCGAAAATTTAAAAAATTTCATGACGATTCCCGCTGAAAAAAAACCAATTGTTTTTATTTCGCACATGGAACACCATTCCAATCAAACGTCTTGGCTGGAAACTATCGCTGATGTTGAAGTTATTCCTTCTTCAGAAGATGGTTTGTTCAGTATAGAAAATTTTGAATTATTATTAGAAAAATATAAAGAAAGACCTTTTAAAATTGCTTCGATTACATCATGTTCGAATGTTACGGGAATCAGAACGCCGTATCATGAAGTGGCAAAAATAATGCACCAACACAACGGACTTTGTTTTGTAGATTTTGCTTGTTCAGGTCCTTATGTGAAGATAGATATGCATCCTGAAGATGAGGAAAGTTATCTGGATGCCATTTTCTTTTCGCCCCATAAATTCCTTGGCGGTCCAGGAACTTGCGGTGTTCTAATATTTAATAAAAAATTATATCAAAATTTAGTTCCAGACAACCCAGGTGGCGGAACGGTAAGTTGGACCAATCCTTGGGGAGAACACAAATATATCGATAATATCGAAGATAGGGAAGATGGTGGTACTCCGGGTTTTCTTCAGGTTATAAAAACCGCATTGGCTATTCAGTTAAAGGAGCAAATGGGAATTGAAAATATCTTAAAAAGAGAACACGAAATCGTAGATTTTATATTCTCGAAATTAGGATCGGTTCCTAATATTAAAATCCTTGCAGGACAACATCAGGATAGGCTAGGAGTGATTTCTTTCTTTGTGGAAGATTTGCATTTTAACTTGGGTGTAAAATTACTCAATGATAAATTCGGAATTCAAACTCGTGGCGGTTGCAGTTGCGCCGGAACTTACGGTCACTTTTTATTACACGTAGACCAGGAAACATCTCATCAATTAATCGACGAAATTACGCTGGGAGATTTAATCAGAAAACCGGGTTGGATTAGAATGTCTATTCATCCAACGACTACTAATACAGAAATTGAATTTGTATGTAACGGAATCATAGCATTAGCAGAAAATCATAAATTTTGGGCTTTGGATTATGAGTATAATGCTACTTCAAATGAGTTTGTACATAAAAATGCACAGCCTTTAGAGGATGAATTGGTGAAAAACTGGTTTTCTTTGTAAAAGTTACCGTTTTATAATTACTATTGATTATCAACTAGTTCTTTTTGTTCGTTTATTTCGACTACAATCGATTTAAATAAATTACTGTGAAATGCGACTTAATTCCCTTTTTATTTCTTCTAAAGATGTATTGGTAAATATTAATTCATCAATAATCTGTTTTCTCAAAATATCTAAATCATCGTGTTCAAAATAGTTAGCCCATGAAGTTAGATTAAATAAATTACGAACTTGTTTGATTCGTTTTGTAGTTTCAAGAGTAGTTCTAAGTACTGCCCGATTATCATAATTTGGATTCAGTTTGTGTTGGTAAAGGACTGTTTTAGTGCTGTAATCTACTTCTAAATAGTACAGTTCCTCCTCTTGATTATCTGGATAAAAATTTGACCATGGAGCAAAACCTAACTTTATTTTAGAATTTGTCTCTGGTTCCAAGGGCACTAAACGCCATTTACTATTAGCCAAGCGTCCCCAGTGATTGGATAAGCGATACATACCTATTTTTGTATAATAATACTTGCTTCCTGCCTTGCTATCATATTGTAATTCAAGTCCATCAATAGTGTCTAGTGACATTTCTTGAAAAACACAAAATGTATTTTTGAAAGCTTTTGGGCTGGGACGAAATATTTTTTCCATAAAACAAAGGTAATCAGAAAGTAAAAAAAGAACAAGACAAAAATATATTTGACTAACTTTGTACTTTAGAATCAGTAAAAAAAAAATAGGATTATGACTAAAGCATCTGAAGAAAGAATGTTACAAAAAGGAGTTTACACTGGAATTATGGAAAAAGATGAGAACAACAACTTTTTTTGTGGTGTTTATCTTCTAGACTATAAAATGGCTCAAAAACACACACTTGGTGATTGGATAACAATTAAATCTATAATTGAAAACCCGAGCGATATCAGTTATAATAAATATCCAAAAAAATCTAAAAACTTCGATAAAGCTAACAACAAACCACAGCAATAACAGTTTTACTTTTTTTAATGGAAAAAAAGCAACACATTTCTTTTTTTGAATATTTTTTGGTCTCAAACAAAAAAATTAAAAAAAAGTGTACCTTTGCAAAAAATTTGTCGATTTTGAAATCAAATTATATTGATTAATTACTAAAAGACAAGTAGTTACCTTATTTATGAAAAAAATAGTTGAATACCGAAAACTGCTAAATGTAGATAAAACTGCAGAGCTAAAAGATTTGAAAACGATTTATCGCAACGCCATGAAAGAGGCACATCCTGATAAATTTCAAGGCGATGAAGCTGGATTAAATGCTGCTGAAGAAAACAGTAAAAAAATAATTGAAGCCTACCATTTCTTGGTAAGCATCAATCCAGAGACAATCAAGCAAAATATGCCTGAGTATACTGAAACGATTGCTACTGCGACAATTTCAGATTACAAGTTTGTAGAAGGTAGATTGATAATTAATTTTTCTAATGGTAGTGTTTACGAATACATCAGTGTGCCAAAAGCTACGTATGTAAAAATGGTAAACGCTGATTCTCCTGGAAGATTTGCAAAAAGACACATTTTAAATGCTTTTGTTTGGAGAAAAACGATCAACCAAGACTAGTATTGAAGTACACATATTAATAACTAAGCATCCGGAGTAAGGATGCTTTTTTTGTTTAAATAACATAAGTTTAAAATAGGCTTAAATGTGCTAACGGCACCATTATATGATTATTAAAGGGTTCTATATGATTTAATCGCAGATTAGTTTTAACGCCTTAACGTCCAAAATAAACTCATCCTCTAGAATTTTTGTTTTTAAGGATTTTTTTAGATTTAAATTTTTAAAAATAGTTACTAATTAATATCATCTTTAAGTCAGGTGCTATATCTACACGTTCTTATTCTTGATACTTCTTCCTCTAGGTTCATCTGCTTTGTGAAGTACAATTTCAGAATGTAGAAATGTTGCAGCATCTGCTGAATCTTTAACTTTAGTCGCACTACGTTCGATCATTTCGGATTCAAATTTTTTTAACAGACTTTCTCGAATTCCGACTGTTCTCCATTGTGATAAAAGTCTGCATTCACTTGTAATGGCTCTTGCCAAAGCTAGTGCATCTAGCAATGCTTGGTTTGCTCCTTGTCCCTTAAACGGACTCATAGGGTGCGCTGCATCTCCTATCAATGTCACTTTTCCAGCATTTTCTAATAACTCTGAGTGCAGTAATTCGCGATCGTATACAGGATAACCAGAAATTTGCGCTTCTAATGTTGCAAGTAAAATTTGTGGAATAGGATCGTGCCATTGCGTTCTACGAATTGCTTCATCTCTAAGCGCTTTAGATCCTTGAGCACTTAATTCTTTGGCGTCTTTTTCAGTCATTGGGAAACTTAATTGCCACATTACGGAATCTACTTTATAAGGCATAATATAAAGTCGTTCCTTGCCATTAGCAGTTTGAAATACTGTGGCCGAATCCAGAAGTGAATTATTCATTCCTGTTAAAGCACTTAAAGGACAAATGCCTAATATTACGATACATCCTAAATACCGTAAAGGGCTTCGTTCATCACCAATTATTAACCTCCGAACAGTACTTCGAATTCCATCGGCTCCAACCACTAAATCAGCGTTTGCAAATTTCATTTCTCCATTTACTTGAAATCTTAGTGTAATACCTTTACTTTCATCCTCTTTAAAATCCAGTAATTGGTGACTCCATTGCACCAGTTCTGCATCACCCAATTGATTTAATAATTCCATCCGTAAAGATTGTCTTGCAATATGAATATTGGAACGTTTTGTTTTTGTTTTGTCATCTCCCTGTATCCACTTTCTCACACCCCATTCACCTACTACATTTCCAGCAGTAGTATGAACCAAATGCCTTGTTGAATTTACTCCATCTTTTAACGAAAGTATACCCAATCCCTCAATTGCCTTACTAGCTTGTTGTAAAGTGAGTCCATATCCTTGTGATCTAGCTTCGAAATTATCATCACGCTCATAAAGGGTAAAAGGAATCCCGCGGTGCAAACAAGCAACTGCTAGTGCAACGCCACCAATACCTGCTCCTATGATTGCCACGTTAGGATAGTTTTTTGTATCAGCTGCTGGAGGATTTACAGCTGGAATTAAACCTAATCCAGAACATTTCAAGCAGGAGTGAAGGTGTCCTTTAGGACGTATTGGAGCAGCTGCTTCGTTATTAGTCTTTTTAAAGTTGTCTAATGTCAGCTGGTATTGGAGTCGCGCTTTTTTGGTTAGCCCCCGACTTTTCTTTCCTCTACCTTGGCACTCTAAGCACATGGTCCAACTTGCTTTTTTATTTTCCAATTTTTTACTTCTTGTTTATTATAATTCAACAAATAATATCCTTACTAAAAAACGAAGCAGGAAAAGTCGATGCCGTATTAAAAACTAAACTATTGATCATGGTCTTAGGTGCTTCGGGGTAATCGAAAATAAGAAATATTCATTTTCAGCATTTTATTGCTGGTACCGTTTGCATGATTTTAATACAGTAGAATAACAGCGCAAAACTACTTTTTTCATATAACAATAAAAAGGATTGCTAAACGCTATTTTTTTTAAATTTCATGCTAATGTTAAAAAATGGTTTACAAAAAACTTTGCAAGGATCGCAAAAAGCACAAACACATCAAAGATCTTTGTTTATGATTTTTTAATACGTTTAAATTCCAGGTAATTACAACTATACAAGCCTTAAACTAAAACACTTTATCGGCATAGAATACAAACGATAGCTATTTTACAACTGATTTGTTGATGAAGTTTATCAGCGTCTTGAATTATTTCCATCAGTTATGGAGCAGCACAATGTAGTATTGTTTTCTGGAATTAAAATTCATACTGTTTTATTATACAGTCGCTGTTACTTCAAAATTTTCTATACTATTATGAGGTTCATTAATGGGTAAGGTAAAATAAAAAGACGATCCTTTGCCTTCTTCACTTTCGACCCATATTTTACCATTATTTTTTTCTAAAAATCCTTTCACAAGCAATAGACCAATACCCATTCCTTTATTTTCTTTTACCGCTTTAGAAAGGGATTTAATCTGAGGAGCAAAAAGTTGATCCATTATTTCTTTGGACATACCTTTTCCTGAATCTTTGATCGTAATAATCATCATGTCATCACTTTGCTTAGCTGATAGGGTAATTTTACCTCCTTTATGAGAATGTTTGATTGCATTCGAAACTATATTTTGCAAAATAGAAAGCAACATTTTCTCATCGGCAAATACATTACAATTTTCTTCTATTTCACTGTGAAGATTTATGGTATTGATCGATGCGGTTTCTTTTAAAGAATCAAAAACTTTTTTCACATAATGCATTAGTTCTATTTTAGTAGGAACAAAAGCTTCGGCAGCATACTTAATCCTTGCCCATTCGACTAGATAGTCCAACATGTTCAATTCGTTTACCGCTGCTATGTGAAATTCTTCCAACAATTCTTTTACGAAAGCGGGATCTATCGTGTCGAAATTTGCTTCTAAATATTGAGCACCCTGAATAATACCAGCAAGTGGGCTTCTTAAATCATGAGACAAAATCGCGAGCACACTTTCCTTGTGGGCATTCAGTTCTTCCAGCTCTTTTGCATATTTTTTTATTTCGTCCTCTGCTTCTTTTGTGGCAGTGATATCGCGCAATATTTTCACAAATCCTATACCTACCTCATTTTCATCTTTTAATGGAAATACCAATCCATCTGCAAAAAATGTTTTCCCGTCTTTACAGACATGCCATCTTATATCCGTTGATCTTCCTGTTTGTCGTGCAATATCAATTTCCTTTTGTGGAATTCCAGCTTTTTTATCTTCTTCCGTAAAAATGGTTTCAAAAGGCTTTCCTATAATTTCATCTGTTTCATATTGAAATATATTTGTGGCCCCAGAATTCCAACTGTTTATATTTAAATCTGTATCAACCGTAAAAATGGAGTATTCCTCCAAACTATCAATTATTTGGCTATAAAATTCTGCTGTAGGAACGTACTGTTCTTTAAAACCTTTCTTAGTTTGTGATGTTGCCATTTTTTGGATTTAAGAGGTAAGGGATAAAAATTCTAAACGCAAATATATTTTTTTAACTGTAAAATTTGTTATACAATTCTATATAAATGTTACATAATTCATTTGCTGATACTGGTGGTCTTTAAGGTATATTTCATAAAATAAATGAAAATTATTGCAGACTTTTTTTATTTCTAATAGCAAGAATCCCGCATAACGAATTTCTGGTTGGTACACCATTACAAATAGTCAGATAAATAGTATGTCACTAATTGTAGTTCTCCTTTTTTAATAGTAAGTTTGGTAATTACCAATTCTGAAATCAACGCATGAATACACTACTGCTGGAACCGCGCAAAGCACTTAACAAAGCTTTTCTTAAAATCAAACCAAATCGTACTCATATTGAGGACTTTAAAATAAATTTGATTCAGATTTTAGACTCTATAAATGAAAAAGAAAGCGAAGAGTTTCATAAAAACTTAGTGATTAATTTCCTGAAGAAAACCTATTACGACCCCAATTATTCCGTGAATACGAAAGGACGTAATGATTTAGTGATTCACAACGGGAAAGATGCCAAAACAAATGTAGGCGTTATCATTGAAGCCAAAAGTCCCAGCAACAAAAACGAAATGATTACCGTGGCTAATCTCAACGGCAAAGCCCTGCAGGAACTCGTTTTGTATTATATGCGGGAACGCATTACACATAAAAACACCGAATTAAAGCACTTGGTTGTTACTAATATATACGAATGGTTTGTTTTTGACGCGCAACTTTTCAATAAGTTATTTGCCGAAAATAAGGCGTTTACAAAACAATTCACTGATTTTGAAGAAGGCCGCGCCTCAGGAAAAGACACCAGGTATTTCTACAATGATATCGCAAAACCATTTATTGAAAGCATACAAAACACCATAGAATTTGCACATTTCGACATTCGGAAATACGATAAACCGTTGCGCAATGCCAATAAAGAAGATGATAAACTCCTTGTGGCGCTGTTCAAATTATTATCGCCGGAGCATTTATTAAAATTGTCTTTTGCTAATGACAGCAATTCTCTGGATAAAAACTTTTATAGTGAATTGCTCCACATCATTGGTTTAACCGAAGTAAAAGAAGGCGGCAAAAAATTAATTGAACGCCACAAAGCAGGCAAACGAAACTCTGGTTCCTTGCTGGAAAACGCCATTGAGCAACTGGATAGCCTGGATAAAATATCCCGATTGCAAAACCCAAAACAATACGGCGACACTACTAATGAACGCTTGTTTACCGTAGCACTGGAACTGACCATAACGTGGGTAAACCGGATTTTGTTCCTGAAATTACTGGAAGCGCAACTGATTACGTATCACAAAGGAGATAAAAGCTATTCGTTTTTGAATTCTGATTTGATAAAAGATTATGATAATCTCAACAGTTTGTTCTTTCAGGTTTTAGCAAAAAAACCAGCCGAGCGCAACGATAGAGTGGCTACTGCTTTCGCAAAAGTGCCGTATCTGAACAGTTCCCTTTTTGAACCCACAGATTTAGAACATGAAACCTTGTTTATCTCGCAACTCGAGGACAACAACACCCTGCCGCTGCTTCCGGCAACTGTAATCAAAGACAATCAGGGCAAGAAAACTTCGGGTACAAAAAAGGCATTGGATTATTTCTTCTCCTTTCTGGATGCGTATGATTTTGCCAGTGAGGGAAGCGAAGATATTCAGGAGGACAATAAAACGCTGATTAATGCCTCCGTTTTAGGATTGATTTTTGAAAAAATAAACGGCTACAAAGATGGTTCGTTTTTTACTCCAAGTTTCATCACCATGTACATGTGCAAGGAAACAATCCGGAGAGCGGTGGTACAAAAATTCAGTGCGCTGGCGCCAAATGGTGATACGTTTGAAAATTTTGACGATTTAAAATCATTCTGTTTTCATCATTGGTGGATTCAATTAATAAATGCGAATGCCTTGCTAATGTTTAGTTTTTGTAAATATACTTCATTTGGCGAATTATATTGATGTCTTTTTCGGGGTCGATTATTTAATTTTTCTACTACC
>JAFCUE010000052.1:0-16745 GCA_051990185.1 Flavobacterium sp. DT2-2 | reverse complement strand
TCAAATAATCACTGTATAAATCTGCGAAATTTTCCATATCGTTTTCTGCCAAAAGTTATCAACAATTGAAGTGTTAAAACTATCAATTTTTATTATATTTTTGCGTAACATGAGTAATTTATTCAAAAAAGTAAGAGAAGCGTATTTGAAAGAGTAAACAGTTATTAAAGCTTAACTGGACTTCAATAACTCAACCTCAGTATTGGGATTGAATAAATACGTTTTTCCAGAACTTATTTCTAGACATTCAAAACGCTTCGTTCTTACAGCTATTTTTTTAAATATTTTCCCATTTTTAATTCGGAAGACACTTCCATAAGGGATTTCGAAAACAAAATTTTTATCATTCTGCTGATCGAATTGCTTCAAAGCTAAAGCCAAAGTAGTATCGGTATCACTACTCGCAGTTGGATTTTTGAAATGTCGAGCTAACAAGGGTAACAAATGATTTGGGAAAATTTCTGGTCGAATATAAGGAATCATCAATCGTTGAAAAGAATATTTCCACTCATTCCCATGAGGTTTGATATGTCGCCCAAATTTTTCAAAAGCCACCAAATGTGAAATTTCATGAATTAACGTAATCAAAAACTTGTATTTATTAAGATTTGAATTTACCGTGATTTCATGCTTTCCGTTCAAGCCTTTTCGATAATCCCCATGACGCGTCTGCCTTTCGTTGACGATCTTAAGATGCACTTGATGGACAACAATAAGTTCGAAAACGGGTTTTACGGCATGCTCTGGAATATATCTGGCTAAGGTTTCGCTCAAAACAATTGCAAATTATAAGTTAAGAATTATGAATTACGGATTTGTAGAAGAAACTTGCAACACTTTGCCGTTGAAATATTTATTTCCGGTCAAAGTAAAATCATAAATATAATTGGCCATTTCACCCGCTGTTATTGGCGCTTGATAACCTGGAAAAGCTTCAGCAAGCATTTCAGTTTGCACCGAACCCAAAGCTAAAACATTGAAAGAAATCCCACGCTCTTTGTATTCTTCAGCTAACAACTCTGACAATGTAATAACGGCTCCTTTACTCGAACTGTAAGCAGCAAGTCCGGCAAACTTCAAACTTCCCTGAATTCCGCCCATAGAACTTATCGTTACCACATGGCTTCCTTTTTGTAAAAAAGGCAAACAAATTCGGGTCAAATTAGCAACTCCAAAAACATTGACTTTATATATATTCTCGAAATCTTCCTGAGTGGTTTCTGAAAAAGGTTTCAGCAATAAACTTCCTGCGTTATGAATGACTGCGTCAATTTGTTTCCATGATTTGGAAAGAAACTCATTTACTTTATTCAATTCCGATTCATTTGATAAATCTACCGAAAGACAGCTAATGTTTTCATTACTTAATAAAGCTTGCGGAATGTTTCTAGAAATGGCCAATACTTGATGACCAGCTTTCGCAAACTGCAATGCCAATTCAAACCCAATTCCTCTACTCGTTCCAGTAATAATAATATTTTTCATGATACAAAAATAAACAAAAACAATATAAAAGTACTGCTGAGCATCAAGTTTGTTGCGCCTTCAAAATTTAAAAAATCTAGTAAATTTTGCTATTTTTGATTGAAATATCATATCTCTAAACTATTCCAAGATGACAGAAAAAATAACATTCGAAATTGCTCAAATCAACGACATTGAAGGGGTATTGGCCTTGCAAGAATTATATCTTGTATCAAATCTAAGTGAGGTCGAAAAAACTGCTGGATTTGTAACGACACCATTTACAATCCCACAACTACATGAAGTTATTCAAAAACAAGAATTGTTTGTTGCTAAGGACCCAAACAAAATTATTGCATACATTTTTGCAGGAAGCTGGAGTTTTTTTAAGCAGTGGCCAATTTTTGATTATATGATTACATTACTTCCTACATTAAAATTTCTAGAATTTGACATTACGATGACCAATAGTTTTCAGTACGGACCTATTTGCATTCATAAAGAATATCGCGGAAGTGGATTAATAACACCACTTTTTGAATTCATGAGGATACATATGCTTAAAAAATATCCACTAGCTTTGACTTTTATCAATAAAAACAATATACCTTCAACAAAAGCACATGTCGAAAAACTAAAATGGACAATTATTGGGGATTTTCATTTCAACAATAATGACTATTTTATTCTGGCTTACGAAATGAACAGTGCCATTTCTTAAAGGCTATTTAAAGCATTATGATTTCTAGTATCGATAGTGTCATTTTCTATGACTTTATATGCAACCTCAATAGTTTTATCAAACCTCACTATTGTTTGAGCAATTACTTATGATGTTAGCAGACAACTAAAAAATCAGAAAAAGAAAATACAAATACTTTTTTTAGGATAAATGAGGTTTATATTTTACAGCACGGATACCTAAACTTTTATACGGTGGTTGTAGTTCGATAATATTTTTTGTAGACTTTAACCATTTGAACTAAAGCCAAAATCACAAAAAACAAAGGAATAAAGACCGGTATGACATATTTAGAAAAGCTTGTAGTGTTTTGTGACAAAACGTTTAAAATCAAAATTAAACTTAGCATACCCGTAAATGTGCCTACCATAGTTCCTACAATATAAAAGATTTTAAACTTACCTACAGTCGAAATATAATTTCCACTCATCAAATAGAGATTCCAACCTGTCCAGAATGGTACTTGTAAAAAATTAATTAAGCTTAAAAAAAAACCGATTAAAAACGGAGAATAGGAAGCATATTTTACTAAAATTCCTTCATCAGCTATTGTTTGGTTAGAGCTAGCGAAAAAAGAATAGCCAATTATAAAGAGAAAAAAAATAGCAAAAAAATCAATGATTTTCATTAATTTTTTATTGTTGACCAATTGTTTTGCGAAAAGCAACGTGAAATAAATGACGAATATTTCTACAAATACAACACCCAATAAAAATAAAATCAAACTACTTAATCCTAGTTTTGAATAGATTTCGAAACCAATAACATTTAAATATCCCAACGGTATAGAACCGATAAAACTCACTAAAAAACCAACAAAAATGTTTTTTATGGCTTTCATAATTTTAGAAATTTACAATTTTATTGCTCTGCTCTAGGTGCATTCTATACTCTTTCATTCCATCCTTGTGCGATAAATAAGTAGCGCCATTTTTATGGTTGGCTACACTTATTTCATACATATAGGTAATATGACGGGCTAATTCTTTCCAAGCAAAAAACAGTGAATGTTTAGGATCATAAATATGTGTGGGTTCACTTGCAGCACCATTTAACTCAACGATAGAAAAATTCAGCCCTTGTTCTAATTCTTCGATAGTGTTATACATGACATCCAGTCTACCAAAATAAAAACCAGAAATTTGCAAACACATTTCATTGATGGTTTGTGTCAATTTTGGTGTTATCCAATGACTTCCATCAACAAATTTTGCTCCTCGAGCATGATTCCCGTACGGCACTAAATTCAATTTTTCACCTTTTTGGAGAATTTCAATCAGCTTTGCACCATATTCTTGTTTCAAAACGTTTAATTGCAGTTCGTACCGCGGATTTTCTTTGATTAATTCCTCTACGGTAGAAAATCCATTTCCGGTAATAATCAGAAATTCTTTAGAAACTATTCCTGTAATCCTACCCACTTTTTCATGAGGATACCGCACATAAAAGATTCCAACTTCATTGTCAAACGGAATTAAATCCTGAACTACATAATCGAAATTTGCTTTTTCAGCATATACTTTTAAATCCTGAACCGTATTAATTTTTTTGACCCCTGACCCTCGCAGTCCAATATCTGGTTTAGCTATCAAAGGATATTTTATTTTTGCTGCTTCAATCACATTTAAAACATCTTCGAGAGCAGTTCCTTCTTTTATTAATTCCGTTTTTGGGTAATACTGTTGTGGTATCAAATCATAAATTTCTTTTTTGGACTCCATCATAAAACCTCCATTTTTTATAGTTGGATTAGAGGCATTAAAGAAAAAAATAGATTTTGCCTTGATCGAATAGTAAGACCACAAAAAATAAATAGGAATATATACAATCTGGAAAGGCCAATATTCCCAGTGGGTAATTTTATGAAAAAATAGTTTCAAAATGTATTTTTTAAACTGTGATAAATGAGGTCGAGAAATCTTGTTGGACAATCAAATCATAATGCAAGATACTGACTTTGTTTTCCTTCATCACGGCTTGCGTGATACTTAAGGTTTTCATTTCGTTATTTCTATTGATAACTAATCCATTTTCATCATTTTCTTCTTCGGTGTAGCGATGAAAATCGTGCATTTTTGATTCGGAAATTTCAGGATTTTTATCCATAAAAGTATGAAACCAACTAGTACGTTGTTCCCGAACCACTGCTGGGTATAATGTCGCTGAAGACCAAATATGATTTTTATTTACATCCAAAGTAACAGTCTCTTTCTGTTTTCCGTTCCAGCGCAATTGAAAAAGAGCGTTATCTTGGAATAACACTACCGTAAAAGGTTCTATGTTTTCCAGATCAATTTCGCTCCAGAAATCCTTTGGCGATAAGCTGCTGATCATATCTAAAACAATCAAGCCACGGCTTTTTCGATACGGAAGCAGTACTTCATGCTTTTCGTCAGCACCATTTAATAGCACCAAAATTACTCCGTCAGCATTGGCTACAAACCAAGTTCCTCCTGCTTTTGGATCTTTAGGAAAAATAAGATTTTTTCCATTTACGGTATAACTTCTTGGTGGTATCGCACTTGGTCTTAGTGTTTTTTCATCCCGATTTGAAGTAATGATAATAGTATCATTCGTTTGTACAAAACTTACTGTGCACATTGATTTCTATATTCTATAGTAGATCTGGCTACGCCAAAATTAGGATCAATTGTTACTGTTTCACATTGCAAGATAGCCACTTTTATAAGTGCCTGATGGTGAATGCAATGCTCTAGATTGTACAATAATTCTCTGAAATAATTACTTTCAATACGAATTTCCTCTCCATCAATAATTTGAAGTAAGGTTATATTTTTGTTTTCCTTTTCCAAATTTTTCTGAACAGTCTTAATATTTTCTATAGCAAAAGTAGTATCCGTTTGAATAAGGGTGTTACGCTCTCTTTTATCATAGTTCACAACTCCTAAATCATATTGATTTTCAAGACATTGAAACATCTCAATAATATGCCTAGTATGCTCTCCAATAGTTGCATTACTCAGTTCCATACAAGAATTAGAATATTCTTTTTGTGACAATTGATTCAGCAAATCAATCAGTTCGTTTAAACTATTATTAATAGAAGGTATTAGCATAAAAATGTATTAGTTGGGTATTACGTTGGTTTAAAAAAAAAGAAATCTAAATCACAACTCAACAAAGAAAAGCAATTAGTATCAAATTAAAAAGAGTCCCGAAATCATTTTTAAACAATAAAAATCTAAAAAATCCTTAAAAAACTAATTAAGACCATAAAAAAACCCTTTTTAACAAATGTAAAAAGGGTTGATTTTAAACATTTAATTCTACGATTAAACTAATCCTCTTGAAATAACGATACGTTGAATCTCTGAAGTTCCTTCATATATCTGCGTAATCTTAGAATCACGCATCATACGTTCTACATGATATTCAGCAACATAACCATTTCCTCCGTGAATTTGAACCGCCTCGTTTGCTACTTCTAAAGCAATTTCAGAAGCATATAATTTTGCCATTGCACCAGAATGTGCAATATCTTTGCCTTCATCTTTTTCGCAAGCTGCTTTCATTACTAATAATTTAGCAGCAGTAACTTTTACGTACATATCTGCTAATTTAAATGCAATTGCTTGATGGTTGAAAATCTCTTTACCAAATGCTTTTCTTTCTTTTGAATATTTTAAAGCTATTTCATAAGCTCCTGTAGCAATACCTAGTGCTTGAGATGCAATACCTATCCTACCTCCGTTTAATACGTTCATTGCAAAAGCAAACCCAAATCCATCTTCACCAATTCTATTTTCTTTAGGAACCTTAACATCTGTAAACATTAAAGAGTGCGTATCACTACCACGTATTCCCATTTTCTT
Source organism: Flavobacterium sp. DT2-2 (assembly GCA_051990185.1). Taxonomy (GTDB): domain Bacteria; phylum Bacteroidota; class Bacteroidia; order Flavobacteriales; family Flavobacteriaceae; genus Flavobacterium. The sequence continues at coordinate 10,706 of JAFCUE010000052.1, read as the reverse complement.
TTCTTTTGGTCCAATATCAAAACCAGCCCAACCTTTTTCAACAATAAAAGCATTGATACCCTTATGTCCTTTTTCAACATCCGTTTGTGCAATAACTAAATATGTAGATGCAGAACTTCCATTTGTAATCCAGTTTTTGGTACCGTTTAACAAATAATGATCTCCTTTATCAATTGCTGTTGTTTTTTGAGAAGTTGCATCACTTCCTGCTTCTGGCTCAGACAAACAAAATGCGCCTATCACTTCCCCTTTAGCCAAAGGCACAAGGTATTTCATTTTTTGTTCTTCTGAACAATATTTCTCCATCCCAGCACAAACTAGTGAGTTGTTTACAGACATAATTACGGCAGCAGACGCATCAATTTTAGCAATTTCGGTCATTGCAAGCACGTAAGAAATACTGTCTAAACCTGACCCACCATATTTAGGATCTACCATCATGCCCATAAAGCCTAAATCAGCCATCATTTTTACTTGCTCTGTAGGAAATTTTGAATGTTCATCACGTTCAATAACACCCGGCAATAATTCTGATACTGCAAAATCTTTAGCGGCTTGCTGAATCATTAAATGCTCTTCAGTTAGATTAAAATCCATATTTTTGTTCTAGATTAATTGTTCTTAAATTTGTCCACAAAAGTAATTATTAAATATCAGATTTCAAACGTTTTCGTAATTTTAGCCAATGTTTAAAGAAAAGTACAAAGTAATAGGAGTTATGTCTGGAACTTCGCTTGACGGGGTTGATTTGGCACACATTAACTTTACTACACAAAATAATAAATGGGAATTTGAAATCTTTCAATCTGAAACCGTACCCTACAACGCTGACTGGTTAAACAAATTAAAAATAGCAGTATCTTTCGATAATACTGCGCTCAAAAAACTGAATCAAGACTACACCCAATATTTAGCTTCGGTTATTTTAAATTTCATCAAAAAACACGACATAAAAAACCTTGACGCTGTTTGCTCTCATGGACACACTGTTTTACACCAACCACACAATGGTCTTACCCTACAAATTGGCAACTTACCACAAATTGCCACTGAAATAGATCAAACTGTAGTTTGTGATTTTAGAGTTCAAGATGTACTACTTGGGGGCCAAGGAGCGCCTTTAGTGCCTATTGGTGATCAAATTTTATTTCCACAATACGACTATTGCATGAATTTAGGAGGCTTTTCTAATGTTTCCTTTGACCAAAACAGCAATCGAATAGCATTTGATATTTCGCCAGTGAATACCGTTTTAAATTTTTATGCCAATCAATTGGGTTTGGATTATGATGACAAAGGCGCACTTGCGAGAACAGGAACTTGCACTACCGCCTTGCTAAATGAATTGAACGGAGTTACGTTCTACAAAAGAAAACATCCAAAATCACTTGGATTCGAATTTGTAAAAGAAACTATCTTGCCTATTATGAATAGCTATTCTTTACCTATTGAAAACTTTTTAAATACATTCACAGAACATGTAGCCATGCAGATTGCAATGGCTTTACCTACCAAAAACGCAAGTCTATTTATTACTGGTGGTGGCGCTTACAATGATTTCCTTATCGAAAGAATACAATTTCACTTACCTGAAATGAAAATAACAATTCCGTCTGCTGAAATTTTAGAATTCAAGGAAGCGTTGATTTTTGCATTACTGGGCGTGTTGAAATTACGAAAAGAAATTAATGTTCTGAGCAGCGTAACAGGATCTTTAAAGGATCACAGCTCTGGGATAATTTATCAAAATAGATCTATTCCTAACTAATTTTGAGTATTCGGTCAATTGAAACCCAAATTTAATCACTTATTTATGGAATCCCTATTTTCATTACTGCAACTGATTTAAAATTGTTCAGTATATTTGTGCTATAATTAATCACCTAAATTTATTTTTATGAAAAAACTAGTATCATTAATGACCCTTGTACTATTATTACAATTTAGCAACGCTACTGCACAACAGAACTTTATAGTTAACGGTGTAGAAATTCCACGAACATTAGAATTTAAAGGACAAACATTGGCTTTGAACGGCATAGGACAGCGTTCAAAATTTTTTACGGATCTTTATGTTCAAGCTTTATATCTAACGAAATATTCGTCGGATGCAACGCAAATTTTAGATAGTGAAACTGAAATGGCAATCACATTGCACATTACTTCCTCTTTAATTAGCTCTAAAAAGTTATCAAAAGCTTTAGCGAAAGGCATGGAGAAATCAGTAGGTGCTGAAGGAATGTTAAAATTCAGTAAAGAAATCACTGAACTTGAAGCATTATTAAGTACTGAAGACACTAAAATTGGTGACATCTTTGAATTAACTTTCAATTCTCTTGATGAATCGATTTGGATTACTAAAAACAAAAGCTATAAAGGAAATATTAAAGGCATTGGATTTAAAAAAGCTTTTTTCGGAATTTGGTTATCGGACAATCCAGTTGATAAGGATTTAAAAGATGCTTTATTAGGCAAATAATTAGGAAAACAATCTTTTTGTAAATTTTTAAACAATAAACATTTCGCACAATTCCTTTTTTTATATTTGCAAAAATTAAACATATCGCAACAAATGAAAGATTTATTAAATAAATTCGAAAATAAAGAGCCTGAAATAGTTTTCCATTGGAAAGACGCCGAAACTGAAGCCGAAGGTTGGACAGTCATTAATTCACTGCGAGGTGGTGCTGCTGGCGGTGGAACTCGAATGAGAAAAGGGTTGGATATGAATGAAGTTTTGTCATTGGCAAAGACCATGGAAGTCAAATTTTCTGTTTCTGGTCCCGCCATTGGTGGTGCTAAATCTGGAATTAATTTTGACCCAAATGATCCTAGAAAAAAAGGCGTGTTGCAACGTTGGTATAAAGCCGTTTCTCCTTTATTAAAAAGTTATTATGGAACTGGTGGTGATTTAAATGTTGATGAAATCCACGAGGTTATTCCTATGACTGAAGAATGCGGTGTATGGCATCCTCAAGAAGGTGTATTTAATGGACACTTCAAACCTACAGAAGCTGATAAAATAAATAGAATTGGACAATTGCGTCAAGGTGTAGTAAAAGTGATTGAAAATCCAAAATTCTCCCCTGATGTTGCAAAAAAGTATACTGTAGCCGATATGATTACTGGTTATGGCGTTGCCGAAGCAGTTCGTAATTATTATGCTATTTATGGCGGTGATGTAAAAGGAAAAAAGGCAATCGTACAAGGTTTTGGTAACGTAGGATCTGCTGCTGCTTTTTACTTAGCTGAAATGGGTGTAAACATAATTGGTATCATCGATCGTGATGGCGGTTTGATTAATGAAAATGGATTCTCATTTGAAGAAATAAGAGCTTTGTTTCTAGCAAAAGACGGAAACAAATTAGTTGCTGATAACATGATTCCGTTTGAAGAAATCAATCAAAGAATATGGTCTATTGGCGCTGAGATATTTACGCCTTGCGCTGCTTCTAGATTGGTAACACAATCTCAAATAGATAGTTTAATTGCTAACGGACTTGAAGTTATTTCTTGTGGCGCCAATGTTCCTTTCGCTGACAAAGAAATTTTCTTTGGACCAATAATGGAAGACGTAGATCACAAAGTGAGTTTAATTCCTGACTTTATATCAAACTGTGGTATGGCACGCGTTTTTGCCTACTTCATGGAAAAGAAAGTACAAATGACGGATGAAGCTATTTTCTTGGACACCTCTGAAATCATAAAAAAAGCAATCGAAAAAGCGCATGCTTTAAATTCAAGTAAAACCAACATTAGCGCTACTACTTTTGAAATTGCACTCAAGCAATTGACTTAATTTAAAAATTACTGTTAATAAGAATCACATAAGGGATATAGCAGATGTAACAATCTTCTTTATCCCTTTCTTATTTTTGATAGTTTCTCCAGCCCTTCTTTTTTATAATCCCAATGTCGCTTTTTACTCTAAACAATTTTTAGTACTTTTCAACGTTTTTTAGTAATAGACTTTTTTAAAATCTTAAATACAAATGAGTTCCACCATTTCATCAGACCAAAAGAAATCATTAGTCTTTACCATTCTTTTGTATGCGACAATGTTGTTAATTTTATTTTTCATACGGTTTTGGCCACCCGCAAACATCGATCAACTTGCTGGCGGTGGTGGCGGTGGCGGTGTTACAGTAAACTTTGGAGATAGTGACTTGGGTTCGGGTGCGAATTACAAAAGCGAAGTATTAGAAGTAAAAAACCAAACTAAGCAAATTCCAACAAAATCAATTCCCGAAGAAGCTATTTTATCACAAGAAAACGGTACTGAAGAAAGTGTTGTGATTCCGATTAAAGAAAAAACAAAAAAACCTACCGTTGTTATCAAACCAGAAACTAAACCGGTTGTGGTAAAACCTAAAGTTTCGAGTAATACCAATGATGCTTTATCCAGTATACTAAAAGGCTCTAATAAAGGTGGTGATGGCGACGACAAAGCAGCTGGAAACAAAGGAAAAGCTAACGGAAGCTTGAGTTCTAATGGCTATTATGGAACAGGTGGTTCTGGCGGAGGAACCGGGGGCGGAAACGGCACTGGAACCGGAGTAGGAACTGGTAGCGGATATGGATCTGGAAGTGGTGGTGGATCTGGAAGTGGTTCCGGAGGAGGAATTGGTTATTCATTAGGAAATCGAAAAGCAGTATCTAAACCAGCACCAAAATATACTTGTAACGAACAAGGAAAAGTGGTAGTAGAAGTTTCTGTAGATCGAAACGGGAAAACTACCAGTGCGATAGCAGGAATAAAAGGAACTACTAATACTGCCAGTTGCTTGCTTGAACAAGCGAAAATAGCAGCTATGAACACAAAGTGGGATGCCAGCAGCGATGCCCCAGAAAAACAAGTAGGCAAAATTGTTTATAATTTCAATTTGAATTAATGGGCTAACACCTATTTACATGTACTAATGACACTTTTCAAAACTTATATTAATTTGCGTGAGGGATAGAAGCAAGTACCGAAGTACTGCAAATAGCCCGACCAGAATAAAAAAAGGGGCCAATCATTATAAAGTTGATTAGCCCCTTTTATTTATTGTGGTCACGCCCAAAAATAGGATGCGTTAAAAACTTATAATCTCATTTATTTCGGACTCGTAGCAATCACAAACTTAAGATTGTTCTTCACTCCTATTTGTAACACATCAACCAAATCTTGCACTTGCAAATTAAATGGAATTCTTACAATAACTGTTTGGTCTTTTGCTGAACCCATTTTTGACATTAGTGTAGTCTCGAGTTCTTCGAATGAAACAGGTTGCTTATCGATGTAAAATTTTTTGTCCTCAGTAACGGATAAACTAATGTATTGCTTGTTTGTTTTTTCGTTAGATTGCGCTTTAGGCAGCGTCATCTTGATCACATTTGGATTGGCCAACGTTGATATGATTAAGAAAAACAATAACAAGAAAAACATAATGTCACTTAATGAAGAAGTCGCGACCTCGGCATGAAATCTTCTTTTTCTTTTTATAGACATATTATGATCTTTGAATAATATTTACAAACTCTAATACTTGCTTTTGAATTTTTAGAGCAAAGTTATCAATCTTACCGTTCAATAAGTGATAGCCACTGTAAGCGATAATACCAACAATTAATCCAGCACCACTACTAATCATTTTTTCATATAGTCCTCCAGAAATATTACCAATGCTTATATTCTCTGTTACTGAAATGCTATAAAATATTTTGATAACTCCTGAGATGGTTCCAATAAATCCAAGAGTAGGTGCTATTCCAGCAATAAGACCAAGGTGCCCTAAGTGCTTTTCCATTTCTCCAATCTCGATATCGGCAGCACGATCCATATTAGATTCAATTTCGACAATTGGACGTCCAATAACTAGAATTCCTTCCTTTATGATATTACCTGAAGCTGAATTATTTCTTTCAGCAATAGAACGCGCTAAATCTAGATTTCCAGAATTGAGATTGTCACGAATATCACGCATCAACAAAGAGTCTATCTTAGAGGCTTTGCTGATATACAAATACCGTTCAATAATGACATAAAAAGTATAGAACAATAGAATACCAATTGGGATAAGCCAAATACCTCCTTTTAAAAGGAATCCCAAAGTGGAAATTTCAGTATTTGGTGCAATTTTTTCAATAACTACATTTGAAGCAGCGTTTGCAATAGTGTCGGCCTGTAATTGTATAAAACTAAACATATAATATTATTGTATTTTAATCATTAATTCTAAAAAATATTTCAATTTTGCACTAAAGATACTTTTCGATGTACTATTAAACTAAAAAAATTGAAAAATATTTTAAATCACTCCTATTTTATTAGCAAATGAACTATCAAGAAACAATAACCTGGATGTTTAATCAGCTCCCGATGTACCAGCTTCTGGGAGCCTCGGCCTATAAGAAAGATATGACTAACGCTTACCTACTATCCAATCAACTTAAAAATCCTGAAAGAAGAATTAAGTGTATTCACGTTGCTGGAACAAACGGAAAAGGATCTACATCGCATATGCTCGCCTCTATATTGCAAGAAGCAGGCTATAAAGTTGGATTGTACACTTCTCCCCATTTAAAAGATTTTAGAGAACGTATCAAAATTAATGGCCAAGATATTACTGAAGATTTTGTTACTGACTTTATCAACGAGCATAAAACATTTTTCGAGTCTAATGATATGAGTTTTTTTGAAATGACAGTTGGACTTGCATTTGAATATTTTGAAAAAGAAAAAGTAGACATCGCTGTCATTGAAGTAGGCATGGGCGGAAGGTTGGACGCAACCAATATTATCAATCCGTTAATATCAGTCATTACTAATATAGGATTAGACCACACTCAATTTTTAGGCAACACTCTTGATGCCATCGCTTTTGAAAAAGCAGGAATTATTAAACCTAATGTTCCAGTAGTTATAGGAGAATACACCTCAGAAACAAAACCTGTTTTTTTTGATAAAGTTAAAGAAAGCGATTCGGAGATTTATTATGCCTCTGATTTAATAACAGAAAACTATCCTTCAGACCTAATAGGTGCCTACCAATTTCATAATAAGAAAACAGTCGTGCAAACCATTTGTGTCTTGAATAGCCAAAAAGAATTTATAATTACACCTGCAAACATAAAATCAGGCTTATTACAGGTAGTAAAAAACACAGGCCTTCAAGGCAGGTGGCAACAATTAAGTGCATTTCCAAAAGTTATTTGCGATACTGCACACAACAAAAATGGGCTTGAAATTGTTATGAATCAAATTGAAAAAGAAGAATTTGAAGTTTTACATGTTGTTTTAGGTGTTGTAAACGACAAAGATTTAAACGAGATCTTACCTTTGTTTCCCAAAAAAGCACATTATTATTTTTGCAAACCCAATATTCCTCGTGGACTTAAAGCTCAACAACTACAACAAAAAGCAGCAACATTCGACCTAAAAGGCGCAGTATATAATTCTGTTTCAGAAGCTTATAATCAAGCGACTAAAAACGCTTCACAATCTGATTTTATATACGTTGGCGGAAGCACATTTGTCGTAGCAGAAATTTTATAATTTTTTTGCTTTTTATTTGTAAATCTAGAAAAGTGACGTATATTTGCTTACGCAATAAAGGAAACGAAAGTAACCAAAGTGTTTAGGGCGATTAGCTCAGCTGGTTCAGAGCACCTCGTTTACACCGAGGGGGTCGGGGGTTCGAACCCCTCATCGCCCACCATAAATTACAAACCTCCAAATCATTTGATTTTGGAGGTTTTTTTTTGGACTTACTTCAAATTATTCGTTCATTCTTAATTAATTCAAGTTGCTAGTTATAAAGGATCAATGGATCAATCCCCAAACCTGGGATCAATCCCAAAACCTGTGGGGAAGCAAAATTAAGTATAAATATTAGTTAGTCTAAAAAGGAAGAATTCTATATTTCTAACCCCTCTAAATTGAGATCTAAACGCTTTTATTTTAGCATTGAATGACTCAGCCGATGCATTTGTGCTTCTATTATCAAAATAGTTTAATATTGTTTGGTAGTGATTTATTATGGATCTTGAGATTGTATTGAAAGATTTAAACCCGGATTGATTTACTTTTTCATGCCATCTGGCCAACCTTGAAAGTCCAATAATTTTATCCGTTGTTTTTTCAAAGATATTTCTCAAATCTTGAGCTAAATTATAAGCTTTTTCAATATCAGGATACAATTCAAATAATATTTTAGCGCGTTCTGTTTGGTTTTCCGACCATTTTAATTTGTTTTTATATAAGAAATAGCGACTTCTAGCCAACAGTTGTTTAATTGTATCATCCTTTGTTAATAGTAGAGGGTTGTATTTTTTCTTTAATATTCTTGCTTTTTCTATAGCTTCATTCTCGTGGTCAATTGCTTGCCAACGATACTTGATTCTGATTTCTTGTAAAGCTTCCAAAGCTAACTTTTGAACATGGAATCGATCGGTTACCCGCGTAGCATTTGGAAAACATTTCTTAGCAATTAATCCCATATTTGCTGCCATGTCTAGGGTAATCTCTGTGACTTGATTACGCGCTTTGAGAGGGATTTTTTCAATTATAGCAATTACAGTATCGGCTTTAGTTCCGGCAATCATAGCTACGATAGTTCCTTTCTTTGCTTTACCTGCTTTGTTGGTTAAGATAGTATAGAGTTCTCTATTCGAGAATGAAGTTTCATCAATCGATAAACGTTTGCCTAAGTTTTTTGGAAAAATAAGCCATTGTTTGGCGTGTGATAGTTGATCCCACGTTTTGAAATCACTTAAGAAATCTTTGTATTGATGTTGTAGGTTTTTGCGCCTAACGCCATAAAAAGAAGCAATCGCATTACAATCATTAGCCTTGGAATCTATTGATCTCTTTTAAAAAAGACGCGAACTCCTGTGTTACCCGAGTCCCGTCTGCTACTAAATTCCAATCTCTAAAAACTACTTGCCCAGTATCTTCGTTGAGCCATCTTCTGCGTGTGATATGCAGATATACTTGATGACCTCGAATTGGAAAGTCTTGAACTGTTATCTCTTCAAAGAATCCTTTTGAGCTTAATTTGTTTTGTGGGTATTCTTTTGGAATCGAATTAATTTCCTTAAAGTGAAGATGAAGTATCTCTTCTGCTTTTTTATACGAAGTCAATTCAAAATAATCCACAATAATTTTGGGTAATAATAATTTGATTAGCTCACTAAAAGAATCTGGCATTTGCATCTATTTTTATGATACAAATATCGAAATTTAATATTTCCCCACAACTTTTAGACTTGATCCTCAATCAGTCCCAAATTGCAGAAACTTTATGATTTTTTTCCTAAAATGGAACGGGAATTAAAAAAAGTTGGCGTTACCATACACCATATGTGGGAGCAATATATTGCCCTAAATCCAGATGGTTACAGGAGCTCGCAATTTGGACATCACTACAAAACATGGAGCAAACGAGTCAATCCAGTGATACACATTAACCACAAATCGGGTGATAAAATGTATGTGGATTATGCTGGAAAAACACTCTCCATTATTGATAAAGACACGGGAGAAATCAAAGAAGTACAATTTTTTGTAGCCATATTGGGAGCCAGTCAATACACCTATGCAGAAGCTTCTATGAGCCAACAAAAAGAAGAATTTGTTACTTCGGTAGAAAATGCTATGCGTTTCTTTGAAGGCACTCCTGCGGCAATTGTTCCGGATAATTTAAAATCTGCAGTGATAAAAAGTAGTCGTTTTGAACCAACAATCAATGAAACTTTAGCTGATTTAGCCGAGCATTACCAGACTACAATCTTGCCTGCCAGGGCTTACAAACCAAGAGATAAGTCATTAGTTGAAGGAGCTGTTAAGATATTATATCGAAGGATTTATGTAAACCTAAAAGAAACTAAATTCTTTTCTCTGGAAGAATTAAACCAGCAGATATGGGATTTATTAGATGCCCATAACAGTCGAAAACTCACAGGACGTCCTTATTCTCGTATAGAATTATTTTTAGAAGATGAGCAACAAAAACTAAGTCCATTACCACAAGAACGCTTTGAAATCAAATACCAATCCTTTGCAACAGTGATGCAAAACGGACATGTTCAATTAAGTCAGGACAAAAATTACTACAGTGTTCCCTATCAATACGTCAAGAAAAAGCGAAACTATTGTATACCAAATCAACGTTAGAGATCTATCACAAATACAATCGAATAGCCATCCATCCAAGGAATTACAAACCGTATATCTATACCACAATCCCGGAACATATGGCTAGCACGCATCAATTTGTAGCCCAGTGGAGTGCTGCCCGCTTCATTGATTGGGCCAGTAGTATTGACGAGTCAGTAGCAGAATATATTATGCAAATAATCGAAAGTAGAAACCATCCTGAACAGGCTTATAAAAGTTGTTTGGGAATATTAAACTTCGAAAAAAAGGTAGGGAAAGAGCGATTAATAAATGCCTGTAAACGGGCACTTGATTTTAAAATTTACAATTTTAAGACCATTCAAAATATTTTAGAAAACAACTTAGATCATATTGAATTTGAACAAGAACCCGAGCAAGAACTTCCAATTCACGGTAACATAAGAGGAAAACAGTATTATAATTTAATCGAGTTACTTACATAAAAAACACTTAAATTTATAGTAAATACGAGGATATGGAAAGTATATTTCAGGGGGAGAATATTTTAGAGTTCATAAAGACGTTCCCAGACGACCAAAGTTGCCGT
>JAFCUE010000051.1:0-18908 GCA_051990185.1 Flavobacterium sp. DT2-2 | reverse complement strand
TAGCAGCATTATCAAAACCTAGAAAAGCGGCATAACTATATTTTTAGGCTACATAAGTTGTTAACATTGTAAATGTTAACAACTGAATATTTGATAACTTTTTTGCGTAACGTGAGTTAAATAAAATGTTTTTTTAATTCAAATGGCATAGCATTAACCTGACTATCAAACAACCAGATTGCAACTTCCTTTATTTGAGTTCTGATTGCGTGGATTTTTTTGTAGTACAATGTACGCTGGTATTTACTGAAAGAATAATTGGTATGTGCCAAGCTGTACATTTCAAATACTTCTTGTTCTTTTTGTTGTATTTCTTCCAAAAGTGCTTCGATTGTTTTGTTAGCAGTTTCAATCTTTACTTTTTCGAGTTCTTTAATGATTTCCTGAAAATTGGAGAGGTTGATTGTATTCTCGACTTCCATATCAAACATTTCATCAAATAATGAAGCGCTAATTTTCCTGTTGGTGTTGGCATGAAATAACATATATAATGAATTTAGGGTTACTAATTACATTACATCAGGGTGATAAAAAGAGGGAAGTGAATAGCACTTTATTTTGGCGGGCTGCCCTCATCTTATTTACCACCGTGGACTCTCGTCTCGGTTGGTTTCTTTCTCCCTAAGGGAAAGAATCTTGATGTTTGTTCTGCAAATATAGGAATTATTTTTGGATTTTCAACGTCTTTAATAGGATTTGACGCAAAAAAAGTTTATAAACGGTATAATATAGCGTTGCATTTTCTCCGCGGATCCCATAAACAAAAGCCAATTGGCGGTATTTAGTGGCTAATTCATTTGCTTTGTTGCACTTGCGAACACTACGCAGATAAAATTCATACTCCATGATAAAGGCATGGTCAATCTTCTCTAAATTAATATCAGAAAGACTATATTTCCAGTGAAGAAAGTCTTTGGTGTGTTTGAGTGAGGTTTTATATCGCTCTAGCGTTCCAGGTGCGTATTCTAGACCTAAAAGCTCTTCTATCTTTCGGTTGTGCTCCTCGAAAATTGGAATTAACATTCGCTCCCTTTCTTTAGTTCCTGTTAGCTCATTTTTGAAGGTTTCATAATTTACCGGGATATCTTTTTTGATTAGAATTTTCTCAATATTTAAAATCTTAGATTTTAAATGGTCAAGATGTCCATTTATTGAACGAGCTTCTTCTGAAGTTCCTTTCATTTTAGACATTTCAGAATGCCATTTTTCTGGATCAACAAACTTACCAGTACTGTTGTCTAATCGTTGTCGATTGATAGCAATTCTTTGAAAAATTGGGACTAGCCCTTGGGCGTTGACTTTTGCTCTTTTTACATATAAAAGAACATTGCTATCCGAAAGTTTTAATAAAACTTCAAATATCAATCTGCATAGCCTATAAAGAGGTTATTATTAAAAAATTACGCTGAAAATAAGTCAGAATTGAATTCTAATTTGGGTTCTGACCTTATTTTTTTAGCCCCATTTCCAATTTTATTGCAGACATAATCTAAACTTAAATAATAAACTAAACAGATTCTGATTTTTTCAACCAAATTACAGAACGATTTATTCTTTTTTGCTATTGTTCTATTAATCAATTCAACCAATAAATAACTGATCAAAGCAATGTAAATTTGTGATTTAACCGCATTTTCACTTGCCCCTAAAAATGTTTTTATTTGTAGATTTTGTTTCATTGCTTTAAAAAACAACTCTATATCCCATCTCTTTTTGTATAAATCAGCAATCGTTCTTGCTGACCATTCTAAATTGTTGGTTATTATCTCAATAACCTTGTTTTCATCTTCTTTATATACGCGAACTAATCTTAATTGCTGCTCGCTAATGCCAGTCTCTATTGCTTTATTGCTAGTTAAAACGATAATTTCGTCTTTTAAAATATCTTGATCTTCTTTCTCAGGCAAGTCCAATTCTTGGACAGTTTGATACAATGTATTGGTCTTGATTCGAGTCACAAAAACATTTTCGGCTTGAATCCGATGCAACATCAATGTGAAATCAAAATATGCCCTGTCTTCAATGACAATTGTTCCCTTTGGAAAAATTAACTGACCAATACCGTATCGGTCGTGTGTTTTTGCCGGGGTTATATTTACCAAGTCTGGAATCTGCAAATTATCATCCCAGCAAGTGTGTATCTTTAAACCACCTTTTGCTGTCCGAAACTTTGCCCAATCAAACATGCTCAGACACAGACTGATTGTGGTACTATCAATGAGTTTTATAGTTTGCTCTTTAATTTCGGCAATTATACTACGTTCTGAGTCACTTTTTAAAACCCTTTCGTAATGCTTTAAAACCCTATAATACAACGATTCAAAAACTTTCCAATCCCGTTTTTTATTACCGTCACTCATCGTGGATCTTGCGGGACTTTGGTTTAAACCTAAATCTCCAATAAAAGTCTCGCTAACCCCAATTCCAGTGGAAATGTCGTTTAATGTGTAGCATTTATTTAGCTGTCCGTAAGTTAAAGCAACAAATTGATCGTAGGTCTTGTATTTACTGCATCCCTTGTCTGAATTGTGCTTTTTGCTACAAGATTCAATTATCCATCGAGGAACTAGATCAATAATTTGTCGAATAACTGGTTTTTTAATATTTTTGTTTCGCCTGAAGAGTCCCATAAAATTATTTTATTTTTCGCAGAACAAAAATAAGGGAATCTCAGGCACTTTTTATTTTAGACTTTCGGATGGTAGTGATAAAAGAATTGAAATTGGTGCATCCATGATGTGGTAACCTTTAAGTTAATAGAAATTTAAAAATTCCATCAACACAAAACAAGATGTTCATATAGTGAACTACTTATTTTATACGGGTTTCCAAAGGTAGGGGCACAATACATTTCATTTTACATTGTGCCCCTCGATGTGCCCCTTTTAGTATGAGAAACCATGAATAATTTGGATAGGTTGTAAATTAAAAAACCCTCTAAATCATAAGATTTAAAGGGTTTTGGTAGGTTTTTTGAAATAACCAGCGGAGAAAGAGGGATTCTCTATTATTGTTTTACAAAAAAATAAATAATTGATTTTAAATGCTTTAGCAGTATTTTAATTTTGAATTAGATTCTATTTTGTTCACTATTTGTTCATCAAATTTAAGTGTTTCAATTACTTTTTCCCTTTAAGAAAAAAATAATTTAAATAAAAATTAATTGATGGTCTTACGATCGTCTTCTTCAGATTTTTGCATTTCTTTCATAATTCTTACTTGTTCTTCAATTATCTCAAGTAATTCTATATGACCAAGAATATTTTTATGAATTTCAAGAAGTGAATCAATAGCTTTTTTATAGGTTACAATTTGATTAAGTACTTCATTAGATGTTTTTTCTAATTCATCCTTACTCAAATTTTTATTATACTGACTCGTAGGTAAATATACAATTTCACCATGATAATCTTCACTGTAATCATCGGGATCGAAGTCATTTGCTTTAAAGATAACATCAAGTATGTCTTTTTTTGAATCAGGAACTGTTCCACCAGATTCATAATTTATAATTGTGTTTGTTGAAACTCCAATTAGGTTTGCAAGTTTTTCTTGAGTTAAACCTAGTCTTTTTCTGTGAGTTCTTATTTCAAATATGCTTGGTTCCCTGTTTAATGTTTCTTCTAGTATTTGATATTTTGTTAAAGGAATTTTCTTTCCATTTTCGTATCCATTTATAGTTTGAGTTGATACACCAACTAATTTTGCAAGTTTTTTTTGACTAAAACCTAGCTTTAATCTTTTTTCTTTTAATTCTAATGAATTCATAAATAATTGTTTATGATATTTTTACACAATAATATATCAAATATTGTATATATAATTTGGTATTACACAAAAAACGTTCATATATTTGTTATTCATTAACGTGCTATTAATATTATTAACCACAAATATATAAAAACGATGTTAAACATTTCAAATCGAGAAAGAGTCACAGTTATTCGCTTTGAAACCTACGCAAAGTGTGCTACAATATTACGTGAATATTTTTATTTGGGTTTTAAATCTTATGAATCATTTAGAACTATTGTAATTTTTTATTATCCAGATATTAATTCTTTGAGATTGAAAAAATTTTGGAACTGTGTTCTTTTAGATAAAGAAGTGATTGAATGTGTAGAAAGTGTTCTTGAAATTTTAAAAAAGAAATAGTGAAAGATTATGCAAAAAACTATAACCATTTCAATTGAAAAATATAATGTCTTGCGGGAGACGTTTGAGCAGGCTATTGAAATTATTGATAGTCTTGGTAATGTTAAGGGTGATGCTATACCAAGCAAAGCCCTTAAATTACCTTCAAAGGAAACGAAGACTGAAAAGATTAACAAATATAAAGAGATGATTTCAAGTGGCACTAGGGCAACTAAACCAAAGTATTTGAAGAAGTAAATAATGCTTTTTTTAAAAATTATGGATTTTCATAAGGACTTCATGCTTGTGGATACTAAAAATACTCGCTTTTAGTCGCAAGCTGATCGATACAAAAATAATTTTAATGGAGTATAGTTTTAATGTTGAAGATGCAAGTAATTATGGCGTTGATTGTGCTGTAATGATTAAGAATATTGATTTCTGGATTAGTAAAAATCAAGCTAACAACAAACATTTATACAATGGGAAATTTTGGACTTATAATTCAAACAAAGCATTTTTGACATTATTTCCGTTTTGGACAGAAAATCAAGTAAGATATATCATTAAAAAATTAAGTGATTTGAATGTAATTGAGATTGGGAACTTTAACAAAAATTCTTTCGATAGGACAAATTGGTATACTTTTTCAGACGAATTTTTAAAGGAAAAGGAGGCCTCTAAAAGGAACGGCTCGATGTCTAAAAAACCACAAATGGAAGCTAAAAAATACACAAATGGAATAGTAGAAATTCCCAAATGTATAATAGGAACAGATAATAAACCAGATATAAACACAAATAGAGAAGATGCTATCACCTTTTTAATGAATAATTCTCCTTCGGAATGGGGAATTTTTTTAGAGAGATTTAGGAACGAGTTTTCTAATCCAGAGTTTGAAAAATTCATAGAAGTATTCATTTGTAAAGTTACTGAGGAGTCTTTAGAATTTTCTATAAAAATAATAAATGCAAGATTGATAAGATTTACAATTAATTATCTGGAAAATCTTAAAAGAGATAAAAATAGTAAGCTGACGACTAACGAATCTAAACCTCCTTATATGCAAAAACCTTTAAGTTAATGGAATCTCAAGCCAAAGAATTTATAAAAAATGATTCAAATCGAGTAATCGGACTTGAAAATGGGAAATTGCTACCTAACGCAATTGATATTGAAGAAGCAGTTCTTGGAGCAATAATGATTTCAATGAATGGAGCTCACGAGTGTCTATTAATTTTAAAAAACCCTGAAGTTTTTTACAAAATTGAAAATGCGAACATTTTCAAATCTATTCAAAAATTATATCAAGAAGGAGATCCTATTGATTTACTTTCTGTTTCTTCTACCCTCCGAAAAATGGGCTTGCTAAATTCAATTGGGGGAGATATTTATTTGATTCAACTTACACAAAAGATATCCTCATCAGCCCACATTGAATTTCACTGTAGAATATTATTGCAATATTATATAAAACGAAAAATGATTTTTGATAGTGCTGAATTATCTGCATTAGCTTATGATGAGGAAAAGGATGTATTTGAATTGGTAGCTTATGCTACAAGGAATATAAATTCACTAATAGAACAAACTTCCAAAGGTGTTTCAGATTTATCAATGAATGAAGGACTAACTAGAATTGGAAAACGAATTGAGGTTTTAACATTAAAAAAAAGTGATGAATTATCAGGTTGTTTTACTGGTTTTAAAAAACTAGATACAATTACTAATGGTTGGCAAAATTCTGATTTAATTGTTATTGGCGCACGACCCGGAATGGGAAAAACTAGCTTAGTCTTGAAAACAATGCTTGAAAATGTAAAGCAAAATATACCTGTAGGCTTTGTATCATGTGAGATGAGTTCCCAGCAATTAATGACAAGATTGGTTGCATGTAATAGCAATTTTAAGTTGGATCAATTATTAAGAACTGGATTCAATACAAGTATTTATTTTGAAGAGTTCATCATTTTAAAAGGCGAAATGGAGAATTATCCAGCATACTTTGATGATCAATCATCTGATGTTTATGATGTTATTGCAAAAATACGTTTCTGGCATAGGAAATTTGGGATTAGAATGGCAATTATCGATTATTTGCAATTAATGAGTTGTAAATTATTAAACAAAAATAGTATTAGAGAGCAAGAAATAGCTACGATTACTAGATCCTTGAAACGATTAGCAAAGGAATTAAATATTCCTATTATAGTGCTTTCTCAATTAGGTAGGGATGTAGAAAACAGAGCTGACAAAAGACCCTTATTAAAAGATTTAAGAGAATCAGGAGCAATTGAACAAGATGCCGATTTAGTTGCATTTATATATCGTCCTTCATATTATGGAATCGAACTTGATGATGCGATGTTGAGTCAAGGAGCAAATACAGAGTTCATAATTGCAAAACATCGAAATGGATCGTTAGATAGAAAAGGATTGTTTTTTGATGAAAGTAAAACAAAATTTATGGACCCTCAAGATATTTATGAAAGTCACTAATTCTAAATCAATTGCAATTCAATTAAAAGTATCTCGCATTTTTAATATGGGTAGTATAGAATTGTTTGAAAAAGCGAGTAGAACAGGGGCGGAAAAACCCCTATCCTACTCGCTCTGCGAGGCCAAGCCTTGTAAACAAGGCGATTTGAACAAAATAAATTTATACCCTTTTATAATTAATATATAAATTAAACATAACTAGCTGATTTACAAATATAAAAAATATAATTTTGATCAAAAAAAGCATTTTAATCGACGACAAACCGCATGCAGAGCTTAAAAAACTAGGAGAAGCATTAAATATGAACTTAGGAACTCTAGTTCAAGAAATGATCTACTATTTTAAAAAAACAGGCATTAATCCAAAAGACGCTGTGAACAAAGATCCTTCGGCAATGGTTACAGCTTTAGATAAACGGATTGTCTCTTTTTTGAAAGTTCAGGAACGGGATATTTTAAAACCTTTAAGGCAAGATGTTTTTAATTATCAAAATATGCAGAAAGCCGAAATCGACATGCTAACAAGTTTAATTAATAAACAATTAAAAATTCAATCAGAGATCATGAATGAAATTAAGAAAGCTTATTTAGCAAACATGAATCTAATAAACAAAACAGATGCTAAAAGAACCAACACTATAAATATTGAATTAGAAAAAAATCAAAAAGCTATGTTATTGCTTTGCGAATTATTAGATGACAAAAATAAAGCGGGAACACTTGACAAAATTAAAACGCTGTTTACGTAATGCCGATTTCGAAACCACACAGTTCACTTGGAGCAGACAATAAAGGAAGTTGTTCAAATCTGGCTTTGTATTTAGAAAAAGAAAATGAATACTTAGATATCAGTATAAGAAAGTCTACTTCTAGCGAAGAAGCTTTACAGTTGGAGGGCCGAAAACAAGGATTCTTTACTGCATTAGAGACAAACATCAGCACAATTGAAGTTATTAATTGCATTGATGCAAATAAAAAGAAACTTGGAGCCAATGATGCTAAATATTTTGCACCTACCATTTCTTTTAGCAAGAATGAACTCCAACAAATTGCTTTTTTAGCATCTGGAAAAAATAATGTAAAAAGTGTTTTGGATTTATCGCTGATCGAACTAAAGGAGTATAATAGACTCATAACACAATATGGAAGAAAAGTAATGGACAATTACGCTCTAAACTTCAACCGACAAGACAAAGGAGTTCAAACCGGGGCTGATTTGGTTTATTTTGGAAAGATTGAGCATTTTAGAAAATTTAAAGGTACTGATAAAGAGGTTGCTGATAAGAGTGTAAAGTCAGGCACATTTAAACAAGGACTTCAGACCCATATTCATTGCATTGTTTCTAGGAAAGACAGAACACAAAAATTAAAATTAAGCCCTACTTGTAATGAAAAACTAACCAATAGAACTATTGGCGACAATGAATATCAAGTGGGATTTGATCGAGTAAAGTGGATTGATATGAATGAAAAAACATTTGATGAGCATTTTAAATACCAGCGCAAAGAGCTTGAAAAATTTAAAAACCAAAATATCCTAAAAAATGGCAGCCCTCAAGAGAAATATGATTTAAATAAAGTACTTAAATCCAATCAGACGAATTTCGTAACAGCGATTGATAAGCATCAACAATGGAATACCATAAAAATGGTTCAAGATTCTGCGGGCTTAAAGGAAGAAACAACTCAAACATTAAATGATTTCCCTAATGATGAAATAGTGACTCAAGAAAGCGCTGCTGAGTTTGAAAATTATGCAATTGCTGACGCTGATAAGAAGAAGAAGAGAAAGAATATAAGCACTAACAGAACAACATAATCAAATATTTAAAATCCATGCCAAAAATAATTTTAATAACCCATCAAAAAGGCGGAGTTGGCAAGAGCACAATTACGTTTAATCTCGCTCAAAATATTGCTAAAAATTCAAAAGTTGCTGTACTCGATTTCGACCTACAAGGGAGCTTAAATCAGGTGCGAGAAATGATCAATAGCTTCGATATCATTCCATTTGTCGAGGACATAAATTCTATTTTAAATCTAGATTATGACTTTGTTTTTATCGATACTCCTCCTTACTTATCCAATCAATTGCCAAAATTGATCAGTATAGCAGATTTGATACTTGTTCCAACTAAAGCTGGAATTCTGGATTTGTTGGCTATTAAAAGTACTTTAAAACTTATTGAACTCGAACATAAAACTGATTCTACTCTTGTGGTATTCAACATGATTAAACCCAACACGACTTTAACACTAGACATATTAACAGGTTTGGAGGAATATAAAGTCCCCATTGCGAAAACGCACATTAGCGACTTAGTTGCTTTCACGAGATCTGTTGTTTTACATGGGGTTGCAAACGATAGAAACGCTCAACGTCAGTTAGACCAGCTCACAAAAGAAATATTACTCTTGTTACTATAATTGTAGTAAGCTACAATTATAGTAACAAATAAATCTATAAATATACACATCTAAAATTATGGAATCAGAAAGTATGAATGACTTGATAAATAAGGTAAAGTCTAACAATCAACAAAACAAAATTCAAAAAATTGTACCTGTTTCCAATAAAGAAATAGAAGAAATTCAATTCTCATTTTACATTGAGAAAGAGCTTTATAAAAAATTAAAATTCAAGGCTTTTCAACATGAAATAAGCATGAAAGAAATCGTGAATAATGCATTAAGAAATTCACTTGATTAAGTTCAAAAAAATAGCTTATTTTACATTATTAAATCCACTGATGTAATATGAGACTTTTAACAAAAAACAATGCCTATTCTGTATAGATAATTACTTAAAATAAAATAACTCAAAGTGTTTAGCTTTTGAATTAGTACTATAAAATCGCCAAATTATAATAGCACGCTAATATCAAAACTAAGACGCCCATGCCTAGCGTGGGCTGTTCTTATTTGGTGTGCGGGTGTTTGGCGATACCTATAGTGCTAATGAGTAACAGTTCCACGCTTTTTTAATAACACGACATGGAAGATCAAAACACAAAAATCGCCAATCTACAGGTGTTCATTTCTGAAAAATGCTCAGAAAGAGAAAAAGAAATTATCAATTATTATTGGGAATTAAAGGAAAATGAAAATTTTCGTTATCCAAAACAAATAGCAAATATTTTTGGCATCGGTTTAACTGAATTGAAAAAAATTATTGGAACCCATAGCGAACTATCCTTCGATTTTTTTTGCCAGCATTGTAGCAGTTATGAATTGCAAACAATTAATAGTATTACCAGGTATATTGAAATTACAAAAGTAAAAAGACAAAGGAACTTCCATTCAGGTTTTAAATGTGCAAAATGTAAGCAACTTGATGAAGAGAAAGTGATTCTAGAAAAAAAAGAAGCGCAAAAAAAATTGAAGCAAAAATTTGAGCAAGCTATTGAAACCAAAAATTGGAATAACCTGAACAATTTTGAGAGAGAGGTATTAAGTAGCTCCCTTGAAATGTATTTTCCACAACTAAGCAAAAAATATTGGGATCAGCTCGGCAAAGAATCCTATATCAAATTCATTAGAGCCTTAGAAAAAATTGATAATGAAAATCTAATTCTACTTTTTAGAAATGGTCCTCAAAAATATATCTCTTCCTATGAACATTTAAGTTATTTGATGGAATTCAAAGATGAAATCAAACCACCGAAAAAAATTATGCCAAGTTTTGTACAAACTAATAATGAAACAAATGAATTAAAATTTAAGCTGACTATTAATGAAAATCAATACCATCCAGATAGTCCTTTGCACGCAGGAACAGTTACCTTCAAAGAACGTATCGTTATTGAACCTGGAGTGGAGTACATATTTGGATTATGGAATCGAGCAAACGAAAATCTCTATTTAACAATGACACCATTAGAAAATTTGGAAAAAACTCCTCAAACAAAAAGAATCAGCAGCCAGCCTAAATCTATAAGACAAGTTATGATAGATTATTTAAATAGTTTAGGCGCAGATTAATAAAGTTTTAGAATTCTTAATGCTAATTGATAAATCAAAATAGTTTTATAGAAAACTATATTTCTATAAAACTATTTTGATTTTTTTCTTACATTTAATCTTTATAACTCTTATAATTTATATACTATGATTACAATTGACGACAAATTATACATTACCAAAGAAGTAAATAGCATAGTAGTTAATTATGCAAAGTATGCAGTACTCCGAAAACTATTAACTCAATTTAGTTTTACTATTTACGAGGATAAACAAAATGTTTCAGACTTAATTGTTGCTGTAAATTTTTATTTAGGAGACTTACCAGATTATCAGCAACAGCATGATATGATGCTTTTAATTATTGATTTTTTAGATGCTTGTACTAAAGAAGAACTCACTTCACTCTATTTCTGGTTATTGAATGAAAAATACATGGAATATTACGATAACTTTAAAGTTGATTTAGAAGATTCAGATGATTACATGGAGCGTCTTAATTATAAATTTGGTAGGGAATTAGCATACAAACTTTACAATCCTGAATCTACAGAACTTAGGGAAGAACTGCGTAAGGAATTACAAAATTTACTTATCGGCTTTGCTTGTGAGTTTGATTTTTCATTGGTTAATGGATCTTCAATTCTTGAAATAGTGGAAATGTTAGAGAGATATTGCGATTAAATACATCTAATTAGTCCTTGAAACTTTATCAATTTTGAAATAGAAATATATAAATCTAAATTTATATAAGGCTATAAATCTATTATAGGTTGCACTACGAGAGGCTTCTTGCATTTTCATACATTATTTTGCTGTATTTTTCTTTCTTTTACGGTTTCTCGCAATCTTATATCAAGACCTTTTTTGTATGTTTGTAAGTATTTGTTTAATTTAAGTGTAAGAGCTATTTTATTATTACTAATAAATCAGCAATAGGCTAAATGGTACTTGAATATAAAAGTAAAAGTATACGATGAAAAAGAATCTATCAGAAAGAGATATTTGCACCAAATTCATTACCCCTGCTTTAAAAAATGCAGGTTGGGATATTAACAAGCAAGTACTAGAAGAAGTAGCTTTTACAGATGGTAAAATATATGTAAGAGGGAAACTTACCGCTAGAGGCGATCGCAAAAGAGCCGATTACATTCTGTACTTTCAAGACAATCCCGTGGCAGTTATTGAAGCCAAAGACAACAAACATTCCATTCGCTCAGGGATTCAACAAGCCTTGGGGTATGCTCAAATATTAGATATCCCGTGCGTGTTTAGCAGCAATGGAGATGGATTTTTATTCCATGACCGAACAGCTACTGATGCATCCATTGAAACAGAACTTTCCTTAGATGAATTTCCTTCTCCTGAAGTGCTATGGGAGAAATATAAAAAATATAAAAATATTGCTACGTCTATTGGCGAAAAAGTAGCATTACAAAAATATTTCTCTGATGGCTCTGGTAGAAAACCAAGATACTATCAACAAATTGCTGTCAACAGAACCGTTGAAGCCATTGCAAATGGCCAAAACAGAATCATCCTAGTGATGGCTACTGGTACAGGTAAAACCTATACCGCGTTTCAAATTATATATCGTTTATGGAAATCGCGAACTAAAAAGAGAATTCTTTTTTTAGCTGATAGAACTGCGCTTGTGGATCAAACCCGAAAAGGAGACTTTAAGCATTTCAAAGATAAAATGACTATCATCAAAAAGAAAGTCATGTCTAATGGAAATGGGAAAGACGAACTGGTTAGCAACAAGAAAAGGGGCATTGATACTGCCGATAAAGCATACGAAGTATTTTTAGGTTTATACCAAGGATTAACCAACAATGAACCAGGGATTGAAGATGCCTACAAAGATTTTTCACCTGATTTTTTTGATTTAATAATCATTGATGAGTGCCACCGTGGTAGTGCGAATGAAGATAGTTCTTGGAGAGAAATTTTAACGTATTTCAATCAAGCAACCCATATTGGTTTAACAGCAACCCCGAGAGAAACTAAGGAGGCCAGTAATACCGAATATTTTGGAGAACCCGTTTACACCTATTCTTTGAAGCAAGGTATCGACGATGGTTTTTTGGCTCCCTACAAAGTCATTCGTGTAGCATTAAATGTAGATTCAGAAGGCTACAGACCACAGCAAGGAAAAACAGATAAAGAAGGAAATGCAATTGAAGATCGAATATACAACCGTAAGGATTTCGATAGAAAACTTGTGATAGACGAAAGGACAGATATAATTGCCCAAAAAGTAACGGAATATCTCAAAGGGCTAGATCGTTACGCTAAAACCATCATTTTTTGTGTAGATATTGATCATGCCGAACGAATGCGCAATGCAATAGCAAAACATAATGCCGATTTAGTAGCCGAAAATTACAAATACGTGATGCAAATTACGGGTGATAATGAAGAGGGCAAACGTGAACTTGATAACTTTATTAATCCCGAAGAAAAATATCCTGTTATTGCAACTACCTCAGAGTTGATGACAACGGGAGTTGATGCGCAAACCTGCAAAGTAATTGTATTGGATGCCAACATCAATTCGATGACCAAATTCAAGCAAATTGTAGGACGAGGAACACGTATAAACGAAGAGTTTGACAAACTTTATTTTACAATATTAGATTTTAGAAATGCAACGGATAACTTTGCCGATCCTGCTTTTGATGGTGATCCTCTACGTGTAAAACCAATTACAGAAGGAACAGACTTAACTACAATTATCGAAGAAGAATATGAGGATGATTCGCCAATAATTGATGGTGTTACTGGAGCAGAAATCATAATTGAAAAACCTGAAATTCGAACTCCTCTTAATGAGCCTAATCCAGAGTATAAAAGTCGCCCAAAACAATACATCAATGGTGTAGATGTTTCGGTATTGGTAAGTAGAGAATTGTTTTTTGACTCGAATGGAAAACCAATAACAATCAGCCTACAAGACCACACTAAAAGCGTTATCAATGGCAAATATGCTTCACTTGATGACTTTTTAACCACATGGAACAAAGCCGATAAAAAAGAGGCGATTATCAAAGAATTACAAGAACAAGGCGTGATGGTGGAGGCTCTTCATGAAGCTGTTGACAAACCCCTAGACTTGTTTGATTTGATTTGCCATGTGGCTTATGATCAGCCGCCTTTGACCAGAAAACAAAGAGCTGAAAATGTGAAACAACGCAACTATTTTGCAAAATATGGTGAGCAAGCCCGAAAAGTTTTAGAAACTTTACTCGATAAATATGCTGATGAAGGAGTAGAAAATATTGAAAACATTGATGTACTGCGCGTTAAGCCATTTGATGATTTTGGCTCTGCTTATGAAATTGTAAATGGTATCTTTGGCAGTAAAACCAAGTACTTAGAAGCCATAAAAGAGCTAGAAAATGAATTATATAAACAAGCCTAACCATGTGCCAGATTTCAGATAATATACAGTTTTGTACTTGTTCCGCAAGTTCAGTAAATCGATTAAAACATTATTGGATTTGGTATAGTTTTAACAAACATAAAAATGAAATGATCTTAGGAGAAATGATTTTACCCATGGACTTTATTGAGGTGAATTATAAAAAAAATCAAGGAACTCTTTTAGATCGTTTGAACCATCAAGAAGCATTTGACAAACCTTTGAATTTCAAAAGTAAAGATATCCTTGAAATAGGAATTAATAATAACGCAAAAGATAAAGAAGTTATTTATTACACTTTCGAATTCAAAAAAGGGAATTGGCAAATTACGGATTATGACCCATTTTACATAGGTAATAATTTTGATGAAAAGGAATTTGGAAAAATAAAATTTGCTTTAAGTAGAATATAGGTATTACAATATAGTTTTTGAAAATTATTAAACAAGATGGAAGAAGGAATTAGTATTGATTACAAAAGCTTAAAAAAAGTAGTAGATACAACAGGAAAACTCAAATCGGAAGGATTAAGAGATCTTGCTGTAACTAGCGTGTCTTTTGCTAATGTGCATGGCGGTAAAATTGTTATTGGTATTGAGGACAAAGACAAACAGCCACCATTAAATCAAACCATATCTGTTAGAACTGCAAACAATACTGTTACCCGACTAAAATCACTTTGTTTTAATGTAGGTTTTCAGCTTGGTGATATAGAAAGTCATGCAAATGGAAGTCAATTTTTCACGATTACAGTTTACCCAACATTAAAATCAGTTGCCACAACCGCTGACGGTAAAATATATATAAGAATTGGAGACCAATCACAACCTGCACGAAGTGAAGACATTGTTCGTTTAGCAAGTGAAAAAGATGCTTTTCAATGGGAACTACAACCTAGAAATGTTGCTTATACTGAAATTCCTGAAATGAGTATGCGATGGTTTGCTGATGAAATTAGAAAGTCTGACCGAGTAAAACAAAACATTAAAGAATTATCAGATATTGAAATAATTGAACATTACAATCTTATAGAAAAAGGAAAGTTAACCAATCTCGGTGTTTTATGGTTGGGAACAGCATCACAAAGAAGCCGATTAGTCTATCCTTTAACTGTACAATACATTGTTTATGATGATTTGGAAAAGAAAGTCAGAAAAGAAGATTGGCAAGATTATTCAAAAAACCCAAAAGAATTACTATTAGAAATTGAGAAAGAAGCAATCGAGTTAACTTATTACGATGAATTTCCATTAGGCTTATTTCGTAACAAAATCAGACATTACGATGCTCGGTTAATCAGAGAACTACTTATCAATGCAATAGCGCACAAAAGCTACACTATTTCGGGTGATATTTTCATAAAAGTATACCAAGATAGACTTGAAATAACTAATCCTGGCGGTTTGCCTTTGGGGATTACTAAAGACAATATTTTGCATAGCACCTACCGTAGAAACCCCCATTTAATTAGAATCCTTCATGATTTAAAATTAATGGAAGGAGAAGGAACAGGTTATAATTTAATTTATGAAATAACTAGTCGTGATGCCAAAGCATTTCCAATACCTATTTCCGATTATAATGCAACTTCAGTAACTCAATATTCAAAAATTTTAGATGAAGAAGCCGTTTTATTATTAGATTTCATTGCAAAAAATTATAAGCTGTCACAAAAAGAATTTATTGCTCTTGGAGTAATAACTCGCCATAAAAAGATATTAGCAACACAACTAACAAAAGAGTTGCAACTAACTGATGAAGATCGTTTAAGGTCTTATATTTCAAAATTGGCTGACCAATCGATTATTATTAAGAGAGGTATAAAAAAAGGAACAGAATATTTGATTAATCCAAAACTGATAATTAATTCTAAAATAAATGTAAAAACAACTCTAAAAGTTATTGAGCCACACCGTTTAAAAGCTCTTATTGAGGAAGATTTAAAACTTTATCCTAAAAGCAAAAGCTCTGATATACAAGTTAGAATTTCTGAATTGCCTATTGAAGATATTAGAAAATGTTTATTACTTCTTGAAAAAGAGGGTGTTGTTTTTTCGGAAGGTATAAAAAAAGGAAAGACATATTCACTGGCATAAAAAAATTAAATGAATATTAAATTCGCAAGCAAAATAAGTTAAACTACTGATTTTAAACAGACTTACTTAATTCGTATAAAAATAAAAATGTTGTTTTAAAAATAAAATGATACTAAAACAATAGTGACGATAAAAACAGAAAATAAAAGAATACCTAAAAATACTACATACAATAATGAGCAACATTTCAGGAATATTAAAATCCATTCAAAATATAATGCGTCAAGACAATGGTCTTAATGGTGACGCCCAGCGCATTGAACAACTGGGTTGGATGCTTTTTTTAAAAATATTTTCAGACAAAGACAAAGAACTTGAATTACTTGATGACAATTATATTTCGCCCATTCCAGATGTATTTCATTGGGTGAACCAAAAAGGCAATTGGGCTGGCGATAACGAAGGAATGACAGGTGACGAATTGTTAGAATTTGTGGACCGACAATTATTCCCTGCCTTGCGCAATATTGATGTAAGTACAGGAAACCGCAGGGCATTGATTGTTCGTGAGGTTTTTGAAGGCAACAACAACTACATGAAAAGTGGTATCAATATTCGTAAAGTGTTGAACAAGCTGAACGAAATGGACTTTAACGTTGCCAAAGACCGTCACGCTTTTGGTGAACTGTACGAAACCATTTTAAAAGGTTTACAAAGTGCTGGAAATAGCGGTGAATTTTATACGCCACGAGCTATAACCAGTTTTATTACGGAAATGATTAACCCACAACTGGGAGAAAAAATTCTAGACCCATCGTGCGGAACGGGTGGTTACCTCACTTGCACCATTGATCATTTAAAAAAGCAGGCCAATAGTGTAGAAGAACGCCAGAGTATAGCCAAAAATGTAATTGGTTGGGAATACAAACCCTTACCGTATTTGTTAGCCACGACCAATTTGATTTTACATGACATCGAAGTGCCTAATATCACGTACCGCGATTCACTAGACCAACCTCTAAGCGTTTATACCGAAAAAAACAGAGTAAATGCCATATTAGCCAATCCTCCGTTTGGTGGAATTGTTGCCAATGGTAACGAAACCAATTTTCCGCAAAACTACCGCACCAAAGAAAGTGCCGACTTGTTCCTGATTTTAATGATTCATTTATTAAAACAAGGCGGGCGTGCCGGTATTGTATTGCCTGATGGTTCACTTACAGGCGATGGTGTGAAACAACGCGTGCGCCAGAAGTTATTAGACGATTGTAACCTGCACACCATCATCCGTTTGCCCAACTCCGTGTTCCAGCCCTATGCTACGGTAGCCACCAATTTATTATTTTTTACAAAAGGCACACCTACTAAGGAAGTGTGGTATTACGAGCATAAATTACCCGAAGGAGCAAAAGCCTACAACAAAACCAAACCGATTCAAGTCAAAGAATTTGACCCAATAAAAACGTGGTGGAACGACCGCAAAGAAAGCGATATTGCTTGGAAAGTACCTATACAAACCATTATTGACCGTAACTACGATTTGGACATAAAAAATCCAACTAAACAAGAAGAAACTCACGAATTCAATAGTGTAGAATTAATGGATTTGTTGCATACTTCTTTTGACAAAAGTAATGTGTTGTTAGAACAACTTAAAGAGGCAGTAAAATGAAGTTAACTAAAATTGGTGATTTCCTAAAAAGAAGTAAAATTCCAATAGATATATTGGATAATGAAAAATATAATCGTGTTAAAATAAGAATTAATCATAATGGAGTTTCATTAAGAGATACAGAAGTTGGTAAAAAAATTGGAACAAAAAAACAGTTTATCTTAAAAACGGGTCAATTTATTGTTTCAAAAATTGATGCTCGTTATGGAGCTTTTGGAATTGCTCCTGATGAAGTTGGTGATGCAATTATAACAGGTAATTTTTGGGCTTACGATGTAGATTTTAGCAAACTAAATATTGAATGGTTCAATCAATTTACCAACTCTCCTGATTTTTATGATTTGTGTGAACGTGCAAGTGCAGGTATTACCCATAGAAAATACTTGAATGAAAATTTCTTTCTGAATTATGAAATACTGCTTCCTTCGGTTGAGGAACAATTAATTCAAATTGATAAAATTAAACTTCAAAAAATTTCTTTTGGAGAATTAACATCAGAACTAACTCACCAACTCGACCTAATCAAACAACTCCGTCAAGCGTTTTTGCGTGAAGCCATGCAAGGCAAACTGCTCACGGCAGTCACTTCGAGCGCAGTCGAGAAGCAAGCGACTGGTCATGAATTGTTAGCTAAAATAAAAGCCGAAAAAGCACAACTTATTGCAGAGAAAAAACTTAAAAAAGAAAAAGAGTTAGCACCAATTGCTGCGGATGAAATTCCTTTTGAAATTCCAGAACATTGGGCTTGGTGCAGATTGGGTGCGATTTGTTCAAAAATAGGCTCAGGTAGTACACCAAAAGGCAGTAATTATTCCGAAATTGGTTTACCTTTTTTTCGATCTCAAAACGTTCATGATAGTGGTTTAGTTTATGAGGATATTAAATTTGTTTCAAATGAAGTTCAAAAACAAATGAATGGAACAATTGTATTATCAAATGACATTTTATTAAATATTACAGGTGGCTCAATGGGTAGATGCGCTCTAGTACCTAGCGATTTTGAAGAAGGAAATGTCAGTCAACACGTTTGTATAATTAGACCGTTTTCAATTGACTATATCTTTCTGGCTCTTCGCCTAAATTAGTGGAATTGTATTTTTAGGCATTGCCTAAATAATACACCATTTTTATAAAATTATCTGGATTTCTATACCCTCTTGCTCTGGATCTTGCTAACTGCATC
>JAFCUE010000050.1:0-19302 GCA_051990185.1 Flavobacterium sp. DT2-2 | reverse complement strand
CATATCAAATAATCACTGTATAAATCTGCGAAATTTTCCATATCGTTTTCTGCCAAAAGTTATCAACAATTGAAGTGTTAAAACTATCAATTTTTATTATATTTTTGCGTAACATGAGTGAATTAATATAAAAATTTCACAAAAACATATCCCATTAATGGTTATCGTTCCACATCCTGTATAATAGCAAAGTAATAGAAAATCACAAATTATTTTTAAAAACCAACCACTTTTACAGATGAAAAAACAACATTCTAAAGTAACAATCCACTTAAAAAATCAATCAACAATTATTTTAAACTTACAATCAATTTCCATAGAAAGCGAAGGTTTTGATGCTAATCTATTACTTAACAAAGAAGACAAATATTTTCTTTTAGAAAAAAACCACCAAGTAATCACCACAACAATAAATCTTACAAAAGTAACTCCATATATTCTCTTGCAATTCAATAACAAAAAAGAATTCACTGGAGCAACATTTAGCCTGAATACACAGCAAAGTCCGTTTTCAATTAAAGCTTTGGCAGAATACTTTTTACTGATCCCATATCCGTTACATTTCCTTCTGGAGGAAATAGCAGGATTTGAAATAATTAGCATAAATCAACCTGTTCACCAAGAACTGTAAATTCCAATACATTTTATTTATTTAATTCTAATCCCTCAGTACTATGAAAATCGCAAGCTCCTTTACCACATCCAAAACACCTTTATTGGATGAAGATCAGACAAAAGCATTTATGAATGACATTATAGTCGCCTGCCAGACAGTGGATACGATTCCCGTCATGGAAGTAATTCATAGATACAACCTTCAACATAAAAAAGAGATCGATGAATTTATCGATGGTGCCCACAGAATTCTGGATTACTGGAAACAAGACAACGATCAAATCCACATAACAGAAGTGACCCTCCACGAATCCAAATGTATTGCATGTTCCTTTGGTAAAACCGTCAAAGTGTTCCATGTGCTCTTTAATCAGTTAATAAAAGGGACAGCGGGCCCTCGAATTATGTATAGTAAAGAATTTGCCATAAATCTCGACATTCAGGAAGGATTACTTAGAGATTTTGGATGGTGCAATGCTTTCTTGAATAAAAAGGAATTAAGTAATATTCTTTAGAAATTTAAAATACCAATTATGAATTCAGTAAAATGTAAAACATTTAGCGCACAAATAACCATTGGATTAGTTCGGGGATATACTAAAAAAAGTATTTCCGTACCAGAATTTAAAAAGGCTTTGTTAAAAGCACAAGAAAATATAAATATACAGTACAAAATAAAGTTGAGTGCAAAATTAACACGCTGTGAAATTCTGTTTTTAGGTCAAGAAGAACCTTCTGTCGATTTGCAATTTATTCAGTATCCAAAATTCCCGCAAGAGGAATCCGCTCTCAAAAAAGCCATAATGCATCTGACGGAACAACTTATGGAAGCATTGGACCAAAACAGGGTAGTTATAGTATTTTCCGATGAAACAATAATGTTAGAACAAACCGGAGCCATTGACCCTAAAATTCAACTCTAATTCAGGGTATTAAACAAAATATCGTGCATTCAAAACATCATAATTGGTAAAAATAACACGCTGACCAGTTTTGTAACTGCTAAATACTGAATCATGAAAAATAAAACGATATTGGAATTTATTAATATGTTGGTGTCTTTCCTGAGGAATGACATCCACAGTTTTTGCTCTGCGCTTGATTTTTAAGAATTACTACCGGTATCAAAAACCCGCGGTATTCTTATTTATAAAGAAGTTTATTTTTTGAGACTTAAAAAGATCGCTTTTTCAGATGAAACTAAGTCATAAAAAAGTTGTTTCTATTACCTATTTAAAATGAAAAATCTAATTTTGCACATTCCGCATTCCTCGACAATAATTCCCTTTACAGATGGGTATTGTGTATCCGATGAAATCCTGAATAAGGAAATTATAAAAATGACTGATTGGTACACCGATCACTTGTTTGAAAACGAAACAGATATAAGTATAAAGGCAACTTTTTCAAGACTATTTTGCGACACTGAACGGTTTTCTGATGACAACCAGGAAATAATGGCTAAATATGGTATGGGTGTCTTATATGAAAAAACAGATGCTGGCGAACCATTAAGAAACATAAGTCTAGAATTACGTAAACACATTCTGTACGATTATTATTGGAAACATCATAACCAACTAACTGAAAGTGTCAGACTTCAGTTAGAAGATTACGGCAGTGCAACAATTGTGGACTGCCATTCCTTTCCAAACAAACCACTCAGCCGGGCTTTAGACCAATCTTCTTTCCGACCTGATTTCAATATCGGAACTGATTTTTATCACACCAGTCAAAAGCTAATCGATGCATCGACTTCCTTCTTTAATGATAAGGGCTATACATTAGGAATTGACAAACCGTACTCCGGATCAATGGTACCGGTTCAGTATTACCAAAATGATAAAAGAGTCCAATCCATAATGTTAGAAATAAACAGACGACTGTATCTCAACGAACCATCAGAAGAAAAATCAATTCAGTATGAAGCAACAAAACATGTGGTACAAGAATTTTTAAATGTAATAAGGGATATATCTTGAGAGGTCAAAATTTAGTTGTACAACAAATCTGTATTATAAAAAAACAATAATAGAAACACTCCTCAATCTTGTCATGGAGGAGTGTTTTTTTTCAAAACTAAAATTAGAAAATATAGTTAATAACTATTTCTTCTCATTTCCTAACAACGAATTTCAATCTTCTCTAATTTTGTAAAATGAAATTACGAAGCCTGCATAAAACCCCAACATTGGAATTTTACTTTCCGGACCACTCGACAGCATTAAAATTGCCTTTTTTTGATGTGGGTATCAGTGCGGGTTTCCCATCACCTGCAGACGATTTCATTGAATTAACCATCGACTTGAATAAGGAATTCATCAAGAACCGTGACTCCACTTTTTTTGCAAAAGTAAAAGGACATTCGATGAAAAATGCCGAAATCAATGATGGTGATTTATTGATTATTGACAAAAGCTTGGAACCTCAGAACAATAAAATAGCAGTCTGCCAAATCGATGGCGAATTCACTGTAAAACGCATCAAAATTGAAGAAAACATCGTTTGGCTCATCGCCGAAAACGAAGACTACAAACCTATAAAAGTAATACCCGAAAATGATTTTATGATCTGGGGAATCGTGACAAACTGCATCAAAATCTCTGATAAGGTAATTTATCAACACTCTATGTTTTCGCTTAATAAACCAATCAAGTTGATCATGCAATGATTACTTTATCAAACGAGGGAAAATTTCACCTTCGAAATCTATTTAAATGTAGTTTTTATATAAAATTACGCTCTATTTTTAATAATCAGCTACGCTTTCTTTAGTTATTACAAAATAACAAAAGACACAATATGTTTGTTATTTCAAACATAATGAATACATTTGTTTAGAATATCATACATTTTCAATATGGCAACTAGTAAAAAGCAATCTGTTTTTCCAAAATATGATAAGGTTTTGGAACAAATGGGAGAAAACATAAAAATGGCTCGTAAAAGAAGAAAGCTCACTATGGTTCAAGTAGCAGAGAGAGCTGATCTATCGAGGTCAACTTTACATTTAATTGAATTAGGAAACTCTAGCGTCGCAATGGGTGCCTATTTCAACGTACTAAGAGTATTAGGCCTTCAAGATGATTTTTTAAAACTAGCAGCTGATGATGAACTAGGAAGAAAACTCCAAGACTTAGAGCTACTAAAATAATAAAATAACATGTCCACAAAAACAGATATATACGTTTACGCTCACTGGAAAGAAATGCCGGAACCAAAAGTTATTGGCATCCTATCAGCACAACAAGCAAAAGGTAAAAAAGCATTTAGCTTTGAGTACGATAAAAACTGGTTAAAAACAGAACAAAAATTCCTTTTAGACCCAGACATTCAATTGTATGGTGGACCACAATACCCAAACCAAAAAGAAAACTTCGGAATATTTCTAGACAGCATGCCCGATACTTGGGGCCGTACATTAATGAAACGTAGAGAAGCACAACAAGCTAAAGATAAAAATGAAAAGCCGAAAACGCTCTACGATATTGATTTCCTTTTAGGAGTTTACGATGAAAGCCGAATGGGTGCATTACGTTTTAAAATAGATCCTAATGGAGATTTCTTGGACAACAACAAAACAGCTTCAACACCACCATGGTCATCTATTCGAGAATTACAAAACGCTGCAGCAAATTTTGAAAACGACGACGACAATGATGAGGTAAAAAAATGGTTATCAGTTTTGATTGCTCCAGGTTCATCACTCGGTGGAGCGAGACCAAAAGCCAATGTATTAGATGCTGATAAAAGTCTTTGGATTGCTAAATTTCCGTCCAAAACAGACATTACAGATAAAGCAGCATGGGAGTTTTTAGCATACCTTTTAGCCACTAAAGCCGGAATTGAAATGGCACCATGTCGAATAGAGAAAATTTCTGGCAAACACCATACATTCTTTACAAAACGCTTCGACCGTGAAAACGGAGAAAGAATCCACTTTGCATCCGCAATGACCATGACAGGAAACAACGAAGACACCATTCGAGACAATCAAGCAAGTTATTTAGACATAGCCGAATTTATTAGTAATCATGGAACAAATATAGTAGCTAACTTATACCAATTATGGCGCAGAATAGTATTTAACATAGCTATTTCAAACACAGATGACCATTTAAGAAACCACGGCTTTATCCTGACCAAAGAAGGTTGGATATTGTCACCAGCCTATGACCTAAACCCCTCAATTGAAAAGGATGGTTTGGCTTTAAATATCGATACCGATAATAACGACCTCGATTTCGAATTAGCAAAAAGTGTTGGAGAATATTTCCGCCTAAACAAAGAACAAATGGAAACCATCATACAAGAAGTACTCCAAGCAACAAGCAATTGGAAAAACATTGCTAGTGAAATAGGTATTTCAAGAGGAGAACAAGAATTGATGGTAAAAGCATTTAATTCCTGAACATCATTATGATAGAATCATCTTTCGACAAAATAATTACAACGTTAACCGTAAGATTAAAGGATTTCCTAAACAATGATTATATCGGTAGTGGTGTCATCTACTATCAGGATAACTTCAAAGACAAAGTTTATATACTGACAGCTTCACATTGCTTATTTACAGATGGAGATCAGTTCCGGAACCAAAGAAATGAAATCTGTATCGATTTATTAAAGTCCAATTTCTCACTGAATTTCCTATCCCTGTAATTACTGGCATTGGTCATGTGACAAATGAAACGGTATGCGAAATGATTGCACATACCAATGCTATAACACCAACAAAACTAGCGGAATTCCTATTACAAAAATTCCATAATTTTTCTGTTCCAATTCAAAAAGCAAAAGAAAAAATAGCGGACAAATCAAGACGGATACTAAGTGAAGAGAATACAAAACTAGAATCAGAATTGAAGTTGTTTCGCTCCATAACGGTTAATATATTGAACAGCAATGAAAACCGTATCAAAAATGCTAGCTATGCGATTCAACAGCAAGCACAATTTATAATAAAAAATAACCACAAAAAATTAAACGTAGTACAAGCCAAAACACGCATTGCTACTAAATTTAATCTGAATCAACTACAAGTAGCTGTAGTTCAATTGCAAAATAAATTACAAAATCAACCCATAATATATCTCAAAAATTCCGAACTTGCATTAGAAATTATAGAGAAAAACACTCAAATCATGGATCCTATAAATGTTTTAAAAAGAGGTTTTAGCATTACGTATTTAAATGGAACTAATTACACTAATGCTGCAACAAAAATAGGCGGTGATAAAAGCGAAACCAAATTATATTGGGATATTTATTAAATTAAAATTAAAGACAAATGAAAAATCGATTCCTATTTCTGTTACTGATATCAACAACATTGGTATTTGCTCAAGACCGTTTAACGGGCAGAAATTTTGCTTCTAGATCAGAGGTTATTGGCCAACACGGCATGGTAGCCTCCAGCCAACCCTTAGCAACACAAATCGGAATCGATATTTTAAAAAAGGGAGGTACAGCAGTTGATGCTGCAATCGCTGTAAATGCCGCATTAGGTTTGATGGAACCAACAGGTAGCGGCATTGGTGGTGATCTATTTGCGATAGTGTGGGAAGCAAAAACCAAAAAACTCTATGGCTTGAATGCTAGCGGACGATCTCCAAAGGCATTAACTTTAGAGTACTTCACTAAAAATAATATTACACACATTCCGCCAAGTGGTCCCCTGCCAGTATCGGTTCCAGGTTGTGTTGACGGTTGGTTCGAATTGCATAATAAATTTGGTAAACTACCTATTCAGGACATTTTAAAACCAAGTATAAAATATGCTGAAGAAGGTTTTCCAACTACAGAATTAATTGCTTATTATCTACAAGGCACGATAAATAGATACATGAAACAGTACCCTAATATAAAGGAAACCTATACTGTCAATGGTAAATTACCTCAAAAAGGAGATATTATTAAAAACCAATTTTTAGCCGATACCTATAAAAAAATCGCCAAAGGAGGAAGAGATGCCTTTTATAAAGGAGATATTGCCAGAGAATCAGCTAAATTTATTCAAGCACAAGGCGGCTTTTTAGCTTATGAAGATTTTGCAACGCACCAATCGGATTGGATTGAACCAGTCGCAACAAATTACAGGGGTTATGATGTATGGGAATTACCGCCGAACGGACAAGGAATTTCTACTTTGCAAATGCTTAATATTATAGAAGGTTATGATTTTAGTAAAATACCCTTTGGTAGCGCTGAACATTTGCACATTGTAAATGAAGCAAAAAAACTTGTTTTTGAAGACCGGGCAAAATATTTTGCTGATGCAGATTTTATGAAAGTTTCTGTTAATGATTTATTGTCGAAAGAATACGCAACTGAAAGAAGGGCTTTAATTAATCCCGACCGTGCAGGAATATTTAAAGCTGGAAAAGAAAGCAATGGCGGTACGGTTTATTTGACTGTTGCCGATAAAGAAGGAAACATGATTTCTTTGATTCAAAGTAATTATAGAGGCATGGGATCTGGAATGGTTCCACCAAAATTAGGATTTATGCTCCAGGATAGAGGCGAATGCTTCAATTTAGTTGAAGGAATGCCAAATTCATATGCCCCTCAAAAAAGACCTTTTCATACTATTATTCCAGGTTTTGTTACTAAAGATGGAAAACCATTTATGAGTTTTGGTGTAATGGGAGGCGATTTTCAACCTCAGGGTCATGTTCAGGTTTTAATGAATCTGATTGATTTTGGTATGAATTTGCAAGAAGCAGGAGATGCTCCAAGGTTTGAACATATTGGTTCATCTGATTTTACGGGCGAACCGGCAGCAGGCAAAGGCGAAATACTAATTGAAAGTGGTTTTGATTTTGAAGAAATAAACAAATTGATCAAGAAGGGACATAAAGTTGGCTTTGGCGGTTATTATGGCGGTTATCAGGCGATAATGTATGACGCCATAAGAAAAGTATATTTTGGAGCCTCAGAAAGCAGAAAAGATGGTGCGGCCGCAGGATATTAATTATCTTTTTTTTAAGCAAGATCATACTTGAAACAACTTTTCTATAGTCGAATATTATAATTAATAGAAAGGATATTTATATTTTTTTACCTCAAACACATTCCCAAATCAATAAATTATTAATTTAAATTTTAAATGAAATGATAATTAAAAACGTATTTACTTTTATTGTATTTTTTATTTTATCTGCCCAAAGTATGAATGCACAGGTCAATTTCGTGGCACCTGTTGAGGGAGATTATATCATAAATGATTTTGCTTTTAAAAGTGGAGAACATTTAGAGCAACTAAGATTACATTACACAACGATCGGAAACCCAACGAAAGATCAGAAAGGTCAGATTAACAATGCTGTTTTGATTATGCATGGCACCACAGGAAATGGAAGTTCTTTTTTAAGTAAACAGTTTGGAGATAATTTATTTGGCAAAGGTCAATTGTTGGACGCTACAAAGTATTTTATTATTTTGACAGATGACATTGGACACGGGAAATCCAGTAAACCAAGTAATGACTTAAAGATGGCATTTCCAAAATACAATTATGACGATATGGTTTTAGCAAACTATAGATTACTTACTGAACATTTGAAAATAGACCATCTTCGATTAGTAATGGGTACATCAATGGGTGGGATGCACACTTGGGTTTGGGGCTACACTTATCCTGATTTTATGGATGCACTAATGCCTCTAGCAAGCCTGCCGGTAGAAATAGCTGGTAGAAACCGCATTCAAAGAAAAATGGCAATTAAATTAATCGAAATGGACCCTGACTGGAAAGCGGGAAATTATACTCAACAACCAAAACAAGGAATGACTGGTGCTATATTATCTTTAATGTTTATGGTTAGCAGTCCGTTACAATGGCAAATTTCAGCCCCGACAAAAGCGAAGGCAGAAGAAATGATGGAAAACACTTTAGCCAGATACTCATCAACATTAGATGCTAATGATTTAATTTATGCTTTTACTCCTCAAGAGATTACAATCCACAGCCGTACTTATCAAAAATTAAAGCCCCTTTAATTGCTATAAATTCTGCCGATGATCAAGTGAACCCACCTGAACTCGGATTAATGGAGAAAGAAATTAAAAACGTTAAAAAGGGAAAATATATCTTATTACCTATTACGGATAAAACCACTGGCCATGGCACACATTCAAATCCAAAAATATGGGGTAAATACCTTAAAGAATTACTTAAAAAATCGCAACCTAAAACGAACTAAATTCCAAGTTTATAACAGTATCTAAAGCAATCTATATTGACATTGATAGATTTTTAGGTTACTAATAATGTTTCTTAAATAAAAACTGGTAAATGTTTTTATACTGCTCCCAAATTGGTTGTTTTGTCTTCAATTGTGTGCGGGTGTTTGTAAATGTTAGATTTTGTTTGCCATTGAAAATATAATACAGGATTAGTTAAAATTAAAAATGCAATTTTTAGACAGTAGTAAGCAAAAGTTTACTACTGTTTTTTTTTGTGTTTAATAAGTTCTTATTCGAACTTAATTTTGAAAACATATTTGATTTGGAGACAGCATTTAATTTGAAAAATGTGGACTTAATGTTTATGTTACGATTGATTACTTTGACGATACGTTTCATATTGTCTAAAGTATCACTGTAATAGTCCATTTTAAATCGTGCTCTATTATGCCTTTTTTTCTTAAATCCACAGCAAGTTCAATAAAATCCGAATTTTGCATCATAGGTCAGAAAATCTGCTTTTTTACTTAATATCGTTAGATAATTAATAGCTTAATATTGTACACCTCTGCTATTTTGATGGATTAATGATAGATGTTTATTTTCCCATTACATCTCTTCTTAATGATATTATACAACGGAGACATTTAAAAGGTAAAAAACTAATCAGTTACGGTATTCAAAACAGTTTAGTAAAAAAAAAATAGTATAATCCAGCTATCCGAAGTCTCACGACTTCTGTTTATTTTCTCAATAACACACTGCCAAGAGCGTATCTAAGTAACGAAATAATACATCATAACCGATTACCCTTGTAAACAATTAACTATCTTCTAATTTAGGAAGCAGCAAATAAAAGTATAAAAAATCATGAAGTATAAATCTA
The DNA here is from genome assembly GCA_051990185.1 of Flavobacterium sp. DT2-2. Classification (GTDB taxonomy): domain Bacteria; phylum Bacteroidota; class Bacteroidia; order Flavobacteriales; family Flavobacteriaceae; genus Flavobacterium. The sequence continues at coordinate 9,614 of JAFCUE010000050.1, read as the reverse complement.
TTTAATATCTTTGTTGGAAATAATCAGCATTAAATATAAAAAAATTAGTTTATGATGGATATTTCAAGCAATAATTGGTTATCAATGAGTGATGGGGCATTAGTAGAAACTATTGGAGCCTTTGTAAAACACCATCGTTTGTTACAAAATAAAACCCAACAGCAACTCGCCACAGAAGCTGGCATTAATCGCTCTACCATAACCCAAATAGAAAAAGGAGAAAAAATCACCCTACAATCCCTGCTGCAAGTGCTTCGGGTGTTAAACCTACTCTACATTATGGAAGCATTCAAAATACAGGAACAACTAAGTCCACTGCAATTGGCTAAATTGGAACAAAATAAAAGAAAAAGAGCCCGAAACAACCTGCCTGTCGCTAGGAAGGAGAACAATAATAACGACAATAAATCCGACTGGTAATGATTACAACAGCCTACGTAAATCTTTGGGACAAACGAGTTGGAGCAGTAGCCTGGGATACCAATACCCAAATGGCCAGTTTTGAATACGACCCAAAATTCATTTCAAACAATTGGGAAGTAGCTCCTTTAAAAATACCGCTAAACCAAGCAACCCGGATTTTCTCCTTCCCAGATTTAGTTAGAAATACCACCTTTAAAGGATTGCCTGGATTTCTCGCGGATGTATTACCCGACAAATATGGAAACCAATTAATAAACGCCTGGTTGGCACAAAACGGTCGTCCAGAAAATAGTTTGAATCCAGTTGAATTATTGTGCTTTATTGGTACACGAGGAATGGGAGCGCTCGAGTTTGAACCCGTGCAGTTCAAATCCAATCAAACTGCTTTCACCATCGAAATGGACAACTTGGTCAAAATAACTCAAGAAGTGGTATATAGCCGTCAGAGTTTTGAAACCAACCTAAATGACGAGGAACAAAAAGCATTAATGGACATCCTAAAAATCGGAACTTCTGCCGGTGGCGCCAGACCAAAAGCCATTATCGCCTTCAATGAAAAAACAGGTGCAATCAAATCGGGACAAGCTAAAGCACCTAAAGGATTCAACCATTGGTTGATAAAATTAGATGGTGTTAGCGATAGTCAGTTTGGAGCTTCAACAGGATATGGCCGGGTTGAAATGGCATATTATCTAATGGCAAAAGCCTGCGAAATTCAAATGACAGAATGTCGATTATTAGAAGAAAACGGCAGAGCACACTTCATGACACAACGTTTTGACCGAGAAGAGGGTGATATCAAACACCACATCCAAACCTTTTGTGCCATGCAACATTTTGACTTCAATGACGTAAATAGCTACAGCTATGAACAATTATTTCAAACGATGCGATTGCTGCGGCTTCCTTATCCGCAAGCCGAACAAATGTTTCGCCGAATGGTCTTTAACGTAATGGCACGAAACTGTGATGATCACACCAAAAATTTTGCTTTCCGTCTTAGAAAAGACCAAGACTGGGAACTAACACCAGCCTATGATATTTGCCACGCCTACAGACCGGGAAGCGAATGGGTAAGTCAGCACGCTTTAAGCATCAACGGCAAGAGAAGTAACATCTCCAAAGAAGATATAATAACAATTGCCAAAGCGATGAACATCAAAAAAGCAATAGAAATCATCCAACAAACGAGTGAGATAATAAAAAACTGGTCCACTTTTGCTAAAGAAACCAATGTAGGACCAAAACTAAGCAAAGCAATCGAAACAACTTTTATTACCTTTTAAAAAGAAAATACTGTCCATAAATTCGTTTAAAACAGTACGGCCAACCGAGAGCTTTGCTAGAACAGGCGAAGCAATCCTTTAGATTAAGTGCAAAATAAATAGAAGGCTCACAACCTATAATTAGTTATTTTTGTTATTCTCCACAACCATCTTAACTGTCTAAAATTAGTTTTCAAACATTAGACACTAAACTAAATATTTTGTCTAGTATTAGTTTTTTATAGAAATTAGTACCAAGCGTCAAAATTTTTGTTGACCTAACCATCAATATACTGATGAACATCTAATAAAAAAAGTACCAGGTTGGTAACAAAAAGATACCTAGTATCGGAATCGAGTACGTTCTCAGCTACACTTTCTGTTGTTATCTCAAAATAACAGAAGACACAAGATGTTTGTTATTTCAAACATAATTAATATATTTGTTTAGAATATCATACATTTTCAATATGGCGACTAGTAAAAAGCAATCCGTTTTTCCAAAATATGATAAGGTTTTGGAACAAATGGGAGAAAATATAAAAATGGCTCGTAAAAGACGAAAACTCACTATGGTTCAAGTAGCAGAGAGAGCTGATCTATCGAGGTCAACTTTACATTTAATTGAATTAGGAAACTCTAGCGTTGCAATGGGTGCCTATTTCAACGTACTAAGAGTATTAGGCCTTCAAGATGATATTCTTAAAATAGCTGCAGATGATGAACTAGGAAGAAAACTTCAAGACTTACAGCTACTAAAATAATAAAATAAAATGTCCACTAAAACCGAAATATACGTTTACGCTCATTGGGTAGGAATGCCGGAACCAAAAGTTATTGGCATCCTATCAGCACAACAAGCAAAAGGTAAAAAAGCATTTAGCTTTGAGTATGATAAAAACTGGTTAAAAACAAAACAAAAATTCCTTTTAGACCCAGACATTCAATTGTATGGTGGTCCACAATACCCCAACCAAAAAGAAAACTTCGGAATATTTCTAGACAGCATGCCAGATACTTGGGGCCGTACATTAATGAAACGTAGAGAGGCACAGCAAGCTAAAGATAAAAATGAAAAGCCGAGAATACTCTACGATATTGATTTTCTTTTAGGAGTTTACGATGAAAGCCGAATGGGTGCATTACGTTTTAAAACAGATCCTAATGGAGGTTTCATGGACAACAACAAAACAGCATCTACTCCACCATGGTCTTCTATTCGTGAATTACAAAACGCTGCAGCTAATTTTGAAAAAGATGAGGATAATGATGAGGTGAAAAAATGGTTATCAGTTTTGATGGCACCAGGTTCGTCACTCGGTGGAGCAAGACCAAAAGCCAATGTATTAGATGCTGATAAAAGCCTTTGGATAGCCAAATTCCCATCCAAAACGGACACCACAGACAAAGGAGCTTGGGAGTTCCTTGCCTATCAACTAGCAATAAAAGCAGGGATTGAAATGGCTCCCTGTCGTATTGAAAAAATTATGGGGTACTATCACACATTTTTTACCAAACGCTTCGACCGGGAAAACAGAGAAAGAATACACTTCGCTTCCGCAATGACCATGACAGCGAACAATGAAGACACCATCATGGACAATCCAGCAAGTTACTTGGACATCGCTGAATTCATTAGTAACTATGGAGCTAATATTGAAGTCAACTTACACCAACTTTGGCGTAGAATAATCTTCAATATAGCAATATCCAACACCGATGACCATCTGAGAAATCATGGATTTATCTTAACCACAGCCGGCTGGATTTTATCTCCTGCCTACGACCTAAATCCATCCATAGAAAAAGACGGCTTAGCTTTGAACATTGATACCGATAACAATGCCCTCGATTTTGAATTGGCAAAAAGTGTAGGAGAATATTTTAGATTAAACGAAAAGCAAATGGAAAGCATCATAAAAGAAGTACTTGCGGTAACAACGAATTGGAAAATCATAGCTAAAGAAATTGGAATTTCAAGAAGTGAACAAGAACTGATGACCAAAGCATTTAAATTAGAAATTAGCTCATCATAAAGATCACGTATACCCGAGAGCTTTGCTCGAACAGGCCAAGCAAACAAGCGGTCTCTCTTCGGTCGTTCTCTTTGTTCCGTTCGGCAGCTCCAGTCAGTCAACCTTGCCCTTGCTTAAGAACACTTTTGGTAAATAAACAATTCATTATTTCAGTTCGTTAGTTAGGTTTCCCTCCATTCCACAGACACTTCACAGCACAAAAAAATAAGGCAGCCAAAAAATAGGCAACCTTATTTTTTCCGCTGTTCGTTCCTCATCTTCACATGTTCTCTCCCTGCGTTCGGTCGGGCTTATGCATCCACAATACCGCTTCATTTCGTTACAGTCATTCGTTCGCTTAACGCTCTATTTCATTACGCTAAAAGCTTTCTCTTTCCTTTCTCTACATTCCAGGCGTCTTATGTCTGCCGCCCTCAATGTTTTCAGCGGTTGCTCCTTCGCACAGCCATCGGGGTTGGCTCCGCTCGCTTTCTCCTGCATTTTCCATTTTTAGAAACGCTGCACTTTGATTAAAAAATCCCACTTTTAATTAGCATCCGTTTCGCAGTCGATGGTCGCTTTGCCCTAAATCAAGGTACCTCGCCGCGGCGGGTGTCTTTTATTTTTTCCCCGCCGTTTTACGCTGCTACCCCTTCTCTCCACTCCGTAAACTTCGTTGCGTTCTCGGTCTAGCGTGGCTGTTCGATTGCCGCAACCCCGCCACTGCGCTCCTCGATAAATAATGATTTCCGCTATCGCTACAATCATCATTTTCTGCGGTGCTTGGGGGTGTTTGATTGCCTTGCGAGAGAAACGAAGCAATCATAATAACTTCCCCCAGAGGAACCTCAACAAGTCGATACTGCAATTTCCTGAAAAGAAAAAGAAAAAAATTCAGCAAAAATAGCATCCATTCCTCACTTTCAGTCGGTCGTTCCTTCCTCCATTTTCGTTCGTCACTGCTGCTGTTTTAGCGGCTTTCTTTTTTTCTCTTTTTTCTTTTCAAAAAATTAAGGCTGAATCTTTAAAACCAATACGCCATGCCGAATTTCATCATTAAAACACACCAAAGAAATGCAGTTTACAAAGCAAACCAAATCTTCATACTCAGTAAAGGGGTGAATAGCGGAAATGGAGCGAAGCGGAATTCACCAATACCAAAAAAACAATAACAGCGCAATTGGTAAAACCCCAAAAAGAACCGTTTACAAACAGTTTTGTAATCCTGTTTAAAGACGAAGAAAATACTGATACAGTGTACTGGTTAGCTTATAGTTTATGGAAAGCAAGATTTTGGCACCAATCTCTGGTTGGGTCCGTAATCCCCTTTTTACGAATCGACGATTTTAAAAAAGATTTTAACTCAAAAGTAAATGAAATGCTGGAGGAACACGAGCTGCATAAAAAACAAATTCAGGAGTTGAGATTATTGGAACAAAAAGAGGATCAATTGCATCAAAACATAATGCTTATTAATGAAATGAGAAAAGTGATATTGATGAGGTATGGTAAATAATAGCACTTTGAAGACAAGCTAACTAATTGCAATAGTTAAAAAAATAAAACATAAATTAGCATACTGAAAAAATTTATTTTACATAAATACCAATATAATAGCCATTTAATTGAATGACTAATCAAACGTCTAGTATAAAATCATTATCTAAATAATCCTTCATATGTATAAATTAAAAATCATTTTTAGAAACACAGTAGTATTCCTGTTCGTTTTTAGCAGCACTATTGTATTAGCCCAAAAACCAACCAACAATGCTAAATTCAACAAATTTCTGGATAATTATTATAAAGAAGGCTTACTGTTTAACCCTATTGCAGCCACGCAAAGAGGTGACAACAGATACAACGATTTATTGCCAAACGATATTGCTGCACCTTACCTAAAAAAGCAACACGACTTCACCACAAAATATCAAAACCAGTTAAGAGCTTTTGATCGCAACACCCTCAATTCCTTTGATAAAATTGCTTTCGATATCATGAGTCTCCAATTAAAACAAGCAATCGAAAGGGAAAAATTCCATTTTGAATACATGCCTTTTACCCAGTTTGACGGATATCCTGGTTCACTACCTTCTCTTGGCTCAGGAAAAAGCTTTCAACCTTTTAAAACAGTAAATGATTACGAAAACTGGCTCAAACGAATTGAAGGTTTTACAAAATGGGCTGATACTGCCGTAGCCAACTTTGATAAAGGAGTTTCAATAGGAATGGTGCTTCCCAAAGCATTGGTGCTAAAAATGATACCACAACTGGAAGCTCAAACTGTGAAAGATACGCTCAAAAATATTTTTTATGAACCCGTGCTTAATATACCAGCCTCTTTTTCAGTAAAAGAAAAAATAGCGATACGATTAGCCTATCAAAATGCAATCAACACTAAAATCATTCCTACTTACAGAAAACTGGCTGATTATTTAAAAAACGTTTATTTGCCAAAAGCCAGAACTACATCGGGCTATAATGTTTTGCCAAATGGAAAAGCCATGTATGACTATTTGGTTGGGGTAAGCACCACCACCAATAAAACACCTGATGAAATTTACCAAACCGGACTTCGGGAGGTGGAACGAATTACCAACGAAATTGACGCCCTTCAAATAAAAATAGGCTTTCAGGGCGACAGAACCGCGTTTTTCAATTATGCCTTAACCAATCCCTCCTTTTTTCCTTTCACTACTGATGAACAAATATTGGAAGGTTACAGGGCCAAACTGCCCATAATAGAACCTAATCTAAAAAAATTATTCAATATCGTTCCAAAAACGGCATTTGAGGTAAAGGCAATAGAAAAATTTAAAGCGGCAACATCAGCAGCAAATTACCAGGCTGGTAATCCAGATGGAAGCAGACCCGGCACTTTTAATGTTCCAATCGTTGATGCAAACAAATTCAATAAGTTGGGTATGGACAATCTTTTTATACATGAAGCCATTCCAGGGCATCATTTTCAAATCTCTTTACAGCGTGAAAATCAAAACTTACCCAAAACTAGACAATTTGCCAGCTATTCCGTTTTTTCTGAAGGCTGGGCTTTATACGCTGAATCACTGGGCGAAGAATTAGGATTATACACCGATCCTTATCAAAAATTGGCCGCATACAAATCAGAACTATTTAGATCAATTCGATTGGTAACAGACGTTGGATTGCATACCGGAAAAATGACTAGGGAAGAATCGATCCAATACATGATGGAAAAAGGAGGAAGAGAGCAACAAGCTTCAGTTTCAGAAACAGAAAGGTATATGGCCAGGCCGGCACAGGCACTTTCCTATAAAACTGGAGAATTGAAAATAACGGAATTGAAAGCGAAATACATAAAAAGCTTGGGTGCCAGGTTTGAAATCAAAAAGTTCCACGATGCCATTTTGCAGGTTGGTTCCGTACCTTTAAATGTGTTTGAAACGTATATGGATAATTGGGCTTCTGAACAAAGTAATTAGGGCGAATATAAGTGTTATTTGGGTAAGAATATTTTTTTTAAAACCTAACGAAGTTACTATGTGAATTAAAAAAAAGCCTGATCTCACAACCAGGCTTCCCTAATTAATTCGGGAAAAGGTTACCAAGCCAAACCCGAATTATTTCTTTTTAAATTTTGTCAATCCTTTTAAAAGGAGCGAAATTAGGAAACTAATAATAGCTCCAATCACCGCTAAGATAATCGTTTTTAGAATATCTTCAGAAACGATATTGGGCATGACACTCAATAAAGTTCCGGACGCGGTTCCGATTTGTAAGGTGTTATTTGATTCCATCTCGCGGTAAATTTTGATTGTCTTTTTTCAATCGGTTAACAAGGACCTGCTCTTGGTTGGCCTCATCGTCAACCGTGATCTGGCTGATTACCGAAATGACACCTCCCGCAAGGGCTGCATAACTGGCAATACTTACAACGGCTACAGGTAAAACTACCGGTGCTGCAATAATACTACCACTGATAGCCAATAGAGCCATGCCAATACTTCTCAAAACCTTAAAAAACTTTGGGGTTGGTGCTTTCGCACGTTGAACTATATTCATAATTTCTTTACTTTTTTACCTTGTCATCCTGACCAAGTCTTTCTTGAGCTTGTTGAAGGATCGAAGGGTTAGTTTGGATTCTTACTGTCACTTCTTCATCATTGACCATAGCTTTACAAACTATAGCCTTTAACTTTTCTAATGCTTTTCGGGAAGAACTTCCTTTCGCTATTCCGGTGTGCAGTGTTACAGGCGCGATACAACCCAATAATTCCATTTTAGCGTCATTGGCGGGATGGATTAATATCAAATCTCTTCCTGGAACATTTTTCAAATGCAAGTGCTATTGGAACTTGGGACTAAACCGCTTCTGTAAGATATATTCTCCCTCGGGAATACAAGAAATACGCTTTTGGTTTCCCAACCAGGGCAATTCGATGGTATAACAAACTATTGTGCCGTTCCATTCTAAAACCCCTTGCGTTCCTTCGGGAAAATAAATTCTATTCAACACCAAAACCATCTTACAATCCGCTTACTTGAGCCAATGCCAATGGATTGTATGAACCATTTTTCAACGGATACATTCTGCCATTAACCTCTTGGTAAAACTCCACTCCCAAAGCCAAAAACAAAGGGCTCACGCTGTTTGGAGTTACTACATTCAACTGATTGATGTCTGCCGTTGGAGCAGAGTCCCATGGAAGGATGGCTGTTTCAGAACTGGAAACAACGAAAGTTTCCGCTTCAAAATCAATTTCAGCACCAGCTGAAATGATTTTATAATGAGTCGTTCCACTTGGAGCGGCAATCATATTCGCAGGAACAAATGATGCAATATTAACGGAAATCTCTCCACTAGGTCGATCGATAAGGCCGGTAAAAGGAACATACAAAGTACTTCCCAATTTCCCCCTGATATTGAAATCAAAGCCCGCAAGCAATTCCGCTTCTCCATCAATCACATTTCGAAGCCCACGATCATTTGTTAAATCCGCTTGGATCACTTTGACCATGGCTTGGTTCAATCGGCTCACCATTCTGCTATCAGCAGAATTAATAAGCAACGTTCGCATTGCCGTTCTCAAAGTTTTCCCAGCTTTACCGGCTCTTCCAAATTCGGAACCATTCTCACGGGTTCTTTGAAACGCAGGATCATTTTTGATTCTGCTGGCGTCGATGCCTCCTTTTTCACGGGCCAAATGCCCGTCTTGGGTTTTGTAAAAAGTAATATCCCCGATAGTACCTTTTAACTTAATTATGCCTTTTTGCCTTGCCATAATTCCTAAAATTTTAAATTAATAAATGTTTCAAATTCCCTCAATCATCATCCTGTTGCAACACCTTTCGATTGATTTCGAAACAAAGATTACACTTAAACTAATAATTTAAACTATAGCTATATTCCATATGTCCTACAGTGGTATAAATGGCATTTATAAACATAAATGTCACTCTGCATCAAAAAAAGAACCATACAATATTTATATGCTTTTACATATAAATACATTTTATTTAATAAATTATATGCTTTTACATATAATTTACTATATTTGCTTAAAATAAATGCAAAAGCATATAATTATGAACACACTAGCAGATTTTGTAAAAGAGAAAAGAAACGAAGTAAAACTCACTCAGGAAGCCTTTGCGGAACGCGCTGGTGTAGCACTTACTGTTATACGGAAAATAGAACAAGGAAAAGAAAACCTCAACCTCGAAAAGGTAAATCAGGTGCTCAAAATGTTTGGGCATACCTTGGCCCCGGTCAATGCGAGAGAATTATCCAAAAATGAAGACTAAATAATACTTGAATTCAACTAATAAATGCGAAAGTTAGGAATAGTATGGAAAGATGAAATATTTTTTCAGAACAAAGAAAAGAAAATTAATTCTTTTCCCTGTTTGCTGAAATGGGAAAATTTGT
>JAFCUE010000049.1:0-19837 GCA_051990185.1 Flavobacterium sp. DT2-2 | reverse complement strand
TTTATCTTTTTTAAAACCCATGGAGATTTAACTCCCAACAAAACTCCTAATCCGTCTAATTCCATACCCTAAAATTAAGTGAATTTTTGACTTTCCACTAATTTAGGCGAAGAACCAAATTCCTGCATCAGTACTCAAGGAAATACTTTGAATATTAACATGCATATTATTTGATATTACCTTTGTTAATTGATTGGTAAGCCCTAAAACATCCATTCCCGTAACGTTAATAATGGCTTTGAATTCCTCTTGAGATGAGTCAATCCATTTGGCTGTCATAATTCGGTACGCATAGTTGGACTGCATGCCCAGCGCGTTCGGACAATCTTTCTTGTGCACTTTTATTCCTTCATTGATCGTTACAAATCCAAATACATCATCTCCTGGTATGGGGTTGCAGCAAGGCGAAAACTTGTAATCCAATTTATCGTGTTCTTTGCCAAAAACGAGCATATCATAATTACTACTGATCGTTGGTTTATGAATGTCCTCATCGGCTGTACTTGGTGAACGTTTTATTTTATTTTTGAAAAAATTAATGAAACTATTGCTTTTTTGTGCTGCGTAATCCTTGAGTTGTTGATTTTCAATGGCACCTATTCCTACGCGATAAAATAAATCTAAACTTGTTTTGAGTTTGAAAAAATTAACCAATTCATTAACCACTTGTTCGCTCATGGTTATTTTTAAATGTTTTAATTTTCGGGTAAGAAGTTCTTTTCCTTCTTCACCAATTTTCTTAGTGTTTTCGTTTAAAACATTTTTTATTTTTGTCTTTGCTCTGGAAGTGGTTACATAGTCCAACCAGTTGATGGTGGGTTTTTGATGTTGCGAAGTAATAACGTCAATTTGGTCACCACTTTTTAATTCGAAATTCAAAGGAACCAATTTTCCATTAACGCGTGTTCCTCTGGTTCTAATTCCTATTTCAGAGTGAATACTAAAAGCAAAATCAAGAGAGGTAGCGCCTTTGGGCAAGGATTTTATTTCACCTTTTGGAGTAAATACAAAGATTTCTTTGGAATATAAATTCATTTTAAAATCTTCAACAAAATCTACAGCATTCGTTTCGGAATTTTCTAAAGCTTCCTTGAGTAAGTTTAACCAAACATCTAAGCCGCTTTCTTCTGTAGCGCCGTTTTTATATTTGTAGTGAGCAGCATACCCTTTTTCGGCAATTTCGTCCATGCGCTCACTTCGTACTTGTACTTCAACCCAACGGCCTTTTGGCCCCATAACAGTAATGTGTAAGGCTTCGTAACCGGTTGATTTTGGCGATGAAATCCAATCTCGCAAACGACTAGGGCTTGGTCTGTAATGATCTGTAACGATTGAATATATTTTCCATGCTAGGAATTTTTCGTCGTGAGTATTCGATTTGTAAACAATTCGCAATGCAAATTTATCATATACTTCATCAAAGCTTACGTTTTGCGCCAGCATTTTTCTGCGAATAGAATAAATAGATTTTGGACGGCCTTTGATGATGTATTCTACTCCTTCCAGGTCTAATGAAGTTTTTAGAACAGTAGAAATGGCTTCGATATACGCATCTTGTTCTTCTTTTGTTTCTTTTATTTTGCTGACAATTTCATTGTATACTGCAGGTTCCGTATATTTTAAACCTAAGTCTTCCAGTTTGGTTTTAATGTTGTACAAACCCAGTCGATGTGCCAATGGAGCGTAAATATACAAGGTTTCGGATGCAATTTTTGTCTGCTTGTCTTCCTGCATGGACTCCATGGTTTGCATGTTGTGCAATCGATCTGCGAGTTTAATCAGGATAACACGAACGTCATCGTTCAGGGTCAATATCATTTTACGGAAATTCTCTGCTTGCATGGACACATTCAAATCTCTTTGTACCAATGATATTTTTGTCAATCCCTCAACGAGTTGAGCCACTTTTGGATTAAACATACGTTCGATATCCTGAACTGTAGTTGGCGTATCTTCTACAACATCGTGCAGTAAAGCAGCAGCAATGGATGTAGCTCCCAAACCAATCTCGGAAGCAACAATTTTTGCCACAGCAATCGGATGGAAAATATAAGCTTCACCGGATTTTCGTCGTTGTTCTTTGTGCGCTTCTACAGAAACATCGAATGCTTTCCGAATCAGTTTCTTGTCCTCAGTGGTCAAGGTTTGGTAACTAATACGTAGGAGTTCTTTGTATTCTTGAGCAATTGCTTTGTTTTCTTTTTCTAAATCTATTTCTGTCATAACGGCATGGTTCATTTCTTAAAAATAGAAATTAGTTAGGATATGTGCAAGGATTATTTTTAAATCTAAAATTTAAAACCCTCTTTGCCTTTTGGCTTCAAAAATTAAAATGGCTGCTGCGACCGAAACATTCATCGAATCAATTTCGCCTTGCATCGGAATAATAATATTTTGAGTGGCTGCGGCACGCCATTCCTCCGTTAATCCAGTAGCTTCTGTACCAACCACTAAGGCTGTAGGAGTGGTAAAATCTTGGGTGTGATAGGCAGTAGAATTTTGTAAAGTAGCGCAATAAAAATTGATTTTTCTTTCTTTCAAAAAAGCAATGATTTCAGAGGTTGTTCCAGTTGCAATTTGGTTCGTAAACAAACAACCCACGCTGGAACGTACAATATTTGGGTTGTACAAATCACTTTTTGGATTTGCAATTAATACCGCATCCAGATTAGCAGCGTCGGCCGTTCGCAATAATGCGCCAATATTCCCAGGTTTTTCGGGTGCTTCAGCAATAAGAATCAACGGGTTTTGAGATAATTTCAAATCGGATAATTGCATTGACTTAGTTTTGGCTACAGCCAAAACACCTTCGGTAGTGTCCCTATAGGCTAGTTTTTGATAAACTTCTTTATTAATTTCAATCAAATCAGCGGAGCTAGATAATTGTCGGGCTTCGGTTTCAGAGCAAATTTCAGGTAAAAACAATAGCGTTTCCATTTCATAACCTCCTTTGATAGCAATTGAAATTTCGCGCTTTCCTTCCATTAAAAAGGTACCAGTTTGTTTACGTACTTTTGCTTTTTCCTGCAATTGCACTAATGATTTGATGTAGGGATTTTGTATCGAAGTGATTTGTTTCAAGAGGTACAGCTATTTAATTTTTAGAAAACAAAGATACACCGAGATATTTCAGTTTGCTCTATTTGAATTCGAATATTTACACGATGAAACCTACCGTGATTAATTGTAGAAAATAGAAGCGGTTACACCAGTATTTTCTTTAATTTTGTTTTCTATAATAGTAGCAAACAGCTCTCGTTTTATCCATTTTAATCCAAAAAAAAATGTTCCAATTTTTAGACATTATCGGCACGATGGCTTTTGCTATGTCTGGCGCTTTGACGGCAATGAATAAAAAAATGGATCCTTTTGGAGTGTTTATAATCGCTTTCGTGACCGCGGTAGGAGGTGGTACACTTCGCGATATCATGATTGGTAGAACTCCAGTGGGATGGATGCTGGATTTAGTTTACGTTTATGTAATTATCATCGGATTTGTATTAGCCATTATTTTTAGAAAAAAATTCGATACGTTGCGAACTTCTTTGTTTTTATTTGACACCATTGGTTTGGGTGTTTTTACTTTAATTGGACTCGAAAAAGGTATAAATGTTAACCTTCACCCAGTTATTTGTGTGGCTTTAGGAACTATGACCGCTTGTTTTGGTGGTGTTATTCGAGATATTTTGTGCACAGAAATTCCTGTTATTTTTAGAAGAGAAATTTATGCAACAATTTGTATTTTGGGTGGAATTGTTTTCTTTATTCTGAGAGAATTTGATTTAGATAAGGACGTTTTATACCTTACAACCTCTTTGTTTATTATTTCCATTCGCTTGATGGCTGTCCAATTTAAATGGTATTTGCCTACTCTAGAACATAAGTAATAATTGATTACTTTCACACAGTCAAAAATTAAATGGTGAAAAATTATTCCGTCAAACAGTATCAGATAAGCGATTACAGTAATTGGAATGCCTTTATTGGTCAAGCCAAAAATGCTACTTTTTTGTTCCATCGGGATTTTATGGAATACCACAAAGATCGATTTCAGGATTTTTCGTTGCTGATTTTCGAGAACGAAAAACTGATTGCGGTTTTACCAGCCAATAGAGTTGAAAACATAGTTTATTCGCATCAAGGGTTGACGTATGGTGGATTAATTTATACGGACAAACTAAAAGGACTAAACGTTGCTGCTGTCTTGGATACTATTTTTTATTTCTTTAAAGAAAGTGGGTTGCAATTTTTTTATTACAAACCCATTCCTTCATTTTACGTATCAAAAGGCAATGCCGAAATTGATTTTTTCTTGATTAAGAAAGGAGCTTTTTTGGATCGCAAAGAAATGAATTTGGCTATCAATTTAGCAATGCCATTAACCATTTCGAAAAGTAAATTAAAACATTTTAGGAGAATTGAAGAACTCGATATAGAATGGGTCGAAGAACTGCAATTGGATTCCTTTTGGGGATTGGTTTTAGAGCCAAGACTAGCAGAAAAATACAATACTAAACCCGTTCACTCGTTGTTAGAAATATCAAAATTGAAAGCAAGTTTTCCTAATAATATTAAACAATTTTCAGCGTATTACGACGGTGTTATCATTGCAGGAATTACCATTTTTGAAACAGCAACTGTTGTAAAATCGCAATATGGAGCTACCACTAAAAAAGGTGAGGAGTTGCGTGCCTTGGATTTTCTATTCATCAATTTAATAAAAAAGTACAAGCAAGAGGGCAAACTTTTTTTTGATATGGGAATTGTCAATGAGGATAATGAACCAGGATATCATACTGGACTTTTGAAACAAAAAGAAGAATTAGGCTGCTCTGTTTACAGTCAGGATTTTTATAAAATGAATCTTTTATGATACCATTTCTTGATTTAAAAAAAATAAACGAACCGTATGAAATTGCTTTTCAAGAAAAATTGAAAGTGGTTTTAGCCAATGGTTGGTATATTTTAGGCAATGAAGTCAAGGAATTCGAAACTAATTTTGCTAACTATTGCGGAGCAAAGTACTGTGTAGGAGTGGGAAATGGTTTGGATGCCTTAGTATTGATTTTTAAAGCCTACATTCAACTGGGAAAACTACAAAAAGGGGATGAAGTTATTGTTCCTGCTAATACTTATATTGCTAGTATTCTCGCCATTTTAAAAGCAGATTTGGTACCCGTTTTGGTCGAGCCAAGATTAGAAACCTATAACATCAATCCCGGTTTAATTTTAGAAAATAGCACCCCGAAAACCAAAGCGATTTTAGTGGTTCATTTGTACGGACAATTGGCTGAAATGGATGCTATACATGAAATTGCTATTGCAAATAATATATTGGTAATTGAAGATGCAGCTCAGGCTCATGGAGCAATTTTAGAAGTCGAAAGTCGAAAGTCGAAAGTCGAAAGTTTAGACTCGCAAAACATAATCTCAAAAACTCAAGCCTATAGTTTTTATCCCAGTAAGAATTTAGGTTGTTTGGGCGACGGTGGCGCAGTTACTACAAATGATTTGGAATTAGCTAAAACCATACAGTCAATTCGAAATTACGGTTCCAAAACCAAATATTACAACGATCACATTGGGGTTAATTCGCGATTAGATGAGCTTCAAGCAGCTTTCCTAAATGTGAAACTCCCTTTTTTGGATGCCGATAATGAATGCCGAAAAACAATTGCCAAAAGGTATTTGAATGAAATTAAAAATGAAAAAATCATCTTGCCCACAGTATCAATTGATGAAAAGAAGCAATCCAATCACGTTTTTCACTTGTTTGTTATTCGAACTCAAAACAGAATAGATTTACAAGATTATTTGCTTCAAAACGGCATACAAACGGTTATCCATTATCCAGTTCCGCCTCACAATCAAAAGGCTTTGTCATTTTTGAACCATTTGTCTTTTCCGATTACCCAAAAAATTCATGATGAAGTATTGAGTTTACCAATAAGTCCTGTGTTGACAAAGGATGAAGTGAGTTATATTGTTTCAGTTTTAAATAAATTTTAGATGGGATTATTTAGTAGAATTAAACAATTATGCTTTGTTACTTTTAGAATCAAAAAGTATGAATTTCTTTCAGATTGTAAAAGAGTTTTTGGTAAACCAAATCTTTTCTATCCATTGCTGTTGAAAGGAAATGGGAAGATTCATTTTGGGAAGAATGTACAAATCGGTGTAGTTTCCTCTCCGTACTTTTTTTCAGGTTATACCTATTTAGAAGCCAGAAATGAAAATAGCGAAATTAACATTGGAAACAATGTTGCTATTAACAATGCTTTTTCTATTGTTTGTTTTTCTAAAGTCACCATTAAAGACAATGTTTTAATAGGAGGTAATTGCACTATTATTGATAATGATGGACATGACTTGAATATTGATAAAAGGAATGATGTAAATCCAGATTGTTTCCCAGTGTGTATTGGTAAAAATGTTTTCATTGGTTCCAATGTTTCTATTTTGAAAGGTGTTCAAATTGGGGATAATTCAGTTATAGGTAATGGTTCTGTAGTGACGAAAAATATCCCAAAAAATGTTGTTGCAGCAGGGAATCCAGCTAAAGTAATAAGAAATTTATAATGTTGAAATTCATAAAACAAAATGCACTTTTAAAAGTAGTATCACTTAATTCTATTTCCGTAGTGGTGAGTTTTGTTTTGGGAATTATTTCTACAAAGATTGTATCCCTTTATTTAGGAACCTCAGGAATGGCTTCATTGGGAAGTTTCAGGAATTTTGCAGGAATGATTAAGTCTGTAACTACTTTAGGCATAAACAATTCATTCATAAAGGTATTCGTTGAAAATAAAGAGGATAAGAAAGAATTAGGTATTATTTATTCTACTTTTTTTTGGTTTTTCTTGCTGGTTTCCACAGTTATGGGTTTGCTGATAATACTTTTTGCTAATGGTATTTCTGAATTTTTATTTTTTACCAATTCGTTTACTAATCCCATTCGTTTTTTTGGATTGCTGCTGCCTTTAATTGTGATCAATGTATTTTGGATGGCAATCTATAACGCTTTAGAAAAGTATAAAAAAATTGTTATTCTACAGATTATTTCGAATGTGCTGATTTTTGTTTTTACAGCTTTTTTAATTGTGAACCATGCTGTAAACGGAGGATTACTTGCTGTCGCTTTGGGAGAATTAATAATGGTATTAGTGACGTTTGTATTTGTTATAAAAGATAAGAGCTATTTTCAATTCAACCTCCAGAAAATTTTAGAAAAAAAATATCTGGATGTTATCAAAAAGTTTTCTTCAATGGCATTATTAAGTGCTGTAATTGCTCCTGCAACATTAATGCTGATACGGAATTTTATTATCGAAACACATTCTATTCAAGAAGCTGGAATCTGGGATGCAACGAATAAATTTTCCAGTTTTTATATGTTAATTTTTAGTTCTGGATTATCATTGTATTATATGCCTAAATTAGCTTCTTTGACAACAGATGTAGCGTTTAAAACGGAATTGAAATTCTATTTTAAAGTTTTTGTTCCGCTGTGTTTATTGGTATTAGTGGCTGTTTTTTTCTTGAAAGGAATTATATTGAATATTGCTTTTACTTCAGCGTTTTTAAGAGTGAATGATGTTTTGATTTGGCAGCTTTTGGGTGATTTTTTAAGGATACTGACGTTAGCTTTTGGGTATCAAATAGTTGTTAAAGCAAGTATTAAAAAATATTTTATTCTCGAAATAGTGTTTAATGTAGCGTATCTTTTACTGTCTTTTTATTTAGTGCCGCTTTTTTCTTTTGAAGGAGCTTTACAATCGTATTTTTTTGCTAATCTAATATCGCTCGCCCTGATTCTATTTATGTTCAGGAAATTGTTTTTGAATTCCAAGATGCCAAATACTGATTCGCTATACTAATGTAATCATGCTCTTTTTCGATAAATTCTCTGGCGCGTTTTCCGATGGAAACAATGGCTTTGGGATTTTCAATCAAAAAGGAAAGTTCATTTACTAAAGATTCTACATCTGGTAATGCATTTATATTGATTCGTTCTTTTAAATTATAATGGTCCGTGAATTCTTTTCCACCACCTGTAAAAACTACTTTTCCTTTTGCCATAGCTTCCAGGGCGTTGTAACCTTGGTCGTTAGCATAGATTTGATCTAAAACGATTTGTGCGCTATTGTATAATTGTATATAATCAGCATAAGGAAGGTTTTCGGTGATAATTACAGCTACTTTTTCAGTATATTTTTCCTGAATAATTTGCAATGCTTTTTCAAAAAAAGCAATTCCTTTTTTGATGTAGCTGGAACGATTAATACCAAGAAAAATAACAATTTTAGTATTAATTTTTTGTTCCTGAAATTCAATTTTTCGGGTGTTAACTGGATTTGGAATGAAATGAACCGAATAGCCCATTTTTTCCATCGGAATTTTATAATCTAAATCAGAGGCAATCAGGTTTTGGCAGTTTTCAACCAATAAATTAAAGGTTTTTCGATAGTTTTTTGTGGAGTACTTTAATGGGTATTCAAAATGTTTTTTTAAAGAATTATCCTCGAAATAGGGAGTCAGAATACTATAATTAGACTTTTTTTTGAGCAAATAATCAATTACAGGGGTTTCGTCGCCACAGATTAATAAGCTTCGACTTTTGATTTTTTTGAATATCTTTTTGAAGAGTATTCGGGACAAAAAAGGGAACGTTTCAATTGCGTCCGAATTAATGAGTTGTACGTGATCAAAGTTATTGAATTGAGGTAACAAGAGGAAAAAGCGAAGACCTCTTTCAGCTTTCTCTATATTGACACCCGTGAGTTTATAAAGGATATTTTTGATTTTTCGAGGCAACCAATATCCTGATAAAAATGCTGGATGGAACGAATGATCACTATCGAATTTTTTGAAATGATCTCCTGATGACAACAAAATAACTTCATGTCCCAGCATTATCAATCCTTCTTTTAGAGAGTTATGCAATCGACTGTATTCGCCAATCAAAAGTATTTTCATTTACAGAGCTGAATTATTTATATTTGTGTAAATATAGTAACAAATTGATAAACGAATTTAAAAAAGGAGATCTTGAAATAGTAATGGCTACGATGAATAGGGATTCTTTGGATTTTTTAATTCCTATGTTTCCTTTTTGTCATTTTTCAGAATTTTCAATTTTAATTATTAATCAAACCTCTGAGGATAAACTGTTGGCTTCAGATTTTCTTTCCGTTAGAGTTGTAAATTCATATGAAAAAGGGTTGTCGAAAAGCAGGAATTTAGGTTTACAAAATGCTCGTGGAAAAATTATTTTATTAGCCGATGACGATGAAGTTTTCAAGGAAGATTTTGAAAGCATTATTCTCGGAGCACACAACAAGTATCCTGAGGCAGACAGTATTTGTTTTTCAATTGAAGGTTCAAATGGTTTGTTGTTTAAAAAATATCCTTCTCAAACAAAATTGCAAATAAATAATCTAGATATTTTTAATATTTTGTCCATTGAAATAAGTTTAAAAAAAGCGGTATTCGAAAAACTAGAGATCAATTTTGATACTAATTTCGGACTTGGAAGTTCATTTATGATGGGTGAAGAAGCTATTTTTTTGTCGGATTTGAAAAATAAAAAACATAAAATAATTATTGCGCCCAAGATTATAGCCGTCCATCCGGCGGTTTCAACAGATGATAAATTAAATTTAGAACAAAGGTATTATGTACTAGGTGCTTTCTTGACCAGAGTTTCAAATTATAATTATTTTAAAGGGGTTTTCTTGAAATTTTTTTTTGATATTAAACAAAACAAGATTAAAATAAGCCAAGTTTTTACAGCATTAAAAAGCGCAAACAAAGGAAAAGAAGATTTTTTACAACTTACTAAATGAAAACAACTCTTAACGCCATACAATTATTAAAAATCCCTGTTGTGGAGGATACGCGTGGGAATCTGGCATTTATTCAAGAGGATGTTTTGCCATTTGAATTCAAGCGTGTTTATTATCTTTTTGATGTACCGAGTAATGCATACAGAGGCGGGCATTCACACATTGCGCAGCAAGAAACGCTGATTGCTTTGAGCGGAAGTTTTGAGGTTGTTCTTCAAGATGGATTAGACAATAAATCATTCATATTGAACAAGCCAAATGTTGGATTACTTATACCGACCGGAATTTGGAGAGAATTGCAAAATTTTTCTTCGGGTGCCGTTTGTTTGGTTTTAGCATCTGATGTTTTCAAAGAAGAAGATTATATTCGGGATTTTGATCAGTTTATGATTTCAAAAAAATGAAACTTTTATACATTGTTCCCAACATAAATAATGAAGGCGGTGTCTCTAGAGTCCTCTCGGTAAAAGCTAATTATCTGGTTAAAAAATTGGGTTATGAAGTTCATATTCTGACTCAAAACGAGGGTTTTTATCCTTTGTTTTATTCTTTTAATTCCAATATTATCTTTCACGATATGGTGTTGAAAGGAAACTTATTTAAGTTTTTCAATTCTTTTTCAAAAGGGTTAAAATATAAAATTAAAACTATACAACCAGATGTTATCATTGTTTGTGATAACGGTTTAAAAGCCTGTTTAATTCCTTTTATTTTAAACACGAACACGCCGATTATTTTTGAGTGCCACAGTTCTAAATATATTGAGGAAACAGAACCAACACAATATTTTACTTCAACAAAAATTAAAATGTTTTTCAAAGAATTAGCTGCTAATAGGTTTACCAAGTTTGTCGCCTTGTCAAAGGAGAGTTTGAAAGAATGGAATGTGGAAAATGGTGTTGTAATTCCAAATCCATTATGGTTTGAACCAACTACTTTTTCTGATTTAAAATCTAAGAAAGTAATTGCTGTAGGACGTCATTCTTATGAAAAAGGATTAGACAGAATGTTGCAAATTTGGCAAAAAGTTATTCAAAAACATTCAGATTGGACTCTTGAAATTTATGGAAAATCGACTGAAAACTGCAATTTAAGATTGTTGGCTGAGGATTTAAATATTTTAAATAATGTTATTTTTTATGAACCGGTTCAGAATATCAATGAAAAATATTTAGACGCTTCATTTTATCTGATGACGTCACGTTTTGAAGGTTTTGGAATGGTGTTGATAGAAGCCATGGCATCTGGATTACCATGTATTGCGTATGATTGTCCGTGTGGGCCGAGAGGTGTTTTATCTCATGGCGAAGATGGATTTTTAATTGAAAACGGCAACGAGACGGATTATGTAAGAGCAGTCGAGACTTTAATCGAGAATGTGGAATTAAGAGAAGAAATGGGCGAAAAGGCAAAAAAAACTCGAGAAAAATACCAGATCGATTCCATTATGGAAACTTGGAATCAATTATTTATCGGAATCAAAAAGCATTAAGGTTTATGTTGTAATGAGCATAAATAGCCCACCCGAAACCAATTAAAAATAAATAAATGAGGATAATTCCCAGTCAAATTTTTAATAAAAAAAGACTCAAAAAAGGAATGTATTTTTGAAATAATAAAAGTGGATTTTGTTCTTTTTAAAAAATGATACAATTGAATCAGTCTCACAAATTCAATATGAATTTTTTCTTCTTCGTATAGTGAAATCAAATTCTCCAAAGACTCTTTAGTCTTATTCAAATAAACTAGATCGGTATCAATGTCTCCGTGTTCAACAGGATTGTCAATGTGATTTACTTTACATTTTAGCAGGCTAATCTCATAGGCCAATTGCGTATCGTCGTGACCGTATTTCTTGCTGTTGGTGTCAAATTTTACTTTGTTAAAAAGCACTTTTTTGATTACGGTATTATTAAAAAGTAACGATTGGTACGGTTTTTTCTTTCGGTTTTCTGCAGATTTGTCTTCAATAAATTTTCCGTATTTCCAACGTAGTTTTTGATGGTTGGAAGGACATTTTTCAGGATGCAACCTTCCGCCATAAACAACATCAAAATCCTGAAGAGTTTCAACGTATTTTTTTATGAAATTGTCATGAATAATTATAGAATCTCCATCGATGAAAAGCAAGTATTCAAATTGAGCTTGCGCGGCAAGGGAATTTCTGTTTGCGCGATGCGCTAGATTTTCTTTTAATGAGACAAAACTACAATTAGATAGTTCGTTTACTTGTTCATTAAAAGCATTTAAACTTGAATTAGAAGCGTCGTCTTGGCAAAGAATTTCAAAATCTATTCCGCAATCCGTACATTGTTTGTGTAACGCCACAACAAGCGGCAACACATTGTAATTGTATATTGGAACCAGAATAGAGAGCATTATGCCGTTCGTTGAACTACTTCAAAGATTTTCGCGTCTTCGCATTTTAATGTCTTTGAAGGGAATTTCATCAACAAAGCATAATCATGCGTCGCCATAATAATGGTTTTTCCGTTGGCATTGATTTTCTTTAAAACCTCCAATACTTCGGCACTAGTTTGTGGATCTAAGTTCCCTGTAGGTTCATCAGCAAGGATTAATTCCGGGTCGTTCAGCAAAGCACGGGCGATAGCCACCCTTTGTTGTTCTCCTCCAGATAGTTGATGCGGCATTTTTTTGCCAAAATTTTTCATCCCTACTTTATTCAATACTTCTTCAATTTTATTTTGCATTTCTGTGATGTCTGTCCAGCCAGTTGCTTTCAATACAAACAGCATATTAGCATCTACAGTGCGGTCTGGAAGTAATTTGAAATCTTGAAAAACGATTCCAATTTTTCGTCTTAAAAACGGTATGTCATCTTCTTTTAGCGTTGCTAAATCAAAATCTACAATGTTTCCCTCTCCTTCAGTTAAAGTCAAATCAGCATATAAAGTTTTCATTAAACTACTTTTTCCAGAGCCTGTTTTTCCTATGATGTATAGGAATTCACCGTGTTTAACCTCTAAATTTACTTCTGATAAAATAGATTTTCCTTCTTGATATATCGTTACATTTTTTAGAGACAGTACAGCTTGTGACATAATTTACATTTATTTATTGGGTAAAAGTAATAAGATAACGGTTCTATTCAAAATAAATTCTGTTCTATTAGACACAATAGAGAGAATTAAAGATCATATGCCAAAGCGATAGTATTTGCGGGGCAAAATTTCAGAGTATGGAAAGTTAAATTCTACCGTGTTAAAAAAAATGTTAATAATAAAAACCGATAACGATTCGTTATAGACTGCAGAATATGATACATTTGAATTATTAAAATAAATTACAATGCGTAAAATTTCTTGGCTCCATTTTATATCGATTTTCATAGTCACAGTCTCTGTTTCGGCACAAAAATCTACAATTTATACTCACGATTCTAAAGATTTTAACAAAGCAGTTGCGTTATTTAAGGATGATCAATATGCCTCTGCGCAAATAATTTTCAATAAAGTAAAGGAAACTGCCACTACCGAAGAGCTAAAATCAGACTGTGCGTATTATGCCGCCAATTGTGCCATTCGAACCAATCAATCCAATGCAGATGAGTTGATGGAGCAATTTGTTTCAGAATATCCTACAAGCATCAAACAAAATCAGGCTTACATTGAGGTAGCGCATTTTCATTTTAGTCAAGGAAATTATCCGCAAGCACTTCAATGGTTTGACAAAGTAGATGAAAGTAGTTTGAGCAGATCAGACTTAGATAAATTCAATTTTCAGAAAGGCTATAGTTTTTTTAATGCCAAAAAGAAAAAAGAAGCAATCGTTTATTTGAACAAAGTCGTAAACTCAGCAGAATATGGCTCTCAGGCTAAGTATTACCTTGGATTTATGGCGTATGAAGGCGATGATTACAAGCAAGCTACCAAGTATTTTGATGAAGTTTCAGGGGAAGAAAAATACAAAGAAAAGCTATCGTACTACCAGGCCGATATGAATTTTAAGTTGGGAAATTTTCAAAAAGCGATTGATTTAGGTCAGAAAGCAATGGGCAAATCTACACCTTTAGAAAAATCTGAACTAAGTAAAATCATTGGTGAAAGCTATTTTAATTTAAAGCAATATGATACATCCATCCCATATTTAGTAGCTTACAAAGGAAAAAAAGGAAAGTGGAACAACACTGATTTTTACCAATTGGGATATGCGCATTACAAACAAAAAGATTATGAAAGTGCTATCGCGCAATTCAATAAAATTATTGGTGGTAAAGATTTTGTAGCGCAGAATGCTTATTATCATTTGGGGGAAAGTTACCTCAATACCGATAAAAAACAACAAGCTTTAAATGCTTTTAAAAATGCTTCGGAAATGGAGTTTGATTTGGCCATTCAAGAAGATGCTAGTTTGAATTATGCTAAATTAAGTTATGAATTAGGGAATTCATATCAAAGTGTACCAGCCGTTTTACAAGCTTTTTTGAAAAAATATCCAGAAAATGCAAACCGTGCTGAGGTGGAGAAATTATTAATTGATTCCTATATTTCTTCTAAAAATTACAAAGAAGCTTTGGTTTTATTGGAAAAAAATAAAGCACCAGCAAATAAATTAGCGTATCAAAAAGTACTTTTTTATCGAGGTTTAGAATTGTACACTGACGAAAATTATCAGGAAGCCTTGAAAATGTTTTCGAAATCGATAGTTGAACAAAAAGATCCAATTTTCACTGCTCGTGCTACGTTCTGGAAAGGAGAAACAGAGTATGTTTTGAATGAATTCAAGGAAGCTTTGCTAAGTTTCAAGCAGTTTATTGGCGCAAGCCAAGCCTCCACCACGCCAGAATTTAAAAACAATAATTACAATATTGCGTACACGTATTTCAAATTGAAAGAATACGATCAAGCAGGTGATTATTTCCAAAAACAAATAGAAAAAGCGCCTTCTGATAAAGTGCGATTAAATGATTCGTATTTGCGGTTAGCCGATTGCCGATTTGTGACTACAAAATATGCTGCAGCAATGGATGCGTATACTAAAGTGATTGATTCAAAAAGTGTAGATGCGGATTATGCGTATTTCCAAAAAGCTATTTCCTACGGTTTTATGTCTAAAAATGACAAGAAAATTGACGAGCTAAATGCTTTTTTACAATCGTATCCAAAATCAGAATACAGAGACGATGCACTTTTTGAATTGGCCAATACCTACGTTGCCGAAAATCAAAATGACCTTGCGATAAAAACATACGACCGATTAAATTCGGAATTCAAAAAAGGTTCTTTCACTTCTAGATCGATTTTGCGTCAAGGATTAGTGTATTACAACACAGATAAAGATGATCAAGCATTAGTTAAATTTAAAAAAGTGGCAGCTGATTTTCCTCGAACTCCTGAAGCGCTTGAAGCGGTTGCAACTGCGCGATTGATTTATGTAGACAATGGCAGAGTAGATGAATATGCAACTTGGGTTCGTACCTTAGATTTTGTTGCTGTAACCGATGCTGAATTAGATAATGATACTTATCAAGGTGCCGAAAAACAATTTCAACAAAACAACATTAAGCAAGCCATAGCGGGATTTAACGGGTATGTAAATCAGTTTCCTCGCGGAATTCATGCTTTGCAGGCCAATTATTATTTGGGCCAATTGTATTATGCTGAAGGTGCTGAGAGTAAATCTATTCCTAATTATGAATACGTGATTGCGCAATCCAGAAGTGAATTTACAGAACAATCGTTGTTGCGATTGGCTCAAATTTTTCTTAAAAACAAACAATCTGAGAAAGCAATTGCAGTTTTAATTCGATTGGAAAACGAGGCGGATAATGCTCAAAATAAAACATTCGCACAATCAAATTTGATGAAATCCTATTATGATAAAAAGGATTATGCTAATTCTGGTATTTATGCAGAGAAGGTTTTGATGAATCCAAAAACAGATAGCAATGTAAAAAGTGATGCGCAAATTATCATCGCACGCGCTGCAATTGAGACGGGTGATGAAGATAAAGCGAAAGTAGCTTACGCCAAATTAATGACGATTGCTAAAGGAGAATTAGCTGCTGAAGCGCTGTATTATGACGCTTATTTCAAAAATAAAGACGAAAAATTTGAAGCTTCGAATACAGCAGTTCAAAAGTTAGCAAAGAGTTATTCTAGTTACAAGTATTTTGGAGCTAAAGGATTAGTCCTAATGGCCAAGAATTTTTACGGACTGAAAGACAGTTATCAGGCGACGTATATTTTAGAAAATGTAATTCAAAATTTTACTGATTTTCCAGATGTAGTTGCCGATGCGCAAAAAGAATTAGACCTAATTAAAGCGGAAGAATTCAAAACGAATTCATCCGTTACTAAGTAGGACGTTTGGGAATTACATTAAGAAAACAAAGAGAATAGGCATGAAATCTTTAAAATGATCGAAGGCAAAAAACAAAGAGAATGAATCTACCTTTTTACATCGTTGATGTTTTTACAGAAAAAAAATATGCAGGCAATCAACTGGCTGTTTTCTTAGATGCTCATTCTTTGAGTACCGAACAGATGCAGCAAGTTGCGCGCGAAATCAATTTTGCAGAAAGCACATTTGTCACCCAACTTGATGCTAAAAAGAACACAGCAACGATTCGCATATTTACGCCAGAACATGAAATGCAATTTGCGGGACATCCGATTATAGGAACTTCATGGGTTTTGATGCACAAAGTATTTGAAAATAAACCGGATAAAATCACAGTCTCTGTTCCCGTAGGTGAAATTCCCGTGCGTCAAGAGGGAGATTTGGTATGGTTGCAGGCTGCTCAACCTCATTTTTTGAATATTTTTTCAAAGGAAGATTTTACGATTTTTAGCAACTTAAGTAGCAGTGATTTTGAGGATAACTTTCCTATTCAAGAAGTTACTACAGGAAGCGCATTTGTAATTGTTCCAGTAAAAACTAAAAATGCGTTGCAGAATTTAATTTTAGATAAGGAGAAGACGAATGAATGGTTAAAAAATCTTTGTAAAACAAATCATAGAGCCTTGTATTTTTATTGCATAGAAGATGAAAAACTCAGTAGCAGAATGCTTTGTATTGAGAACAACCAACTTATTGAAGATGCAGCAACGGGAAGCGCAAGCACTTGTTTGCAGGCTTTTTTGTTAAAATATTATGCAACAAAAATACAGATTATCAACCATCAGGGAGATTTTATAAATAGACCATCACAGATTTATTTTGATGGAAAAGTGACCAATAATGATTTTGATATCAACATTGGTGGCAAATCGCAATTCATAGCAAAAGGCGATTGGGAAGTTTAAAAAAATAAGATTAGAAGCATTAGAAATAAGAAGTAAAAAAATAAAACATGACAGTTAAACAATTAAACATAAAATCATTCACAAATACAGCAGTAACGTTTACGGTTCCTTTCCCCTCGGGAAGGGTTGGATTGGGGATTTTATTTCTTTTATTTTTCCAATTTTCGTTTGCACAAAAAAAAGAACAAATAGGAACCGAAACTGTAAATGTGGTAAAACCATATACGCCAAAAATTTCGGATGCTTTTAAACCAAAAGAAATACCAGAACTGGATGAGGAAGGAAATGCAAAAAAGGAAATAATTAAATATTCTATATTTTCCTTTCCCGTAGCTTCTACATTCACGCCTTCTAAGGGAAAAGCCGAAGGTGTTGAGAAAGAAAAACAAGCGCTTTTATATAAAAATTACGCCACTTTTGGTGTGGGTAATTACGGAACTTTTATTGGAGAATTGTTCGTTAATCATGATTTAAATGATACGGATTATGTAGGTGGCATGTTTCGTCATCATTCTTCTGAAGGCGGAATAAAAAATGTAGCACTCGAAAATCGCTTTTATGATACCTCACTGGACTTGATGTATGGTTCGAATCAAAGAGACGTGTCGTGGAATTTGGACTTAGGGTATCAAAATCAAATTTACAATTGGTACGGATTGCCAACGTATTTTGGGAGTAGTTTGTCGCCACAAGACAAAGCGACTTTAATTAATAGTATCAATCCACAGCAAACGTATGGAACGTTATCATTAGGCGGTAATGTTGGTTTTAACGAAAGTGTTTTTAACAAAGCAAGCTTTCAGTACCATCACTTTTCAGATGCTTCTGGATCTTCTGAAAACCGATTTTATGCAAAGCCAACGGTAACATTTGATGTTATGGAAAGTGCCGTAAAAACAAATATTATTGTTGATTATGTGGGCGGAAGTTTTAAGAATAATTATTCCAAAACAAATACGGAGCGTGTAAAATATGGTTTTACCAATTTTGGAATTGTTCCGAGTTTTGTCATGAAAGAGGACGATTGGACACTGAATATAGGAGCTGGATTGTTTTACAGTATGGATAATGTGAACAGCAATAATAAATTGCTAGTGTATCCGCAGTTTAACGCTTCTTACAAAGTGGTAGGTGATTTAATGATTTTTTACGCTGGAGCCGAAGGAAATTTAGAACAGAATTCTTATATGGATTTTGTAAATGAAAATCCATTTGTATCGCCAACATTGACTATTGTACCCACTGATAAGCAATATGATCTTTTTGCTGGTTTAAAAGGGAAATTGGCCAATACAGTGAGTTATAATGTCAAAGCGTCTTATATAAACGAAAGAAATAAAGCCTTATTCAGAAGCAATGATTATGCAGCAAATGCTGATTATGCTTATGGGAATTCCTTTCAAGTAGTTTACGATGACATGTTAACGTTGCGTTTTTATGGAGAGCTGAAAGCTGATTTTTCTGAAAATGTATCTTTTGGGGTAAACGGGACTTTCAGCAGTTACACCAATGATATACAACAAGAAGCTTGGAATTTACCAACAATTCAGTTGGGCTCTAATTTGGATGTTACCATAACAGAAAAATGGTTTGCAGGTGCCAATCTTTTTTATGTGGGAGAGCGAAAAGATTTTACAGTATTGGCATTTGAGCCGGCTTATATAGAGGGAATTGCAACTTTAAAACCGTATTTTGATGTCAATGCCAATGTTGGATTTAAATACAGCGACCGATTGACCGCATTTGCAAGAGCGAACAATATCACGAATAATGCCTACCAAAAATGGCAAAATTATCCTGTTCAAGGATTTCAAGTGATCCTGGGAGTGAACTATAAATTTGATTTTTAATTTTTTACTTAACTACGAAGTAGACACAAAATCACAGAAACCGTAATAAAAAAAACTTGGAGAACATCGTAGTTTCTTTGAGTACCTTTCGGTGATTTTTTGGTGAAGAATATTGATTTAATTTTTTGTAATATGAAAAGAATATTATTAATTTTTATTTTCTTGTTTTCATTAAATACCTTTTGTCAAACCATAGAAGGAACCGTTTTTGACGAAAACAAAATGCCAATGGTAGGAGCGTCGGTTTATTTGGATGGAACCACAATAGCCACTTTGACCAATGAAAATGGGAAATATTTTTTGAGTGTGAAGAGTAAAATTAATACCTCATTGATTATCCGGTCTATGGGTTATGAAACGGTAGGTATTGCCAACCCTTTTGAAAATAACAACAGAAAAATTTATTTAGTCGCGAAGAAAGTTGAACTTGATGAGGTTGTCATCAGAAAAGATTATTTTACAAGGAGCCAAAAAATGCAATTGTTTAGAGATCAGTTTTTAGGAGCTACAAAGGCTGGAAAATCATGTAAAATTAATAATGAAGAGGATATTGAATTTGAATATGATTATAAAACAAATACTTTATTTGCGAAATCAGATAAGCCATTAAAAATTGATAATCCATATTTAGGTTATCAAATTGAATTCGATTTGTATGAATTTTATGTTAAATTTCGTAAAAAGAGTATAAAAAATGAAGACGTAACTAAAAGCTTATTTTTGGGAACAACATTATTTAATGAGATAAATAAAGAAGGTTCTTCGCCTAAATTAGTGGAAAGTCAAAAATTCACTTAATTTTAGGGTATGGAATTAGACGGATTAGGAGTTTTGTTGGGAGTTAAATCTCCATGGGTTTTAAAAAAGATAAATG
>JAFCUE010000048.1:0-20030 GCA_051990185.1 Flavobacterium sp. DT2-2 | reverse complement strand
AAAATGAAGTCTACAAGATTCTTCGCTTCCAAAATTTGCTGTAAAACTGAATAAATTCATAGCTTTTTTTATAAAGATAATACATTTTCTTAAATTATGACTAATTACGGACAATCATAGATAAAATAGACGGAAATGATATATTTGGTACTGATGGGCGTATTCCCAGAAAAGAATATAGTTCTTTACAAATAGAAATAGATAATTTAAAATTATCTATTCCGAAAAAAGCAATCAAAAATTTATATGAGCCAAATCCAGAATTTACATTAGTCAATTATGACAAAAAAAGCGAAACTTTGTATATCCAAACATTAAATGGAGATGGTGCAGGTGGTTATGCAGTTTTATGGATTATCGAAAAAGGGAAATATAAAACTAGAATTGAGACAATACCGTTTTAATAAAAACCGAACCGCCAACAGCTACTCCTTCTTAAAGGATCATAAAATTATTCACAACTTTTGGAGGGTTATATGTTGTTTATCTTTCGAGTACAAAATTCCGTTCGCCTTTGCTAGCAAGCGAGTCCCGCTCATATACATTAAAAAATTCCAACCAACAATAAATTTTAACCACCAAACCACGGTCAAATTCTAAGGAGTCTCCAGACTTCAGAGTCGTGATACAAAAGCCGAAAACAAGTATTTTCAAATTCGGACTTAGGTGTACTACCTTAATACTATTTTCCGGTATAGTTAGGGCAACCGAAACACTTTATATCCAAATTAAATTGATAGGTCAAAGAAAGCTGCTGTTCTCTACAAAATTTTGTTTTTGGTAATCCTCTACTCCTGCCATTGCCCAAACAATGTATACATCTGTTCTTGTTGATTCATGTTTTAAATATTGAATCGGCAAATTTAAAATATGAAATTTACGAAGGAAAGATGCTTTTAGTGGGGCGGATACCCTTGAAAAGATAAGGAGGGACTTTTTTGTTGCGGGTTTGCGGGTTTTCGCAAAATGAAATATTTTCAATTTTTGAATGGTTAATTTGATTACATTTGAAAAGCACGAATTGGATTGCAAATAATTTTAAATGATTATAACTAAGTACCTAAAAACGAAATAATGTCGTATTCCTTACATTCGCATTACTCATTAGGACCGGGGTATTTGAGCTGTGAAATACGATAATAAATAGTTCTTATTACTTATATGAGTTATGCCCTATTGCTAAAACAAAATAATTTTAGACAGAATATGGATAAAAGAAAAGAATCGGATAAGTTAATCATTGCTAACAAAGAACTTGTCTTTCAAAACGAAGAGAAAGAAAAACGGGCAGCAGAGTTAAACATTGCTAACATAGAACTTGTCTTTCAAAAAGAAGAGAAAGAAAAACGGGCTGCAGAGCTGATCATTGCTAACAAAGCACTTGCCTATCAGAACGAAGAAAAAGAAAAACGGGCTGCGGAGTTAAGCATTGCTAATGAAGAACTTGCCTATCAGAACGAAGAAAAAGAAAATCGGGCTGCAGAGCTAATCATCGCCAACAAAGAGCTTGCCTTCCAGAAAAAAGAGAAAGGAAATCGGGCAGCAGAGCTGATCATTGCTAACAAAGAACTTGTCTTTCAAAACGAAGAGAAAGAAAACCGTGCTGCAGAGCTAATCATCGCCAACAAAGAACTTGCCTTTCAGAAAAAAGAGAAAGGAAATCGTGCAGCAGAGTTAAGCGTCGCCAACAAAGAGCTTGCCTTCCAGAACGAAGAGAAAGAAAACCGTGCTGCAGAGCTAATCATCGCCAACAAAGAACTTGCCTTTCAGAAAAAAGAGAAAGGAAATCGTGCAGCAGAGTTAAGCGTCGCCAACAAAGAGCTTGCCTTCCAGAACGATGAAAAGGAAAATCGGGCTTCAGAGCTGATTATTGCTAACAAAGAGCTTGCCTATCAAAACGATGAGAAAGAAAAAAGAGCGGAAGAGTTAAGCATTGCCAACATAGAACTTGCCTATCAAAACGATGAGAAAGAAAAAAGAGCAGAAGAGTTAAGTATTGCCAACAAAGAGCTTGCCTTCCAGAACGATGAAAAAGAAAATCGGGCTTCAGAGCTGATCATCGCCAACAAAGAACTTGCCTATCAAAACGATGAGAAAGAAAAAAGGGCAGAAGAATTAAGCATTGCCAACATAGAGCTTGCCTATCAAAACGATGAGAAAGAAAAAAGAGCAGAAGAGTTAAGCATTGCCAACATAGAGCTTGCCTATCAAAACGATGAGAAAGAAAAAAGAGCAGAAGAGTTAAGTATTGCCAACAAAGAGCTTGCCTTCCAGAACGATGAAAAAGAAAAACGGGCAGAAGAGTTAAGCATTGCTAATATAGAACTTGCCTTCCAGAACGAAGAAAAAGAAAAACGGGCAGCAGAGTTAGGCATTGCTAACAAAGAGCTTGCTTTCCAGAACCAAGAGAAAGAAAAACGGGCAGCAGAGCTAGGCATTGCTAACAAAGAGCTTGCCTTCCAGAACGATGAGAAAGAAAAAAGGGCAGAAGAGTTAAGCATTGCTAATATAGAACTTGCCTTCCAGAACGATGAGAAAGAAAAAAGGGCGGAAGAGTTAAGCATTGCTAACATAGAACTTGCCTTCCAGAACGAAGAGAAAGAAAACCGTGCTGCAGAGCTAATCATCGCTAACAAAGAGCTTGCCTTTCAGAACGAAGAGAAAGAAAAACGGGCGGAAGAGTTAGGCATTGCCAACAAAGAATTGGCATATCAGAACGATGAGAAAGAAAAACGGGCAGTAGAGCTGACCATTGCTAACAGTGAACTTAAAAAAGCGGAAGATGATATTCGTATGCTTAATGAAGAACTAGAACAAAAAGTAATTGAGCGCACTGCACAATTGGAATCTATAAATAAAGAACTGGAATCATTCTCCTATTCGGTGTCACACGATTTACGAGCCCCGATCAGAGCCATCAACGGATATGCAAAAATTTTGGAGGACGATTATTCCGGAAAATTTGATTCTGATGGAACAAAAGTTCTTCATTCCATCTTGCGCAATTCAAAAAAAATGGGAGAACTGATTGATGACTTGCTTGCATTTTCTAAACTAGGAAGAAAAGAGGTAACGTTTTCTGAAATCAATATGACCGCTCTTATTAAATCTGTAAAAGAAGAATTATTAGTTGAGGATAGTGAAAACAAAACGAAATTTAACCTGCATTTGCTTCCAGATGCAAAAGGTGATCAGGCACTAATAAAACAAGTATGGATTAATCTAATTTCCAATGCAATTAAATATTCAAAGTACAAACCAAAAACCATTATCGAAATCGGCGCTTATGAAAAAGACAACCTAGTTGTTTATTATGTAAAAGATAACGGAGCGGGATTTGATATGCAATACTATGATAAGCTTTTTGGGGTTTTTCAGCGATTGCATTCGCAGCAAGAATTTGAGGGAACAGGCATTGGCTTAGCCATTGTAGAAAAAATAGTACGTAGACATAACGGAACCGTTTGGGCAGAATCAGTATTAAACGAAGGTACATGTTTTTATTTCAGCCTGCCTGCCGGGACAGGCAGGCTTACCTAAAATTAACGCTTAAAACAACCAACAATGGATTATACTAATATAGAAATTTTATTTGTCGAGGATAGTGAAGATGATGCAATGCTTACCATGCGTGCCCTTAAAAAAAGCGGATTGGACAATAAGCTTCATCATGTTAAAGACGGAGCCGAAGCACTCGATTTTATGTATTGCAGAGGGATTTATGCCTTCAGGAATTTTCAGGAACATCCTAGACTGATATTGCTTGATTTAAAGATGCCAAAAGTATCTGGGATGGAAGTGCTGGAAAAAATAAAATCCGATGTGAACATTAAACATATCCCAGTGGTTATACTCACTTCATCTCAAGAAGATTCCGATATAAAAAAATGCTACAATCTTGGTGCAAACAGCTATATCGTAAAACCGGTGGATAGCGATAAGTTTTTTCAGTCTATAAAAGAGCTCGGAATGTATTGGATGGGACTAAGCCAGCCACTAGATTAATAGAAACATTTAAAACTAAAAAAAATAAATACCATAAAAGATGTTGGCACAAAACCTGCTCAGGTATCCCTTCGAGGAAGAAAATATTTAATTTACAGAAACAATGGTAGAAATTCTTAAAATACTTATCCTTGAGGATAATCAAAGTGATGCTGATTTGCTTCAACGCGAATTGAAGAAATCCGGATTAATTTATACTTCGCAAATTGTTCAAACCCGCGGAGAATTTGAGAACGGTCTTGAAAACTTTAAACCTGATTTAATATTAGCCGATTATTCTCTTCCTTCGTTTGACGGTTCCGCAGCTTTCATTATTAAACAAAATACATATCCGGACATTCCTTTTATTATTGTTTCCGGTGTCATTGGGGAAGAAAATGCGGTAGAGCTCATTAAGAATGGTATAACCGATTATGCATTAAAGGATAAATTATTTGTATTACTCCCCAAAATTAAGAGAGCATTAAAGGAGGCCAAAGAAAAGAAAGAAAAAAGAATTACAGATAAACAACTTGCCTTACAAAAGGAGGATAATGAGGAACAATTCAAAGTTATTTTTAATGATGCTCCTATGGGTATTGCTATAATTGATTCTTTAAACGGAAAACTTTTTAATATAAATCCCATGTTTGCTAAAATTGTGGGACGAACAATTGCAGAAATGACAAATATCGACTGGATGAGCATAACTCATCCCGACGATATCCAGTTAGACTTGAACAATAGGGCTCAATTGCTTGCTGGAGAAATCAATGGATATCGGATGGAAAAACGTTATATTCATCCCGATGGATCATTCGTTTGGATTAACATGACCATATCAAAAATTTTGAACCATGATAAATCAAATCCTCGAAATCTCTGCATGATTGAGGATATAACTGAGCGCAAGCGGGCTGAACAAGAGTTAATTATTGCTAACAAAGAACTTAAGCAAGCAAATGAAAGGTTTGAGCTGATTGGCGAGGCCACCAACGATGGTTTATGGGATTTTAATCTTGAAACAAATCAGATTTGGAGCAATGAAAGGCACCAACAATTGTACGGATTATCATTGGCTGATCCTGTTCCAAATTATGAAGAATGGAAACAAAGGATACATCCCGAAGACAGGGAACGAACAGTTAAAGTTGTTGAAGAGACGATGGCTTCGGAACGCAACAATTGCATTACTGAATATCGATTTAATACACAAAATATAGGATGGATGAATATTTACGGCCGCACCCTAATCAACCGTAATAAGGAAGGAAAACCAGTTCGGCTAATTGGTAGTATGATGGATATTACTGAACGTAAAAAAAACGAAAGAGAATTGTCCAAAAATGAAAACCATTTGCGAGTTATTTTGCAAACTAACCCAGAATGTATAAAATTAATCGGCACAAATGGGAAATTAGAAGATATGAACTCTGCAGGGCTTGCCATGATAGAAGCCGATAGCTTTGAACAGATTAAAGGTAAATCATTATTTGATGTAATTGATAAGCCCTACTGGAGCGCCTTTAGCCAACTAACCCAAAATGTATTTGAAGGAAAATCTGGAAATCTTGAATTTGAAATAACGGGACTAAAAGGAACCCACCGCTGGATGGAAACCCATGCTGTTCCGCTGAAAGATGCAGAAGATAAAATAATATTCTTACTCGGTACTACCAGAGATATTACCGAACGTAAAAAAACAGAGAAAGAAATTCTGAGAGTTATAGAACGGTATGATATGATTGCCAAGGCCACAAGCGATACCATTTGGGATTGGGATATTACAAATGACAAGATTTTGTATAGTGAAGGGATCACTAATATGTTCGGCTACGAAAAAACAAAAATTGAAAATATTACGGGTTGGTGGAAAACTAAAATACATCCGGATGATCTGGAAATTGTTCAAGAAGCAATAGCTGCAGCCTTTAAAAAGCACAGTTATAATTTACAATTAGAATATCGTTTTCGCTGCGCTGATGAATCCTTTAAATATATTTATGACCGGGCTTTTATAATTTATGACGAACATAAAAAGCCTTGCAGGATGATTGGCGCCATGCAGGATGTTAACAAACTTAAGGAGAGTGAAATTAGTTTGAACGAATTGAACGACAATCTACAAAAGCAGAATAAAGAACTTATCAAAACAAATAAAGAACTCGACCACTTTGTGTACAGCGTATCTCACGATTTGCGTTCACCACTTACGTCCGTTCTGGGGTTACTTTATTTTATTGAAGAAGAAAGCCAGGAAACGGATACGCTTGAGCATGTAAAGATGATTCGAAACAGTATCAACCGCTTGGATCTATTCATTAAAAACATTCTCAACTACTCTCGAAACAACCGCACCATAGTGGAAGTGGAAAATATTCCGTTACAGAAAACAGCAGTCGAAACTGTAAATTCACTGCATGATATGAAAGAGGCCAAAGGGATTGATTTTGAAATTGAAATTAAGGAAAGACAACCGTTTTATTCTGATAGGCTCCGCTTTAACACCATATTAGAAAATCTTATTTCAAATGCCATAAAATACCATAAGAAAGACAAATCAGGCAGTTATATAAAAATAACCGGGCAGTCAGACCATGAAAAACTGCAACTCATTATAGCCGATAATGGTATAGGGATAGAACCAGCACATCACAATAAAATATTTGACATTTTCTTTCGCTTGTCCGGTAATACAGATGGTACGGGCATCGGGTTGTACATCGTAAAGGAAACTGTTGAAATATTACAGGGTTCCATCCAGATTCAGTCAGAAAAAGGAACAGGAACTATCTTTACCATTACATTAAAAAATTTAAAACCATGATAGCAAACGTACAACCGAAATTTGAAAGAGTAATGATTATTGATGACAACACCATAGATCTTTATATCTCGTCTCGCCTTATCAACAAACATCTTTTCGGAGAAAAAGTCTTACAGTATTCCTTGGCTCAGGAAGCGCTAAAATATTTGCAGGATAACTTGAAAAATAGTACCGCACTTCCGCAAATAATTTTTGTCGATATATACATGCCCGAGATGTCAGGATTTGAATTCATGGAAGCCTATGATAAATTGCCGATTGCTTTAAAAAACCATTGCAGGGTATACATTATTTCCTCAACCATTGATTATGTTGATACCTCCCGCGCCCAAAGTGATAAAAACGTGGTTGCCTTTCAGGTAAAACCTATCAACAAAGAATTCCTTGACGGTATTATTGCTGACTAAAAATCTATTCATAGGATTTAATCAATAACGATTAAATTAGGAATAACCTCAATTCTTGAAAATGACATTTTCGTTCCATACAACACGGGCAATCCTTTAGTTTTGTCAAAGCAATAAATTTGTAATTTTAAATCAACAACCCAAACGGTTAAGTAAACTTCCTTAATAAAAAAAGTTTAGCTTTAAAACTTCATCGTTTTTTACTAAAAATTTTAAAGGTAGAAATTCAGGTATTTACGATATTGCAATAATGTAAATAGCAAATTTAAAAGGATGTTGAAAAATAACTAACTGCCAAATTAAACATCATAAGACCTATAAATTCAAATAGTTGCTGTAGTTTCTTTACGCTTTATCTTTCCATTTGCAGTTTCGATAAACTGTGATACAAAAAAAACTTCTTTTGGCTTTTCATATTTATCTAAACTATCAAAGATAGTTGTATCCAGTGTCTGCTTTTCACCTTCAATCACCAAAATTAATTTTTCTCCAAGATCAGCGTCTTCGCTACTTGTTACAAAAAATCTCGACTCAATTTTATCTGATAATTTTTCTTCAATTTTTTCTGGAATTAATTTAATCCCGCCACTATTAATGATATTGTCCATTCGTCCTAAAAAAACAAATTGATTTTCTCCTACTAATTCTACAATATCGTTAGTGCAAATTTGCTCATTTGATATCAAGGGTGCGTCTATCACTAAGCAATTGCGATCGTCTTTAGTGATTTTAATATTGGGTAAAACTGAAAAAGCACGCTCTCCTACCTGCTTTGCTGCAATGTGGGTTATTGTTTCGGTCATTCCGTAGGTTTCAAAAACTTTTGAGTTTAGTTTCGAAAGTCCGTTTTCTAATATTTTGCTCATTTTCGCACCACCCACTATCATCTTTTTAACATTTTTTAATGCTGACAAGGAGTTTTGAGCTTGTAAAGGAACCATCGCTACAAAATCATATTTGGTATCGTTATGTAGCAGCGGATGTGAACTTGGTGCAACAAAATCGACATCGAGTCCCAATATGAAACCGCGCACAAACATCATTTTTCCGGCAATATATTTAGTAGGCAAGCAATGTAAGGCTTTATCACCAGGTTCTAATTCAAAAAAATCTCCCGTAGCTAGCGCTGAATTTACCATCGCTTGTTTGTCTACTCGAATCAATTTTGGTGTTCCTGTAGTGCCAGACGTATTCATTTCGATGAACGATTTGTTATCAAACCAATCTAAAATAAAATCCCCTACTGACTTTTCAAATTCCTCACCTTCTTTGATGAAACTATATGCTACCCTACACAAATCGTTGCGATTTAAATGAAATCCATTGAGCTTAAAAAGATTGTGAACATTTTGATACGTTAAAGTAGCAATCATAATGAATGAATTTTAAATTAGTAAACAGTGCTATTAATTAAATTGAACCTGTTAATTTTTCTTTCCAATTGGTCCAATTGTATTTTTTACTAAAGATAAATAAAAGTATTGGGTAAATAATAACCACCGGAAAAATAACGTCTAACCCAGCAGATGGTTCTGAAATATCTTTAAAAATTGAATTGGTTTGAAATGCAGACCAATCTGAGCTTATGAGCAAGGCACCCACTAAATTATTGGCTGCATGGAATCCTAATGCCAGCTCCATCCCTTCATCCATTAAGGTAATAATCCCCAATAGCAATCCTGTCCCTATGTAATATACCAATATAATGTACCCAATTTTAGACACTTCAGGATTAAAAATATGCATCCCGCCAAAAATAATCGAAGTCATTAAAAGAGGAAACCATTTATTCCTTGCAAGATTAGCGAATCCTTGCATTAAATATCCTCGAAAGATATATTCCTCAGAGCTAGTTTGAATCGGAA
The DNA here is from genome assembly GCA_051990185.1 of Flavobacterium sp. DT2-2. GTDB lineage: Bacteria > Bacteroidota > Bacteroidia > Flavobacteriales > Flavobacteriaceae > Flavobacterium. The sequence goes on along the minus strand of JAFCUE010000048.1, from coordinate 10,947 downwards.
TTAAAAGGACACCAATAATCAATAAAATTGCAAATGGTATTGGTTTAAAATTAAGGACAAAATCAGTTGGACTATAATAATAAGAAAGTAAAGTCACTACCACTGTAAAAAGAGACCATATCACAAAGGCGAACCCTACTCTACTCCAATCCATATTTTTTCTTGAAGTGGTAACAGAAAGCATGGTCTGACTATGCAAATTACGCACGACCATTATAATCCCTAGCATAATAAATACAAATGAAAGCAACATTAAAAACAACATTACATTGGAATCAAAAAAGTTCATTACTGCCATATTACTTGTTGGATATGCTTTACCATTTAAAAAAGTTTCATAAAATATACCTATAATAAGTGGTAATTGACCTATAAATGACGCCAAAACTAGTATCAATGAACCTACGATATACTTCCAAAACCTATTCTCTGGTTTAATTCCTTGTTCTACAAACATTATATTTTTGTTTAATATTATCGTTAATTAGTTTAACGAACCTTACTTTTGTTACAAATTTAATTCTCTTTAGATTCTGAAATGTAATAAAATATGATACAAATATACCATAATTCACGCTGTAGCAAATCTAGAGATTGCCTAGCTTTTATTGAAAATTCAAAAAAAGAATTCAAAATCATTAATTATTTAATAAATCCTCCAACATTTGACGAGTTGTCTGTTATTATTAAAAAATTACAACTTGAACCTCTTGATCTGGTTCGTCAAAAAGAAAAAGTTTGGATTGAAAACTTCAAAGATCAAAAATTGAATCCGAAAGAAATCATTCAAGCTATGGTCTCCAATCCAATATTGATTGAAAGACCCCTAATAACTAAAGAAAGTTTCGCCATTATTGGACGAGATCTAAAAAAAGTTGCCGATTTTATCCTCTAAATAATAGATTAATTTAATTAACATTTTTTTGTGAATTATAGTATTAAACCAAAACTCACTTTTATAATCTAAACGCCATAACTAAAGTTTTTAACTAATGAAAAAAATCAAATCTGTTTTAATTATTGCATTATTATTCACCACTTTATTTAGTTTTTCTCAACAAGTTGTACTTGCTCCAAAAATTAAAATAACAGGAAAAATTGTTGAAAAAATCAGTAAACAACCTCTTGAATACGCTACTATAACTTTTTTACTTCCAAATAATCCAAAACCTGTAGCAGGTGGAATTACAAACCCTAAAGGAGAATTTGAAATAGAAGTTAAACCGGGTACATATGATATAAAAATTGAGTTTATATCTTTTAAAATCGCTGAAATCAAACAAAAAAATCTCCAAAAAAACACCAGTTTAGGCTTGATCAGTTTAGATGAAGACGCAAATCAGTTGAATGAAGTTGTTATTCGTTCCGAAAAAACAACAGTTGAAATCAAATTAGACAAAAAAGTATACAACGTAGGCAGTGATCTTATGGTAAAAGGAGGAACTGTAAGCGATGTCCTTGATAATATTCCATCTGTTTCTGTAGACGTAGAGGGAAATGTGAGCCTTCGTGGTAATGAAAATGTACGGGTATTAATCGATGGAAGACCATCAAATGCCATTAATATTGCTGAAGCGCTCCGTTTGATTCCTGCTGATGCAATCGAAAAAGTAGAGGTAATTACCAATCCTTCTGCTCGTTATGATGCCGAAGGTGGAGGTGGTTTACTAAACATCATCTTAAAAAAAGGTAAAAACCAAGGTTTAAACGGAACTATCATAGCTTCAGCTGGATATCCTGAAACGTATGGTTTGAGCGGTACCTTGAACTATAAATCAAAAAACTTCAATCTTTTTACTACTCAAGGATACAACGATAGGAGTAATCCTGGAAATGCATTTACAAATTCAAGGTATTTAAATGCTGATAATTCGACTCGCGATTATGTAAATGAAACTAGAGAAAACGAAAGAGACAATAAGGGGTATAATGGAACATTTGGAATTGAATTGTACTTGAATGAAAAGACCTCATGGACTAATTCAATCAACTACAGAAAAAGTAATGGTATAAACGTAGATAACGTATTCCAGAACAATTATGATTCAAATTTTAAGTATGACTACACCCGTAACCGTATCAATTTAGAAAATAGCGACAGTGAAAATGTAGAATTCACAACTAACTTCACTAAGAAATTCAAAAAAGACGGTCATAAATTAACTTTTGATGGCTCATTTTCTACTAGTGATGAATTTAATGATGCGTTAATCACGGACACCCGAACTAATACAAGTGTGGTAAAATTTGACAATACCATTAATAATCAAAATCAAAGTAGAAACTTACTACAAATGGATTACGTACTACCCTTTGGAAAAAGTAGCCAGTTTGAAGCAGGATATCGTGGTGATTTCTCCGAATTACTTACCGATTACAGTGTAGTTAATGATGGTAAAATAAATACAAATTTCACTAACACACTACAATATAAAGAAAAAGTAAATGCAGTTTACACACAATATGGAGTGAAATTTAATAAGTTCTCTGCTCTTTTTGGATTGCGATTTGAAGATTCTAATATTGAAATCAATCAATTAGCAACCAATGATTTCAATACTAAAAAATACAATAATTTTTTCCCAAGCGCCTTCTTAACCTATGCAATATCAGATAAAAGTAGTACATCTGTAAGTTATAGCCGAAGAGTACAAAGACCTAGAGGACGATTACTAAATCCTTTTAACAACTTGTCAAGCAACATAAACATATTTGTTGGAAACCCTGATATTGACCCTGCTTTTACAGATGCATTAGATTTTGGATACATAAAAAGATGGGATAAATTAACCTTTAATACTTCCTTATATGTAAACAAAACTACCGATTCATTTCAATTTGCTCGTAGAGAATCTGGTGAATTTATTGTGACTGTAATTGATGGAGAAGATACAGTTGTAAATGGTGAGGTAACACAAGTTAATGGTGGTGCAGATACACGTACGCCTGTTATCATAAGCTCACCAATAAACTTAGCTACAGAATATAGATTGGGATTTGAATTTACGTTGAACTATTCTCCTTTCAAATGGTGGAAATTAAACAGTAACTTCAATTTTTTCAGGAACGAAACTCAAGGAGATTTTACCTATATCGATTTTAAAAATAAGGAAGTAGTACAAAATTTTGATAACGTAGCAACATCTTGGTCCACAAGACTGACTTCAAAAATTACCTTGCCATACAAAATTGACTGGCAAACAAATGCTACCTATAATGGACCGCAAAATAATGCACAAGGGAGAAGTTTAGGTGTTTTTGGTGCAAACTTAGCGTTGAGTAAAGACGTTTTAAAAGACAAAGGAACACTTTCATTCAACATCAGCGATGTATTCAATTCAAGAAAAAGAATGATGGAGACATTTCTTCCAGGTGTTGTAAGTTCTTATAGTGAAATGCAGTGGAGAGAAAGACAGTTTACCCTATCATTCACGTACCGTTTTAACAAAGCAAAAAACGAAAGAGAACAACCTAAGCGAAATCAAAACGATAGTGAAGGAGATTATCAAGGATAAAAAAATTAGGACTCGTGAAAATGGGTCCTTTTTCTTTTTTAACAAATGTAAAAATTAAAAAAAAAGACATAAAAAAAAGGACCCGTAATTAGGAGTCCTTTTTTTATTTAACAAAAAGATTAAACTGATTGTTCTTGCTTCTTTTTTGCTCTTTTCTCTTTGTATGCCTCCCAACTTGCCCCTCCTATCCAATAAGATACGAAACCAACTAGAAAAAACATCAACCAAAACCCAATTGTAAGGATGGTTAAGAAAAGTAAAAAGCCTAAATACTGTGAAAATTCAAACATGTTTTCCGGAATTTTGAATGTAGGCACAAATGTAAGTTTAATTCCTTTTCGTACCAATAAAAAACCATAAAAACTACCAATCAATTTTTATAAAAAAGGAATTATCCTTATTTTTGAACTCAGAATTTGGAGCTATTTCCCGCTGTACACTCCAATCTTTTATTTTTGAAAATAAAAATAAAAGGATTTCCATTCCCATCAGGGCTAAAAAACGTAATAAACAAAATAATTTTTTCTAAATAACAACAAAATGAAATTCAGAATAGAAAAAGACACCATGGGTGAAGTGCAAGTTCCAGCAGATAAATATTGGGGCGCACAAACAGAACGTTCCAGAAATAACTTCAAAATAGGTCCATCGGCTTCCATGCCAAAGGAAATTATTGAAGGTTTTGCTTATCTTAAAAAAGCAGCGGCTTACGCCAATTGTGATTTAGGAGTATTACCCCTTGAAAAAAGAGATGCCATTGGTGCCGTGTGTGACGAAATCCTGGCTGGAAAATTAGATAATGAATTTCCATTAGTGATCTGGCAAACTGGTTCTGGTACACAAAGTAACATGAACGTCAATGAAGTAATTGCTAATCGTGCGCAGGTGCTGAAAGGATTTAATATTGGCGAAGGCGAACAGTTTATTAACGCCAATGATGATGTCAATAAATCACAATCTTCAAATGACACCTTCCCAACAGGAATGCATATTGCTGCCTATAAAGCAGTTGTAGAAGTTACCATTCCAAGTGTTGAAAAATTAAGAGATACACTACACGCTAAGGCTATTGAGTTTAATACTGTCGTAAAAATAGGACGTACACATTTAATGGATGCTACACCACTTACTTTAGGACAAGAAATCTCAGGTTATGTAGCGCAATTAAACTACGGTATGAAAGCGGTTAAAAACACCTTAGCTCACTTATCAGAAGTCGCGCTAGGCGGTACTGCAGTAGGAACAGGATTAAATACTCCAGAAGGATATGACGTAAAAGTAGCGGAATATATTGCTGAATTTACAGGACATCCTTTCGTTACTGCCGAAAATAAATTTGAGGCGTTGGCTGCACACGATGCCATAGTAGAAACACATGGAGCCTTAAAACAACTGGCTGTTTCATTGAATAAAATTGCCAATGATGTGCGTATGTTAGCTTCAGGACCACGCTCCGGAATTGGAGAAATCATTATTCCAGAAAATGAACCGGGATCCTCCATCATGCCAGGAAAAGTAAACCCAACACAATGCGAAGCATTGACGATGGTTTGCGCGCAAGTTATGGGAAATGATGTTGCTATTACTGTCGGAGGAATGCAAGGTCATTATGAATTGAATGTTTTTAAACCCTTAATGGCTGCAAATTTCCTCCAATCAGCAAGATTATTGGGTGATGCTTGTATGTCTTTTGACGAACATTGTGCTCAAGGTATCGAACCAAATTACAAACGCATCAAAGAATTGGTAGACAATTCATTGATGTTAGTTACGGCTTTGAATACAAAAATTGGATATTATAAATCAGCCGAAATTGCACAAACTGCACATAAAAACGGAACAACTTTAAAAGAAGAAGCTGTTCGTTTGGGTTATGTAACTTCAGAAGATTTTGATGCTTGGGTAAAACCAGAGGATATGGTTGGAAGTCTCAAATAAAGAACGCTCTGATTTAAACAAAAAGCCCTGCAATTCTTTTAGAATTCAGGGCTTTTATTATGTTTAATAATTTAGGGGAATTACATTCTAGCTTTCAAAGCATTGTATTCTGCAGATAAATCCATTGATCGATATAACTTAAGTAATAATTCGGAAACAATTGTATTCTTGGGTTCTATTGCATTAGCTTTTTCTAAGAAAGAAATTGCCTCTTTAACGACATCATCCATTTTTATCTTTAGTTTATCATAGGCAAGCATTTCACTTGTGGAAGTTCCCAGAAGACTCATTTGTTCACTTAATGCCCTCTTTTGATCCAGCAAGGTGTATGCTAATTCTAAGTAAGGTTCTGTGCTTTTAGGATTGTAAGCAATCATTTCTTTGTAAATACTTTCAGCAGATTTTAGGTCCTTTTTTTCACTGTAAATGAAACCCATATTCAGGAAAATTTCATTCTTTTTAGATTTAGCAGTAACATTTTTTGGTTTATCATGTAAACCCGCTTTTATATTAATGTCTCTGTCACTAACAGACAAAAATAACTCTTCTACATTTGTTTTCTTGTTTACAGCATAGTACTCCATGCCTTTGCCTGTGTAGTTTATTTTGCGTAATTCTTTGTAGTTAGCAAGAGCCGCATCATAATCTTTCATCTTCATATAATAGGATGTTGACAGATATAGATTAATAGTATCCTTTTTATCTAATTCATACAAACTGTACATTTTTTTTGCTGCTTCAGCATACTTTTCAGCTTTAATATCCTTATTAACAGTATTTTCCATTTCATTTTTAATCAACTTAATAGCTTCTTTCGCTTTCAAAGTATATTTGAACTGTGCGCCAAGATCTTCCTCAAACATCAATTGGTTGTAAGCAGCAACAGCGGCAGTTAAGTTTGCCGTAGGATCAATATTTTTGTCTGCAATACTTTTATAGATTTCTGCTTTTAATTTATAAAATTCAGACTTATCATCATACGTTGCATTAATGATTAAATATTCACTTTTCACTAATGTAGATAAAGCTCCATTTGAGTTACCGTTTTTAAATTCGGCTTGAGCCTGTTTAGTTTCATCTTTTTGAGCTAATACAGCAAAAGAAATAAGTAAAAATAATAGTAAAGTAAGGTTAGTTCTCATTGGTCTTTTTGGGTTAATGGTTCCTTATATTAAAGACAATTCTTATTCTGACATATAATTAAGAGTTGCCGAAGGCAAATTAGATTTTTATTTTGGTTTTTAAAACTATTAAATCTTAAATTTTCAAAAAAAATCTATTTTTTGTGTTAAAATAAGAAAAGACAGGCTAAAAAAGTAAATAATCTTATTTTGAACAAAAAATCAATCGTATTATATGAATTTAGTGGTAACAAAAAATTGATTTATAAACAATGCTTGCTATTTTAAAAAAAAACAGTTGCAAAATTAATTTTACAACTGTTTTTTTAACTCATCAAAATAAAAATTACTTCCCATCTACAAAATCTTGGAGATAACTAAATCTTGGAGTTAATTTTCCTCGTTCAGTTATTTTAGCTCTTTTCAGTACTTCATCTTTATCACCATTGAAAAATGAAGAAAAAACATGTTCTAAAAACATTTCTCCAAATCCTTCGCTCGCATCTTTTGGTAATTCACATGGCAAATTATCAACTGCCATAACTACGATTGCTGCAGGATGAAAAACATCAACTTCCTTATGCTCTGTTGATAAGTAACCATACAAAGGTTCTGCAATTGTAGATGATCGAAGCGTACAAGCAATAGGACCATTCACATCACATGAGACATCAGCAACAATTTTAATTTTACAATCTTTGGATTGAAGCATCTCTCGACTTAAAATTACGGGAGCATCATTGGCATGAAAATGTCCAGAAATATACACATCAGAGATCATAGTAAATCGTTCAAAATCTGAAACATATTCCTTTGGATTATCGTAAAAGTCGGTAAAATTCAATATTTGACCGTCTTTGCGTTTGTTATAATCCAATACATCAATCTGGGTATAAACAGGTTGTGTATAGTTTTTTGTCAAATAGTTTTCAACTGAAACTTCCTTAATTTTTATAGCATCTAAGATTTCCTTGGCACCATTTCCTACTTTTCCAGTACCCGTAATTACAAATTTTAATGGTGGTAAAACCAAGCGTTTTAAATGTGCAATTAAAGCTTCTTTTCCAGATAATGATTCCGCTTTTGGCAATTTGAATAACTCGAATTTTATGCCGAAAGCTCTAATGCTATTGTATGCACCCACAATTCCTGCATAACGTCCAAAACCAATTAATCTTCGATTGTGTTCGTCTACAATAGTTTCGTAATCATACAAATCAATATTTTTCTCTAAAATAGCCTGTAATAATTTTCTATTGTAGGGCTGTTTTTTTATGGTATGAGAAAAAAAGAAATAAGCCTTATTGGGAATTAAATTTTCTAAAGGAACTTCTTTGACTCCAAATAAAACATCACAATCACTGATGTCATCAGCAACTTCAATTCCTACATTACTATATTCCTCATCAGTAAATATCCGAATATCAGAACTTTCTACTTTTATGGAACAATTTTGGTATTGTTTTTTTAATTTCGTAAGCTCATCTGGTGAAAAAATAACTCTTCTGTCTGGTGGATTTTTTCTTTCTTTTATGATTCCAAATTTCATATATTATCTTGGCTTTTTTTTATTTTAATATAACTTTACAATACATTATTGTTACAAATATAACAATTTAATCTAAAAATGATTTATTTTTTAGTACAATTCGGGAAGTTAGGTACTTTTAAACACTGATGTACAAAACTATACAAAAACTCAAGGAATGCTTAGTTATAAAGTACTGTTAAGGTTTCAAAAAAACAGTGTATCAAAAGACATTGATTCTATATATTTGCTTTTCTATCACTTTGAAAATGAATCTTACAAAAAACACAAAGATACTACATATATCGCTTCTTTTTTTGGTTTTGAGCTCTTGCAATAAAGAGAAAAAGAAAATCGAGTTAAATGATGCGCAACTCCCTAAAAGTACATTGCCTGTAATGAAGCCTTTCAAAGAATCTGAGCCAAAGTTACCTGCTCAATATATTCAAACAAAAAAGGCTTCTATTGACTCTTTTTACAAAAAAAACTGGCCTAACAATAGTGCTAACGGGAGTTTTCTCGTTGCTAAAAATGGCCAAATTATTTACGAACAGTACGAAGGGTATTCTAATTTTAGAGCTAAAAAAATAATAACTAAATCTACTCCACTGCATATTGCCTCGGTGAGTAAAGTGATCACAGCTACTGCGATTCTAAAATTAGTAAATGCAAAAAGGATTGACTTAGATCAGAAAGTGAATACAATTTTAAAGGAATTCCCTTATCCAGATGTTACTATTCGAACCTTGTTGAATCATAGAAGCGGTATGCGTAATTATGCCTACTTTACAGATCGGGACAAAACAGTCTGGGATAGGCATAACAGGCTAACAAACCAAGATATTTTGACTATTATGGCAACAAAAAATATTGGTTTAGAGTTTAAAACAGACACACGCTTTAGTTATTGCAATACTAATTATGCCATGTTGGCTTTAATAATCGAAAAAATCACAAAACTTTCTTATGAAGATGCGATGAAACAAATTATTTTTCAACCACTGGGCATGAAAAACACTTATGTTTTTGACTACGAGAGAGATAAAGATTCCGCCGTTACCTCCTACAAAGGGAATAAAGTAGAAATAGGCAAAGACTATTTGGATGCGATTTATGGCGATAAAAATATTTATTCTACGCCACGAGATTTATTGAAATTTGACAGAGCTAGGAATAGTTCAAAATTTTTGACTCCTGATCTTCAAAAACAAGTGTACCAAGGGTATAGCAACGAAAGAAAAGGTACCAAAAATTATGGATTAGGGATTAGAATGATTAATTGGCAAAATGGTCAAAACTTCTATTTTCACAACGGTTGGTGGCATGGGAATACATCATCCTACATTACTTTAAGAAAAGAAAGCGTCACTATTATTGCACTTTCGAATAAATTTACCAGAAAAACATACGACGTAAGGAAACTAGCAGTGTTGTTTGGAGACTATCCTTTCAAATTGAAAGACGAATAAAAATAAACGAATAAAGTATTAATAATTGAGTTCGAATCTAGGGATACTTTTTTAAGTTAAAAAGTGTACCTTTGCAGACTTAAATTCAGTTTTTTGATTTTAAATAAAAAGGGGTCGACTGGTTTTGACAGCAAGTCGAATTGATCAGTAAGCACGTCGAGCATTGAGACCTTGCTCGTAAATATAAGATCTTACCATTTTACACGGCGAAAATAACTACGCTTTAGCTGCATAATCCGAATTATAGTACGATTACGCCAAGTTCCTATCAGATAGGAAAGCTGGATTCTCCTTGAAAGCCTTGGTTTGTGGCGTTCAGTCTAGGAGAACCGTAAAAATAAACCTAGATTTCCATAAGCTTCGGGTGGATTTCAAAATTAAGAAGATAAGTAGCGTGTGGCTGTTTCTGGCCTAGCACACTATCGAAAACTCAATCAGGAAATAAACGCGTAGAAAGCTTTTTAGTTGCTTGTTTGGACCCGGGTTCGATTCCCGGCGACTCCACAAAAAACCCTGTAAATAATTGATTTACAGGGTTTTTTATTTTTAGTTGACAATTTAGCTGACAACTAGGATGTTAATATCATTTTAGAAAACGCTTCACTATAAACTGATCAGTGATTATCTTCCTTGAAAATTTTTTGTTTTTGTTATTGGAGGCAACATGTGTTTAGTCAACATAATAAATGTAACACCGTAAATTAAATCTAACTTTAAAGTAAAAAATGACCGCTGATTCATCTTAGCGGTCATTCTCTTTTGTACTATTGCTAAATTGGCATTTTTCCTATTCTTAATTTTAACTTTTGCATTTCCTCACTTACCTTCTTCTGAACTACTTTACCGAATCTTTCCTGAGTGATTGTCATATTGGAGTGTCCTTATAATTCGGAAAATATTTCCATTGGAACATCATTGTAAAGCAAAACTGTAGAGGCAAATGTTTTCCTAGCCGTATGGTGTGTAATTCTTTTATCTATTTCTGTAAGGATAGCAATCTCTTTTAAGGTAGGCATTGAATTTTTGATAGCTTAAAACAGGGATTACAAAACTACTTTCTATTAAATATTTAGCGCTGATTTCTTGTGCTTTTGGAAGTATTGGAATTGAGATTTGACGTTGTGTTTTTTCACGCTTCATTTTTATCCAATTCATATTGTCGAAACCTATTTGGATATTTTTTATCACTACTAACCAACTAAATAAATTCAAGACAAAGGGCTACTTTTAACAGTAAGCCTTTTTTTTCATATCTTTTGTGGATATGCAAATAAAAACTACACATTAAGTTAAGCTACATTTTTGTAATTAATTTGATTGTTAAATTCTTCAATAGTTGCATATTTCAATGCAGAATGTCTTCTTTTTCTGTTATA
>JAFCUE010000047.1:0-20294 GCA_051990185.1 Flavobacterium sp. DT2-2 | reverse complement strand
GCAGCATTATCAAAACCTAGAAAAGCGGCATAACTATATTTTTAGGCTACATAAGTTGTTAACATTGTAAATGTTAACAACTGAATATTTGATAACTTTTTTGCGTAACGTGAGTAATTGATTAATAATATTGTCAATAGTTTCAATATTTTCAGGATAGTCACTAACCTTTTTTTCTAAATTGCTTTTGCTTAATAGGATGTCTGATTTAGAATAAAAAAGTTTTGAAGCTGCTAGTGAAGTCGCCCCAAGATTATTAAATTTTGGTTTTAATTTACGCCAAACATGATTGAATATGTTAGTTTGACATCCGATATGAATTTGTGGAGCACCTAAGTCTAAATTCTTGCTGGTTAGAACGGTAACCAATTCATCAACGGATGTTTTTCCATCAAATAGAAGCTCAATATGTTTGTTTAAAGCCAATAGAACTGAATTTAGTTTAACTAAATCACCATTGAAACCAAATGAGAAACGAGAATCTTTTTCTAACTTATAATCATCAATGCCTAAAAGAATATCAGATACTGTTTGGAATTCAGGAGTAGTTTTATCTATGTTTATGTTAGGAGTGGCTTGTTGCAGTAATTCGCCAAATAGTTCGTTTATGGTAGCTGGTAAATCGTAAAGGTATTGCGGGTAAAGTTTTTCGGTTTCTTTTAGAAAACGAATAACGTTAGTAATAAGTTGCGGTATTACATAGCTTGTTAATTCTGTTTTCGGAAAGGATTGTTGGTCTGTTCCAATTCTTAGTAATAGATCTTTACACGATTTTACTACATTTTGAATAATTTCTTTTTTTTGAATTTCTTCAATGTCTTTATTGATACATTTAAAAACTCTGTCAGTTAAACGTGTTGTTTCATTGTATAGAAGAAAGTGATAAAACTTCTGGGTTGAGGTTGCGGGATCCTCTGAAGATATTTCTATTAGTGGATATAGAATTTCGTGTTGAATATGGGTGTCTGGCTGCACTAAATAGGTTTCTAAACCATCTTCTTTAAATAAATTGGGTTTGTCTTTGTGAAGCTCTTTTAATGCATTGTAGTACTCATTAATAGAATGTGTTGGTTTTATGAAGCTTGGTGATAAGTTTTGGCGATAAAATTTTTCATTAACTGCACTACTTCCCCAAGGCTTTAATTCACCATAAATAATGCTTTTAAAAATTGTTAGTTCCATATCAGAAGTCAAGTTTAATGCGGTTAGCGGCTTCCATTTTCTTTTCGTCTATTATTTTGGCGTAGACTTGAGTTGTACGTATGTCTTTGTGACCTAATAATTTTGATACCGTAAATATATCAGTACCCAAAGTTAGTTGTAAAGTTGCATAAGTATGACGAGCACAATGAAAAGTAATTGTTTTACTAATACCCGCTTTCATAACCCATTGCTGAAGTTTAAGATTATGCCAGGCACTGTATTTTAATCCTTTGAAAACTCTTTCTGTAGGTTCGTCAATTAGTCCCAATAAATCACGAGCTTGATCTGATATAGGTAAAGTTTCTGCTCCTTTGGTTTTCTTTTGTCTGAAACGGATGTACCAACCATAATCATCTGAATGTTGAATTTCAGACCAAACCATTTTGTTTATATCCGACCATCTTAATCCAGACATACAACTGAATATAAAAGCTTTTTTAAGGATAGGGATTTCACATTCGTATTTTACAACGTTTTGTAATTCCTCGTAGGTTAGAAACTCTCTTTCGCTATCGCCTTGAGGTAAGCCGTCGACTTGTTCACCTGGATTTGTTCTTATGATGCCATCTTTTACAGCTTGTTTTAAAGCTGCTCTAAATTTGTTGAAGTAAGATTGAGCGGAATTAGCGGATAATAGTTTGTCTCCTGGTGTTTTGGCAGTTTTTGTTAAATACTCTTTGAAGCCTTCAACGAACTTGCTATCTAATTGACCAAAAGAAATATCCCTTGGACAAAACTTGCGTAAATGCTTGATGGTACTATCCCAATTATCATAGTTCCCTTTACTTTCCAATCTCTTTTCGGCTAATGTTTCCATATAGATTAAGAAGAAGCCTTTTAGTTTTTCTTGATCATTGAATCCATACATTCCGTTTTGAATTTCTAAATGCCTTTTAGAACGAATGCTTTCAGCCAAAGAAAGGATTTTTTTGTTTTCGTCTTTTTGAGCTTGCGTTAATTTACCTGTTTCAGGTTCCGGGATGAGGTATAGACCTAAATATTCATATTCTCTTTTACCATTTTTATAGTAATCCAGATACAAGCTTGTTTTATTTCCTTTTTGCCTTTGTCTTAAAGTTACTTTCATAATACCATCAATTAAAAAGTTTATCTATTTGTGAACGCTCAATTATTTTCTTCCTGCCAAACTTGTGAATTATCAAATCACCACGCTTAATCATCCTGTTTATTGTCCATCTGCTAACACCAATTAGTTCGGCTGCATCTTGAACACATAGATAGTTTTTTGATTGTAATGAGGCTGGATTTGCAGTTGGCAAGGTTTGCTGACTTTGCATTGTTTGCTGTTGCGCAATTAAAGAGTTTTGGATTTTCTCTTCTTTGGCTTTTTGCTTCCAGTGCCTGGAATTACATTTTAGGCAACAATAACGGGTTAAAGTAGTTTTAGCTATATAGGCTTTGCCACAATAAGTACAGGTTTTCGGTATGGCCATATTACTACTCATAACGTGTTGCATTATGTTGCGTTATGTAGCGAAATGTAGCAATAGGTAGCATCATTTGGCCGAGCTTGTTGCCATTAGCATTTGGGCAACAAAATCATTACATGGGCAACAATTGAACAACAAATATAACGAATAAAGTGTTAATTGGCAACAAATAAAAGAAAGATAATCGTTGTAAAGTCAACAAAAATAGGTGGTTAACAAATAAGAGAATGGTAATTACTTTCCGATGCAAAAATTAGCAAAAATATTACCCAACAATTCGTCATTGGTTACTTGACCGGTTATCATTCCGAAATGGTACAAGGCCTCTCGGATGTCTATAGCCATTAAATCGCTAGACAAGTTGGTTTCGACTCCGTATTTTACCTTTGTGGTTTCTTCAAGTGCTTTAAGTAACGAATCGTAATGTCTGGTATTAGTTACGATGGTTTCGTTATTGCGTAAGGCGCCAGTATTTACAAAGGAGAGTAATTGATTCTTTAAATCCTCAACTCCCAGTTTTTCTTTGGCAGAAATAAGTAAGATTTCGGGAATTTCATTTCTTAAATTAACAATTTCTATTTCTTCTAATTTGTCGGCTTTGTTGCCAATTATTACCAGAGGTTTCAACGGAAATTGATTCTTAATTTTTTCTAGTTCTACCTTTAACTTTAAACCTGAGACTTTAAACTCAGAACTGTCAAAAAGAAAAACGACTACTTGCGCTTGTTCTATTTTTTCGAATGTTTTTTTGATACCAATACTTTCTACCACATCTTTCGTTTCCCGAATTCCAGCCGTATCGATGAATCGGAAACCAATTCCGCCAATGACCAATTCGTCTTCAATAGTGTCACGTGTTGTTCCGGCAATTTCCGAAACGATGGCGCGTTCTTCATTCAATAAAGCATTCAAAAGTGTTGATTTCCCGACATTGGGTTCACCCACAATAGCTACGGGAATTCCGTTTTTAATTACATTTCCTACGGCAAACGAATCGATTAATCGTTTTAGGACAAATTCAATTCGATTCAACAATTCGTGAAATTGAGTTCTGTCTGCAAATTCAACATCTTCTTCGGCAAAATCTAATTCGAGTTCAATCAGTGAAGCAAAATTCAACAGTTCTTCACGGAGTTTAGCAATTTCATTAGAAAAACCACCCCGCATTTGTTGCATGGCTATTTGATGTGAGGCTTCGTTATCAGAAGAAATCAAATCAGCAACAGCTTCGGCTTGTGACAAATCGAGTTTTCCATTTAGGAACGCGCGGAGCGTGAATTCACCCGGATCTGCCATTCGGCAACCTTTACGCAGCAATAACTGGATAATTTGTTGTTGGATATACGTAGAACCGTGGCACGAAATTTCAATCGTATTTTCGCCAGTATACGAATTAGGTCGTTTAAAAATAGATACTAAAACTTCATCCAAAGTTTTGTTATTGTCCATAATATGCCCCAAATGTAGCGTATGTGTTTTTTGGGTTGTTAATTCCTTGTTTTTTATAGATTTAAAAACTGTATTTCCTATCGTAATTGCATCTTCACCAGAAATTCGAATTATGGCTATAGCACCCGCTCCAGAGGGTGTTGCCAGTGCTACTATGGAATCATGAGGTATCATAAATATGTTCTATTTTAGGCAAAAGTAAGTAAAATAGAATACAATTGTAATGCGCACTGCTACTACTTATATTAATTTTTGAGTATCTCCTAGATTATAGCGATGGCATTATATTAGGATTCAGTTTAGATAATTATACCACACCATTTGTACTATATTTGTTCCTCATTAAGATAAATTATGAAAACATATCAAGAAAAATTAGAAGCGTATATTGTTTTGTTAAAAAAAATTAACAGCAACTACAATCAAATAAGTGTATTGCGATTGCTAACGATTGTATCTTTCACGATTTGCCTGTACTTCTATATCAAAAATAGTGAACTTGTTTATTTATTTATTGCAGCAGTTCTTTTAGGGTTATTCATTTTTTTAATGCGTTTGCACACAAAACTACTTTTCCAAAAGCAAATCCAGAATGCACTTATCTCAATCAATGAAAATGAAATTTCCTATTTACAAAAAAGTATAATTCCTTTTGAAAACGGAGAGGAATTCATAGATTTTCAACATCCTTACGCATACGATTTAGATATTTTTGGAGAACATTCATTGTTTCAAAACTGTAACAGAACGGCCACTTATGTTGGTAAAAAGAGATTAGCAAATCAACTTTTGATACTTTTACCAAATGATCAAATTAGAAATAATCAACAAGCAATCAAAGAATTAGCCGAAAAATTAGATTGGCGTCAGGAGTTTTTGGCTTTTGCCAAAGTAGGAAATGACAATCGATCGAATTATGAAACCTTGCTCAAGTGGACTACTTTCAATAGCATTACTTTATCCAAGTCAAGCGTATACATTTCTTATGTATCACCATTACTTTTTCTAGGATTTTTGATAGCGTATATTGTATCTTCAAATCTTGTTTTCGCTTCGATTTTATCGTATTTATTCGTATTTAACTTAATAGTTTTAGGCAGATTTATGAAGCGAATTCAATGCGAAATAGCCAATTCCACTGCAATCGATAAAACCATTCAACAATATAGTTTGCTTTTACAAAAAATTGAAGAAGAAAGTTTTAAGTCGGAAAAACTAATTGCTTTGCAGCAAAAACTAAAATTTAAGAAAGAAAATGCGAGCATTCATTTGAAACAGTTAGCCGACTTGTTTTCTAAGATGGATAGCATTTCAAATTTCGTTACAGCTATCGTTTTTAATGGAACTTTTTTATTTAATCTTCATGTCTTAAAATCCCTAATTCAATGGAAAAATGATCATGCCGAAGCACTTGAAGAATGGCTCAATGTTATAGGCGAATTTGAAATGCTGAATAGTTTAGCCAATATGTCTTATAACAACCCTGACTTTGTATTCCCAACTTTAAATGAAAATTTTGAAGTTGATTTTACAGATTTAAGTCATCCTTTACTAAATCCAAAAACCAGAATAGGCAATAATGTACGTTTTCAACCGCAATCGTTTATGATTTTAACAGGTTCAAATATGTCAGGAAAAAGTACTTTTTTGAGAAGTTTAGGAATTAATATGGTTTTATCTGGGATAGGTTCGCCTGTTTGTGCAAGCCAAGCAAATATTCATCCGTTACCCGTTTTGGTTTCGATGCGATTATCCGATTCTTTGTCCGATAGTGAATCGTATTTCTTTGCTGAAATAAAGCGCTTAAAGCAAATCATGGACGAGCTCGAAAATAGACCTGCATTTGTTTTATTGGACGAAATTTTACGTGGAACAAACTCTGATGATAAACGAAATGGAACAATTGAAGTAGTCAAAAAAGTAATAGCTAAAAAAGCCATTGGAGCTATAGCAACCCATGATATTGAGGTTTGTTTAACTACAAATGAATACCCAAATAGTCTAACTAATAAATGCTTTGAAGTAGAAATTATAAATGATGAGCTTCACTTTGATTATAAGTTACACGATGGAATTTGTAAAAATAGAAGCGCAACTTTCCTGATGAAAAAAATGGGCGTGATTTAGTTAGTATTTAGTGTTCAGTTTGTCTTTGCGAGGAACGAAGCAAACCCACTAACATGAGCAATCATAGCTAATCATTGAAGCGGGAAAAACAATATGAGATTTATCCTACTTCGGAATGAAACAAAGAGAAATGAATAAAAGCAAAAAACCGTCCCGATTTATCGGAACGGTTTCTTAAATATAAAAATGGTTTGGTTAATAGCGTATTTTTAAACTGAATTAACTGTTCAGCATTACCGGCATTACTAGCATCGTCACTGTTTCTCCTTCTTCTAATCCATCAACAGGAGTAAGGATTCCGGCTCTGTTTGGTAATGACATTTCAAGCATAATCATATCAGATTGCAGATTAGTCAGCATTTCAGTCAAGAAACGAGAATTATAGCCTATTTGCATATCATCCCCTTGATAATCACATGTCAATCTTTCTTCGGCCTTGTTTGAATAGTCAATGTCTTCAGCAGAAACATTTAATTCAGCACCAGCGATTTTTAAACGAATTTGGTGTGTAGTTTTGTTCGAAAATATCGCTACACGACGCACAGAACTCAAAAACTGAGAACGGTCAATCATTAATTTATTTGGATTCTCTTTTGGAATTACCGCTTCGTAATTTGGATATTTTCCATCAATTAAGCGACACATTAAAACATAATTATCAAAAGAAAAAGTAGCATTCGAATCATTATATTCAATTTTTACTTCAGCATCTGAAGTTCCAAGAATATTTTTCAATATGTTCAAAGGTTTCTTTGGCATAATAAAATCAGCCACTTGAGAAGCCGTTACATCCGTACGCGCATATTTTACTAATTTGTGTGCATCAGTTGCTACAAATGTCAATCCTTGTGGCGAAAACTGGAAGAATACTCCAGACATAACCGGACGTAAATCATCGTTTCCGGCAGCAAATATTGTTTTGCTTATGGCTGTTGCCAAAACATCAGCAGGAATTAGCGTTACAGATGGATCAACTAAGTGAACCGATTTTGGAAATTCGTCTCCCGGAGCATACGCCAAGGCATATTTTCCAGAATTAGAACTGATTTCAATCGTACTGTTTTCTTCAACCGTAAAAGTTAAGGGCTGTTCCGGAAATGTTTTAAGGATTTCCAAAAGCAATTTTGCAGGGACAGCAACGCTTCCTTTACTTTCTGAATCAATTCCTAACGTAGCAGACATGGTTGTCTCTAAATCAGAAGCAGAAACCGTTAGCACATTATGGTCTAAATCAAATAAAAAGTTATCTAAAATAGGCAAAGTGTTACTGCTGTTGATAACGTTACCTAAAACTTGTAATTGCTTCAATAAGTACGAACTCGATACTATAAATTTCATCTGTTTTGTTTTATTTTTTAAGGTATTTCTTTAAATCCGAAATACGATACATTCTACAAATATATCGTAAACTATTCTAGTTTGGAAACTTTTTTATTAACATCTATTTGCTGTATTTTCTTTTTCGAAGGAAAGTAAATACGACACCAAAAAGTACCAAAATAAGAATTGGAAGCCCGATAGTTAGGATTTGTGTTCGCGTATAGTTTTCATAAACTTTTTCTTTATCCAATAACGGTAAATCAAGATCTTTACTTCGAATGTTAATAAGTCCCGTATCATCCAATAGATAATTGACACAATTTATGAGGAAATCTTTATTATCATACAAATTACCAGACCTTTGATCGTAGCCCAATTCTATTGGTTGGAAGTTTTTGTCCAATTGGTTTTTTATCAAATCACCATCCGAAATCACAATCATCTTGTTTTTTTGTCCTATGGCTTGAAATGTTTTTTGTTCGAAGGGCAGTACTCTATTTTCATACATGGAATGAAACGAACCTTCTAATAAAACTGAAAGTGGAATTTTCCCTTTGTTTGGGTAATCGTTTGGCGAAGTTTTTTCGGCAACAATGTTTAAATTTATCGCTGTTGGAGTTCCTATTTTTTTCGAATATTGTGAGGATTCCAACAAAATGGTTTTCTTAATTCCATTTTTTAGGGTATCGATTGGATTTGCAAAATCAAATTTGATTCCGCCCAAATTTTTCACAATAGGATGCAAACTGTTTGGATACACTTGCGGCGCAAATTTCCAATTAAATTCTTGAAATTGTGTTGCACTTCCTTGTTCTCCAGTAGCCAGTTTTATGGGACTTCCTTGTTCATCTTTTACTAAATCAGGGTTGATTCGAATGCCGTATTTAAAGAACATATCATTCAAATTTAAATCTCTCAGATACGCCAAAGTAGTTCCAGAAGGATTGTATAAACTGTCCATTTCTACCGAAACTTGGTCAATTAGCCACAATGTTTTGCCGCCGTTGACGATAAACTGATCTAAAACTTGTTTCTCAGCATCGGTAAACGTTTCAGTAGGTTTAGCAATAACAGCTAAGTCATATTTCTCTAAAGCTTGCAAACTGGCAATAGGACTTTTTGCAACTGAATCTAAAGTAAAAGGTCCGATAAAATAACTTTCACGCACTTGCAGAAGAAATTTGGCCATCAAAATATCCTGCAATTCACCGTTTCCTTTAATGACAGCGATTTTCTTTTGTTTGGCTTTAGTAATCTTATTAAAAGCTTCGGCAATGGAGTATTCCAAATGCTGTACAGATCCGATTACTTTCTGAGTAGTTGACGCACCCATAATATTTTTCAACAATGGAATATTTACTTCCTTATTGTCATAAACGGCAATTGCCCAAGGAAAAACCATCGCTTGAGATTGCTTCCCTTTGTCGTCAACGGTTATGTTTATTGGCGTAAGCCCTTTTCGATACAAGTCTTTAATGTTGTCCATGCTGGCGTCTTCGTTCTCCAAAGGATCTACGAATTCAAAAACAATATTGGAGTTGTATGCCTGAAATTCTTCCAGTAATTGTTTCGTTTCTTGTTGTAAACGTTTGAATTCGGCAGGTAAATCGCCTTGCATATAAACTTTTATATACAACGGATTTTGAACTTGCTTGATTATATTTAAAGAAGCAGGGGAAAGCGTGTATCTTTTATCTTTTGTTAAATCAAAACGATGAAAAAAGGAACTTCCTATTACATTCGCAACCACTACAACGGCAAGGATAATCAATACTGATTTTAGGTTATTTTTCTTAAAAGTAGTCATTACGATTTGAAAGATTTTAGATTATAAACTGTCAAGGATAGAAAGACAACGGTTATGCTTGTAAAATAAAATATATCTCTGGTGTCTAATACGCCTCGGCTCATACTTTTGAAATGATCTTGCATTCCTAATGAAGCGATTATGGAAGACATGTTTGGAACAACAGAAGCTAAGCCTTCAAATCCAAAATAGAAGAAAAAACATAAAAATACAGCGACAATAAAAGCTACAATTTGGTTATCAGATAAGGTTGAAGTGAATATTCCAATAGCTGAATAGGCAGCAATCAAGAACAATAATCCAAGATAAGAACCAATGGTGCTTCCCATATCGATATTGCCTTCCGGCATTCCTAAACTAGAAATAACGGATACATAAATGAAGGTTGGAATAATCGCCACTACAATCAAAAGCAAAGCGCCAAGAAATTTTCCGTTCACGATTTGCCAAATACTTAATGGTTTGGTAAGCAATAATTCTAATGTTCCTTGTTTTTTCTCATCCGAAAAACTACGCATCGTTACCGCAGGAATCAAGAATATTAAAATCCAAGGCGCCAGGGTGAAAAATGGAGTTAAATCAGCAAAACCGGTATTCAAAATATTATAATCTCCTTCGAAAACCCAAAGAAATAATCCGTTGATAATTAGAAAAATGGCTATTACTAGGTAACCTATGGGCGAACCGAAAAAGGATTTTATCTCTCGTAATATTATTGATTTCATATTTTATTTTTGTTTAAAGTTTGAAATGTTTAAGGTTTAAAGTTCCCAATCCAATAACTTTAAACCTTAAACTTTAAACTATTTTTTATTCTAAAGTAACTAATTTATCCACGCTCCAAGCTTCAGGTTTGTCATTAAATAATTTCTTAGTGAATGTCCAAACATCGTAAAAAAGTTCGGAATTCCTATAATTTTCTAAATCAGCTTCTGTTTCCCAATAACTGTATGTAAAGAAAATGCTCTTGTTGTTTTTATCCTGATACAATTCTAAGAAACGATTTCCGGACGCATTTCGTATTTTATTTTTCATCAACTCGAAGTTTTCTAAAAATGCAGGAATATGTTCCTCGTGAAAACTCAATTTTACTATTCGTACAAACATTTGGGATTTATGATTTTAGATTAACGATTTTAGATTTTTAAACTGATTACTGAACACTGCTATTTGAATACTATATTTACTATATCTCTATAATTCAATCCCAATAAGCTATTTGCAGAACCTACCTTAGAAGGATTGCTCCTAAATATGGCAATTTCAAGAAAACCAGCTTCGTTGAAAATGGCTAATTTTTCGCCTTCGTACGATTTGATCGGATATTTATCAGAACTTGCAATGGCAGAGTAGTTGGGTAAAATTGTTTTGATATTTTTGGTTTTCAAAACAATTTCGTAAGGTCTTCCTTTGGCCACTTCAACGAAATATTTTTTTGAAATATTAGTAACGACATTTCCAAAATGATCAATATAAATCACATTTCCTTTAAGCGAATTTCCATCATCTGAAAGCGTAGCGTGTAAATTTGTGACTTTCTTGATTGTATTGATTTCTTTACCAATAACATTCATTAATCCCCCTTTGGCTAGATGACAGGCCACCTTTACAAAGACATCTAGATCAGTTGCCTCATTTGGTAAACGATCATGAATGGTAATAGCAACGATCTTTTGTGGCACAATTTTTTGCGACAGCATGCTTAAAATACCATTGTCAGCAGCAATAAAATAATGATCGTTCCATTGCATGACAATATGTTGGTTCTCTTTATTGGATTCCATATCAACTCCTATAAGATGTACGGTACCTTTTGGAAAACCGGAATACGATGCACCAATTATGTAATTTGCTTCTACTGTGTTGAATGGATCTATTTCGTGTGAAATATCAATAATAAGTGCCTCGGAATACTCAGATAAAATTTTCCCTTTCAGCGCACCTACAAAGTGGTCTTTCAAGCCATAATCGGAAGTAAGGGTAATTATTGACATAAATTTGTTTATAACTATTGGCATTGAGTAAACCTAATTTTCATTAAATTTGAGAAACGCAAAGCTAAAGTATTTTAAGCTTTATTTAAGTAGAATTTTAATTTCAATTTAAAACTAACAGATGATCAAACCGCTATTTTTTCTTCTTTTTTTCTTTTGTTGCTTACAATCGCATTCACAAAAATTAGTTTACAATTCTAACGGTAACATTACCGATACTGAAAACAATAAAATTTCGCCGGCTCAAGTCAGAGCGCTACTGGCAAGCAACGAAAAATTACTGTCGGATTACAATATCGGCAGAACAAAGAAAACTATAGGTAACATATTGCTTATTTCTGGTCCAGTATTAGTAGTTACAGGAATATTTGCTTACGTAATTTCAGGATTTGAGTCTGGTATGAATGGAGTGTATGTTGATGAAAGTGATAGATTAATTCCAAAGATTATTGCTTTTACTGGCCTTGCTGAACTTTTAATTGCGATTCCTGTTAAAATTGGTTTTTCTAATAAAATTAAAAATGTAGTTACTGAATATAACAATCAAAGTGCAACAGGATACAAACAATTCAATGAACCAAGACTGGATCTAATTACCAATTCAAACGGAATTGGATTGAGATTAACCATAAATTAAAAAACACTAAATATATTATCATTTGAACGAAAGAATAATTGAGCTCATAGACATCGCTCCAAAAGACTTTTGGGGCGCTCAAGACACTCATCTTGAAACAATTAAAAAATACTATCCCAAATTAAAAATTGTCGCTCGGGGAACAACCATAAAAGCTTTTGGCGAAAAAGAGGTTCTAGACGAGTTTGAAAAACGTTTTCAACGGTTAATGCTTCATTTTACTCGTTATAATACAATTGATAATAATGTTATTGAACGTGTAATTTTAAGTGATGGGAAACAGGTTGAGAGAATGGGCGATCACGATAAAATTTTAGTACATGGAGTAGGTGGGAAGATCATTAAACCGATGACACCCAACCAGCAATTACTGGTCGATACCATGGAAAAAAATGATATGGTATTTGCTGTTGGTCCTGCAGGAACCGGTAAAACATATACTGGAGTGGCTATGGCTGTTAAAGCTTTAAAAGAAAAACAAGTTAAACGCATTATTTTGACGCGTCCGGCGGTAGAAGCAGGGGAGAATTTAGGGTTTTTACCGGGAGATATGAAGGAAAAACTAGACCCGTACATGCAACCCCTTTACGATGCGTTGCGCGATATGTTACCCAATGAAAAATTAGAAGATTACATTTTAAAAGGAATTATTCAGATAGCACCATTGGCATTCATGCGCGGAAGAACCCTTGATAACGCTTTTGTAATTTTGGATGAAGCACAAAACACTACGCATTCTCAAATGAAAATGTTCTTAACCCGTATGGGGAAGAGTGCTAAGTTTATGATTACCGGAGATCCTGGACAGGTTGATTTACCTCGAAGAACCATATCTGGACTAAAAGAAGCTCTGTTGGTTTTAAAAGATATTGATGGAATAGGAATTATTTATCTGGATGATAAAGATATTGTTCGACATAGATTAGTCAAAAAAGTAATTGATGCCTATAAAATGATTGAAAATAACGATTAGAATTATAATCACATCTACTATCGGATGTCCCAATTTTAGGCAAGTTGCGGGGTTGTAATAAACAAATATTACTTTGCAGCAATTATTATCAAGTTTAAAATTTGAATTAACAAACACAAATTAACTTCATTAATTCTTGCATAAAAAGCTGAATTAATGAAGTTAATTTGTTGACTTTAAAATAAATGTAAATTAAAAGTAATGTTTTGTGCGATGTAGAGCAGATAGAAATGGGGTTTAAATTTGTTATATTCCCAAGTCTTACTTACATTAAGAATGAATAATATTGAAACTAGATAAAATAAAAGTATGACTTTCTTTTACAGCTAATAATTAAATATTTTCATCTTTGTCCTTTACAATTTTATCGTTTAAATTGGGATAATTTTCTTCCCTTTGTTTTTTATTTGAATAAAAAATGTTCCAAAATGTTAGGCACATATAAACTAAAAAAATGATGCCTCCAATGATAAAAAAACTGATGCTCATGGTTTTCTTCTTTGACGGATTGCTATTGCGAATAATAAAATTGTCCCGGGCCAATGAGCCGAATATAAAGCTTCTTCTTGTCTCCCGGCTAATCCTAACCCAATTGAATATAACATGCAAATGAATGCTAATATTATTGGATACCACTTTAAAATAAATGATTTCATATGATATATTTAAATTTTTTACTAATATAATTAAAACTTAATAAATTGTAAAATTTAATTTAGATTAAAAGTTAATTTATTGTTAGACCGCTTAAGTTTTATTTATAACCATTGCTTTAAAAATCTTTAAATAAATAAAAGAAGTTAAAAATACCGATTTTTAATTTTTGAAGTATATTGCTTTTGTATTATTGCCATAAAAAACAGTAAACTACACGTTGTGGAATAGATAGTTAAAAAGGCATTTTAATAAACACTAAACTGTTTTAATTGTGTTGCTTGAACAAAATGTGATGTTAAACTATAAACAGATAGAATTTAGCAAGATTCATCGCAATAAGTATTTTTGAGTCTTTCAAGAAAGTATCGATTTTTTTTGAAGCTACACTATCATTTTTTTTAAGATCTTATGAAGCAAATGCCTTAAAAGCAAAATTTTAAATCTTTAATATCCATGCAAAACCCAAATAAACCTATTTTAAAACAAATTAAACAAATGAATAAAATAATTACTGTTGTCATCGCTATTCTTTTTTCAATTTTAGCTCAAAGTCAATCGCTAAAACTCGAAGAAATCATGAAAGGAAATGCTTTCATTGGAGTTTCTCCAGAAAATGAAAGATGGTCTTTAGATGGACAAAAAGTTTATTTTGATTGGAATCCAAATAATGAATTAGGTACGAGTACTTATTTTTGGAAATACGGATTATCAAAACCTGA
Organism: Flavobacterium sp. DT2-2; assembly: GCA_051990185.1. Classification (GTDB taxonomy): domain Bacteria; phylum Bacteroidota; class Bacteroidia; order Flavobacteriales; family Flavobacteriaceae; genus Flavobacterium. The sequence continues at coordinate 5,957 of JAFCUE010000047.1, read as the reverse complement.
ATTGGCATCACCAAACGAAGCTGCTTTTTCGAAATTAGATTTAAAAAAAACTTCCAATCCGGATCTGTATTATTACATTGATAAAGGAAGACTATTTTCGTATTCCTTGAAAAGTAAAATTTCGAAAAAACTCTTCCAACAAAGCAGTCCTGTTGCTAACTTACAATTGGGTGCTGTTTCAGGAGTGCTTTATTTTAGACAAAATGAAAATCTTTTTCAGTTCAATACCAATGAAGGGTCCATTATTCAAATCACAAACTTTCGTAAAGGAAAATCGGATGAGAAAGACGCTGATAAAGATTCTTTTTTGAAAAATCAACAAGACGAATTGTTTCAATTTGTCAGAGATCAAGAAGCACTGAAAAAATGGAATTTGGCCAAATCAAAAACCACAAAATCTGATTTTCCAAAAACGTATTATTATGGAAAAAATACCTTTGGAAGCTTGAAAGTGGATCCAAAAGGAAACTTCGCCACCTTCAGATTAATAGAAGATTCAGAACGTAAAAATGAAAAAATGGAACTTTTCATAACTGCTGATGGTTACAACCAAATTGAAGATACGAAGGAAAAAGTTTCTGTAGATAATCTATTAGCTACTAAATTCGGGATTTATAACATCGCTAAAGATTCTGTTTATTTCGTGAATTTTTCATCGTTGAGTCACATTCAGGATCTTCCTAAATATTTTGAAAACTATGAAAAATCAAAAACTACAGAAAAAAAGAACAAATTAATTGTAGTTCAGGAACCTGTTTATAATGAAAACGGTTCATATGCAATTAGTGAAATAAGAAGCCAAGACAATAAAGACCGATGGATTGTCAGTTTGAATTTAGAAAATGGAACTTTTCAGGAATTAGATCATCAACATGATGAAGCTTGGATTGGCGGACCCGGGATTCCTTCTAATTCATACGGAAGAGGAACCCTTGGATTTTTGGGAGACAATGAAACTATTTATTTCCAATCAGAAGAAACTGGTTATTCTCATTTATACACCTATAATTTAAAGTCAAAAAAGAAAACACAGCTTACCAAAGGAAATTGGGAAGTGCGCAACGTGACTTTGGCAAAAGATAAAAACTCTTTTTATTTAACCACAACAACTACCCATCCGGGAAACAGAAATTTTTATAAACTGGAAGTGGCAAATACCTTTTTGCAACCTATTTTAACTAAAGATGGTGCTCATGAAGTGAGTTTGTCTCCAGATGAAAGTACCCTATTAGTTCGTTATTCCTACAAAAATAAACCTTGGGAATTGTATGTAGCGCTTAATAAAAAGAATACAAACTTAAATCAGATAACGTCTTCAACATCGGAAAGTTTCAAAGGATATTCTTGGCGTGAACCAGAAGTAATTACTTTTAAGGCGCAGGATGGAACTTCTGTACATGCCAGATTGTACAAGCCACAAACTGCGAATGCGAACAAAGCAGCAATCTTGTTTGTTCATGGTGCCGGTTATTTGCAAAATGCACACAACTATTGGAGTACATACCACAGAGAATACATGTTTCATAATATGTTAACCGATTTAGGCTACACAGTTTTAGACATTGATTATAGAGGCAGTGATGGATATGGACGAGATTTTAGAACAGGAATTTATCGTTTTATGGGCGGAAAAGATTTAACAGATCAAATAGATGGCAAGAAATATTTAGTCGAAAATTACGGAATTGACGCGTCAAGAGTTGGAATTTATGGAGGATCTTACGGAGGTTTCATCACGTTGATGGGAATGTTGACAACTTCAAAAGAGTTTGCTTCGGGTGCTGCTTTGCGTTCTGTAACTGATTGGGCGCATTACAATCATGGCTACACCGGAAACATTCTTAATTTCCCTGAAACGGATCCAGATGCTTACAAGAAAAGTTCACCAATCTATTTTGCGGATAATTTACAAGGTGATTTATTAATGCTTCACGGAATGGTAGATGACAATGTTGAATATAAAGATATTGTTCGTTTGTCTCAGCGTTTTATAGAATTAGGTAAGAAAAAATGGAGTTTATCCAGTTTCCCTGTTGAAGCTCATGGTTTTAAAGAAACCTATTCTTGGGTAGATGAATACAGTCGAATTTTAAATTTATTCAATGAGACCTTGCTTAGAAAGTAGTTGTAAAGAAAAAAATACATAAGTTCTTTTCTTTGCATAACTCTATAAAATAGTTTTAAATTTGCAATATCAAAAAATAAACACACACAACCAACATAATGAGCAACACCATCACAACTACTGATTTTAATTTTCCAAACCAGAAATCTGTTTACCGCGGTAAAGTAAGAGAAGTGTATAATATCAATGACGAACTTTTGGTTATGGTGGCTACTGACAGGCTTTCAGCTTTTGATGTAGTTTTACCAAAAGGAATTCCTTTTAAAGGTCAAATTCTAAACCAGATTGCTACTAAATTCATGGAATTGACTGAGGATATTGTTCCTAACTGGTTAATTGCAACTCCAGATCCTAATGTTGCTGTGGGGCACTTGTGTGTTCCGTTCAAAGTAGAAATGGTAATCCGAGGCTATCTTTCCGGTCATGCTGCTCGCGAATATACTTTTGGCAAAAGAGAAATTTGCGGCGTGAAAATGCCAGACTATTTGAAAGAAAATGATAAATTTCCAGAACCTATTATTACGCCGACAACCAAAGCGGATAACGGAGAGCACGATGCTGATATTTCTCGTGAGGATATTTTATCGAAAGGAATTGTTTCTGAAGTAGATTATATCGTTTTAGAAAAATTCACAAGAGATTTGTTTCAAAGAGGAACTGAAATTGCTGCAAGCCGTGGATTGATTTTGGTCGATACTAAATATGAATTTGGTAAAACTAAAGAAGGTGTAATTGTCTTGATTGACGAAATTCATACACCGGATTCTTCTCGTTATTTTTATGCAGAAGGATACCAAAAACGTCAAAACAGTGGTGAGGAACAAAAACAATTATCGAAAGAGTTTGTTCGTCGTTGGTTAATCGAAAATGGTTTTCAAGGATTAGAAGGACAACAAATTCCAAATATGACAGACGAATACATAGAAACTGTTTCTGAAAGATATATTGAATTGTATGAAAATATCTTAGGAGAGAAATTCGTAAAAGCAGATATTACTAGTATAGATGAAAGAATCGAGAAAAATGTTTTGGAATATCTAGCCAATAGATAATTATTTTAATAAAAGTAAAATACAAAACCGCAATTCATAATTTGAATTGCGGTTTTTTTTATTTTTTAATTAATGATTCATAACAAGTAATCCATTCTTGAACTGACATTTTTTGGACGAGTGCTGCAATTAATTCAAACGGAATTTGGTCCATCTTCTTAAATCGGATACAACTTTTTCCCATGTCTAATTTTTGGGTGCTGTGTTTTGGGTATTCGGAGACAAACCAATTCAGTAATTCCGGGTTAGCATAAATTCCCATGTGGTACAACGCAATGAAATTTTTCTGTGGTGCAATACTTATAAAAGGCAACGGTAGTTTTGGGTCACAATGATATCCATTTGGATAGATGGAATGTGGCACTACATAACCGATCATACCGTAGGACATTTGTTCAACAAATCCATTCGGAATATTTTCTAGAATAGTTTCTTGAAGTTTAGCAAAAGAATCTTTTTTCTCTGCGGAGATTTTTTCTAAATAGACGTCGATTGATGTGGCGGTTGATTGCATTTTTAAGAATTGTTTGAGTAAATTTAATAAAAAAACCGCAATTCATAATTTTGAATTGTGGTTTTTAGCCCCGATAAAAGTGGAAATCCTTTCTAGTCCTGAACTTGTTTCAGGATTCTGAAACAAGTTCAGGACTAGAAAGATTGCAACGGATAGCGGGATTAGCTCCTAAAACTATTTGAAATAAGAGAATGTTTCTTCGTTTTCTAACTTCAATAAGGTTTCGTAAATCAATTTAATCACGTTTTCAACGTCATCACGATGCACCATTTCAACCGTAGTGTGCATATAACGCAAAGGCAATGATATCAAAGCCGAAGCTACGCCGCCATTACTGTATGCAAAAGCATCGGTATCTGTGCCGGTAACACGAGAAGAAGCCAGTCTTTGGAACGGGATTTCTTTTGCCATAGCAGTTTCTAATATCAATTCTCTCAAATTATTCTGAACAGCAGGTGCATAAGTAACTACAGGACCTTTACCAATTTTTGTATCTCCTTCAATTTTCTTTTCGATCATTGGAGTAGTGGAGTCATGACAAACATCAGTGACAATCGCAACATTAGGCTTGATGGTTTTGGTAATCATTTCTGCACCACGAAGACCTACTTCTTCCTGAACCGAATTGGTGATATACAGTCCAAAAGGAAGTTTTATTTTGTTTTCGTGTAACAAACGAGCTACTTCGGCAATCATAAATCCACCCATACGGTTATCGATGGCGCGACAAACAAATTTGTTTTCGTTCAAAATCATGAATTCATCAGGATACGTAATCACACATCCTACATGAACTCCCATTTTATCTACCTGTTCTTTAGTTTCACACCCAATGTCAATGAATAGATTGTTAACTTTTGCTACTTCTTCTTTGTCTCTCATTCGTGTATGAATAGCAGGCCAGCCAAAAACCCCTTTTACAACACCGTTTTTAGTATGAATATTGACACGTTTTGAAGGGGCAATTTGATGATCTGAACCACCATTTCTAATCACATAGATTAATCCGTCATCTGTAATGTAGTTTACGTACCATGAAATTTCATCAGCATGACCTTCAATTACTACCTTATAAGGTGCATCCGGATTTATAATCCCTACCGCTGTGCCGTACGTATCCGTTATAAAAGTATCTACATAAGGTTTCAGGTATTCCATCCATAATTTTTGTCCACCACTTTCATAACCTGTTGGAGATGCATTATTAAGATAGTTTTCTAAAAACTTAAGTGATGACTGGTTTAATATTGATTTAGTGCTCATAAAATTATTTTTTTGCTAAATTATAAATTTGGCATTACAGTTGTGTATATAATGTATAATTTTGGCAAATAAATTTCCTTGTATGAAGCTAATTAAATTTTTGTTATTTTGTTTATTTACCATTCTGTCTGTTAATGCACAAGTAATACCTCAGGATACTACAAAGATGGGGTATGAGTTAGAAGATGACAAATTTATACTGAATGATACTATTCAATTGCCCGAAGTGTTAATATATAGGGGAAAAATGGATCCCGATGCAAGAAAGCAATTTTTACTGCTACAAAGTCGTGTTTATAAAACCTATCCTTATGCAAAACTAGCCTCGGAGCGATTGACCATTCTTAATAAAGGAATGGCAAATCTTAAAACAAACAAGGAGAAAAAAAGATATTTTAAAATAGTAGAAAATTATTTGAGTAACGAGTTCGAAGCTAAACTTAAAAAGCTTTCTCGTAAGCAAGGTCAAATATTAGTAAAATTGATTCATCGTCAAACAGGTACTACAACCTATGAGTTAGTGAAAAATCTCAAAAGTGGCTGGAAAGCATTTTGGTCTAATACGGCGGCAAGTATGTTTGACATCAATTTAAAAACAAAGTATGCGCCTTTCGATGTTAACGAAGACTATCTGATAGAAACGATATTAGTGCGAGCATTTGATTCCGGAAGATTACAAAATCAGAATCCGGCTAAACCAGTTGATTATGATAATCTAACTGACTCTTGGGAATCCAGAGCTGAAAAGCTTAAAAAATAAAATTCATGTGGGCGTTCCTCCTTATATAAACAAAGGCGATTATCAAAAAAGATAATCGCCTTTTTATATATAAGGAGTCGGGCTCATATCTTTGAATCGGATTCAAATATATGAACTAGTTATCTTTGAAATATTAATTGATAACAAAACAAAGTTGCATAATCGTGGTCGGGCTAGATACATTTTAATGATATTGACGCATAGGAAGATCAACTTTGTTTTTATTACATAAGAGTCTCAATA
>JAFCUE010000046.1:0-20774 GCA_051990185.1 Flavobacterium sp. DT2-2 | reverse complement strand
AGCATTATCAAAACCTAGAAAAGCGGCATAACTATATTTTTAGGCTACATAAGTTGTTAACATTGTAAATGTTAACAACTGAATATTTGATAACTTTTTTGCGTAACGTGAGTTAGTAACATAGAGTATCAAATGAGTGGTCTACACAGCTTGTATGATAAAGCACAAGATGAGCAGTATACATCTTACTTCTTACAAGAAGAATCTTTAAAAACTCAATTTGCAGCTATATATCTAATTTCAGGGTCAATAATATTATACCTTTTATTAAAATCAAAAAACAACGTAAATTTCATCATAGTATTTTTGTACTTTTTCATAATTATATATACCATTTATCCTTTCAAAGGGGGATTTTCTGTTCCTATTGAACCACAAATTTATACAAACCTTAAATACTATTCTTATTATTATTCATTTTTACCTTATATTTATTTAATAATTAATTATTCAATAATTGGCGTTAAAGTAGACGTAACTAAACAAGTACAACAAAAAAAAGAAAACACACATAATGAAATAACAGATGATTTGGATAAACTTTTTAAACTTAATTTACTCTCTCAAAAAGAATACTTGAATAAAAAAGAAATACACATAAAAGAAAAAATAAGAGAGGATTTAAAAAAAACAGAAGAGTATGGATTATTATTCAAATCTAAACAGAAAGGATTATTAACAGAAGAAGAGTTTAATTCAAAATTTGAAAGTTTAGTGACGATAAACTATAATAAAAAAGAATAACTTTGGAATACTTATATAAAATAGTTATTTATTAAATCCGCTACATCGCCTAGTAGCAAACCGTTATGTGCAAGCTGAAAAAAAATCGAACTTATGATTATAGCCATAGATGAAACGGGAGATTTTAGCCCAAAATCCAAATTGAAAAGCTTTTTTGTTGCCGTTCTCTTACAACAACAAAATGGAAGTTTAGAGTCAAAAAAACAACAGTATAAATTATGGCTCAATACAATACCAAAAGATAAATTTAATTCAAAAAATGAAATAAAGGGAAGTGATTTAACTGAAGAAGAATTGTTTCAATTTACTGAAATGGTCTATACCAAAGAACCTTGTGTAATAAATCAAGTGGTTTATTTTTCACCTTCACAGAACCCAGAAGATTTAATGAAATCCATTAAAGAAAGCGAAGTAAAGAATATCGAAAAACTTGTCGATTTAGCTAATTCGAAGAATAAACCGATTTGGGCAGAATTTTATAAGAAATTATCAATTTGGCACAGAAATAGTAAAAAAATGAATTACCAGCATTTTATGAAATTGGTTCTTCTTAAAAGATTAATTAACCAAGCTTTTATTAATGCTGTTGGAATATCTATTGTGTATGAAATTATCAAAGAAGATTCTAAGTCTGAAAATTTATTAAATATCAAATTTAAAATAGACAAAGATTTCATTTCTGGTAAAGAGGCAAATCAATACTGGAAAGAAACATTGAGGAAATCGTTCCAGACTTATAATGAAAAAAATCCTATTCCTTCTCTGGAAGATTGGCGGGAAAAAGGTCATCCATTTTTAGAAAAATACAAAGGTAAAAATAAAGATGAATTCTTGTTTACTGACCTATTCAGAGAAAATTGTGACTTTTTGGAATCTGATGAAAATTGGGAAATACAAATAGCAGATATAACTGGAATTATATTTAATAGATATTTCAATAAAAATAAAGCGCAAAAAGCATTTAAGAATTTAGGAAAGTGCGTTAAGAATGAAAATATTACAGAATTAAATTTAAGCAATATTACAGAATTATTAACTGAGCCAAATAGCCTATAAAGCCCGCTGCTCGAAGTATTATTAAAAAAAGCGTTCTTAAAAAATCTCGATAGCGCTTGTAATCGCGACAAACTATAAAAATTGCAGCAACCTAAAAAATTGCTACATCTATTTCCTCATCCAGCTGTTAATTTACTTTCAACATCAATTAAAAGACGTAAAACTTTATTACAGACCCTATAAATTGGAAATATAGTTCTGCCAGAAATTATGGATATAGCAATCAAACGATTTTGAAGATAGATTTGAATTGATAAAGATTATGAGCATGAGCTAAACACATAACGCTACCCATACGTTCAAGACGGCGAGAGTAATTTTACATAACCTCTCATCCTAAAAAAAGATAAGATACATATGAAATTCAAGACATTTATTTTAGCAACATTAATATTTTCGTTTCCATCTTGTAGTAAAGACGATGATAATCTTGACAATGAAAACGAATTCAAACAAAAAATGAGAGAATTTGTAATCGGGATCAGTCAATACTCGAAAGCAATAAAACCAAATTTCCTTATTGTTCCACAAAACGGAATAGAGTTAGTAAGTAGCAATGGTCAAATATCAGGACAACCTCATACAGATTACCTAAAGGCAATAGATGCTAATGGGCCAGAAGACTTGTTTTATGGTTATGACAATGACGACCAAGCAACCTCTTCAATAGATAATAATTACTTGAGAGAACTATTAAATATTTCAAAAAACGCAGGCAAAACCATTTTAGTAACTGACTATTGTTCTACCCCAGCTGCTCGAAGTATTATTAAAAAAAACGTTCTTAAAAACTGTAGGCTGTTGTGCGAATGTCTCCGACTTCGCACCCAATCCAATAGGCAACAAACACAATTTTTTACTTGTAGGATAAATAATTATATTTGATATAAAGAAATGTCAGAAGGATATAAAATAAGAGACCAAACTTTACCGCATTTTATTACTTTCACCGTTGTAGATTGGATTGATGTTTTTACGCGACAAACATATAGAGATATAGTAATTGAAAGTTTAGATTATTGCATCAAGAATAAAGGAATGATTTTGTTCGGATATGTTATAATGGGTAATCATATCCACATGATAATACAATCACAAGAAGCACAACTATCTGACTTAATTAGAGATTTCAAAAAATTTACAGCCAAATCAATTTTAGAAAAAATTCAAAATAGTCCTGAAAGCAGGAGAGAATGGATGTTGGAACGCTTTAAATTGGCAACCGAAAGTCATTCCAGAAACAAAAATTATCAGTTGTGGCAATATGGCAATCATCCTGAAGAAGTTTACAGCAACAAGTTTATGTGGACAAAGCTAGATTATATTCATCTGAATCCTGTTAGGGCTGGAATTGTCGAGAAAGCTTCGCATTATGTTTATTCCAGTGCCAGCAATTATGTTTCTGATTCAGGATTGTTGAAAATAGAAAAAGCAGATAATTCAATTGTTGATGTTATGAATTTAAATAATTTTACCAAATACAATGAATATTGAGTTTGATAAAGTTGGAACGGCATATAGGAATTGGTGCGAAGTCAGAGACATTAGCACAGCATGGGGTTTCGAGACAAACTGACGTTAGTGGCAATTTTAATAACAACTATTTAGAATTCAAGAACTTATGTTAATAGAAGGATATTTAGAATTTGATAACTCAATCCCAGTATCGATTGAATGTTTAGGCAGAGAATTTCCGATAAATATTTCAGGAATAGATGGCTTATTAGTAACGCCATCAATTGACGAAACTTTTTATGAAGAAAAAAAATTAGGCCCATTAAAAGCTCCAAGTTTAGGTGCCATTAGATTTGTAGAAGATTTTCATTGGGGATCAGTTAATTGCTGGCCAACTGGCGATTCTGAAATTAGAGCTTGTAAAATAATATTTCCAAATATTCAAGAAGAAATGTTTGAAATCGATGGAAATAAAATTATCAATGGTTTGAATGAATGGAGAAAACTACTTATCGAAAATATCAGTGTTGAACTTAAAGAAGATTATCGCGGAAAGCCTAGAGTAATTACATCAAAAGGCTATGGATATAGCGGTTTTGGTTTATTCAAAAAAATTACTGGATCAAATAAACATTTTTTGCCTCAAGAAGAAAAAGAAACAATTATCATTTATCTAAGACATTTTAAGTTTAATCAAAACTCATTACAAGAAATATTAAACATAACCTCACAAAAAAAGAAACCATTACTTCCATTCTATTTTTTTTTGGATGCTGAAAAAGCCAAATTCGAATATAATTATAGAAAATCTATTTTAGATTCAGCAACCGCTATTGAGATATCTTTTTCATTAATCATCCGAGATTTTTTACCCTCTCAAGAAAAACTCAATAAATATATAACTGCGAAGCACAATACTTTACGACTAAAGCGTGACTTATTAAAAACTCTAGAAGTTAAATTACCCTTTACTGAAAATGAATACACGAAAAATCTTGACGAGATCCGAAATAGGGTTATTCATGGAGGCTATTTTGCGAGTCAATCAGAAATTCAATTAGCATTGAAAATAACAGAGCAAACATTGTATTCTTTATTTCCAAAAAAGTATGAGATATAATTACTAAAAAAACTGCCACTAACAGATAAGGTTTCGTTGCGGCTGCAAGCCGAACAATGAAATGCTGCTGTGCGAATGTCTCCCGCTGCTGGAAGTATTATTAAAAAAACGTTCTTAAAAAATCTCGATAGCGCTTGTAATGGCGACAAACTATAAAAATTGCAGCAACCTAAAAAAATAGCTTAATTTAGTTTCAAATCCAGTCTTTAACTTAATTTCAACAAAAATAAAAAGACGTAATACCCATATTTTGATGCTGTTCATTACTTCGATAGCATTCGCTCAAGTTTCAAATGCAATGCATAAAAAACAAATTAAAAATTTAGTACTCGAATCGTTTGATGAAATATGGTCCAAATTAGAAGCTAAAAACATTGAGAAATATTACACCAAGAATTTCTTGCTTTTGGAACACGGAGAAGTGTGGAATAACGATATTATTGCAAAGTATTTGAATACAGCTAAACTCAATTTACCCATCCCAAAACGAGTAAACACAATTGAAATTATAGACATCAAAGTCACTAACAAAACGGCTTGGGTGACCTACCAGAACTATGCCACCATTTCCGTTGACGATAAAATTATTAGAAAAGCACATTGGCTAGAAAGCGCCACGGCAATTTTAACCAAAAAAGGCTGGAAGTTTGACATGCTGCATTCTACTAGAGTAAAAAGTGAATAACAAAATGCTTTAACATACCATACTTGCTATTGAGCAACAAAACCCTGCTAAAACAAATAAAGCCGTTCTTTCTCAACTAGAAAAAACGGCTTTTTGTATAGTTCAATATATTAAAAAAGGCCTAATCGTACGCTAGGGACACGCACGCCTATTTGTGTATTGACCGAAGTATTGCTTGGTCTTCTTTGATAATTTCTTTGATCATATTCATAATAATAGAATCCTGCGTGTCCATAAAAGGCATCGCTATGATGACAATGGGAATCACAATGAGAATGATGCGTTGTATAAACATCTTCCTTGCTGGCAATATACGCCTGATGCGCTTTGCTATTCTTTTTCTTTAACTCCTTTTCGTACTCTTTTTGCTCTTTCCAAAAAGCCTTTTCTTCGGCTTTAGTTTTAGCCGTAAAGGTCAACTCAAAATTGGCATCTTCTCTGCCCCTTTCCTGATAATAAGTAATTTTATCCAGATTGACATTTATGTTTGTTTCACTTTTTACACTGGCTTCTTGTGCATGTGCTGTTGCTATTGTTCCCAAAAAAAGTAGGATCAATAAAGATTTAATTGTTTTCATGATTATAATTTTTTGTTACAGTTACTATCTTTTTTATTTCTAAGTTCAATAGTAAGACAACTAGAAAGTACTTTACCCTACCTAAGAATAGTTTTATTATAAAAAAATATTAAGAAACTGCATGTTCACACGTGCCATTTTTTTAACCGGGTTGCGCAAAGTCTCATGACTTTGCGTATTTTTAAAAGTTCTTGAAAAACGGAAACGAGATAAAAGTCTCCCGACTTTTCCGTATTTGACTTTATAATGTCTGAACTATAAAAGTTGTAAAAAAAGCGAAAAGTCTGGAGACTTTGCGCAGCAGGAGTTATTATTATTTTACTACTCATTTTAGCACTTTAGTCATACATTTGATAAAAATTAACCGAAGTAACCAAACAGAATTATTAAACACAAAAATAAAACCAATGAAAAAATTATTAGTATTGTTATTGCTAGCAACTACAATTTTATCTGCTCAAAATGCTACTTTCAAAATCATCAAACAAAAAACTGTTGTTGATGCTATTGGTGCCGTTATTCTTTATGTTGAAGTAATAAATAATTCAAAAAAAGAAATAACAATTTTAAAACCTGCAACAGATTACAGTCAAAAATGGAGGTTTTAAAATTGTGATATTAATTGTAATAACATTCCTTTATGGGAAAGTGCAGGAAATCGAGAGAAGCTTATTTTTATAGAGTCTGATCTTATTAAAATTCCCGCGAAATCTAAGCAAGTACTATCCGTGAATGGTAGATATAACTGTAATATGTTGTCCTGCGAATCTGAAAAATTTGAAATAAAACTAATTTATGATGTTAGAGAAATTTTACAAAATCCGAACGTCAATAACGGAAATTTACAAGAAATTGAGATGTTGAAAAAATTAACGCCTATCAAAATTGAGAGTGCCTTAACTAAAATCAATAGGGTAAAAAAGTAAGCATGATCGCGCCGACTTGCTTTTTTTCAAACAACGATACCCGATCGTTCGAATCTAAAATCAGTATCCCGCCAATTTTTTAAAAAATAGGATTGAGACACATTAAAAATAAACCTAGCTTTATGGTTAGACCTAACACAAACAATAAAACTCCGTTTAAATCCGCCACGGCAGACTGTAAGTACTTTTCATAAATAGTATGCGTTTTTCGTAATTTATAAAACAGAGAATAGGAGGATGTAACGTCCTCTTTTTTTTATGGAGCTTTTTCCGTTTCTTTCCCCCTACCTTTCAGATCTTTTAAACATATCCTCTTTTACAAAGCTGACTAATTAACCAAACCCGAACTTAAAAAAAGTCTTCTCCTTTTTTGCTTTTTAAAATCTCAAAAAAACAAAGCAAACCTGTAACAAAATCTCAAAATAAACTACTAAATTTAGAACCAAACTCTTATTAACTATGAATTTAAAATCATCTCTATATTGTGGCTTATTGTTAGTAGCAAGCACAGTATCATTCGCACAAGATGCCCTCTGGTTGCGTCATCCCGCGCTCTCTCCTGATGGCAAAAACATTGCTTTTGGCTACAAAGGCGATATTTATGTAGTCAATGCACAAGGTGGCACTGCAGTTCCTATTACCATTCATGAAGGACACGACATGATGCCCGTATGGAGCAAAGATGGCAAGCAAATTGCTTTTGCTAGTGACCGCTACGGTAATTTTGATGTCTTTACGCTACCTATAACTGGAGGAACGCCTACCCGATTAACATTTAACTCTGCCGCTGATTATCCGTATGATTTTTCACCAGATAGCAAAAATGTTTTATTTGGTTCTAGCCGTCAAACGAGCAACAATAACATACATTTTTACTCACCTCGTTTGTTCCAAAATTTATACACGGTTGCAACAACAGGCGGAAAACCGGTGTTGGTTACCGAGGGCGGAATAGAATATGCTCGATACAATGCAGTAGGGAATCAAATTGTTTTTCAAGACCGCAAAGGGTACGAAGATGCCTTACGCAAACACCACACCAGCAGTGTAACGCGTGATATTTGGATATTTGATGTCAACAAAAAAACCTACACTCAAGTTAGTACTTATGAAGGTGAAGACCGAGAGCCGGTATACAGCAACGACAACCAACATATTTTCTTTTTGAGCGAAGCAGACGGTAGCAATCAAAATATTTACAAACAAAACCTATCTGCTAAAAAAGCAACGGCCCTAACTACTTTCAAAAACAACCCGGTAAGACATTTAAGTATTGCTCAAGACAACACCATATGTTTTTCGCAAGACGGTGAGATTTATACTTTGAAGGAAAATCAAAGCCCACAAAAAGTAAAAATTACGATTCAAAATGACGGTAAAGGAAATATAGAGAAAAACGTACCTATTGCAGGTTCCATTTCAGAGTTTGTGCCAAGTCCAAACGGAAAAGAAATTGCAATTGTTTCTAGAGGCGAAATTTTTGTTACCAATTCCGATGGTGGAAGTACTAAAAGAATCACCAACACTCCAGAACAAGAGCGCCACGTGCAATGGTCACCAGACAATAAAACGCTTATTTATGCTTCAGAGCGAGGAGAAAGTTGGGATCTTTATACCGCCAAAGTAGAACGAAAAGAGGAAGCTTATTTTTACGCTGCTACTTTGATTAAAGAAGAGAAATTGATTCCGTCTGATAAAGAGGAGTTTATGCCTAAATTTAGCCCTGACGGCAAAGAAATCGCTTTTGTTGAAGATCGTAACCTTGTTCGTGTGTACAATATAGCGAGCAAAACTGCAAGAACCATTTTACCCGAAGGTAGAAATCACAGTTATTCTGATGGCGATTTTGGTTTCAACTGGAGTGATGATAGCAAATGGCTATTTGTAGATGATAGTATGGGTAATTTTAATGCAACCCATACCGCGATGATCAAAGCCGATGGTTCTGAAACTAAATATCCAATTATGAGTGGTTTTGGCGAAGATGCGGCTAAACAACAAATGAAAGGAAAAGCGTTAGCATGGTTAAGTAGCAAAGAAGGTCGTAAATCATTGGCCAATCAAGGCAGTAGAGAACTCGATGTGTACGCCGTATTTTTCGATAAAAAAGACTTTGAAAATTTTAAATTATCCAAAGAAGAAGCGGCACTTGCAAAAGAAATAAAAGACAAAGAAAAAGAAGCCGAAGACAAAAAGACTGCTTCTAGCACTAACAAAAATAAAAAAGATACCCCTAAAAAAGAGGAAGTAGTTGTTTGGAATCCTGATTTAACCGATCTTGAAACCAGAAAAGTACGTGTAACCATTAACAGCTCTTCTATTGCTGATTTCGTATTTAATGATGACGGAAGTAAACTGTTCTATTTAGCTTCTTTTGAAAAAGGATTCGACCTCTGGGTAACCGATACCAAAACAAAAGAAACTAAGATTTTAGCCAAACTAGGATCATCACCAAGTACCTTATTTTTGAGTAACGACAACAAAACGTTGTTTGTACGAAACGAAGGAGGCTTGTCTAAAATTGAAACCGAAAGTGGGAAAATCACAGCAATAAACGTATCGGCGGAGATGGTTTTAAATACTGAGGCGGAGCGCAACTACATTTTTAACCACATGTGGAGACAAACCGCTAAGAAATTTTACGACCCAAAATTACATGGCGTGGATTGGAAAATGTACAAAGATACCTATGCTAAGTTTTTACCACACATCAATAACAACTATGATTTTCAAGAATTATTGAGTGAAATTTTAGGAGAACTCAACGCCTCGCACACCGGAGGGCGCTACAGTTTTACGCCTCCTAATATGGATGCTACCGCTTGTTTGGGTTTATTGTACGATGAAAAAAATGCCGCCGACGGTTTAAAAGTAACCGAAGTTATTGTAGGCGGGCCTTTTGATAAAACAGGCTCAAAGCTAAAAGCAGGCGCCACAATCAACAAAATTGACAATGAGCCAATTACTGCCAATACGGATTGGGCTAAGTTTTTGAACAGAAAAACAGGTAAATTAATCCTAATTTCTGGTGTTGATGCTAATGGTGTGGCGTTTCAAGAAAGTGTAAAACCGATTACATTTGGTGAAGAATCGGGCTTAATGTACAACCGATGGATTCGTAAGATGAATCAAATTACTGAAAAATTGAGTAACGGTAAAGTAGGCTACGTACACGTACAAGGTATGAATGACGGTAGTTTTAGAGAAGTTTTTGACCAAGTAATGGGTAAAAATTTCGAAAAAGAAGCTTTGATTGTCGATACTCGTTTTAATGGTGGTGGCTGGTTACACGATGATTTAAATACGTTATTGAGTGGCAAACGTTACCTAGAATTTGCACCACAAGGCAACCGATTAAAAGATGCGGAACCACTAGGAAGATGGACCAAACCTAGTTGTGTATTAATGGGCGAAGGCAATTATTCAGATGCCTTTATTTTCCCATATGTGTACAAGCAAAACGGAATTGGGAAATTAATTGGAATGGGCGTACCGGGAACAGGAACCGCCGTTTGGTGGGAAACACAAATTGATCCTACTTTAGTTTTCGGAATTCCAATGGTAGCTACTATCGGAAAAGAAAACAGACCTACTGAAAATTTGCAAGTAAATCCAGATATTCCAGTTGCATTGAAATACGAAGATTATTTGAACGGACAAGATAAGCAATTAGAAAGAGCTGTTGAAGAAATGCTTAAAACCGTTAAATAAGATGCTAATTTTAGCTTGTTCATTCAAAATTTAAGCAACGCTGTTTGAACAAAAATAAAAAGAGGCTGTTCCAAAATAATTTTGGACGCCTCTTTTTTTTGTTTATATTTTACCCATTCTAAAAAGACATTCACCAATCGTGCAGATTTACAATCCGTGCTCGCACGGTATATCGGACAAAAGAAATCCTCAATTTAAAATTTCAAAAAAGCATCCTAAAACATATATCATTGACCATTGGAATACACATGGATTGCAAATCGTCTAACGGTTTCCAAAAAAAATAAGAACCTTCAAGCGCAAACTTGCAGGTTTTTTATGTTATTTCATTTTTATTGTTATAAATAGTTTCGTCTACAGTTTTATAGGCTTTTAGATATTCAATCGCCTCAATTTCAGCTCTTGTAATTTCCTTATTATCCGAATAATGGTTGTTTTCATAGTGTTTCAGAATGCCTTTTAACTCTAAAGTTTTTATTTGTTGTTTCGCCTTCTGATTAAAATTAGCCAACTCGACTTCAATAGTATTGAGTTTTTCCTTTGAGATTTTCAGATTCCCGTTTTCATAATTCGACAAATTGTAAATGGTCATCAACTCCATTTCGACTACTTGCTGAATCAAAATTTTTAAATGAAAAGGATTTTGCACTAAAGGCAGTATGATTCTAATCGATCTAAGAATACGCTTAACAACTGTAGGATCGTACTTGCCCCACTGAAAAATTTGATCGTAGCAGAAATCGATAAACTCTTCAAAACTAAATTCGTTAACTTGTATATTTTTGGACTTGACAGCTCTAGAATCGGCCGATGGAAATTCTTTCAGTGCTAATTCTTTGGCTATTTCGCCTATTTGGTCTATGCAATTTAAACAAGTCGTTGGATCATTAACAGCAGGCGAAATTGCTTTGATGGCAATATCTACTAGTTTGCGTACGCCAAAATTTATGTCTTGCGCATGACTCCTAAATTGCTTTACCTTGAAAGCATCACGCACTATACTATTCATCTCCTGTCGTAATTCGGCAATTTGGTTGGATGCAATTTCCTGATTAAAAACCAATGCTAAAAGTACAGTTGTGTCTTTCATTATAAATTCACCAACAATTGGTTTTTGATACGCGTTTTCAAAATACTGCGCTATTGCTGAACGTGAAATATAAGTTGATACTCTTTCTAACTTTTTGTAATTCACACTGTCTAAGTACCCTGTTTCAAACGGACTCACAATCTGGATTTTGAACTTATCCGGATCAATTAGAGTGCGTTTGTACAAAAGATTTTTTCCCACACACCAAGCATCAGGATACAAAATACTAATTTCCTCAACCATATCAATCTTTATGCGATTTGTAATGCTGGACACATTCATATTGATGCTCAAATAGGTAATCATCCTAGGATAAGACCAAGTCAAACCATAAAAAGCGAAAAGGGAACCTACAAAAAGGGTCAAAAGAAAGGGTGTCTGATGAAAAAATACTGATACTAATTGCGGTAAAACACATAGCGATATGGTGCCTACAAATAATCCAACAAACTGTTGCATTTTAAAATCATTGACTAGAAAATGCCTCAAAATTCGGGGAGAAAATTGTGATGAAGCCAATTGCATTACCACAAATATCACTGAAAATGTAGTAAGTGAAATCCCAATGAGAATAGAAATCAAAATGTTAGAAACCGCTACAAGGCGCGTATAGGTTTCCAATTTGTTTATTTGAAACAGCGATCCAAAATCAACGTGATATTCTAAAAACATCAAAGCCGAACCAATAAAAAGTGCATAAACAGCACTTAAAAAGGTCCCGAGATCTTTCAATCGGTGAATAAATATTTTTTTAAGCGTGTATTTCAGTTTTTGTCTCATGGTCTATCAATAAAAAGTAAAACTACTAAAAATCAATTTACAAACGTTGATAATCTTTCGATACAAAGACAACATTCCTTTAAAAATAAATGTTTCAAAATTATAGATCCACTAGCTCTTTTTACTTGAATCTTATTTACTTTTGATGGTAATAAAACAGCAAAAAACCGTTCTATTTTTAATTTAAAGTAGCGCGGTGTGTGAGCTAAATTCCTTAATTCAAATCCCTAAAAATGATATTACAAATAGAAACTCCTGCCCTGCTTTTTGGTGCTACTTCGCTGATTTTATTGGCGTATACCAACCGTTTCTTAACGCTTGCTACCATTGTGCGTGGGCTGAAAAAAACATATAAAGAAAAAGCAAACGATCTTATTTTATTAGAGATCAAAAATTTAAACCTGCGCTTAACCCTTATTCGAAATATGCAATTAGCAGGCGTATTAAGTTTATTTCTATCTGTTTTTGCGATGCTCCTTTTGTTTTTAGAGCAGCAAACCGCTGGCGTTTATCTTTTTGGTCTGAGTTTATTAGGACTATTAATTTCGTTGGGATTATCATTTTGGGAAATCAGCATTTCTGTGAATGCCTTACGTTTGCATTTAAGCGACTTGAAGCAGCAATAATTTCATAATTTTACAAAAAAAAGAGCTGTAAAATCAATCTTACAGCTCTTTTAAAATTATTATAAAATGTTATTGCGTTATAATTCCTTCTTCTTCTTTCTTCTCTTTGTTTAATAAATTCGGGGTTTCTTTGGCCAATTTATTTTTAGTTGGAATTTTGTAATTCAAGCTAAAGCCAAATTTCCTAGTGTCTTGTTTACTGCTAATTAATAAGGGTGTTTCAAATGCATTGAAAGCATTCCTATTGGTATTCAAAACATCATCGGCAAAAACAGAAAGTGTCAATTGGTCTTTCAAGAACTTTTTAGAAAAGGTCAAATCCAATGAATTTCTCAGCGGTTCTACAGCAATAAAGTAAAAATAATTTCCTTTTGGAACAACGTAATTATAGTTGGCCACAAACTTTATATTTTTTGGAAGTACTATTTGCGACATGAAGTTAAACATCCAAAAACCATTGGTGTCAACATTTGGAATTTGGTGGTATTGGTAGCCTGCATACACGTATAAAAAGTTCATGGTGTCCGGATTCACATTCATTTTCATAGTTTCAGCGAGACCTTTGGTAAACAACATATATGGAATTGGCATGCCCACACTAAAATTATGAATTTTCACTTCGGGAATATTCTCATTTGTATTGCTCACAACATCATTATCAAGAGTTACTCTATTTATTACTTGATTCTTTGCAGAACTGATGTTGTAACTAATAAAAGCATAATCAAAGGCGCTTAACTTTACTTCGTAATTATCAAAAATCGTAGGCTGCAAGTTTGGATTACCAGAATAATCTACATTAGGATTTTGATAATTAGTGTTGTTTGGATTTAATGCAGAAGTGCTTGGCAAGGTGATTTTTTTATTATAATTCACATTGAAATTAACAGATGTACTAAAATTGTACTGCGCACTTGCATTTGGAAAAAAGCGAAACTGCTTGAAGGGACTCAAAACAGCTACATCCGTTCTTCCTGTGATGTTGTAATCTTCGGCACGACCACCCACAATAAAATTCATTTTGTCAAACTTAGTCTGAAATTCTAGATACGATGCGGAAGTTCTACGTTTGTATTCTAAGTTTTTGGTTCCCATACTCTTTGCATCAAAAAGCAACTCTTCGTATAATCCGCCAAAACTAATTTTCCCTTCATCCGAAAATTTCATGGGTTGAGAATAATCAAACTTAGCGTTGTATAAGTTTTGATTCGAGGAATTATCCAATGTTGACGCGGAACTTCCCACAGGATTTAATTGAAAATCATTGGTATTGTTGTTGTAATTGAATTTAAATTCCAACTTTTTGCCAGCATCTTTAAATTTTTTCTGATAGGTTACAACCGCATCTTGGCGTAAGCTCGTGCTTTGAGAAGCATCATTAGTACTAAATCCGGGTCCACTTCCTAATGTATTGCTATCATTATTGTTATGCGTTACATCATAATTAAGCAGCAAACGATCTTTTCCAATATCAAATGTAAGCGCCGATTTAACAAAATTATTTCTTCCTGTACGATCTGCATCGGTTTTAGAAAGTAAGGAATTCATGCCGTTTTCCTGTTTTTGAAGAGAAGTCCATACAGCGCTTTCTCTATAATTTTGGCCAATATTTAACTGCCATCCAAAATATTTATTCTTGGCACTCAACAAAAGACTGTTGTTCATTCTAAACCGTACATCGTCATAACTTGTAAAACTTGAACTGTTGGTATAGGTTGCACTCAGGTAGTTTTTTGCGTTTTTATTGGTAATAATATTTAAAATTGCACCACCAGAAGTGGCAGGAAACTCCGCTCCCGGCTGCGTGATAATTTCGATTTTCTCGATCGCATTCGCTGGCATCCCTTCTAGGAAAGCGTTCAACTCGTTTGTCGAAATATTCAATGGTCGCCCGTCCATAAAAACGTCCAGTTGCTTACCTTGGTACATCATTCCCGCAATATCTGAAGCGATTAAACCCGGTAATTTTTTGATCCCTTCAAGTACAGAACCAGTATTCAAATTGGGCTGATCGGCAAAGTTAAATATCGTACGATCTGCTTTTTGCTCTATCGCTTTTTTAGTTTTTATAATAGTAACCTCGTTTAATTCGGTTGTTTTTTCAGGAGCTTTTTCGGGAGTAGTTTGAGCCGAAAGCGTATAAAAACTGGTAAGACTCAACAAGGCAATCAATTGTATTTTTTTCATAATTTTTATATAGATATTCCATAAGTACGCGTTTTAACTGATATGTTACAACAAGAATGAAAAAATCTCAACATCAAAATACCAATAAAGCTGTAGATTAAACCCTTTAACAAATAGTAAGTGTAAAATCTATATCACTTTAAGATTTTGAACAGCCACACCCTTTGGTCTTAACAACTCGCATATTCAGCGCAACAAGCGGCGACTATCCAAAAATTAGGTTTGAAAAACTTCCTAAAGCAAACCTTTGCCACTCCATTTGATTCAAACCTTCCCGATTTTCTAGAAAATAGTTCACAAACTAGTAGTGAATACTAAGAAATCCGAAACAAACTAAAGAACGGCAGTCAAGAGCAAATAAGGGAAATTTGCAAACAGGAAGGACAATCGACCCTTGCCATGAACCTGTGGTGGATTGAAAAAATGCATACCGATGAATTTCCGCTACGCGAAAAAATGACCTGCTTTTGGCACAACCATTTTGTCGCAACCTTCCAAAAAGTAAAAGTGAATTACTGGATTTTTCAGCACAATTAAATTTTACACGAACATGCTTTTGGTAATTTCAAAACCTTGACCAAAGCGATTATATAAAGCAATGCTATGGTGCGTTATTTAGACAATATGGACAATCGAAAAGGAAAACTTAAAGAAAATTTAAGTCGTGAATTACTCGAACTTTTTACACTATGAACAGGAAATTACTCAGAGGAAGATATAAAAAATGGCGCTAAAGGTTTGGCTAGAATCGATATTGGAGAAGATAATGCAGATTATCGTAAATTTTTTGAAGGGCGAGATAGCTTTGCTTACCTGTGCAAAAAGGGAAATTTCAAATTAAACGAAATAGTGAATATTATTTTTGAACAACCCAATATTCTATATTTGATTACTCGGAAAATTTTGAAGTTGTTCCTATACGATCATCCAAAAGAGGAATTGGTGCACTATTATTGGGACTAGTTCAAGAAAATGAACTTTGAAATCAAACCGCACTCACCAATAAGGAATATTTAAATGAAGGTTGGTTGGGTCGCTATCTCGATTTACAATGCAAAGAACATCGAGCTACAGCAGGAATCAACATTGACAGCATTGACAATTTAGCGCTAAAAGTGAAGAACCAAACTCACTTACAGTCAAAGATCCTAACCGATTTATTGCTAAAAACAGACTATAAAACGAATGACAATTGTCTAATAACCCACAGTTGGATTTTGTTCGGAAAATAACAAATTCTGTTATAGAATGCTCCGATGATATTCACAAAGCATTAGTAAAATCAACGGGTTCAGATGTGGTATATCCCAAAACAGGATTACCAAAAAATCTCGAGTGGATTGCCAAACTGATCAAAGAGAACCTAAATTCAAAAATATATTATACTTCGTTGGGTGGTTTTGACACGCACGACAACCAACTCGCCATTCATAAAAATAAGCTCACAGAACTGAATGATGCTGTTTTTAATTTTTATGAAGATTTAAAAAAAGCACAGCTGTTGCAAAATGTAACGATTGTAGTGTTTTCGGAGTTTGGTCGCCGCGTGAAAGATAACGGAAAAGGTACGGACCAAGGAACAGCCGCTCCAATGTTCATAATTATTGGAAACAACCAATGAAAAATAATAGGTCGAAACCCCAATCTAGCTGATTTAGATCAAGGTGATTTAAAACGTGATATTGATTTTAGAAGTGTTTATTAATCTCTTGTGAAAAACAAATTGGACTTTGATCCTACTCGACCTGCAATACAAAACCCAATCTTAAAAGGACTTTTTTAAGTTTGCCATGAATTACTTTAAAAACCTATCTTTGCCAGCTTTTTAAAATTGAAAAAATGACAAAGAATAGTGTATTAAAAGGAGTTTTCTTAGTGGGTCTT
This sequence comes from Flavobacterium sp. DT2-2, assembly GCA_051990185.1. Taxonomy (GTDB): domain Bacteria; phylum Bacteroidota; class Bacteroidia; order Flavobacteriales; family Flavobacteriaceae; genus Flavobacterium. The sequence continues at coordinate 3,932 of JAFCUE010000046.1, read as the reverse complement.
GGCGCAACCAGTTATGGTATGTTAGCGACTTTTGTAAAAATAGCCTACGGCGAGGGGTTTACTACGCCCGAAGTTACGATAGCCCAATTTGTATATGGCATCTTAGGAATGCTGCTCATTAATTTATTTCAAAAAGCAAAAAAAAGAAACGAAGTTGTAAAAGCCACCAAGAAGAACATTACACAATTAATGTTTGCAGGCACTTCATTAGGAATGACAAGCATATTTTATTACTTGGCTGTAAAATACATCCCTGTTTCTATAGCTATTGTTTTATTGATGCAAACCGTTTGGATGGGTGTTTTATTCGAAATGATTTTAGAGAAGAAAAGACCTTCTACACAAAAAATAATTTCTGTTATCATCGTTTTAACAGGAACGGCATTTGCTACAAATCTTATTCAAAGTAAAGTAGAACTGGACTGGCGCGGTATCGTTTTAGGACTTTTGGCGGCAACATCTTTTACTACCACCATGTTTACCGCTAATCGTGTGGCGACAAATATTTCATCGGCACAAAGAAGTTTGTATATGCTTTTGGGCGGTGCTGTAATTGTTGCCGGTTTTGCTATAGCTACACAAACAGCTCCTTTTAATTTTGAAATTTTCATAAAATGGGGAATCATCCTAGCACTGTTTGGAACTATAATTCCGCCTTTATTGTTTAATGCGGGTTTCCCACTAACAGGAATTGGGCTTGGGAGTATCGTTTCGGCGTTGGAATTACCAGTTTCAGTATTAATGGCTTATTTTTTATTGAATGAAAAGGTCATATTGATCCAATGGATTGGCATTATTTTAATCATTTTGGCAATTGTCATTATGAATGTAAATTTTAAGAAAAAAGGGTAATTTCTATTTAAAACATTTGTCTAAAATCATTTAAATTTTTATAAATTCGTGATAAATAACTTTATTATGACTTTACCTTGGCATTTATATGTGATGGCTTTTATTTACTTTATTGCAGGATTAAACCATTTTAGGAACCCGAAACTGTACCTGAAAATCATTCCTCCTTATTTTCCAAATCCAAAAGCACTGAATTACATCAGTGGTTTAGCCGAAATCATTCTGGCCATTGCCTTGTGTATTCCTGCACTGTCCCACTATGGCGCTTGGGGAGTAATTGCTTTGTTGATTGCTATTTTTCCAACGCATTTGTATATGTATTTTGATGAAAAGGCACGTATGGTCTTGCCTAAATGGGTGTTGCTATTACGCATGCCGTTGCAATTATTTCTAATTTTTTGGGCGTACCAATATACCTAATCCCGTGAAATCACTTTTTGAATCCCAATCAGAACCACTCATTCTTGATTTGCCAGACGCTGAGATAATTTATTATTCTCAATTTTTTGATACAGAATTGGCTGACAGTATTTTTGCTCAACTGATGCATGATATTCCGTGGCAGCAAGATGATATTAAGGTATTTGGAAAAATTCATCCGCAACCCCGTTTGACTGCTTTATTTGGAAATGAAGGAAAACCGTATTCGTATTCGAATATTACTATGCAACCTCATCCATGGAATTTGCTGTTGCAAAAGCTAAAAACACAAATAGAAGCTGTCGCAGAAACCGATTTTACAACCGTATTACTCAATCAATATCGCGACGGAAAAGACAGTAATGGCTGGCATGCTGACAATGAAAAAGAATTAGGAATAAATCCTATTATTGCTTCAATAAGTTTTGGTGCAGAGCGAACGTTTCAACTAAAGCACAATACTATAAAAGACCTAAAAAAAAGCATTGTACTGCAACACGGAAGCTTACTACTGATGAAAGGGACCACACAGCATTTCTGGAAACACCAGATACCAAAAACCGCAAAACCAGTAGGAGCCAGAATTAATGGTACTTTTCGGGTAATCAAATAATTAATTTAATAAAAAGTATTAAATTTGAAAAAAATATTTTTTTATGAATGACATTATAGCTTATTTTTCTACTATTCCCTCTTCTCATAGAAGCTTAATTTTAGTAGGTGGTATCACTTTTTTTTGGTTGATTGAAAATGCGTATCCACTTTTTAATTTCACTTATAAAAAATGGCACCATGCTAGCATTAACATCTTCATGACAATTACCACCATTATTGTCAACTTTTGCTTGGCTTTTATATTATTACAAACCGCTGATTGGACGATCGCACATAATTTTGGGATTTTGCAGTGGCTCCCCGCGTTACCCATTTGGTTGTACGCTTTAATCGGGTTGTTATTGTTGGATTTAATTGGAGCCTATTTAGTGCATTTAGTCGAACATAAAACTAAAGTCTTGTGGCGTTTTCATTTGATTCATCATACGGATACTTGGATTGATACCACAACTGCCAACAGACATCATCCTGGAGAAAGTGTTATTCGATTTACGTTTACCGCAGTAGGTGTTTTACTTATTGGAAGTCCGATGTGGTTGGTTTTCTTATATCAAACGCTATCTGTAGTGGCTACACAATTCAACCATGCTAATATTTCACTTCCAAAAAAAGTAGATACTGTTTTAAGTTATTTCATTGTCTCACCAGACATGCACAAAGTGCACCATCATTATGTTTTGCCGTATACGGATAGTAATTATGGCAATATATTTTCTATTTGGGACAGGCTCTTTGGAACTTTTATGACACTCCCAAAAGAGGAAATCATTTATGGTATTGATACGCATCAAAAACCACAAGAACACAATGAACTTAAAAATTTATTAAAAATACCTTTTCAAAAACAGAATACTGAAAAAGTGAATTAAACAATAAAAAAAATTGTGTTTTGCGGATAAAGTAAAACTTATTTTTCTTAATATTGAAAGTAATTAAAAATGCAATTTATTAATCAATAACAACATACTAGAATTAATTTTCACCTGATGAAAAAGAGTAACCGAAAAGAATTGAACTGGGAACAAACAGAGAAACTTGTTGCTATGGCTTTAGAAGAAAAAAATCCTTTTGAAATCATCAAAAAAGAATATGGTTTAGCCGAGAAGGAAGTTCTCGAAATTATGAAAAAGAAAATGCCCGCAGAAAAATTTGAAATGTGGAAGAAAAAAGCAACTGCCAATAAACCTAAACCAAAACCCGTTAAAATCGATGATTTTGATGAAGATTTGGACGGTAAATATTACATAAAAAACAAATTAGATTAATAACAAAACTCCTGATATTTAGGAGTTTTTTTTTAACTAATTCTTAAATTAATTATGGTTTTAATAATAGCGAACGAAAACGAATTTGTTTTTGACATCCTGGGCAGTCATAAATTTTAGGCCTTTGAAGATAAAATTAGAATACCAAAATATAAAATAGTCAATGCCTATCAAAGTGAAGATGACTTTACTTTTTGGATTGGTTGGAAAATACCTGGAACTCAAGTGCCGTGGTTGATTACAGCAGGTACGTATATAAAAAAAGGAAAACGAAATTTTTGGGACGTTTGCAATAAAAAAAATGCAATTATTGTCGAACTCAAAGATTCCTACTACCATAAACTAATTATTGAAGTTGAAAATCCGGAATTAACAATAAATAGACTAAATGCAAAATAAAATGAAAAAATCTCTCCTCCTACTACTACTGTTATTTTCGATAGTCGGTTTTTCTCAAACAGAATCAGCAACTAAATTTTTTAATAAAGAAGAAATCGCTATAAATTCATTGATAAATGGTTCGTTGTATTCCCCATTAAAACAAAATAAAAAGACGAATCTTGTGCTACTCATCTCAGGTTCAGGTCCAACAGATAGAGATGGGAATCAAAAAGGATTAATTAATAACTCCTTAAAATATTTATCCGAAGAATTAGTAAAAAACGCTATATTCTAATATTAACAGCATTTTGTCCAAAGAGTAAATATAGTTCGTAAGCATTATCGGCAAGCAATGCTCCTAGTAACCATTGTTTGATGGTGTTCTTTGAATCTCTTAAT
>JAFCUE010000045.1:0-22085 GCA_051990185.1 Flavobacterium sp. DT2-2 | reverse complement strand
GTTAAAACGGATATTCAAAAAGCAAGCAAAGTTAGATCTACCAAAGGTTTGCTAATCCATCTATTTGGAAAAATTGCAGCCGCTTTTATTAGCTTAATTTTTTAACACTTGATTCGCATTGTAAATAAAAAATTAAAGATAAGACAAACTACACATGAAAATTACCCATGAAAATTACCCATGAATTGTTTCATTTTTGCCATAATTTTTTATGATATTTTCTTCGAATGAAAGCCATTCTCTCCAGCGTTTTTCTACGTCAACTCCTATGCCATATTTCCTCGCATAAGTAATAAAAGTAGTGTAATGTCCCGCTTCACTCTCCATCAAATCTCTATAAAAAACAGCTAATTCTTCATCTTGAATGTTTTCCGAAAGTACTTTGAAACGCTCACAACTTCTGGCTTCTATCATTGCAGAAAACAATAACCGTTCCACTAAACTGGATACTCTGCTCCCATCACTGCTTTTTTTCATATATAAATACAGTTAATTCACATACTCATCTTTACGTTCTCTACCCAGTTTCAAGCCCCGTTTGATAATAATATTATGTACTTGCTCAAAATGATCGATTTCTTCTTTGGCCAGAGCCAATAAATCCCGCACTAAATCTTGATGTTCTGAATTGTTAGTGATGATCGTAATTGCATTTGTAGCAGCCTTTTGTTCACACCAAGCATGATCCGTCAGGATTTCCTCAATGTTTTTTTCTACAATATTAACCCATCTGGGATCGGTTGGTAGCTGTAATCTTAATACACCCATTTTTTTAGTCTTAAAGTTAAAAAGTCAAAAGTTGTGAAGCCAAAAAAATCGAAGGTCGGAATTAAAATAGATATTTGAATTCCATTTTAAGACTTTCGACCTTCGATTTTAAGACTTTATGACTAATTGTTAATAAACAAAAATAGCTCTTTCGCTCATCATTTCGTTTACTTCGTTGGCAACTGCCTCAATTACTTCTTCGTTTGTATGGTCTACTAATACTCTATCAATTAAAGCAACAATAGTCTCCATATCTTCTTCAATAAGACCACGAGTTGTAATAGCCGCAGTTCCTACACGAATTCCTGAAGTTACAAATGGTGATTTATCGTCAAATGGAACCATGTTTTTATTTACTGTAATTTCTGCTTTTACAAGAGCATTCTCTGCCTCTTTTCCAGAAATGTTTTTATTTCTTAAATCAATCAACATCATGTGATTATCCGTACCTCCAGAAATGATTTCATAGCCTCTTTTTACAAAAGCATCAGCCATAGCATTAGCATTTTTTTGTAATTGCAACGCGTAGGTAAAAAATTCATCTTTCAATGCTTCACCAAAAGCTACTGCTTTGGCAGCAATAATATGCATTAGTGGACCCCCTTGATTTCCCGGAAAAACAGCCAAGTCTAATAAAGAAGACATCATTCTAATTTCCCCTTTTGGAGTGGTTAAACCAAATGGATTTTCGAAATCTTTACCCATTAAAATTAAACCTCCACGAGGACCACGTAATGTTTTGTGTGTTGTTGTAGTAACAATGTGGCAATGTGGCAATGGATCATTCATCAACCCTTTGGCGATAAGCCCCGCTGGATGCGAGATATCAGCTAACAAGATAGCACCAACACTGTCCGCAATTACTCTAAAACGCTCAAAATCCATATCACGAGAATACGCCGAAGCTCCAGCGATTATTAATTTTGGTTGCTCTTGAGTTGCTATTTCTTGTATTTTATCATAATCTAATCGTCCTGTTGCTGGATCTACACCGTAAAAAGAAGGTGTGTATAAACGTCCCGAAAAATTAACTGGTGAACCATGAGTAAGGTGTCCACCATGAGACAAATCAAAACCTAAAATTTTATCTCCAGGTTTAATACAAGCGTGGTAAACCGCAGTATTTGCTTGTGAGCCAGAGTGAGGCTGTACATTTGCGTAAGCTGCTCCAAATAATTCTTTGGCTCTATCAATAGCAATTTGTTCTACAACATCAACTACCTCGCATCCGCCGTAGTATCTTTTTCCTGGATATCCCTCGGCGTATTTATTAGTTAAAACAGAACCCGCAGCTTCAAGTACTTCGTCACTTACGAAGTTTTCTGATGCAATAAGTTCTAATCCGTGAATTTGTCTTTCTTGTTCTTCTAGAATAAGGTCAAAAATTTGTTCGTCGCGTTGCATTTTTTTGATTTTCGTTAATTTGATGCAAAAATACAAAAAAACGTTTGGTTAATAGTTAGATTATGATATATTTGATGAGTAATTTTTTAACAAAATAATTAACAAAATATGCCTATAACAGCTAACGACACCAATAGAAAATCATGGTTAGAAGTACCTGCCAACAGTGATTTTCCTATTCAAAATATACCTTTTGGAGTTTTTCTAACTAAAGAAAATATAGTAACTGTAGGAACAAGGATTGGTGATTTCGCCATTGACCTGGGTGCCTTACAACAATTAAATTATTTTGAAGGCATTGAACTTACAGATGATATGTTCATGCAAGATACTTTGAATGATTTTATTTCAGATGGTCAAAAAACATGGCGTTTGGTTCGGAACAGAATTGCAGAACTTTTTGATGCCACAAACCCGAAATTACAAAATAATGCAAAAGATCTTGACATTATCATTTTTAAAATGGAAGATGTTGAAATGCAATTACCGGTACTTATTGGTGATTATACTGATTTCTTCTCTAGTAAAGAGCATGCTACCAATACTGGAAAAATGTTTCGCGACCCAGAAAATGCATTGCTGCCTAACTGGCTTCACATTCCTGTAGGTTACCACGGCAGAAGCTCTACCATCGTTCCATCAGGAATTCCGGTACACAGACCCATGGGACAAACCTTGCCTAATGGCGAAACTACGCCGGTTTTTGGACCCTCTCGATTAGTAGATTTTGAACTGGAAACGGCTTTTATTACTACTGATGTAAATATAATGGGTGAGAACATTGCTGTAACCGAAGCCGAAGATTATATTTTCGGAATGGTTTTATTGAATGACTGGAGCGCTCGTGATATTCAAAAATGGGAGTATGTGCCTTTAGGCCCGTTCTTGTCTAAAAACTTTGCCTCATCCATTTCACCTTGGATTGTGACTATGGATGCTTTAGAACCATTTAGAACCAAAGGTCCAAAGCAAGAGCCTACTCCACTTCCTTATTTGCAACAAAAAGGAAAACATTCTTTTGATATTAATTTGGAAGTAGCCATTCAACCGGAAAATGCCGAACCAACTGTTATTTCTCAAACCAACTTTAAATATATGTATTGGACAATGAGTCAGCAATTGGCTCACCACACCTCTAACGGTTGTCGCGTAAATTCAGGCGATATGATGGGTTCTGGGACACTTTCGGGCTCAACTCCAGACAGTTTTGGCTCGATGTTAGAATTAACTTGGGGTGGAAAAAACCCAATAAAATTGAGCGACGGAACTGAGCGTAAGTTTATTAATGATAATGATACTGTAATCATGAAAGGACATTGCCAAAACGGTCACGTTCGAATTGGTTTTGGTGAAGTGTCAAGTAAACTCCTTCCTCCTTTTGTAAGACAATAAAATAAAAATTTGTATTTTTAAACCTAACATTCAGTCAATTTTTGTTAGGTTTTTTTGTGGCATTATTTTTGGGTTTTACAACTTAAAACTTGCTAGACTGCTTATAAATAGTAGAAACAATTTCGAAAAATCATTTACTTAACTGTAAGCTTATGAAAAAAATTACTCTTTTATTATCCCTGTTTATTCTTATTTCCTCTTGTGGCGTGAAACAAACTCAAAACTTATTAAGTTCTGGGAATTACGATCAAGCAATAGACAATGCAGTATCAAACTTGCGCAGCAATAAAGACAAAAAGGGCAAACAAGGTTATGTATATTTGCTTGAGGAGGCTTTTGCCAAAGCAAAAGAACGGGATTTGAATACCATCACTATATTGACAAAAGAGGCTAATCCAGCACAACTGGAAAAATTGTACAATACCTACATGCAATTAAATTCCCGTCAAGAAAAAATTAAACCTGTACTTCCTTTAAGATTAATTAAAGAAGGGCGCAATGCAATTTTTCCTTTCGATGATTATAGCGACCAAATCATAAGTAGTAAAAATGCTTTGTCAGCGTATTTATATGCTAATGCAAAAAAATTAATGGGGAGTTCAGATAAAATGAATTTCCGAAAAGCGTATGATGATTTAGACTATTTAAACCAGATCAATCCAAATTATAAAAACATTCAACAGTTGATGGAAGAAGCAAAGTTTAAAGGTTCTGATTATGTTTTGGTTTCCACAAAAAATGAAACCAATATGGTTATCCCTACCCGACTTCAAAGTGATTTACTGGACTTCGGTACTATGGGATTAAACGACAAATGGACGGTTTACAATAGCAATAAACAAAAAGGATTTGACTATGATTATGGAATGGTCATCAATTTTAGACAAATTTACATTTCACCTGAACAAATTAAGGAAAGAGAATTTGTAAAAGAACGCGTGATCAAGGACGGTATAAAAAAATTAATTGATGCTAATGGAAAAGAAGTGCTAGACGAAAAAGGCAAAGTAGTTATGGTAGATAACCTAATTACAGTTACTGCCAGAATATATGAATTCCGCCAATTTAAGTCATGCCAAATAACAGCTAAAATTGATTACATTAACTTTAAAAACAATCAATTGTTGCAATCGTTCCCACTAACTAGCGAATTTATTTTCGAAAATATTTATGCTACGTACAAAGGAGATGGTCGTGCCTCAGATGATAATTATTTCTCGTATTTTGATAGAAGACCGGTTCTTTTCCCGAGTAGTGAGCAAATGGTTTATGACACAGGCGAAGACTTGAAAGCAAAAATTAAAGACATAATTACCCGAAACAGATTTAGAAACTAGTCTTATAAATTATATTAATTCAACAGAACTCCTTGATAAACAATTCAATCAAGGAGTTTTTTTTTGTTTAAAAAATCAACAATACGTTAGTATTTTGTTAGAAAATATAAAAATAAATTGTAGTACTAAAAATAAGTGTACTTTTGCTACAATGAATAAAACAAGATTACATATTACTACTTTGTCACGGACAAACAGACTTACGACTTCGCCCGAAGTACGGATACTATCCCTATAGTACCCAAGATCTGTTTCGTATTTTTATTCATTTTTCATTTTTTCCGTTTTGAACTCAACACTGTTTTCTATTGGATTCTTATATCCAAAAATAATCATATTTACATTTCTACTATACTTTATTTCAGTTACTTATATTAAAGTAATCTGTTTTAAAGCGCCAATTACATGTAATACAAACTCGTTTCAAATTTCAAAATACGTTTTTTTTCTAACTTTAAAATTCATCTTTTAAAATGAATATTACAATCACAACAACTCAGGAAGAGCACTATAAATATGCAACAGAAATTTGTGAAACAATAGAATTATCAGCACTTTTAAGAGGAACTGGTATAGCTAAAAGAACGTCTGAGTATATCCAGAAAAAAATGGAGACCAAAGATGCCGTTATCGCACTTGACAACGGAAAATTTGCAGGTTTTTGTTATATCGAAAGTTGGCAACATGGCAAGTTTGTAGCACATTCTGGCTTGATCGTTCATCCTGATTATAGAAATCTTGGTTTGGCAAAAAAAATAAAGTCATTTGTGTTTGATTACTCACTTAAAAAATATCCAGAAGCAAAAGTTTTCGGGATTACAACTGGCTTAGCAGTAATGAAAATAAATTCTGAATTGGGATACAAACCAGTTCCTTTTTCAGAGCTTACAAATGACCCAAGCTTTTGGAAAGGCTGTCAAACCTGCACTAATTTTGAAATACTCAAAAGTAAAGAAAATAAAATGTGCTTGTGTACCGGTATGCTATATGACCCAAATGAAAAACCAAAAGACCCTCCAAAACATCCTTTTAATGTCCGGATTTGGAACCGTTTGAAGAAAATAAAACAAGCGGTATTTTTAGATCAATAAATCCCCTACTCTCCCGAAGCCCCGGGACTCCCCAAAGGGAAGGGAGCCAAGAGAGAAAAAAAGAATTAAAAATAGTCACAACAAATAAAATTCCCTTTTTGCCAGTATTGGCTCCCACTTATTCAACGAGAGGGGAGCCAAAAAAAACAAACAAATAAAAATTCCCCTTTGCCAGTTTTGGCACCCCCTCCTTCGGAGGGGGCTGGGGGGAGGAAAAAAAAATATATAAAATGAAAAAAGTAGTATTAGCATATAGTGGAGGTCTTGATACTTCCTATTGCCTAAAATATTTAAAAAACGAAAAGGGATTTGAAGTTCACACAGTACTTGTAGATACCGGTGGATTTACCCCTGAAGAACTAGAAAGTATAGCAACAAGAGCCTATGAACTTGGCAGTGCAAAGCACACCAATCTTACCATTGTAGATAAATATTATGATAAAGCCATTAAGTATTTAATTTTTGGAAATGTATTAAAAAACAATACCTATCCACTTTCTGTGAGTGCTGAACGTGTTTTTCAAGCCATAGAAGCGATTAAATATGCAAAATCTGTCGGCGCTAGCGCGATCGCTCACGGAAGTACTGGCGCTGGAAATGACCAAATTCGTTTTGATTTAATTTTTCAAACCATCGCTCCCGAAATTGAAATCATCACTCCTATTCGTGATTTAAAACTATCCAGACAGGAAGAAGTGGATTATTTATCTAAAAATGGCGTTCCTTATTCTTGGGAAAAAGCACAATATTCTATTAACAAAGGATTGTGGGGAACAAGCGTTGGCGGAAAAGAAACTTTAACATCGCATCTAGCGCTACCTACCGAAGCCTATCCATCTCAATTGCTAAAAGAGGGCGATGAAAAAGTAATATTAGAATTTTTAAAAGGAGAATTAATTTCCGTAAATGGTATAAATGACAAACCTTCAGCTAATATTGTTACGCTAGAAAAACTGGCTAATGCATACGCTATAGGTAGAGACATTCACGTAGGTGATACCATTATTGGCATTAAAGGAAGAGTAGGTTTTGAGGCTGCCGCACCTTTAATTATTATCAAAGCACACCATTTATTAGAGAAACACACACTAGGAAAATGGCAACAATACTGGAAAGAACAATTAGGCAACTGGTACGGAATGCTGTTTCATGAAGGTCAATTTCTAGACCCCGTAATGAGAAATATCGAAACTTTTCTGCAAGACACCCAACACACTGTCAACGGAAAAGTCACCGTTACACTAAAACCATATCATTTTTCGCTTGACGGAATAGAATCTGAAAATGATTTAATGAATACGAGTTTTGGACAATACGGAGAAATGAACAATGCATGGACCTCTGACGATGCCAAAGGATTTATCAAAATTCTTGGAAATGCCCAAAACATATTTTCATCTGTAAATAATGAATCTTACGATTAATAAATAGAGTTTTTTTTAGGAGCAGAAATATTTTGCGTTTTCAGAAATAGTGTCCCGCTTTTCGTTACAATCTTTTCCTTTTAAAAAAAAAGGAAAAGGATTTCCACTGCAATCGGGGCTATTGAGAAAAACAGTACTTTTTTAGAAACATAAAAAAATGTACTATCAAATCTGTGGAAATCAGTAAAATCTATGAAAAAAAAATAATTCGAAAAAAATAAAAGATTATGATTACAATCGGTATAATAGGTGGTTCAGGCTATACGGCAGGAGAATTAATTAGAATTCTAATGTTTCATCCACATGCAAAAATTGATTTTGTTTACAGCACTACAAATGCTGGAAAGCCACTTCATGTTGCACATCATGATGTCATGGGCGATATTGAAATGAATTTTACCGATACCGTGAATCCTAACGTGAATGTGATTTTCCTGTGCTTAGGTCATGGAAAATCAAAATCATTTTTGGAGCAAAATCAATTTGCGAGCCATACTAAAATCATCGATTTAGGTAATGATTTCAGATTGCAAAAAGATAAAGAATTCAATTCGAAATCCTTTGTTTACGGTTTACCAGAATTGAATAAAGCAGCTATTAAAAATGCTCAATTTATTGCAAATCCAGGTTGTTTTGCAACAGCAATTCAGCTGGCTTTATTGCCTTTGGCGAAAGCCAAATTACTCAACAGCGATGTGCACATCAACGCCACAACCGGAAGTACCGGAGCTGGAGTGAGTCTTTCAGAAACCTCGCATTTTAGCTGGAGATCCAACAATATGTCGCACTACAAAGCTTTTGAACACCAACATCTAAGGGAAATAAATCAAAGTGTCAATCAATTACAGAATGATTACAAAAACGAATTAATTTTTGTACCAAACAGAGGTGATTTCCCAAGAGGAATATTCGCCACATTGTACACAACAATCGAGGAAAGTCTCGAAGATATAGTGGCAAAATATGAGACTTTTTACCAAGACCAACCTTTTGTAACTGTTACTACAACAGGAATCAACATGAAACAAGTGGTCCAAACCAACAAATGTATTATTAGTTTAATGAAAACAGGAAACCGGTTATTGATAACTTCAGTAATCGATAATTTAACAAAAGGAGCCTCAGGACAAGCCATACAAAACATGAATTTAATGTTTGGATTGGATGAAACAACAGGATTGCATTTGAAACCAAGCGGATTTTAATCCCCTCCGCAGCCCTTACCAAAGGGAAGGGAGAGGAAATTCAAAAATAATTATAAATATAAAAACAACACCCCCCGTTGTCAGATTTTATTCCCCCTCCTTCGGAGGGGGTTAGGGGGAGGATTATTATGAACTTATTTGACGTTTACCCATTATACAGCATCACTCCAGTAAAAGCATTAGATTGTATTATTACCGATGAAAACGGAGTTGAATATTTAGATTTATACGGCGGTCATGGAGTAATTTCCATTGGACACACCCAACCAGATTATGTCACAGCTTTAAAAAAACAATTAGACAACATCAGTTTTTATTCAAATGCAATTCAGAATCCACTGCAAGTAGAATTAGCAGAAAAATTAGGAAAACTTTCCGGATTAGAGGATTACACTTTATTCTTGTGCAGTTCTGGGGCTGAAGCCAATGAAAACGCTTTGAAATTAGCCTCGTTTCACAACAATAAATCACGTGTAATTGCTTTTGAGAATTCCTTTCATGGAAGAACTTCGGCAGCAGTTGCAGTGACTGACAATAAAAAAATTGTTGCGCCAATCAATGCGCAACAAATTGTTACTTTTTTACCATTGAACAACATCGAATTGGTAGAAAACGAACTAAAAAAAGGCGATGTTTCTTCTGTAATAATTGAAGGTATTCAAGGAGTGGGCGGTTTAGACCAAGGTACCACAGAATTTTTCCAGGATTTAGAAAAAATATGCGCAGCTTATCAAGTTGTTTTAATTCTAGACGAAGTACAATCCGGATACGGCAGAAGCGGAAAGTTTTTTGCACATCAACATCATCATATCAAAGCCGATATAATTTGTTTGGCAAAGGGAATGGGTAACGGTTTTCCTATAGGTGGGATTATGATTTCCCCAAAATTCAAAGCAAGTTACGGATTATTAGGAACTACATTTGGTGGAAACCATCTAGCTTGTGCAGCAGGAATAGCAGTTTTAGATGTCATGGAAAAGCAACAATTAATGGATAATGTGAATGAGGTTTACGCCTATTTTCTGGAAGCTATCAAACAAATCCCCGAAATAATTCAAGTTAAAGGAAGAGGATTAATGCTGGGTGTCGAATTTGATTTTGACGTAAGTATACTTCGTAAAAAAATGATTATCGACAAACATATTTTTACAGGAAACTCAAACAATAAAAACTTACTGCGAATTTTACCTCCTTTAACAATAACAAAACCAGCAATCGACCTGTTTATAAAGGCCTTACAAGAGGCTTTAATTGAGATACAATAACATAAAGTAATACAATTAGTAACACTACTTAAATAATTAAAAATCAAGAAATTATTAAACTAATTAGTAGTAAATTTTAAAAATACAAAATTATGAATTACAACGCTGTCAATGATATAGATGTACTTGAAACATGGGTTAAAAAAGCCTTGAAAATCAAGAAAAAACCACTCAAAAATAAAAAACTAGGAAAAAACAAAACATTAGCATTGTTGTTTTTTAATTCTAGTTTAAGAACCCGATTGAGTACGCAAAAAGCAGCCTTAAATTTAGGAATGAATGTCATGGTGATGAACTTTACCAATGAAGGCTGGACTCTTGAATTTGAAAAGGGTGCTGTAATGAACTCAGGTCCATCAGAGCATATTAAAGAAGCAGCCGCTGTTGTTTCTCAATATTGTGATGTCATTGCCATTAGAGCATTTGCTGGATTAGTTGATAAAGAAAAAGACAATGCCGAAATAGTGCTGTCTAGTTTTATAAAATATGCAACCGTTCCTATTATTAACATGGAGAGCGCAACGGGACATCCATTACAAGCGCTGGCTGATGCCATTACCATTGAAGAATTTAAACCCAAACACCGACCCAAAGTAGTATTAACATGGGCACCACATCCTAAAGCTTTACCTCAAGCTGTAGCCAACTCTTTTGTAGAAATGATGCAGTTACAAAAAAATATGGATTTTGTAATTACCCATCCAAAAGGATATGAATTGAATCCTGAAATTACGAAAGATTCAAAAATTGAATACGATCAAGACAAAGCCTTTGAAAACGCTGATTTTATCTATGCGAAAAACTGGAGCAACTATATTGAATACGGACAAATTACAAATTCTGATCCAAACTGGACCGTAACTACAGAGAAAATGAAATTAACTAACGATGCCAAATTTATGCATTGTTTGCCTGTCAGACGTAATATGATCGTATCAGATGACGTGATTGACGGCCCTAACTCAATTGTAATTGAACAAGCCAATAATAGAACCTTCGCGGCACAATTAGTGCTTCAAAAAATATTGGAAAATGGAAAATAAAAAACCGTTAACATTGGTGAAAATTGGTGGAAAAATAATTGATAATCCAGTGGAACTATCAGATTTTTTATCTGACTTTTCAAAAATAAAAGGCTATAAAATACTCGTTCATGGCGGTGGAAAATCAGCTACAAAATTGGCCGAAAGCATGGGTTTAGTTCCACAAATGATTGATGGAAGACGCATTACTGATTTCGCTATGCTAGAGGTTGCGGTAATGATTTATGCTGGTCAAATCAACACAAATATTGTTGCCCAATTACAAGCAAATTCGACCAATGCGATGGGGTTTTCCGGTGCTGACGGGAATTTAATTCAATCCGACAAAAGAAACCACCCAACCATCAATTATGGTTTTGTAGGTGATATCAATAAAGTGAATACACCCTTATTAGAAACATTGCTTATAAACAATCTAGTACCTGTATTTTGTGCAATCACACACGATGGTAGCGGACAATTATTAAACACAAATGCTGACACCATTGCCAGTGAATTGGCTATCGCTTTATCAGAAGTTTTTGATGTAACTTTGAATTATTGTTTTGAAAAACCAGGAGTTTTATTCGATGCAGAAGATGATTCTTCAGTTATCGAAAACATGAATCCCGAATTATATTCAAAATTAAAAGCCCAAAAAGCCATACACTCTGGAATGATTCCAAAATTAGACAATTGTTTCAATAGTTTATATAAAGGAGTTCAAAAAATAAAAATAGGGCATCACCAAATGTTGCAAGATCCAAAGGCAATTTGTACAAATATCAAATTATAAAAAAGTGAAACACAAGTCTCACCGATTTATAAAAAATTTCTTTGTCAATTTTAAAAAATCTGTGAATCTGTGGCTAAAACAAGTATGAAAAACATAGAAATCCTCACCCAAGAAGCCATTGCATTATTAAAAGCAATGATTGAAACACCTTCATTTTCCAGTGAAGAAGATCAAACCGCACTTTTAATCGAAAATTGGTTTACACAAAATACCATCCCTTTCAAACGTGAGAACAATAATGTTTGGGCTTTCAACAAACATTTTGACAATAGAAAGCCTACGCTTTTATTGAATTCTCACCACGACACGGTAAACCCAAACCAAGGCTATACCAATAATCCTTTTCAAGCATTTGAAAAAGACGGTAAATTATTTGGTTTAGGCAGCAATGATGCCGGCGGGTGTTTGGTTTCACTTTTAGCCACTTTTGTCCATTTTTATTCGCATGAAAATTTACCTTATAATATCGTAATAGTTGCTTCGGCCGAAGAGGAGAGCAGCGGAAAAAATGGATTAAACAGCGTGTTGAAACATTTACCTGAACTGGATTGCGCCATTGTAGGCGAACCCACTTTAATGCAATTGGCCATAGCCGAAAAAGGATTGCTAGTGCTTGATGTAATCGTAAAAGGTACCGCCAGCCATGCCGCTCATCAAAATCTTGACAATTCTATATACAATGCAATACCAGTCATACAGTGGTTTAACAGCTTTCAATTCGAAAAAAAATCGGAGATTTTAGGTCCTGTAAAAATGACCGTAACGCAAGTATCTGCTGGAAAACAACACAACGTAGTTCCTGCAGAATGTCATTTGGTTGTAGATATCAGAGTAAATGATTGTTACAGCAATCAAGAAATATTAGATATCGTGAGAAAACATTTAACTACTGAAATCAATCCGCGCTCGATGCATTTAAACGCCTCTTCAATTTCTATAACTCACGGATTGGTGCAAGCCGGAATCGCATTAGGAAGAACCACCTACGGCTCGCCTACCCTTTCGGATCAATCGGTTTTGAGTTGTCAATCCTTGAAACTAGGACCTGGTGAAACACTGCGGTCGCACTCCGCAGACGAATTTATATTTATACATGAAATAAAAGAAGGAATTCAACTGTATATTAACATACTAACTGATTTTTTCAAACAATAAAATGATTAGGAGCTATTCCCGCTATCCGTTACAATCTTTTATTTTTTTAAAGAAAAAAAATAAAAGGATTTTCACTGCTATCGGGGCTAGTAGAACGATTCCTACAGATCATGCTAGTTTCAACTTGAAACTTTAAACCTGAAACAAAAAACAATATGAAACTCTGGGAAAAAGGAATACCAACCGATAAAAAAATTGAACATTTCACTGTGGGAAACGATAGAGAACTGGATTTAGTTCTAGCAAAATATGATGCTTTAGGTTCAATTGCACATGCTAAAATGCTCGGAAATATTGGTTTATTGACAGCCAGTGAAACAGATTTGCTAGCTGCTGCTTTGACCGAGATCATTACTGATGTTACAGCTGGAAATTTCACAATCGAAGATTCCTTTGAGGATGTACATTCGAAAATTGAATATTTACTGACAGAAAAATTAGGCGATACCGGAAAAAAAATTCATACCGCGCGTTCTCGTAACGACCAAGTTTTAGTAGACGTCAATTTATATTTAAAAGATGTGGTAAAAGATCTAAAAGCTCAAGTAAAAAGCCTTTTTGATTTACTGATGGAATCTGCCGAAAAACATCAAAATGTATTGTTGCCTGGCTACACCCATTTGCAAATTGCAATGCCATCGTCTTTCGGGATGTGGTTTTCTGCTTACGCCGAGACGTTAATTGATGATATCACGATGCTGAATGCCGCTTTAAAAATTGTAGACCAAAATCCATTAGGCTCAGCCGCAGGCTACGGAAGCTCCTTCCCTATTGACAGAACTTTTACAACACAAGAACTGGGTTTTGAAACCTTAAAATTCAATTCGGTAGCCGCTCAAATGAGTCGCGGAAAATCAGAGAAAACAGTTGCTTTTGCCATGAGTAGTGTAGCCGCTACACTATCGAAATTCGCAATGGATGTTTGTTTGTATATGAGTCAGAATTTTGACTTTATCAGTTTACCATCCCATCTTACAACAGGTTCCAGCATCATGCCGCACAAAAAAAATCCTGACGTTTTTGAGTTAATTCGAGGAAAATGCAATAAAATTCAAGCCTTACCCTACGAAATCACTTTAATCACCAACAACTTGCCGAGTGGCTATCACAGGGATTTGCAATTATTAAAAGAAGGATTATTCCCAGCCATTCAAAACCTGAAAGCCTGCTTAGATATTGCAATTTTCTCCATAAAAGACATCAAAGTAAAAGACAATATTCTTGCCGATTCAAAATACAATTATTTATTTACCGTAGATTCCTTAAACGAAATGGTAGTTGCAGGAATGCCGTTTAGAGACGCTTATAAAGCAGTTGCCGAACAACTGGAAAAAGGAAAATTTAAATCTCCAAAAGAAACCAAACATACACATGAAGGAAGTATCAATAATCTATGTTTGGACCAAATTAAACAAAAAATGATCCGGGCTTACTAACCACCTCGCCCGTTTGTCCACAAAATAAAACCGCAAATTCGCTAATTTAATGAAGTAATTAATTAGCGAATTTGCGGTAAATTATTTAAAAAAATACCATTTACTAGACTTTAGTTCCCAATTCCACAGCATCAATATCACTGTGCGAAACATTATAAATAGCTTTTCCTTCCTTAATTAATATCAATTGCGGTGATTGATGCGTCACTCCGAAACGACTCGCTATTTCATTAGAAATATCACGATGCGCTATTAAATCTAAAAAATAAGGCGTAACTTTATCTGAACTATTAAACTCGTTTTCAAACTGTTTTAGCGCCATCCTACTTACGCTGCATCGGGTACTGTGTTTAAAAATAGCCACAGGTTTTTCATTCGATATAGCTATAATTTCATTCAGTTGCCCTAAATCGGTTAGTTCAGTCCAGTTGATTTTGTTTTCATTTGAATCTTTTTCTTCTGAACTGTTGAACATATTTTTAAAAAAACTCATAATTGTCTTGTTTTAAGACATTTTGACTTTAAAACATGATAAAAATCATGAAATTTCTGTCAATTTGTCTGTATTATTGTATTGGAATATTAATTGAATATTGATTCGCAAAGTTAAGTAAATAACACAAACAATATAAAGCCATGAACATAAATAAATTCACCATAAAATCTCAGGAAGCCATTCAACTTTCGCAACAATTGGCACAGAGTTACGGCCAGCAACAAATAGAAAACGAACATATTTTTAAAGCGATTTTTGAAGTCGATGAAAATGTGGCTCCTTTTATATTGAAAAAACTCAACGTGAATGTGCCACTTTTTCTTCAAATATTAGACAGTACCATTGAGAGTTTTCCAAAAGTTTCCGGTGGCGAAATAATGCTTTCCAGAACCGCAAACTCAACGCTTAACGAAGCCGAAATTATCGCTAAAAAAATGAATGATGAATTTGTCTCTATCGAACATTTAATTTTGGCGATTTTTGATTCAAAAACTAAAACAGCATAAATATTAAAAGACCAAGGCGTAACCGGAAAAGGATTGAAAGCCGCCATAGAAGAATTGCGAAAAGGAGAACGGGTAACTTCGGCATCTGCTGAAGAAACTTATAATTCCTTAAATAAATATGCCAAAAATCTTAATGAACTGGCTCGATCTGGAAAATTGGATCCCGTTATCGGTCGTGACGAGGAAATTCGTAGAGTGTTACAAATTCTTACCCGTAGAACTAAAAACAACCCAATGCTCGTGGGAGAACCAGGAGTGGGAAAAACCGCCATTGCCGAAGGATTGGCACACCGAATTGTTGATGGAGATGTTCCTGGAAACCTGAAAGATAAAATCGTGTATTCCCTTGATATGGGAGCACTTATTGCCGGTGCCAAATACAAAGGAGAATTTGAGGAACGCTTAAAATCTGTAGTAAAAGAAGTGACTGCTGCCGAAGGAGACATTGTCTTATTTATTGACGAAATTCATACGCTTGTGGGTGCAGGAGGTGGTGAAGGCGCTATGGATGCGGCCAATATTCTGAAACCTGCCTTAGCTCGTGGAGAACTGCGCGCTATCGGGGCAACAACATTAGACGAATATCAAAAATACTTTGAAAAAGACAAAGCACTAGAAAGACGTTTCCAAAAAATAATGATTGAAGAACCTGATACCGAAAGTGCCATTTCGATTTTACGTGGTATCAAGGAAAAATACGAAACACACCATAAAGTTCAGATAAAAGATGATGCTATTATTGCGGCTGTCGAATTGTCGCAACGGTATATTACCAATCGCTTTCTTCCAGACAAAGCTATTGATTTAATGGATGAGGCAGCATCAAAAATACGCATGGAAATCAATTCAAAACCAGAAGAACTCGACGTTTTGGATCGAAAAGTAATGCAATTGGAAATCGAAATTGAAGCCATTAAAAGAGAAAAAGACGAAAGTAAACTCAAAGTTTTAGGAATGGATTTGGCCAACCTAAAAGAAGATCGAAACGAAATCTACGCCAAATGGAAATCAGAAAAAGATGTAGTCGATAACATTCAAGCGGTAAAAACTGAAGTTGAAGATTTCAAATATGAAGCAGAACGCGCCGAACGTGATGGTGATTATGGAAAAGTTGCTGAAATTCGTTATGGAAAAATCAAAGAAGCCCAAGAAAGATTGGATGCTTTTCAAAAACAATTGGCCGAAGATCAGAGTGGAGGAACTTCCCTTATAAAAGAAGAAGTGACACGCGAAGATATTGCGGAAGTCGTGGCTAAATGGACTGGAATTCCAGTCATGAAAATGCTTCAGGGCGAAAGAGAAAAACTGCTTAAACTCGAAGATGAGTTGCATCAAAGAGTCGTAGGTCAGGAAGAAGCCATTGAGGCCGTAAGTGATGCCGTACGCAGAAGCCGTGCCGGATTACAGGACATGAAAAAACCAGTGGGAACCTTTCTATTCCTTGGAACTACAGGAGTTGGTAAAACCGAATTGGCGAAAGCCTTAGCCGAATACCTCTTTGACGATGAAAATGCGATGACTCGTATTGATATGAGCGAGTACCAAGAACGCCACAGCGTAAGCCGTTTGGTGGGTGCTCCTCCAGGATATGTGGGTTATGAAGAAGGCGGACAATTGACGGAAGCCGTTCGTAGAAAACCGTATTCTGTAATCCTATTGGATGAAATTGACAAAGCGCATCCGGATACCTTCAATATCTTGTTACAAGTTTTAGATGAAGGACGACTCACAGATAACAAAGGACGTCTGGCCGATTTTAAAAACACGATTATCATCATGACTTCTAATATGGGAAGCCAGATTATTCAGGAGAAATTTGAAAATATCACCCGAGGCAAAGCCGAACGGAGCGGAGCTAAAGGAAGTGTGGAAGCCGCAACCGAAGCTGCAAAAGTAGAAGTCTTGGGATTATTGAAACAAACAGTACGACCAGAATTCATTAATCGTATTGATGAAATTGTAATGTTTACACCATTAACCAATGAAAATATTACAAAAATCGTTGGTTTACAACTAAAAAGTGTAACAAAAATGTTGGCCTTACAAGGAATCACCATGGACGCCACTCCAGAAGCTGTCGCCTATTTAGCTGACAAAGGATATGATCCGCAATTTGGAGCCAGACCGGTAAAACGGGTCATTCAAAGAGATGTGCTTAATGAATTATCCAAAGAAATTCTATCTGGAAAAATAACAACCGACAGCATTGTCTTGATAGATGCTTTTGATGGGAAATTAGTTTTTAGAAATCAAACTGAATTAATTTCTTAAGAATCTAGAAACATTTAAACTTAGGAAAACATCAGTCGAAAGGCTGGTGTTTTTTTATATCTTCTTATTTTTTTAGGAGTAAACCTACTGACATAATTGCTATCAAATGATTATATTCCAAAAAAATAAAAGCGCGTTTTCCTTTTAATTTTGAATTTCACAAGTTGGAAAATGCAGAATTGGAAAATTACACGAATTGGCCATAAAACAGAGTTGGTTTGCTTTTTTATGTAAGCTAAGTGCCTCCTCTATTTTTTCTTTGTTGGTGATACAAACTTTCGGATTGAGATTAATAGCAACAAAACGTCCGCTTCCGTCTTCCAAAACCTCCAGCGTTGCCTCTGCTTCGTCTGTATAGGAAACCACGTCAATCCCATTTTGGCTGCAAACATATAAGTATGACATCATGTGACAGGAAACCACACTGCTCAACAACAAGTCTTCAGGATTGTATAACGCAGGATCTCCTTTGAAAGCTTTAGCAGCCGAAACATGTAGAACATCCTTACCGTCAATCGTTATCGCATGACTTTTAGTATATCTCACCGATTCTTTTTTAGAAAAAAACCAAACTAATTTGGCTTTAAATACATGCTTGAACCCCATCCTTTTTTTTATTTCAAAAGTAAATAAAAACGGGATCATTAGTGCAGAAAGATTTTTTGGGCGAATATTAACTAAAAAATTCACCCGTTTTATAAATAGAGTAAATAAAAAAAGTTTTAGCTTCGCAGGAATAAACAAAACACGCAGCTTAAATTTTGGCAAAGCAATACCAAAATCAATGCAGTTTCTAAAACAATCAAAATGGCATCAGGTTTTTTCGCACTATTAGATGATATCGCAGCAATTATGGACGATGTTGCGGTTATGAGTAAAGTTGCAGCCAAAAAAACGGCGGGTATTTTAGGCGATGATTTAGCCGTAAATGCTGAGAAAGCTTCTGGATTTATCTCCTCCAGAGAACTTCCCGTTTTATGGGCTATTGCAAAAGGTTCCTTAATTAACAAAGTAATCATTTTACCCATCGCTTTTTTGTTGAGCGCCTTTTTGCCCATAGCTGTAATTATAATCTTAGTCCTTGGCGGACTCTATTTGGCCTACGAAGGCGCCGAAAAAATATACGAATACTTCTTTCCGCACGAACATGCAAAGCACGCAATTTCGTTGGAACCGATGACCGAAGAACAAATTTTGGCATTCGAAAAAGAAAAAATAAAATCGGCTATTATCACTGATTTTATCCTCTCTGTAGAAATCGTAATTATTGCACTGGGAACTGTGATAGGCAAACCCATATTATCACAAATTATGGTCGTAACTATCATTGCGTTAATAGCTACTGTGGGCGTTTACGGCATCGTAGCCTTGATTGTTCGCATGGACGAAGCAGGTTTAAAGTTGATTAAAGTGAATAGCAATGAAGGCAGTTTTACCAATAAATTTGGAAATATATTAGTGCAAGCATTACCCAAAATCATCAAAAGTTTATCTGTAATAGGAACTATAGCTTTATTATTAGTGGCAGGCGGAATATTTGTACATGAAATTCCGTTCCTACACGATTTACTACCACAAGTACCAGCTATCCTCACAGAATTTATAATTGGACTTGCAATAGGTTTGCTAGTTTTAGGGATTGTAACCGCATTCAAAAAGATCATTGGCAAAAAGTAAGCAGCAATTCAATACATTTTAGTCGCATACATAATTTAAAAACAACGAAAACATCAGTTAAGAGGCTGGTGTTTTTTTATGTCTTTTTTTAGGAGCAGACAACTTCGTTTTTTCATCACGTGTTGTCCCGCTGTCCGCAGTATCTTTTTATAAAGCAACCCTCTCGGGTTCCATTTATAAAAAGGATACTTGCTCCCATCTGGGCTATTTGACAACGATTTTTTTCCAGAATAAAGTTTTCGAATAAAGTGCTTCATTAAAGTTAAGTTCTATAAAAATCATATCGAAACAAAAAAAACAAATACTAATTTGTAAGAAAATTTTAATATATTTGTTTGCAAAATAGCTATGAAGTAGCGACAATTTGCCTATTTACGGTTGTATAAATGACGGTTTATTCTTTATATATATATATATATATATATATATGTTACTGGCAATATTAACTAAAGACAGAAAACTGACTTGATAAATCTTAAATTAGTTTTAATGAATAAAAAGATATTTAAAATCACGACACTCCTAATAATATTGACAATGTTATTTCTTAATAGTTGTCAATTTGCTAATTCAGAAACTTCGGAGATTGGAAGCATGAGTCCAACCTGCTTAGATAGTACGGCTTGGAAGAAAATTTGTCAAGAATATTCTATTGATAGTATAAAAGATCCAAAACTACTTTCCAAATTGGAAGAAGTAAAAAATCATTTTATTAAACCTGATTATATACTATATTTCAAAGATGGACCAGAAGAAATAATAGGATGCGATTGGTATTCCATTAGGGTGGTTTATAATGAAAAAATTGCTAACCAAACCTTAACAGGATTGGACCCTCTTCTGGGTAATGATGAACAGAAAAGGATAAGAAATAGAGTTTTGAAAGAGATAATGAAATATCAATGTGAGGAAGGTAAAAAGGAATCGTTTGAAGAAATAAAAAAAGATGTGCCATACTCAGAATCACACAAAAATTATCCTTTAAAAATGACACCTGAAATGACTAAACCAGAATCAATAGAAAAGTAGAATTAGTAATGAAAAATACTGCCAGTAACAGCTAAAGATTCGTTGCGTTCGCAGCAAGAACGATAAAACTCCAGTTGAACAGCTTGTCCCGTTTTTTTGCGGTAGAACCAATCACTGGCAGGAACTATGGAGTTATCGTAAAGTTTTGAGAGTAAATTTCAAGAGGATTGAGTGTCCTCTTTTTTTGGAGAAGTATTTTTTGGTTTGCTATCGTGTTTTCCTTCCCTTTCGGGCATCAATTTCCTTACCCATAATTTTGCTTTTACAGGAATTTGTAATTTGGCTGACTGCTGCCGCAGCATCTTTTTATAAACGCAACCCTCTCGGCTTTAATTTATAAAAAGGATACTTGCTCCCATCTGGGCTATTTGACAACGATTTTTTTCCAGAATAAAGTTTTCTAATGAAGTCTTTATTAAAGTTTAGATTCTGTTATTAATCATAATTGGAATAAAAAAAGCCAATTATTAATTTGTAAGAAAATTTTAATATATTTGAAAAGAAATAAACCAAAACAAACCTTGCCAATCTAGCCATTTTTGGGTGGATAAACGAAGGTTTATATATTCTATATACAAGTTATCGGTAAGTTTAAAATCGTAAACGTAACAACTATGAGAAATTTGATATTATTAGCTCCATTTTTTATTTTTTTTGCTTGTAAAAAAGAGCAACTTCCAGAACAATTAAGTCGTGATAACCAATTGGAAATATATACTTATGGAGCACCGTGGTCCGACCAATTCCAAGCCTCTTTTAACCAGACGGAAACTTCGAAAGACACGTTGTATGTTTATAAATTTGAAACTGTTAATGGTGAAAGAAAGCAATCGTTAGAAAAGATAAAATTAAAACCAAATGAAACAGACTCTCTTTACTTATACTTTCAAAAAATTAAAGATAATTTTAAACTCAACGATAAGAAGACGCGCGATATGGATGGTACATCAGTAGGTATCTCTATTAGAAATAACGCGACGTCATTATCATATTCTTATAGAGGTTTAGACAAAGCTGAAAACTCGACTATGGAAATTAGAAAACTTTTGAGATTTATCAACTCAAGGTTACCGAAAGATTTTCAAATGTATTAAAAAAAACCTGCTGCTAAGAGCCCTTTTGAGCTAGCTGGAATTTAGTGGAATTACAATTTCACATCAAGTTTGCTTTAAGCTGAAAATTGAGCGGTTACGAACTTCCAGCTAGCTCAAAGCAGCAAAACGTTGGCATTCTTTTTCAGAAACGAACGAAAGTAAAATAAATATCAAGCTAATTATGAATAAAATTATTTACTTAATATTCCTCTTAAATTTCTCTTTTTGTATTGGACAAGAATTTGAATTTGGAGTGGTAAATGACAAAGATGGTTTTGTAAATGTTAGAAGTTCTCAAGAAATAAAAAACAATATAACTGATAAATTAGACAACGGATTTATTGTCTCTCATTTTGAAGCAGAGGGAAATTGGATACTTATAGATTATAAAAAAAATGGAAAAGAACTAAATGGTTATGTGTTTAAAAATCGAATAAAAGGATTAACTGAGTATACAAAAATACCGAAAACAAAAACCTCAGAAAATCATACGAAATTCTCAAACCAAAAAGTGAATATCAATATTTTTGAAAAGAAATTTGACAAAACTAAACACACTTATAAATTTTATAAAGGAAATCCTAATCAAATAGATAAAATTTGATTGTCCGTTTTCTATCATAATCCTGTAATCCCAGCAATTACTAGTCTATCGAATAGTTTTTCTTGAAAATATCTTCTATTTAACTTGTAAACAAACTCATTTAGGTATAATTG
>JAFCUE010000044.1:0-23747 GCA_051990185.1 Flavobacterium sp. DT2-2 | reverse complement strand
GACAAATTTTCCCATTTCAGCAAACAGGGAAAAGAATTAATTTTCTTTTCTTTGTTCTGAAAAAATATTTCATCTTTCCATACTATTCCTAACTTTCGCATTTATTAGTTGAATTCAAGTTTATTAAGTATTAATGAAATACAACACACATACGCAGATTATGCAGGCGCAGAAGCCACAGCGACTGAAATAATACCGCTGCTTAAAAATAAGAAAGATCATCCCTATAATTTTGATCTAAATATGCGCTTAGGTAATATTTCAACCTCTATCCAAGATTATAAAAATGCACTCGTCTATTACAATATAGCTTTACGTTTAAAAAAAACAACTGCTGATGAAAAAGTAATGATCCTAAATAACATTGGCTGGGTATATCTAGAGATGCAACAATTTAAAAAGGCTACTTACATATTTGAATATTTATTAAGCAAAAATGAAAATTTAAAAGATCTATCTAATTACGCAGTAATATTGAGTAATTTGGGATATTGCTATATAAAATTAGGTAACCCTAAAGCGTTACCTTACTTAACTAAATCACTTAAAATAAGGCTTAAAATAAATCAGAAGACTCAAATATCTACTTATGCTCACCTTTCCCTATATTATAAACAAAGGAATCTTGCTATAGCCAAAAATTACGCTGTATTAGGTTATAAAGTTGCTACTTCTCTTAGGATTCCAGATGATCTTTTGACTTGCTTGCAATTATTAATAGAACTCAATACTGGTGCAACCGCTAAAAACTATGCGCTGCAATACCTTCACATTAATGATAGCATCACTAAGGTTAGGCAAAGAGCCAAAAATCAGTATGCTAAAATTAGATACGATTCGAAAAAGGAAAGAGAGGAAAACTTGCAACTTAAAGTCCAGAAAATAGAGCAAGAAGCTCATCAAAAAAAGAAAAATATTTTTCTATACCTCATCGTGGGAACCATCACGGCAATTGGTATTGTGATTACGTATTTGCTTTTGGCCAAAAATAAACGCGAAAAAGTAAAAGCAACGTATGCCACGGAGATTCGGATTTCGAAAAAACTGCATGATGAGTTAGCCAATGACGTATACCAAACCATGGCTTTTGCGGAAACTCAGGATTTATCGACCACACGAAATAAGGAAATACTACTCTCTAACCTAGATGCTATTTACAGCAGGACAAGAAATATTTCAAAAGAAAACATCTCCGTCGAAACTGGTCCAGCGTTCTTGTCTGACTTTAAAGAAATGATGACTGATTTTAATACACATGAGGTGAATGTAATTGCAAATGGATTGG
The DNA here is from genome assembly GCA_051990185.1 of Flavobacterium sp. DT2-2. Lineage (GTDB taxonomy): Bacteria > Bacteroidota > Bacteroidia > Flavobacteriales > Flavobacteriaceae > Flavobacterium. Next base: position 22,462 of record JAFCUE010000044.1, on the reverse strand, counting down.
AAGCAATCAATTGGTCGACCCTAGATAGTAATGTAAAAATCATACTCTATCGCGTTATCCAAGAATTGCTTGTGAACATGAAAAAATATAGTCAATGCAGTTTAGTACTACTAACTTTTAATCTAAAGGAAAAAAAACTACAAATAGACTATATGGATAACGGTATCGGGGCAACTGAAAACCAAATAAAATCTAAAAATGGACTTCAAAATGTGGAAAACCGTATTCTGGCTGTAAAAGGAAACATTAGTTTTGACACTAGTCCAAATAAAGGATTTAAAGTGCGCTTTACAATTCCAATATAACACTTGATTATATGTTCCAAAAAGTATTAATAGCCGAGGATTTAGACAGCATCAGTATCGCTGTTGTTCAAGCGTTACAAGCAATTTCAATCTCCGATATTTATCATGCTAAATACTGTGATGATGCTTTATTAAAAATAAAAAAAGCATTTCATGACAATGCGCCTTATGATTTATTAATTAGTGATTTATCATTCAAAGCTGATCATAGAGAAAATAAGCTAGTCTCAGGGGAAGAATTGATTGAAGCCGTAAAAAAAATACAACCTGATATCAAAACTATAGTATTCTCTATAGAAGATAAATCCTTTAGAATCAAATCTCTTTTTAATACTTTGAAAATTAATGCTTACATCTCTAAAGGGAGAGATAGTATTCCTGAGCTGCAAAACGCAATTCAGCGTATTTATAATCATGAAGATGTCAAGCTAACTGTAGCAATTGCCCATGCTTTGAGAGACAACTCCCTTTTCGAAATCGAATCATATGATATTACGTTATTAAAATCATTATCAAATGGTTTGACTCTTGATGAAATTTCAACTAATTTCAAAAGTACAGGAATTGTTCCAAATGGAAGTAGCAGTCTGGAGAAACGAATCAACAGATTAAAAATATATTTTAAAGCCAATAATAATGTTCATCTTATCGCTATCACAAAAGATTTAGGACTAGTTTAAGCTTTTTAAACCTTCAAATAAACGAGATACTGCTCAACAGCTGCCGAACTAAAAAATCCCAAATTTCTTCCTTTTAAAGAATCTAATCTTGCTACTTTTTTAAAAAAAATTTTGTCTTTTACGGTTTCCCGTAAAATAATGATTTGTAAAGCAATTAAGTTTGAAAATTGAAACTCCAAATCAACTTAAAATGGCAAATTTTACAAGAGAAGACTTAGCATTCACTGGCTATTCTCAAACAACAAATACTGCAGAATATCTTAATACTAATGATTCTCCTGAAAGGACTTACCTTGACAAAACAGAGGAATTCGAGGTAATCCATTTCTGTAATCAATTTTTAGAAAAATATAAAGTTCCTCAAACTAAAGCAAGTTTTCAAAAAGTTGAAAGTTTTTTACAACATACAGCTTTAGAAAATGAAGTCTACAAAGCTCAACTACAAGATTGGATTGCCAGTAACTGGATAAAAATATAATTTTTTTTACTTATCAATTCGATTTTAAAAGAAAAAATTCGACGTTAGAATTCAATAGTAAAACTAGATGTTTTGAACTGTTACACTTCTTTTTTAAAACAATTGAAAAACTAATATTTTGACTATCCAAAATATTATTTCGACGTGTTACGGTTTACCGTAAGGGAATGAGTTTTATTGCTTTTAACTTTGATGAAATTAAAAAAACTAAATCATTTTCATAAATAATTCGTTCATGGAAGAATAGGAAGTTCAGAATACTGTCATATTCCAAGAAATAGAAAACCAAGAATTTGACAAATGGAACAAAAGACTTCAAGATTATGAAAATTATGTAAATGAATAACTTAAAAATTATAAAAAATCACTGCAGGGAAATGCGGTTTCCTTATCGAAATATCCATACATGAAAATCAAATCAGAAGCTTTAAATAAGAAACTGAGTAGAGCAATGTATAAAGGATTATTGACAAAAAATCAAATAAAAAAAATTTTGAAAATTCAGTTGAAAATCGTGAATAAATGCTGTGATTAAATTTTTATAAAAGACAAAATGAAAAAAAATATTTTACTTGGGGTACTATTATTAATCCTGCTTTTTTCTTATCCTACAAAACTAAAACGCAAAAAAAACAACAAAACAATAAACAAAGAAAACGCAATTTTAACAACGGCAGTAAACGGAAGAAAATTTGATTCGAACGAAGAAAAAACTACTAAAATTACTGAAGGATTTGACAAGAAAAATTCTATTCAAAATCCATTTAATATTTCCAAGAATAAAAATACTATCAAACATTCCTCAAGAAATAATAAAGGAAAAATCATGCTCTCTAACGATCATTATATAATTTCTGAAACTCAACTTGATTAACATTTTTTAAAGAAATCAAATTTACACTAACATAATGAAATCTATACTCCTTCTAAATTCAAATATATTGTTTTCTGTACAAATAGTTGTCCTAGTAATGGGCGCAATTGGCCTTGTTTATTTGGTGTATCATTTATGGCGAAAATAAATAATTAAAAAAGCTTGTCTACAAAAGCTAAGATTTACAAAAAATTAATTAAGATAAAAAACATGTCATGATCCTTTCAAATAATTACAGAAAATTAACATTAGATAAAAATGGAATACTTTTAATTCTTAAAGCTCAAGAAAAGAAAGAAATTTTATTTTCTGATTTAGAACAAATTTACATTAGTGTAAACAAAATGAAAACTATTTATGAAATTCTAATATTACTGTCAGCAACAGGTATAGCTACTTTCCTATATATAAACTTTCAAATTGACTTAATTCTAATTATAGCTTTCTTGGTCGTCATTGCTATTATTTTAAAAAAGAATGATTACAAAAGCTATAGTCTAAAATTACGCTTAAAAAACGGTGAAATTTTTGAAAATAAAGTACAGTCAAAATCAAAATATGAAACAATAGGCATTGTAAATGAGGTTCGAAAAGAAATTTATAAAATAAAAATAAATAAAAGTAACGAAGCTCTACTTTCAGTTTTATAGAAAAGAATTTTAATAATAAAGACATAATCTGATTCTTGCTTTATCAATTATACTAAAAGAGATTGAAAATTAAATCTAGACCACATCGACTAACTACGTTTTAATTAATCTAATTTTACAACTTATAACTTTGTAATATTTGTCAGCATTGAAATTCTTTTATTCGCTTCTATTTGTATTTATTCCCTTAAGCATTCTATGTCAAACCAAACTTCTTTCTTGGAATATAGAAAATTTTGGAAGGTCTAAATCAGAAGAAACAATAAACTACATCGCCAATACACTGAGAGAATATGACATCATTGCGATTCAGGAAGTTGTGGCGGGTTCTGGAGGAGCGCAGGCAGTAGCAAAATTGGCTGATGAACTCAATCGTAAAGGCTCAAAATGGGATTATGTCATTAGTGATCCAACCAGTAGCAGTGCCTACAAAACTGAACGATATGCTTTTATTTGGAAAACGAGCAAGGTAAAAAAAATTGGAAGAGCCTGGCTAGAACAAAAATACCATTTGGAAATAGACAGAGAACCCTATTTTTGTACTTTTGAATATGACGATAAACAATTTACAGTGGTAAATTTTCATGCTATAACTAAAAAAAGACAACCTGAAACCGAAATTAAATATTTTAAATTTTTACCGGCAGAATATCCTAATTTAAATTTGATTTTTGCAGGTGATTTTAATTGTCCACAATCGCATACCGTTTTTAATCCTTTGAAAAAAATGGGATATGAATCCATTTTGATTGGTCAAAAAACATCGCTGAAACAAGAATGTAAAAATGAAAAATGCCTCGCATCTGAATTTGACAATATGTATTTCAATTCTTTAAAAGTGAATACCATCCAATCCGGTATCATTCTATTTTATAAAAATTTTAATTCATTAAAAGAAGCTCGATCAGTTTCAGATCACATTCCTATTTGGTTTGAATTTTCCATAAAATAATTGTTGAAATAAAAAGTAATTCTCTTTAGATTAGTCAAAAACTTCTAGTTTTTCACCATCAAAACTGGCAAAAACCATACTGGGATGGGAGTCCTGATGAAACACATTTCCTTTACTATCAATAGCTATAGCTCCGGCAAAACCATCAAACGGTTTTAACTCGTCAAAAGTTTTCAAGAAAGCTTCTTGTAATGTAAATCCGTCTGTAACTCGGGTCACTATTTTTGTCGCAGTGGCATTACTCACAATATCTTCGCCTACTCCAGTCAAGCTCACACCACAAAATTCATTAGCATAATTTCCTGCAACGGTGGCTGAATCTGAAATGCGTCCCGGAATTTCAAAACCCTTCCCTCCTGTTGACGTTGCGACAGCAATTTTCCCCTGAGAGTCTAAAACAACACAACCTACAGTTCCCAATCCAAAAGCTTTTAACTTTGCTTCATACTCGGTTCTTCGTTGTGGAATCTCTGTAGAAAAAGGTTCAAAACCATTCTTTCTCGCAAAATGAGTAGCCCCACTACCTCCTAAAATCCTGTCATCATATTGCATTAATAATTGAGCCACTTGAACCGGGTTTTTTACCTCTTCAATATTGATAACACCACTCATTTTTTGAGTCGCTCCATCCATAATTGCTGCGCTCATCCTAATTTTTCCATCACTTTGAATTTGAGAACCGATACCTGCATTAAATAATTCATCATCTTCCAAAAGCGTAACTGCATAAACAACAGTTTCTATTGCTGAGTGGGTTTCTAGAAAAGTGTAGGACAATTTCACAATACGTTTCAAGGCATTTTGTTTGGCTATCTTAGTTTCAGCATTAGTCGAAGATTCCGAAAAAAAACCTCCATGTAGGATTATTTTCATATTGTTTTAAGTTCCGTTCATAATTCTAAATGTGCATTAAAAAAATATTTTCATTTACACGTAATGTGAAGATTGAATGTGCATTTTATGTGTTTCGAGATTGTAAGTGTCAAATTTACTCATTACATGCGTAACCAAATGAGAAATCGAGATGGGTTGTCCTAATTCGACTTTAGTTAAATTAGTGTCTTTTATTTCACGCCCATCCACTAAAATAACCAATCCTGATCCTATGGCTTCCATTTGGGTATTGTGGGTAATTAATAAACCAGTATCCTCTCCAAGTCCTATTCCTAAAACTCTTGGATTCCCTACAACCGCTTGAAAAAGCCTCCCAATTCTGCCTCGTTGTACAAAATGAGTATCGATAATAACACCATCAATTAACCCTAAACCACTTGAAATTTTTACTTCGCCTTTCAATAAAGCCTCCGAGCTACTGCCTTGATAAATCATGGTATTAGAGGCCGCGGCTGCTCCTGCTGACGTACCAGCATAAATAAACTCCTCATTGTGATATTTATCCAGTAAAATATCATGAAAAGCTGTTCCGCCAAGAATAGAGCTTAATCGCAATTGATCGCCTCCTGTAAACATCACAATATCAGCTGCTTTTAATCGAGTCAAAACTTCTTCGTCAGCAGCTTGCTCACGCCTTTCGATAGTAAGGATGCCAACATTTTTTGCATTCAAATATTCAAATGCCTTTACATATTCTGGACCTATTTCTTTTGGAATGATTGAAGCAGTAGTGACTACTTCAATTCTTGAATGCTCTTTATGCTTAGATTCGTTTAGTATTCGCTTTAAAATACCTGTCTCAAAAAAGTTTAAATTGTTTTTAGCAATTTTATCAAAATCGGTTTCGGTAAAACTCCCTTTATCTACTGCACCGCCTATTATTATAAGTTTTCCTAATATATTCATTTGACAAAAATAACTAAAAAGATAAAAGAAGCAATTGTACTTTTTCGTTTTTTTAAGATTTAATCCATTAAAATCAAAAGATATTGAAAAAAATAAATTTTGTTTTAGTCCCATAAAGCAATATATTCGAATTATTAAAATGAAATTTTTAAATTCTGGTCAGCATCTGGTAAATCCCGATAAATCTTCATTTAAATTTTTAAATTCTAGCCAAACAAAAAACAATTTCAGTACCCAATTAATAGTTTCATTTTATGAAAATCATCAAAATACAAGCACTTCGCGGACCAAATATCTGGAGCATTCGCAGAAAAAAATTAATCCAAATGCGTTTGGATTTAGAAGAAATGGAACAGTTCCCCACCAATAAAATCGAGGGATTTAGAGAACGAATCGAGACTATGTTTCCCTCGCTGATTGAGCATCGCTGTTCCGAAGGATGTCGTGGCGGATTTTTTTCCAGAGTAGAACGTGGTACTTGGATGGGACATGTCATTGAGCACATTGCCCTAGAAATCCAGTCTCTAGCTGGAATGGAAACGGGATTTGGCAGAACTAGAGAAACCAAAACTCCTGGAACTTATAATGTAGTGTTTAGCTATACCGAAGAAAATGTAGGTCTTTTTGCTGCCGAATCTTCAGTCGCAATCGCTGAAGCTTTAATTGCAGGAACTGATTATGATTTGAATGCCGATTTACAGAAAATGCGCGAAATACGGGAGCGCGTTCGGCTTGGGCCGAGTACCGGAAGTATAGTAAAAGAAGCGGTTTCTCGAGATATTCCTTGGATACGATTAGGAACTAATTCATTAGTACAACTGGGATATGGGATCAATCAAATGCGTTTTCAAGCCACCATTACCTGCAAAACAAGTAGCATCGCTGTAGATATCGCATGCAATAAAGAACTTACCAAAAAAATGCTTGATATGGCATCGATTCCTGTTGCCAGCGGAGGCATTTGTGTAAACGAAGACGATTTGGCAGCGACCATAAAAAAAATTGGCTACCCAATCGTGTTAAAACCATTGGACGGAAATCACGGAAAAGGAGCTTCTATCAATGTTACGAATTGGGAAGACGCGGTTTCTGGTTTGGCTTTCGCCAAAGAATATAGCAAACGCATCATTGTAGAAAAATTTATTACAGGATTCGACTATAGAATATTGGTCATTGACAACAAATTAGTTGCTGCGGCAAAGCGAGTTCCTGCTCATGTAGTTGGTGATGGAACAGCCACTATTCAAGAATTAATTACTACAACAAACTTAGATCCCAGAAGAGGGTATGGTCATGAAAATGTGTTGACTCAAATTGATGTCGATCGTGACACTGAAGATTTATTGGAAAAACTAGGCTATACCTTAACAACCATTCCTAAAATTGGTGAAATTGTATTCCTAAAATCTACAGCTAACTTAAGTACTGGAGGCACATCCGTAGATGTCACTGATAGGATGCACCAAGAAAATATTTTTCTTGCCGAACGCATTTCAAGAGTTATAGGGCTTGATGTTTGCGGGGTCGATATAATGGCCGAAAATTTGACACAACCATTAAAGGAAAACGGTGGTGTTATCCTGGAAGTAAATGCAGCCCCTGGTTTTAGAATGCATCTTGCTCCCTCTGAAGGATTGCCAAGAAATGTGGCGGCTCCCGTAATCGATATGCTATATCCTCCGGGAAAATCATGTCGAATTCCTATTATGGCCGTTACAGGAACTAATGGAAAAACAACTACCACCCGGCTTTTAGCACATATTGTAAAAAATAATGGTTTTAAGGTAGGATTTACTACATCTGATGGGATTTACATTCAAAATCACATGATGGAAAAAGGCGATACTACTGGTCCGCTAAGTGCAGAATACATTTTGAAAGATCCAACGGTAGAATTTGCTGTTCTGGAAACAGCCAGAGGCGGAATCCTGCGATCTGGTTTGGGTTTTAGTCTATGTGATATTGGAATCATTACTAATATTCAAGAAGACCATTTGGGTTTAAATGACATTCATACCTTAGATGATTTGGCTAGAGTAAAAGCTACTGTGGTAAAAAGCATCAAGAAAAATGGTTGGGCAGTTTTAAACGGAGACGATGAGCATTGCATAAAAATAGGTCAAGATTTGAATTGTAATGTCGCTTATTTTAGTTTGAACGAAGACAATGAATTTATCAAAAAACTGTGTGCTGAAGGGAAAACAGTTGCCGTATATGAAAACGGATATATTACCATCAAGAAAGGGGAATGGAAAATCCGAATTGAACGCGCCACTCTCGTTCCACTAACATTAGGCGGAAAGGCTAAATTCATGATTGCGAATGTACTTGCAGCAACTTTGGCAAGTTATTTATGGGGATTTAAAACCGAAGATATTAGCTTATCGTTACGAACTTTCATTCCAAGTGCAGCACAAACTCCTGGACGTATGAATATATTTGAGTTTAAAAAATTCAAAGTATTAATTGATTTTGCTCACAATGCTTCTGGTTATGCAGGTGTCGAAGACTATTTGCAAAGTGTGAAAGCCACCAAAAAAATTGGAATTATTGCTGGTGTTGGTGACCGTCGTGATGAAGATATCAAAGAATGTGCAAAAATTGCAGGACGCATGTTTGATCATATTATCATACGACAAGAAAAACACTTAAGAGGTAGAACAGAAGCTGAGATTAATACGTTATTACTAGAAGGGATATTAGAGTCTGGCAGATCAGTTACTCACGAAATCATTCCCAAAGAAATTGAAGCTATTAAACATGCAATCAATAGCGCCGAAGAAGGAAGCTTTATTACTGCATTGAGCGACGTTGTTACTAATGCAATCGAAATTGTACAAGAATATTTAGACAAAGAGAACGAGCATGATGTGCTGTAGATTGAGTAGCTGTGCTTAGCCGCTTTTTCTCAAAAAAAATGCCCCAAATAGTATTTAACTTTTTTGGGGCATTTTTATTTTTGATTGACTTAAATTATAAACTAGGTTTTCAACTTTTTCTTTTTCGCTGCAGGAAACAAAACATTATTGAGAATCAAACGATATCCAGGAGAGTTGGGATGCAGATCCAAAACCGTAGGAGGATCGCCCACCTGATGCTGAAAATCCTCCGGATCATGACCTCCATAAAAAGTAAACATGCCTTTCCCTCTTTGTCCATTTAAATATCGGACTTCACCATTCAATTCGCAGGTTCCCATCACTAAAATATTAGACTTTACTAATGCACTATCAAAAGCGGTCGTTTGTCCCATAAATCCTTTGACTAATTGCGTGTGATTTTGACAAAGCATACTTGGAATTGGATCCCATTTTGCAGAAAATTCCATCAGTGTAAAATAATCCCTATCTACAGGAACTCGGCGCTTAGGTGTCATATCAATATCTGAAAATTCATATTGTTCTGGTCTTCTTTCTAATATAAAATCCTTGAATACAAATGAATTACTGTAATTCATTTTAGACTGGTAGTTGCCTTCACTAGGATCTCCATCAAACATGGTTTCACAAATATCAACACCATCAGCCGCGAGTGCTATATCAAAACTGTCCGTTGCTGAACACATCGCGAACATAAAGCCACCGCCTATGACAAAATCCCTAATTTTTTTGGCTACTGCGCCTTTTTCTAACGCGACTTTTGTAAAACCAAGTTTTGTAGCTAATGCTTCCGCATCTTTTTTTTGTTCAATGTACCACGGCGCATTCTTGTAAGCAGCATAAAATTTACCGTATTGCCCCGAAAAATCCTCATGATGCAAGTGCAACCAATCATAAAGTAACAATTGATCGCTTAAAACTTCTTCATCATAAATGGGTGTAAAAGGAATTTCGGCATACGTTAACACAAGAGTAACTGCATCATCCCAAGGTTGTTTGCCTTTTGGCGTATAAACCGCAATTTTAGGTGCTTTTTCGAGTAACACAGATTCCATATTTTGAGAAGGACTTGCAATTTCATTTAAAAGAGCAACTTCATCACCATCTGAAATTACTTCAAAACTCACACCACGTATTTGACATTCTTTACGAATTTCATCTGCATCAGGCAATAGAAAAGAACCTCCGCGATAGTTCAACAACCAACTGGCTTTGTAATTTTTATTTAAACACCAATAGGTGATTCCGTATGCTTTGAGATGATTTTTTTGGCTCGTTTCATCCATTGGCAACAAAATAAAAGAAGCTTTTACTGTAATCGTTAGCAAAAGAAGAAGCGTATAGAGAAATGCTTTATACATCGATTTATAGTTTTATACCTCAAAGATAGAAAGTAAGTCATTCAAATGCTTTAATCTTTCATTAAATCTTTCCTTTAGAAAAATTTATAATAAAACACGTAAAACTACGTATAGCCAAACCATTTCCTATTTTTAAATTCGTAGCTGATACTTAATCTACTACCATGAAAAATTTAATGATAAATAATCCCGAAAAAAATAAAAATGTAAGTACAATGAATCTTATAAAAAAAGCAGCAATAGCGTTACTAATAGCACTAATCATTACCTTTTATTATTTGTGTTATCATTTTATTTTTGAATAAAAAGCTTTTTAAATCCTTAAATACAACACTTAATTATCGTGAAAAACTACTACAACACACTAGCAGAGGAGATTTTTTCGTTAGCTAAGTTAGAACTAGATACGACTCCATTACGAAGACAATTTTTTTATATTAAACCAGTAAAACTTGAAAAAAGCTTAGATACAGATGATTTAAAAAAAACATTTTGGGTTAATATTTACCATGCTTTTTACCTCATCATTTCAAATGAAATAAAACAAAATAATACTATTTTCAATCTAAAAAGAATCAAAATTGCGGGCTCAGTACTTTCCTTGAATGATATTGAACACGGCATCTTAAGGAAATGCAAGTTTAAAATTGGTTTTGGTAACATCACCAACCCATTTTATTCCGATTTTATAAAAAATGTAGCAGTTAACAAAGTCGATAACAGAATCCGTTTTGCATTGAGGGATATTCATTTGGTACAAAATAAAATTGATTATTTCGATTGTGACCTAATAGAGGAACAACTTGCAACAATTTCCAAAGATTTTATAGGTATTGAATCAGAATTTGATACAAAATTAAAGACAAGTAAAAACTCGGCTTTTTTATTATCGCATTTAAAAAATTTTGGACGCAAAGATTCCGAAAAAAAATTAGTGGAAACAACTTCAGATGTAGACTTAAAATAATGCAAAGTAAGAATTGAAGACCGCCTAAGAGCAGCAAACTACAACTGATTAATGGAAAAAACATTCAGAAAAAATTATTGAACAATGAATACAAATCATTACTCATTCAACAGCAAAAGTGAATTTTGAACGGCATAAACTACTAAGCCAGCTGTATTCCTAGATTCGGTTTTCAGGAGTAAATTATTGCGATGTCCCTCGACCGTTCTGGGACTAATAAAAAGTTGATCCGCAATTTCCACTGTACTTTTTTGAAGACAGATCAGTTTCAGTACTTCACTTTCACGTGGACTAAGAAAGTTAGAATCGAAATTACTTTTAGTTTTTTTAGTTGTCAAAACATCGTCTTGAATAATTTTCATTACATAATCTGTGTAATAAAATCCCTTTGAAGCTACTTCATTTATTGTAATGAGTAATTCTTGTGGAGTAGCATTTTTTATCAAATAGGAAACCGCTCCAACATCTATCATATTGGCCACAAATGATTTAGAATCATAACTGGTAAGTGCAATGATTTTTAGTTCTGGAAATTCCTTTCTAATAATCTTGGTAGCCTCAACGCCATTTAGTACGGGCATTTTTAAATCCATGATAATAATATCTGGATGGTTATTGGTATTGTTTTGTAGATACGAAATCAAATCCTCCCCATTTGAGGCCTCAAAAATAATATCAATATTTGATTCGCGTCCCAACAAGAAGGAGATTCCTATTCTAAAAAGGACTTCATCATCGACCAGTATTATTTTGATAGCGTCCATCATTTTAAAAGTTAAAAAGTACTGAAACTCCTTTATTTATTGCACTCTCTAGGATCATTTCTCCTTTTAAAAAAGCGACTCTGCTTTCTATATTTTTCATTCCTAATCCCTTTTGATTATCGATAGTAATGGTATCAAAACCAATTCCGTTATCCTGATACGTGCACCTTTTCATTTCCTGTATGTCCTCGAAAACAATCGAAATATGAGATGCTTTTCCATGACGCAACGAATTATTCATTAATTCCTGTAAAATCCTAAATACATGCAAATGCCTATCGTTATCAGCGATATCAAAGTTCGTTTTATTTTCATACTTTACTTCAACCGCTTTGGAACTGCTGAATTCTAAACACAATTCTTCAATTCCGGCATGAAGTCCAAATTTATCTAAAACAGGAGGCAGTAAACCGTGAGCAATTTTTCTTGAATTATCTAGTGCTTTGCTCGTGAGCTCAATTATAGTTTTTGTAATCCCGATTGTTTCATTTTCGGTTAAGTTAGGTGCCGTAAGCAAATAACTGTTTAAAGAAACTATGTTTAGCTTAGAACTAATATCGTCATGTAAATCTTGTGCAATACGTTTGCGTTCCTCTTCTTGCGTAATGATTACGGCACTTAAAAGTTCCTTTTGATACTGAATTTCTAAGTCTTTCTTTTCTAATTCCTTTTGAATAATTTTCTTTCTTGAAAAATAGAAAAACAAAACTAAAGTCACCGCAATGACTATAAAAAAACCAGAAATATAAAAAATAATCTCTACTATTTCTTTCTCATACGCTAGATTTTTCAACATAATTTAGTTTTTAATTCCTTTTTTGTAAAAACTTCTTTTCCATTCGAAAAGTATAAACAACTGATAAACAACAACCAAAATTGCGTTTAATGTCCAGGTGAGAAATTTAAATTCGGTACTTAAACCTACAATTAAATTCGCAACAAAAAATAAAACCGTACTTCCTAACAAGTAAATTATAATCCCAATGGTGACGTAATAAAATTCTTTTTCTGCGGCAAGCATGTTGTACAAGTGCATCACTGCAAAAACTACAACGAGTAATGATGTTACAGCAATTTCCAAAAGATTAAATTTAAAAAACTGACTTGGATCTAAATAATAGTGGATACTTAATACCAATATCCCCAAAAGAAAAGCAATTTTTAAAAAATAAATTTGTGCTTTTGTTTTCAAAAGCGTGTTATAAAAACAACTTAATAGAACTAACTGCCCAATAAAATAAAAATGGGATAAGAATAAATTATTAACCGAAAAAAATACATATACGATTGCTGTAATTTGTATACAAAAAACAATTCCCAAATACCACGTAAATATTTTAAAGGCTTTATCTTGAGATAAAAAGCCTTTCATAAAAAGTATTAAATTGACAAGTGACAAGAAATAACCAATATAAACAAATGAATCGTACATCACATTATTGATTTAATGGACTTGCTGGATCACCATTAGGAGGACATGGTTTTGAAAAATCATAGATGCCATCCTCCTCATTCGTTCCATTCCCTAATGTATCAGTTATCATATCCTCATATATTCCTGTTACAGGATTAAACTTTGTAGCCACAAACATTAATTTTTCTATGTACGTTGGTTTCTCCCCTTTTGTGGTTGGTGGTATTTTTTCGACCCCAATATATACTCTTACATAATCCGAACCTTTTTCTGCCAAAACTTCGGCTACATCTATACTTGGAATTAAAAAGGCATTGAGCTCATGGTATTTATTATAACTGCTTTCTTTGTCTCTCCATCTTTTTGTCCAATTTTGAGCTGTAGCCAATGGTATTGAATTAATCGGTTTTACTGATTGTTTCGAGTCAAAGTTAGATTCGTCTTTCATGGATTTTTTGGTTTTGGTTCGCTTTAATTTTTAAATTAAAAACTGAAAGCTAAACTACTGTTTTTTATTGTTTTGACAAAATACATCTTATGTTACTACTTAAAAAGCCTAAATTAAATTAATAATTCAGGCTTTCTATACTATCTTCTACAACGAGTGTTACCTACTTTATTCTCTAAAACGGAACGTCACTGTCATCATCTAAATCATTCAAATTACTCCCGAAAGCATCATTAGCAGATGGTAAATTTTTAGTGATAAAAGGATTATCTTCTTGATTCATACTCGATGGTAAATCATCATAACCTCCACTAAAATCCTCCAGATTATCAAACTTCCCGAGGTGTCCAATAAACTTTAACCGAACGTTTTCTATACTACCATTACGGTGTTTTGCAATCATAATTTCGGCTTGTCCTGCTGTTGGAGAGGCTTCATCATCATCCCATTCGTCAATTTTATAATATTCTGGACGGTATAAAAACGAAACAATATCGGCATCTTGCTCAATCGCCCCCGATTCACGAAGGTCAGAAAGCAGCGGTCTTTTGCTGGAACCACGGGTTTCTACGGCACGTGATAATTGCGAAAGGGCAATAACGGGAACATTCAATTCCTTAGCTAATGCTTTTAAGTTTCGGGAAATAGTAGAAATCTCCTGCTCTCTATTTCCGCCCCCTTTTCCGTTTCCTCCGGCAGTCATCAATTGCAAATAATCGACTATTATAATTCGGATTCCGTGTTGCGAAACCAAACGTCTTGATTTAGCCCGTAAATCGAAAATAGACAAAGAAGGTGTATCGTCAATAAACAAAGGTGCTTTTTCTAAATTCTTCACTTTTGTACTCAATTGTTCCCATTCATGCTTTTCTAATTTACCAGTACGCAACTTCTCTGATGAGAGTCCGGTTTCTGAGGAAATCAAACGGGTGATCAATTGAACTGAAGCCATCTCTAACGAAAATAAGGCCACTGGAATACCATAATCAATAGCCATATTTCGAGCCATCGATAAAACAAATGCAGTTTTACCCATTGCTGGCCTTGCTGCAATAATAATTAAATCACTTGGTTGCCAACCCGAAGTTATCTTATCTAATTTATCAAAACCAGTTGCAACACCGCTCAATCCTTCCTGACCGGCAATTTCCTCGATTCTTTTTTTGGCTTGCAGAACTAAACTCTGTGCCGTTTCTGAACTACGTTTTATGTTTCCCTGCGTAACTTCGTATAGTTTAGACTCAGCTCTGTCCAATAAATCAAAAACATCGGTAGTTTCATCATAGGAATCTTCGATGATTTCTGATGATATCCGAATCAAACTCCGCTGAATAAATTTTTGCAAAATGATTCTGGAGTGAAATTCAATATGAGCTGAAGAAGAAATCTTTTGCGTAAGCTGAATGAGGTAAAAATCTCCACCGGCAAGATCTAATTTTGCGTTTTTCTTCAATTGGGCCGAAACAGTTAATAAGTCAATGGGTTGAGTCTCGGTAAAAAGCTGAACAATAGCTTCAAAAATATGTTTGTGTGCGTCTTTGTAAAAAGCATCTGGTTGTAAAATATCAATCACATCATCTACCCCTTTTTTGTCAATCATCATGGCACCCAGCACCGCCTCTTCTAAATCAAGAACCTGAGGCGGTAATTTCCCCTTTTCTAAACTTATAATTGTTGTTTTATCCACCTTTACGGGGTTTATATTCCTGAAGTTTTCCATAGAGCGAAAGTAGCAAAAATTAAAAAAAAATTGAGATTGAGTTGTTACAAATAATTGTTTATAAATAACTATTTTTTGTTTATAACCCAAAAAAAATCCGAAACGACAAGGCTTCGGATTAAAGATTAGTTTGTAGGATTTTATTCTTTATATTCACCCATTTTACTGTATTTATCCATTCTTTGAGCTATTAATTCTGCTGTTGATAAGTCTTTCAATTCATTAAATCCTTTCATTATATATTGTTCTACAGTTTTAAAAGTAGTTGCTCGATCATAGTGCGCACCACCGAGCGGTTCTGGTATAATATCATCGACTAATTTTTGTTTTTTCATATCTGCAGAAGTCAATTTAAGTGCTTCGGCAGCTTGTTCTTTGTATTCCCAACTTTTCCATAAAATTGAAGAACACGACTCCGGAGAAATAACAGAATACCACGTGTTTTCCATCATATACACCTTGTCTCCAACGCCTATTCCTAATGCGCCTCCAGAAGCTCCTTCTCCAACAATCACCGTAATAATAGGTACTTTTAACCGTATCATTTCAAATATGTTTCTGGCAATAGCTTCTCCTTGCCCACGTTCTTCGGCTTCTAATCCAGGATAAGCTCCGGGAGTATCAATCAAAGTCAAAACCGGAATACCGAATTTCTCCGCCATTTTCATTAAACGCAAAGCTTTTCTATATCCTTCTGGATTTGCCATCCCGAAATTTCTATACTGACGCATTTTGGTATTGATTCCTTTTTGTTGACCTACAATCATGAATGATTGTCCATCTATTTGACCTAGACCACCAATCATGGCTTTGTCATCTTTAAAATTTCTATCACCAAAAAGTTCTAAGAAAGTCCCTTTTGTAAGATTAGTAATGTGTTCTAAAGTGTAAGGTCTATTAGGATGACGAGAAAGTTGTACCCGTTGCCAAGCGGTCAAGTTTTTATAAATTTGTCTTTTAGTCTCTTCTAACTTTTTGTTGATTTGTTTGCAAGTATTCGTTACATCAACATCCGATTCTTGACCAATAATGAGACATTTGTCTAACTGCTCTTCTAGTTCTTTTATTGGAAGCTCAAAATCTAAATATTCCATAGGATTTTTGCGTTTTTGTTTTTATTGCGAACGGCAAATATAAAATTTTAAATCGTTCAAAAAGGTAAATTGTTTATTAATGTGTAAATCTTTACTACTCAAAACATGGAAAAAATCATTCTTTTTTATCCTTTTGGTAGTGTTTTAAAACACCATTTAAAATTACTGTTAGCACTATTATCAGTGCGCCAATGTAAAACTCATAACTCATTTTTTCTTTTCCGCCAAGGATAAAATAAGCCAAAATAATGCCATAAACAGGCTCTAAATTAGTGGTCAACATGACCGTGTAAGGCGTTAATTTGCGCATCACTTGGACTGACGCAGTAAAAGCATACGCGGTACAAACGGAAGACAAAATCAATATTAAAATCCAATTATTAGCTGTCAAAACAAAGAAGTCAACAGCAAATTTTTGTTGGAACAAAAAGTAAATGGTTATAAAAAAAACTCCTGCCACAAACTCATAAAAAGCAATTACAGAGGGTTCGTGCTTTACAATTAATTTACCGTTCATAAGCGTAAATAAAACTCCTATTATGATTGAGGCCAAAGCATATAACATCCCTTCTAAATAGTTAATTTCGACTTTCATAATCAAAGCCAAACCAGCAATAATTACAAGTCCAAAAAAAACTTCGTACCACAACACTTTTCGGCCATAAAAAAGAGGTTCTAACAAAGATGCAAAAAAAGCACCTAATGAAAACACAGATAAAGTTATGGACACATTAGAAACGTGAATCGCCTCGAAGAAAAAGATCCAATGCAAGGCAATTAACAATCCTACAAAAATCAATTTAAAGAACGATTGCAACGGAATTCTAAAAGATATTTTTTTGAAAGCAATAAAAGCTGCTAAAAATAGTCCTGCAAAAAACATGCGATACCAAACTAAAGCATCTGATTTAATGGTAATTAACGCTCCAAGAATGGCAGTAAAACCCCAAATAAAAACGATTAAATGGAGGTTTAAGTATGGTTTTAATTTATCGTTTTGCATTTCGTAACAAGTAAATGGCTAAAATTCCAAAGGCAACATTAGGCAACCAAACGGCTAAAAGTGGCGGAATACTTGATTTCTCTGCCAATACCCCAAAGATTTTATCAAAAAAAACAAAGGCAAAAGCCAATGCAATCCCTATTGCTAAATTGGTTCCCATACCGCCTCGTCGCTTCATAGCCGAAACGGCAACCGCAATAATGGTGAGAATAAATGCCGATACAGGCACGCTGTATTTTTTGTACAACACCACCAAATACACATTTATATTAGAGGATCCTCTTGCTTTTTCTTTTTTAATAAAGGCATTTAATTTCCTTAAACTCAACGTTTCAGCAATGTAAACCACTGGCGCTAAATCCTCTAAATCAAAATTAAAAACAGCCTCTTTTTCTGGGAATTTTTCAATAACATCATTGGTCTCACCTACCGTTCTTTTCGTGTAATCGTATAAGGTATAATTACGTTTCTTGGGGTCGTATTTTATTCTGGAAGCAGTAATTTTATGCACCAGTTTCTGATTTTTAAACTTTTCTAATGAAAAATTAAAAGCGGTCTTAGATTCGGCATTAAAACTATTAACATAAATAAACTCGTCATCGCTAATTTGTCGGTACACATCTGTATTATCGCCACGCATCGCTTCTTTTCCGCCCCCTTTTAAGTACGTATACCTAAAATTATTGAAACCTTCACTGGCTGCGGGTACCACAAAGAAACCCATCAACAGTACAAAAACAGAAACTATGGAAGCACCGATAATATACGGCCGTAAAAAACGCGTAAACGAAATTCCTGAACTCAAAATAGCGATAATCTCGGTGTCATTGGCTAATTTTGAAGTAAACCAAATCACCGATAAAAATAAAAATATGGGGAAAAGAGAATTCGCAAAATAAATCGTAAAATTATAGTAATACAGCGCAATCTCTAAAAACGGGATTTTATTCTCCAGCATTTTATTGATCTTCTCAGATACGTCAACTACAATTCCGATGGGGATAAACAACAACAGCATCACCACAAATGTGGCTAAATATCTTTTAAGGATGTATTTGTCTAATATTGTTAGCATTTTTTCTCGTGATTAGTTAGTAGTCCCTAGTGAGTGGTTCTGAGCTAGTGGTCCTTGGCTAGTGGTTCTTAGTAAAAAGTCTTTAGCAACTTAGAATATGCTTAAGCAATTATTTAGATTACGAGCAACAAAATGGCTACAATCAAATTATCATTTTTGCTATTCACTAATTACTTTTCACTTTTCACTTACAAACGTTGATTCATATTTTTCACCATCATTTCTTTCCAAGGCTTAAAATCACCTGCTAAGATATGTTTTCTGGCTTCACGAACCAACCACATATAAAAACCAAGATTGTGTATCGTAGCAATTTGTTTCCCCAGGTATTCATTTGCAGCAAAAAGATGGCGCAAATACGCTTTAGTGTATTCGGTATCTACAAACGTGATTCCCATTTCATCAACAGGAGAAAAATCAGCTTCCCACTTCTTATTTTTAATGTTTATGGTACCATGAGCCGTAAACAACATTCCGTTGCGGGCGTTACGGGTAGGCATCACACAATCAAACATATCAATACCCAAGGCAATATTTTCAAGAATGTTAATCGGCGTTCCTACACCCATCAAATACCTTGGTTTGTCCTCTGGCAAAATGGCACACACCACCTCAGTCATCGCATACATCTCCTCTGCTGGTTCCCCTACAGATAAGCCGCCTATGGCATTTCCTTGTTGGTTAGAATTGGCAATATATTCTGCTGATTGTGCACGTAAATCTTTATAGGTACTTCCTTGAACAATAGGGAAAAAAGTTTGCTCATGCCCGTACTTAAATGGTAATGTATCGAGGTGATTTATGCAGCGATCCAGCCAGCGGTGTGTCATTTTCATAGAGCGCTTCGCATAGTTGTAATCGCAAGGATAGGGTGTGCATTCATCAAATGCCATGATAATATCGGCACCTATGGTACGCTGAATTTCCATCACATTCTCGGGTGTAAAGAAATGGTACGAGCCGTCGATGTGCGATTTAAACTTCACGCCTTCTTCCTTAATTTTTCTATTGGCACTCAAGGAATACACTTGGTATCCGCCAGAATCCGTCAATATATTTCTGTCCCAGTTCATAAACTTGTGCAAACCACCCGCTTTTTCTAGAATTTCAGTCTTCGGACGCAAGTACAAGTGATACGTATTTCCTAAAATAATATCAGGATTTATATCTTCTTTCAATTCCCGCTGGTGCACCCCTTTTACAGAGGCCACAGTACCCACAGGCATAAAAATTGGCGTTTCAATTACCCCGTGATCGGTAGTAATAGTTCCCGCTCTAGCCTTAGATAACGGATCTTTTTTTAATAAATCAAACTTCATTTTGTATTGTATTATCTACATCATTCTTGAAAAAACCCTATCCTATCACTACGATAACAAGGAGTCAAAAAAAATTATGCAACGTATATCTCCCGATTGTTCGGCTGGCAAAGATAGGTTAATTTGAAACCCACATCAAAAAATATTTTTCTGCAATTCATACC
This sequence comes from Flavobacterium sp. DT2-2, assembly GCA_051990185.1. Taxonomy (GTDB): domain Bacteria; phylum Bacteroidota; class Bacteroidia; order Flavobacteriales; family Flavobacteriaceae; genus Flavobacterium. The sequence goes on along the minus strand of JAFCUE010000044.1, from coordinate 2,515 downwards.
CTCAAAACAGTTTTAATTCCTTCTTGGGTGTACTCCTACGTAAAAACTACGGGTCGGGCTTTCGGCTTTATTTTTCCGTTTCACTACAAGGATACCGCCCGAAGTCTCGGGATCATCTCTTACACAAAAAAAAGACCAACCCCTACCAAAAACACACGTATTAAATACAAAGTCATAATAAAACAAGTATCTTTAAATTATTAAAAAAAATTGGCAATGAACTGGAAAGCAGCACCGTTAAAACATAGAGACGAAAATAGAATTGCACTCTATTTTAAAAAAAACCAAGAACTCATACAACAAGTCAAGCAAATAAGAGGCGCGAGATGGAGCCAACAAAAAAAACTGTGGCACATACCCGATACTATCGAAAACAGAATCCAGTTTGAACTGCAACCACAGCACATACAGCAACTTTCTCTGGAAGCAATACACTATTTAGAAAAATTCAAACAATGGTTGCAATCCAAACGCTATAGCCCGAACACCATAAACACCTACTGTGAGGCTTTAAAAACATTTTTACTCTTTTTTCCAGAAAAAAACATCCCCGAAATAGACAACAATGATGTAATCCTATTCAATATTAACTACATCCTTGATAAAAAATTATCTGAATCCTATCAAAACCAAATTGTAAATGCCATCAAACTCTTTTTTAAAATAGTATTTGACACCAAAATTGACATTGACAAGATACACAGACCCAAACGCGCCAAAGTATTACCCAATGTATTAAGCAAAGAAGAGGTAAAACTAATTTTGAATGCCCACAGCAACCTCAAGCACAAAACAATGCTTTCCTTGATTTATAGTTGCGGTTTGAGACGAAGCGAACTCCTAAACTTAAAACCGGCAGATATTGACTCTAAAAGAGGAATTGTTATTATTAGACAAAGTAAAGGTAAGAAAGATAGAATTACTCCATTATCCCAAAAGATCCTGGAACTACTGCGAGAATATTATATTGTACATAAACCTAAAATTTGGTTATTTGAAGGAGTAAAATCTGGAGAACCTTATTCCGAAAAAAGTTTACAAAGTGTGCTCAAGCAAGCACTACACAAAGTAAGCATAACAAAACCCGTTAGTTTGCATTGGCTGCGTCACAGTTTTGCTACTCATTTGCTGGAAAGCGGTACCGATTTGCGCTACATACAAGAATTATTGGGTCATAATAGTAGTAAAACTACCGAAATTTACACTCATGTTAGTACGAAAAGTTTGCAACAAATTAAAAGTCCATTTGATGATTTATAAAATAAATATACTACATTTGAAAATAAATAAAACTGACTCTTGTCAGACAAAGCTACCCGATTTTGGGGTGATAGGTCTGATTTTGTCAGACGTATATACAAGTTAGCGGTCATTGTAAACAACCGTATAAAACAGAATTTAAATATAAAATAATGAGCAAAAAAAGCATCGGACAAAAATTACTTCACTTTCCTCTGACGAAAATAATAATCGGATTTATTGTATGTATCGCAATAGTTAGAATTGCACAGACCTTTATCAAAAAACTAATGGAAATATCAAGTTTTGATAAGGACTTCAAAAATCTAATCGGAGGAATATTTGTTGCAATACTTGCAATAATTTCATATTCATATTTGTTCAAATTTTATGAAAAAAGAAAAATTACAGAATTCTCAAAAAAGGGCATCGTTAAAAACCTAACCATCGGAATTATTCTAGGCACAATCTTACAGTCGCTAACCATCTTTGTAATTTACCTAAAAGGAGGTTATTCAATAATATCAATAAATCCTATTCTGTTTATTGTTCCGCCTATGACAGTAGCCTTTTCTTCGGCGATTGTTGAAGAAATCTTACTGAGAGGAATAGTTTTTAGAATAACAGAAGAAAAATTAGGGAGTTATTTAGCTTTAATAATTTCTGCAATTTTATTCGGGGCAATGCATCTTACTAATCCAAACAGCTCTTTAATTGCTGGAATTGGGCTTGCAATTCAAGCAGGACTTTTACTTGCAGCCGCCTATATCTATTCAAGGAATCTATGGTTTCCAATTGCAATCCACTTTGCTTGGAATTTTACACAATCAGCAATTTTTGGTGCAAATGTATCAGGAAATACTATTTCAAAAACATTAATAACTTCTAAGATTGAAGGTGCAGAATGGTTTACAGGTGGGCAATTTGGCCCAGAAGGTTCAATTCAAGCAACGCTATTTTGTTTAGTCGCAACAATTGTACTTCTAGCTTTAAGTCATAAAGAAGGAAAAATAATAAAACCGTATTGGAAGAAAAACAACGAACCGCTAACAGGCGTTTTGTAACAGTGGGTTTTTTTTGTGGAATTAGCGTTTCGCATCACGTTTTCGTTCAGCCAAAACGTTCTTGGTTACGAAGTCCCCACCGTCACAAAGCGCCGGGACGTCAAACTGTCTAATAACCTCCTTTCTTCCTGCTAGGTAATTTATACAAAAAATCGCTCAAATTATTTGCGCAAGTCGTTGATTTTTTGTACATTTAAGTATGAAATTCATCA
>JAFCUE010000043.1:0-24723 GCA_051990185.1 Flavobacterium sp. DT2-2 | reverse complement strand
ACAAATTTTCCCATTTCAGCAAACAGGGAAAAGAATTAATTTTCTTTTCTTTGTTCTGAAAAAATATTTCATCTTTCCATACTATTCCTAACTTTCGCATTTATTAGTTGAATTCAAGAAACAAATAGTCTGACTCCAAATTCATTTTATAAATTTCAAAACATGAAAAAAATTAAAACAAGAAACTTACACCGTGATTTAGGATATTTTTACATCGGACTCATTGTATCGTTTGCATTCTCTGGACTTTTAATGAATCACAGAGATATGTGGCATCCGGAAAAATACACTACTGAAACAAAAGCGATCGAAGTAAAACTGCCTGAAGAAAATAAAATTAATGAAAAATTCGCCGAAGATTTAGGAAAAAAATTGGGTATCGATGATAAAATGAGGCGTCACAATATTAAAAAAGAAGTATTTAAAATTTCCTTTGAAAACCACGATGTAGAAATTGATATGAAAACAGGAAAAGGTGAAATTGTATCATTTGTAAAAACGCCAATCATCAGTCAAACGATGAAATTGCACAAAAACACATCGAACTTCTGGATTTATTATTCTGATATTTTTGCAATAAGTTTAATTCTTATCGCTTTGACTGGAACTTTGATGATCAAAGCTGGAAAATTCAGTTGGAAGAACAGAGGTTGGAAACTAGCGGTTGCTGGAGTTGTATTTCCATTACTGTTCTTATTTTTATTCTAAAAAAATAAATAGTAAAATCCTCATTTCAAAAATAAATTGCCTCCAAAAACCAAACATTATTTGGTGGCATTTTATTTAAAAAAACAATCTGTTTTTTGGATTATAGTAAACTCGCAATAATTCTTAACTGATTTGAATTCCACTTTTTTCCAGTAGCTCAAAAAGAGTATTGCTATGATTAGGTTCATACTTCTCGATACCACTTTGATACCATTCCTCAATCATCGCTACTTGATGTGCTGTATAGCCTTCATCATCAATAGGCAATCCAAGTAAGCCTGCGATAAGAAAATCCTCTAAAATCATATCTGTAACGATTCGCTGCGGAATTCCATTACAAATTAAGCCATTCATTCGTTCATATTCTGATCGACCAGCATTAAACCCAATTATAAATGCATCGTTTTTCATTGCACTATTAAATTCTAAATATGGATTTAAACCAATAGAATAGCCTTCAAAATAATGTTGCCTATAAGTAGGACTAAATGCTTTTTTCATCTTGTATTATTTGTGGTATTTAGAAGTCTTAATGCAAAATTATTAACAATATATCAGGAAGCAATTTAAAATCGTTTAAAGGACAAAATACTCTTTTAAACACAGAGCTATTGACGTTTGTCGATAAAAGTATTTCAAACTAAACCACTAAGGATTGGACGTACACGAATTAGGTTAAACAGAATAAAGGTATTGTAAGTTGAATTGTAATAATAGTAAAATTAGCTATATTTTAAAATGATTTAAACAGATTAAACCCTATAAATAGGTGACTAAAATTATAATTGCAACTTAAAAAGTGATTGATTTAAAAAAAAATCCCATTCGCAAACGTTGCGAATGGGATAAAAATAAGGTTTTAATTTTGTTCCTATTTTAGTCCAGCCAAACTGTGTTCGATGGTTTCAATTTTTGCTAAAGCATCCGCTTCTTTTTGTCTTTCGTTTGCCAACACTTTCTCTGGTGCGCCAGCAACAAACTTCTCATTAGATAGTTTATTTTGAACAGATTTCAAGAAACCTTCCGTATACACCAACTCTGCTGTTAATTTTGCAATTTCCTCTTCAACGTTTATGTTTCCAGTGATAGGGATAAAATATTCATTTGATTTTACACGGAAAGACAATGCTCCTTCTACTTTATCCGAAACATATTCTAATGAAGTGATATTCCCTAATTTGGTTACAACCGAATCAAAATAAGTAGACGCTTTATCATTATTAACGACTTTCAACGCTATCACATCCTTAAACGGAATATTTTTGTCTTTACGAATCGTTCTAATTCCGGAAATTACTTCAATAGTATTTTCAAAATCAATAATTAAACTGGCATTAAATGGCTTAATTTCTGGCCAAGTAGAAACAATCAATGCTTCTGCTGTAGTTCTTTCTGCAAGAATTTGCCAAATTTCCTCTGTCAAAAACGGCATAAAAGGATGCAGTAATTTCATATTATTTTCGAGCATTTCAATGGCTTTCGCCAAAGTTACGCTGTCAATTGGTTGTTGGTACGCTGGTTTGATCATTTCTAAAAACCAAGAACAAAAATCGTCCCAAACTAATTTATAAATTGCCATCAAGGCATCTGAAATTCTGTATTTTTCGAAATTATCTTCGATTTCTAGAAGTGTTTGTTGCAACTTGGCTTCATACCATTCAATGGCTACTTTTGAAGATTCCGGTTGTGGAATCGTTTCCGAAACTTCCCAACCTTTGATCAATTTAAATGCATTCCAAATTTTATTGGTAAATGCTTTTCCTTGGTTACACAATTCTTCGTCAAACATAATATCATTTCCGGCAGAAGCGCTCAAGAGCAATCCAACCCGAACACCATCGGCACCAAATTTTTCAATCAAGTCCAAAGGATCCGGCGAATTTCCTAATGATTTAGACATTTTGCGTCTTTGTTTGTCCCGAACTAAACCAGTTAAATATACATTTGTAAATGGCTTTTTATCTGTGTATTCATACCCCGCAATAATCATTCTGGCCACCCAGAAAAATAAAATATCTGGACCCGTAACCAAATCGTTGGTTGGGTAATAGTATTTAAAATCGTCACTTTCCGGGTCCATAATTCCGCCAAAAACGGACATTGGCCACAGCCAAGAAGAGAACCAAGTATCTAAAGCATCCACGTCTTGCTTTAAATCTTTTGTTTCAAGCTTAAGGTTTAAAGTTTTCTCTCTCGCTAACTTTAAGGCATCTTCAATATTTTCTGCAACGACAAAATCTTCTTTTCCGTCACCATAAAAATACGCCGGAATTTGTTGTCCCCACCACAGTTGACGGGAAATATTCCAATCGCGAATGTTGTTAAGCCAGTGTGCATAGGTATTATTAAAACGAGCTGGATGTAATTTGATATCGCCATCAACCAAAACAGATTGAATGGCCGGTTTTACCAAATCTTCCATCTTCAAGAACCATTGGTCAGACAAACGAGGTTCGATAACGGCCTTCGTTCTTTCGGATGTTCCAACTTTATTTAAGTGTATTTCTGTTTTTGCCAAAGCACCAATGGTTTCTAATTCTTTAGCAATTGCTTCACGAACCACAAAACGATCTTGACCTTGATAGTGTAATCCAAAACTATTCAAAGTTGCATCATCGTTGAAAATATCAATTATTTTAAGATGGTGCTTTTCTCCCAATGCTTTGTCATTCATATCGTGTGCCGGAGTTACTTTTAAACAACCAGTACCAAATTCTATATCTACATATTCATCTTCGATAATAGGAATTACTCTTCCACAAATAGGTACAATCGCTTTTTTGCCTTTCAAATGAGCAAAACGCTCGTCATTAGGATTAATACAAATCGCAGTATCCCCAAAAATAGTTTCCGGACGCGTTGTTGCAATCGTTAAAAATTCCTCCCCCAACCCCTCCAAAGGATGGGAGTCCAGTACTTCAACTCCCTCTCCTTTGGGGAGGGCTGGGGAGGGGATTATTTTATATTTTAGAAAATACAATTTTCCTTGTTGTTCTTCATAAATTACTTCTTCATCGGACAAAGTAGTTTTTGCCTCGGGATCCCAGTTTACCATTCGGTATCCTCTGTAAATCAAACCTTTATTATATAGATCGACAAAAGAACGAATTACAGATGCTGACATATCAGGATCCATAGTAAATTTAGTTCGTTCCCAGTCACACGAAGCGCCTAGTTTTTTTAGTTGATCTAGAATTACACCACCGTACTTATCTGTCCATTCCCAAGCATGAGATAAAAATTCTTCGCGTGTTAAATCATTTTTATTGATTCCTTCGGCTTTTAATTTAGCCACTACCTTCGCTTCTGTGGCTATAGAGGCGTGATCTGTTCCAGGAACCCAACATGCATTAAAACCTTTTAGTCGGGCTCTTCGAATTAATACATCTTGAATCGTATTGTTTAACATGTGCCCCATGTGCAAAACTCCAGTAACATTGGGAGGAGGAATTACAATAGTATAAGGTGTTCTGTGGTCGGGCTCAGAGTGAAAATAATTATTCTTCATCCAGTAGTCATACCACTTATTTTCAATAGTTTTAGCGTCAAATTGTGCAGGAATAGTCATAAAAAGCAACTGTTAAAACCAAAATTAAACTTTGGTCTGATATTTGTAATTCAAGTTGAGAACAAAAGTAAATAATAAAGTACACTATAAAAAGCGAAAAAAATATTTGTACGTAAATTAAAAGGATGTAAATTTACTTAATGAATTAAATATTTAGGAAATGAAAAAAACAATAGCTTTAGTCGCATTCGCATTAATTAGCAGTATTGGTTTTGCTCAAAATGGCCCAAAAATTGAATTTGAAGCCAAAGACAACACAATCGATTATGGAAAGGTCAATAAGAATGACAACGGCTCTCGTGATTTTATCTTCACAAATACAGGTAATGCACCGTTAATCATCACTAATGTCTTGTCTACTTGTGGTTGTACAGTTCCTACTAAACCAGAGGAGCCAATTTTGCCAGGAAAAAAAGGAAAAATAACAGTAAAGTATAATATGGCACTTGGACCAATTAGAAAAACCCTAACGGTAGAGTCTAATGCAGTAAATTACGAGGGCGGCAGAGTTGCTCTTAAAATAAAGGGTGAAGTTATTTCGGATTAAATTCAATTAAAATATAAAATCAAAATGCTTTTGGACAATTATACCAAAAGCATTTTTTTTTACAAAATATTGTACAATTGAAAATTAAATTTCAAAATTTCGTTTTTACGTTCAACTTCTAAAGTGATTCTTTTTTCCTCTTCAGATTTAAAAAGAGCGTTGATCTCTTGTAAAGTACGCTTGTATGTTGGATTATAGTTAATAGTTATGATCACATCTCCTTTTTGTAATCCTGCAATTGCCGCTGGAGAATTTGGGCGAACGAAAGCAATCTCATAAATAGGCTTTAATTGGAACTTATATTTAAAATCATTGGTACTAACTTTAACACCTCCCGCGTCATTATAACTAGAAGATAGTGTTACGGTATGCATTCGTAAGGTTTCCTTAACCCATTGCAAACCATTTTGCTGAATTTCTACACCACTTTTATTGTAACTAAAAGGTGTATTGTAATTCCCGTTTTTTTTTAAATACATTTGATTGTTTTTATAATCAAAAACCACTGTAAAGCGCTTCATAACCTCTCCTCCCACAGAGCCTTTTCGGTCTTCAACCATATTTACATTTTTAATAGAAACTGAATCAGGAAAAGCAACTACAGGATTATTAAATTCAAAATCCGTCATTTTAAATTTATTAATCAATGCTCTTCTCCCTTTCACATCACCGCTAAACCCCCTCCCTAAAAAATCTTCAAAATTTTTAGTAGGTACTTTAATCAATTCGGATCGTTCTTGAAATAGCCATAAAGCATCACTATTTCCAATATCTATCAATAACTTAACAGGTATTTCTTTATTATCTTGAACGATGGTACTTTGTATATATGGTTTAGACTTTTCAATAGAAATAGGTGTTTTTTTATAGCTTTTTTCGATTTTTAGTCGGTTTTTTTCAGTCTCTCTATACACTACAACTTTCTTTTTGCTGTAATTGACTTCAACTAAATAATTTCGGAAAAACTGATAGCCAATAATACCATTAACTGGAATTCCTACATGAGATGATAAATTAAATTCAGGATCCAAAATAATATAAAGCATATGATTCCGAAATTTCATAGCATCAAATTCTAGAATGTTATTGGTCGATTTCAAACCTTCGACGGCTTCTTGACTGCCTAATCCTTTAAATAAAATTCTTTCTGCATTAAAAAAACGAACTTCTTTTTTGTCTTCCAAACTAAATAATATGGTTTCGGCAACACCTGTATCCAAAAGGAAATTAAGCTCTACACCATTTACTTTTATAGGAATAAAAACTAAATTATTGATCAATTTAAATGGGATGCTGATTTTATTTACACCATTTTCAAACTGAAATCCTTCTTGACTAGAAACAGGGCAAAAAAATAGGCAAAAAAGAATTGTTACTACTGTTTTTTTCATTGTTAATCTTTGACATAAAAATACTAAAAAAATTACATCAAAACTGCAGTTTTAACAATATATACTTGTTTTGATTGTAATGCATTTGAAAAAAAAATCGCAAATTTGCAATTCAATAATTATATAGGACTATGCCAAAAATATCTATCAAAGGCACACAAATGCCAGAATCACCAATCCGCAAGTTGGTTCCTTACTCAGAAATCGCAAAGAAAAAAGGAAATAAAGTATATCATTTGAACATTGGTCAACCGGATATTAAAACACCCGAGGTTGCAATGAAAGCTGTTAAAAATATTGATTTAACTATTTTAGAATACAGCCATTCAGCAGGAAACGAAAGCTACCGAACAAAATTATCTGCTTCTTACATTAAGCAAGGTGTATCAGTAAACAAGGAAGATATAATTATCACTACGGGTGGATCTGAAGCCTTAATGTTTGCAATGGGAAGTACTATGGATCAAGGAGATGAAATCATCATACCGGAACCTTTTTATGCAAATTACAATGGATTTTCAACTGCCTCAGGAGTTATTGTAGTTCCTGTAATCTCAACTATTGAAACTGGCTTTGCTTTGCCAGCAGTAGCTGATTTTGAAAAACTAATTACTCCAAAAACAAAGGCAATCTTGATTTGTAATCCAGGAAATCCAACTGGGTATTTATATTCAAAAGAGGAAATTATGCAATTGGCCGCTTTAGTTATAAAACATGATTTGTTCTTAATTTCTGATGAAGTTTACCGTGAATTCACCTATGATGGTGACATTCATTATTCAGTTATGAATGTTCCTGAACTAGAAGAACACGCTATTATGATTGATTCGGTTTCAAAAAGATACAGCATGTGCGGTGCAAGAATTGGATGTATTGTCTCTAAAAACAAAGAAGTGATGGGAGCAGCAATGAAATTTGCGCAAGCAAGACTAAGCCCACCCACCATTGAACAAATTGCGAGTGAAGCGGCATTAGACACTCCGCAGAGTTATTTTGACGAGGTGATTTCAGAATATAGAGAACGAAGAGATACTTTAGTAACTGAGTTGAATAAAATTGAAGGTGTTGTGGTATCCAAACCTAAAGGTGCGTTTTATTGTATTGCACAACTTCCAATTGAAAATGCTGATGATTTTGCACAATGGCTATTGGAAACCTATGATTTAAATGGAGAAACCGTAATGGTAGCACCAGCAGCAGGTTTTTACTCTACTCCTGGAATGGGTTTGAATCAAGTTCGAATTGCTTACGTGCTAAAGAAAGAAGATTTAATTCGTGCAGTACAAATTATAAAAACAGCGATACCAATCTACAACGCAAGATAACGTTGTTAGTAAGAGGGCTAAATAATTAGATTGAAAACACAGCACCTTGAATTTTAAAAGAAAGGCAATAGCGAATTCGTTGTTGCCTTTCTTTGATTTAAAAAAAACTTAGAATACCAACCTCAAACAATAAAGTACTCTTAAATACTTAGGCTATAGAAATACTTTACTTTTTATTATTTATCTTTACCGTTCAAATAAACATACCCACTATAATAGTTGCTTTTAATGATAAAAAACGAAGAATTTCAAGACGAAATAGGAGATAATCATGTTAGTTTATCTGCAAAAAATCCAGTAAGAGATGATGCTTTTGACCTTTCAGATGATGAAAAAATTGAAAAAATAAAAAAAGATGTTGAGAGCATTTTAAGCACCCTTGGAATGGACTTGACAGATGATAGTTTAAAAGGCACGCCCAATCGTGTAGCAAAAATGTTTGTAAAAGAAATTTTTGGAGGTTTAAATCCTTCAAAAAAACCAAAAGCATCTACTTTTGACAATAATTACAAATACGGCGAAATGTTAGTAGAAAAAAACATAATTGTTTATTCTACTTGCGAGCATCATTTATTACCAATTATAGGAAGAGCACATGTTGCTTATATTTCAAATGGTAGGGTAATAGGTTTATCTAAAATGAATCGTATTGTTGAATATTATGCCAAAAGACCTCAAGTACAAGAGCGATTAACGATGCAAATCGTTCAAGAATTACAAATCGCCTTGGGTACCGAAGATGTAGCTTGTGTGATTGATGCCAAACATCTTTGCGTGAATTCAAGGGGAATAAGTGATATTGAAAGTAGCACGGTGACCTCCGAATTTGGTGGAAAATTTAAAGATAATGTTACTCGCAGAGAATTTTTGGATTATATCAAATTAGAAACAAAGTTCTAGTCCTCTCCCCGACCCTCTCCAAAGGATAGGGAGCCTGGTCTGGTAAAATCAAAACAAGATTATAAACAATTATTATTAACGCATTCACGTCTCAACTCCCTTCCCTTTGGGGAGGGCTGGGGTGGGGAAAAAAATAATCTACAATGCCATTATATAGTAGCCAAACCCTAAAAATATACAATTCTCTTTCGGGAGAAAAAGAAACATTTGTACCCATTCACGAAGGAAATGTAGGAATGTACGTTTGTGGGCCTACGGTTTATAGTAATGTGCATCTTGGAAACGTTCGTACCTTCATGTCATTTGACGTTATTTTTAGGTATTTTTTGCATTTAGATTATAAAGTACGCTACGTTCGAAATATTACAGACGTCGGGCATATTGTAGATGATGTAGATGAAGGTGAAGATAAAATTGCAAAAAAAGCACGTTTAGAGCAGCTGGAACCTATGGAAGTGGTGCAACGCTATACGGTAGATTTTCATGATATCTTGAACGAGTTTAATTTTTTACCACCAAGCATTGAACCAACAGCTACGGGTCATATTATCGAACAAATTGAAATTATTAAAACTATAATCGACAAAGGAATTGGGTATGAAGCCAACGGATCTGTTTATTTTGATGTAGTAAAGTTCAATGAAACTAATCATTATGGCAGATTAAGCGGCAGAAATATTGAAGACATGCTTGCCAATACCCGTGATCTAGACGGACAAAGTGATAAGAGAAATTCACAAGATTTTGCACTTTGGAAAAAAGCCGAACCCCAACATATCATGCGTTGGCCTTCGCCATGGAGCGATGGATTTCCGGGATGGCATCTGGAGTGTACTGCTATGAGTACAAAATATTTAGGCAATCATTTTGATATTCACGGAGGTGGAATGGATTTAAAATTCCCGCATCATGAATGCGAAATTGCTCAAAATGAAGCCTGTACCGGTCAAACTCCTGTTAATTACTGGATGCATGCCAACATGTTGACTTTGGACGGAAAAAAAATGGCCAAATCTACTGGAAATAATATTTTACCAAGAGAAATATTGACGGGTGAAAATACTATTTTAAGTAAAGCTTTCTCTGCATCGGTAGCTCGATTTTTCATGTTACAAGCGCACTATAGAAGTATTCTTGATTTTTCTGATGATGCTATTGTTGCTGCCGAAAAAGGATATAAAAGATTAATGGAAGCATTAAATTCCATTAAGGATATCGCTGCAGACACAAAAAGCACTATTAATATTCAAGCATGGAAACAACAGTGTTATGATGCGATGAATGACGATTTTAACACACCAATTTTAATTGCCCAGTTATTTGAGGGTGTTCGTTTTATCAATGTCTTGAAAGATGGAAAAGAAACATTGAATACTGAGGATTTAAAATCTTTCGAAAAAGCAATGAGCGATTTTGTTTTTGAAGTTCTTGGAATGGAAGATGAAAAAGTTTCTGATAGCAGTAATAACAAATTAGAAGGAACAGTTAATATGCTTATTGAAATGAGGAAACAAGCCCGTGACAATAAGAACTTTGCATTATCTGACCAAATAAGAGATCAACTAATAGCATTAGGAATTCAACTAAAAGACAGTAAAGAAGGAACTACTTTTAGTATTTAAGTTCCAATTACTAAACGAACCAATTGTGAAAAATAAAAGTGACTTTTTACATAACAATGCAAATATGTTATCAAAAATAATTGTTTACCCATTTTTATTATTGGTTCGGTTTTATCAAGTTGCTATTTCCCCTTTTACACCCGCAGCTTGTAGATTTCAACCAACTTGCTCTTCTTATATGATTGAAGCATTACAAACTCATGGTTTATTTTATGGTGGTTTTCTTGGAATAAAGCGTATCTTGAGTTGCCATCCTTGGGGGAAAACAGGTTACGATCCCGTTCCTAAAAAAGTAAGCCATCACAAACATTAACTTTTTATAATTTAGAAATTGAACTTTAAATCTCTATTTTTACGATCATTAAACAAATTTAACACTAAATGACACACGCTTTAAACATAGTTTGGAATCCATCAGAAGGAATCGATTTAGGCTTTTTTACTATTCGATATTATAGCTTAATGTTTGTAATTGCTTTTGGATTAGGCTGGTACATCATGAAACATATTTTTGAACGTGAGGGAGAGTCTTTAGAAAAACTTGATTCTTTGTTTATTTGGACTGTTCTTGCCACTTTAATTGGAGCACGGTTAGGTCACGTTTTCTTTTATGATTGGGAATATTATCGCAATCATTTATCTGAAATTATTTTACCGTTTCGTTTTACTCCAAATTTTGAATTCACAGGATATCAAGGGTTGGCAAGTCATGGCGCTGCTATTTCTATTATTATTGCCATGTATTTTTACAGCAAAAACGTTCTCAGGCGACCTCAGTTATGGATTTTAGATCGAGTAGTAATACCGGTAGCCAGTGGTGCCATTTTTGTACGATTAGGGAATTTTTTTAATTCAGAAATTATTGGATATGAAACGCAGTCTACATTTGGAATAAAATTCATTAAAGATCACTTTAGTGCAATGGATGCAGTTAATGTTACACAAATAGCAAATCCAAAAGACGCGTACACAGCCATAGCCACTGATCCAAAATTTGCATCATTACTGGAGCAAGTTCCTGCTAAACATCCCACCCAGTTATATGAAGCGTTTTGCTACATTTTTGTTTTTGCCATCTTATTTTTCTTGTATTGGAAAACTGAAAAAAGAAAATACACTGGTTATATTTTTGGAATGTTTCTAGTCTTGTTATTCTCCGTGCGTATTGTAGTAGAATCGGTAAAAGAAAGTCAAGGAGGATTTGAAAGTGCCTTAGGATTACTTTCTACAGGTCAGTGGTTGAGTATTCCTTTTATACTCATTGGACTTTATTTTGTATTTACTGCAAAAAAAGAACTTAGTAGTTTGTAAAAATTATATTATTACAAAATAACAAAGCGTTATCTGCAACTGAGTAGATAACGCTTTTATTTTGATACTAATTCTATGTTAACATTAAAAATAACGTGAAAGAATTTATAAACAACAAATTAACAACGCAGAAAGTAATTCATTGCAAACAAAAACTTTGCAGCTACCCACCCATTATGATGATTATTGAATATTCTAAAACTAGTAATCCTTTTTTCAAATCGTAATTCAATACTTTCAAAGTAATGAAAGTCAGTCCACCTTTATTAATTTAATTGAAAAATACTAGATAAGATACGGTGGTATTCACATACAAATTGCATTATAAAAACCTCAATACTCTAGAATAGTAAATACAAGGTAAAATTCTTTACACAGTAGCAAAACAAAGAAAGAGACTAATCTATAGGCTACTTTTGACCAAAAAAAAGAGATTCAACTTTCGTTGAATCTCTTTTTTTAACCTTGTATAAAAACTATACTAAACTTCTTGATGTGCTTTTTCTACTTTATTTTTATCTTCTTTAGAGATGGTGTCAACCAAAACTGGTGTCGCAATAAACAATGAAGAGTATGTTCCTACAATGATACCTACTAACATTGCAAAGATAAATCCTCTAATAGAATCACCACCAAAAATAAACATGATTAGTAAAACCACAATCATCGTTAAGGATGTATTAATAGTTCTAGACATAGTTGTATTGATAGACTGATTTACAATATCAGAGAAAGAACCTTTAGTTTTTCCAGCTAAAAATTCACGAACTCTATCAAAAACAATAACAGTATCATTCATTGAGTATCCAATTACGGTAAGGATTGCAGCGATAAAGTGCTGATCGATTTCCATTCCGAAAGGCATGAATTTATAACATAACGAATAAATTCCTAATACAAAAATAACATCGTGTGCTACTGCTGCAATCGCACCAAGACTATACTGCCATTTTCTGTAGCTTATCATCAAGTATAAGAAAACGATAGCCATAGCACCAAGAACGGCCCAATACGCATTTGTCTTAATATCCTCAGCAACTGTTGGACCTACTTTTGATGCTTGTACGATACCAAAAGTTTTCCCTTCGTATGCGTTTACAAATTTTTCATAGGTCATATCTGCTGAATAATGCTTTTTTAAAGTCCCGAACAACAATTTGTTCACTTCTTCATCAGCTTTTATTCCTGGCTCTTCTACTTTATATTTTGTTGTAATTTTTAATTGGTTGCTGTTACCAAAAACTTTTACTTCAGCACTACCATCTAAAACTTTAGCTAATTCAGCTTTTACTGTTTCAGTTTCAATTGGTTTTTCAAAACGTACTTGGAATGTTCTTCCTCCAACGAAATCTACACCTTGATCTAGACCATTTGTTGCTAACGAGATTACACTAATTACTACTACAATACTTGAAAACAAATACGTCCACTTTTTAACTCCTAAGAAATCAAAATGAAAGTTGTTAAACATATTCTTAGAGAAATTAGTAACAAAAGTCAAGTCGTTCTTTTTGCTTATATTCCAATCAATAAAAATTCTTGCAATAAAAATAGAAGTAAATAATGAAGTAATAATACCTATTAATAATGTAGTTGCAAAACCCTTAATTGGTCCTGAACCAAAAATAAATAATACTGCACCTGTTAAAATGTGCGTCACATTCGCATCTGTAATTGATGACATCGCACCTCTCCAGCTATACGAAGTTTTAACTGCTTCTTCTAGAGTTTTACCCGCTCTTAATTCTTCTTTTGCTCTTTCGTAAATAATTATATTCGCATCAACAGCAGTTCCCATCGTTAAAACAATACCTGCAATACCTGGCAATGTTAAAACAGCTCCAAGACTTGCTAAAATTCCGAACAAGAAAAGTAAGTTAATCGCCAATGCAATATTAGCATACCAACCTGCTTTACCATAATAAATCATCATCCACAACGATACTAAAAGTAAACCTATAATCGCTGAATTAGTTCCATTGTCAATAGCTTCTTGCCCTAGGGATGGTCCTACAACTTCTGACTGCACAATATCAGCAGTAGCTGGTAATTTACCTGCTCTTAAAACATTTGCTAAATCTTTAGTTTGAGTTACATCAAAAGCTCCAGAAATCTCAGATCTACCACCTGAAATAGGACCTGTAGAAACACCGGGAGCAGAATAAACCACATCATCCAGAACGATCGCAATATTACTTTTTTGAGTATATGCTCTACCTGTTAATTCTTCCCAAGCTTTTGCACCTTGACCATTCATTTGCATTGAAACTGCTGGTTTACCCAATTGATCAAAGGTGTCTTTTGCATCAGTAATAACACCACCAGCCATAGGAGGAACATTATCTCTATTTCCTTTTAAAGCATATAATTCTAATACTTCAATATCTTTTGCCTTAGCATCTTTGATCGTAGTTGGGATACCCCAAACAAATTTAGCATAACGCTGATCACCTGCTAATAAAATTCTGACATCTGCTCTTTTTAAATATCCATTAATTGTAGCAGTATCTTTTGGAGAGAAAAGTCCCAAAACTGGACCTCCACCTTGACCAACAATTTTATCAAATATAGGATTTTGACCTTTTTTCGCAACAGTAGAATCTTTAGTATCTGCAAGCAAAGCACTCAATGAATCTTTTACTACTGGTTTAACTTCTTTAGTTTTTATTTCTGTTTTTTTCAATGACTCATTAGCAGCCATCAAGAAATTACCAATCTCCTCAATTTTATACGTTTCCCAAAATTGCAATTGAGCTGTACTTGATAACAATTTTTTTGCACGATCTACGTCTTTAGCGCCCGGCAACTCTACAAGAATTTGACCCGAGTTACCTAATTTTTGAATATTAGGTTGTGTTACACCAAATTGATCGATACGTTTTCTTAACACTCCAAAAGCACTTTCAACAGATTCTTCAACTTTTCTTTTGATTACTTTTTGAACCTCAGAATCTGTCATTTGAAAATCAACACCACCCTCACCTTGCAAACTTCTATTTGCAAAAATATCTGGAGAAGCCAATTTTACAGTTCCTTTCGAATTTGCTTCAAAAGCATCAAAAAACTTATCCAAGTAGGATTTATTACCTTGCATGTCCGCAGTTGCGTCAGCCAAAGATTTATTGAAAATTGGATTTTTAGAGTTATTGGATAATCCTTTTAAAATATCTTTCACTGATATTTGAAGTATCACATTGATACCTCCTTCTAAGTCAAGACCTTTATTGATTTGTTTGTCGCTTACCTCATTAAAAGTAAAATCAGTAAAACCAATATTGAATACTTTTTCCTTACCAATAGAATCTAAATATTTTACTTCTTTGTCAGCATTTCCATTAGCAAAAGATTTTGCATCGCTTTTTACTTTACTGGCAACAAAAGTGAACGAAAGTTGGTAAATACTTACCAATGCAAATAGAATTGCGAAAAATTTAATAAGTCCTTTATTCTGCATTATTACTGAAAATTAATTATTTTTATTTATTTATTTTTGCTTTAAACCTTATAAAATATGACTTGAAATCAATTTTTTACCAAAAAAAAGATAAATCCAATTCTACATCATTTTTTAAACCGAGCAAATATATAATTAACGTTAAGATTAACCAATTTATTTATTAATTAATCTCAAGAAAAAGACTGCTCAGTAGCAGTCTTCCTCGTTATATGTATATTTTTTTACGCTAAAATCGATTTTAAGGCATCATTCATTTGTCTAACAGCATCCGCACTTTTAGCAAATAAGGCTTTTTCTTGTTCATTAAGGTTAATGTCAAGGATTTCCTCTACGCCATTTTTACCTATGATACACGGAACTCCAATACAAATATCGTCCTGACCATATTCTCCTTCTACAAAAACAGAACAAGCAATCATTTTCTTTTGGTCATTCAAAATACTATCTACCAAGAAAGCCACTGAAGCTCCCGGTGCGTACCAAGCTGATGTACCTAGAAGACCTGTAAGTGTTGCTCCGCCAACCATCGTATCTGCAGCTACTTTTTGCAATTGCTCATCCGATAAAAATTGAGAAACTGGAATTCCGTTATAAGAAGCCAATCGTGTCAACGGAATCATGGTTGTATCACCGTGACCACCTATAACCATCGCTGAAATATCATTTGCTGGTTTGTTTAAAGCCAAAGACAAATATGTTCTGAAACGAGAACTATCTAATGCTCCTCCCATACCTATTATTCTGTTTTTTGGCAATCCAGTAGCTTTCAATGCTAAATATGTCATGGTATCCATAGGATTAGAAACTACAACTATTATTGTATCTGGAGAATACTTCAATACATTTTCAACAACTGTTTTCACAATTCCTGCATTAATTCCAATTAGTTCTTCACGAGTCATACCTGGCTTTCTAGGAATACCTGACGTAATCACAACCACATCACTTCCAGCGGTTTTAGAATAATCATTGGTAACGCCTGATACTTTGGTATTAAAACCCGTATTGGTAGCACATTGCATAATATCTAGCGCTTTACCCTCAGCAAAACCTTCTTTGATATCAAGCAACACTACTTCGCTGGCGATTCCTCTATAAGAAATTACATCCGCACATGTTGCTCCTACATTTCCTGCTCCTACAATGGTAACTTTCATATTTTAAAGTTTATTCGGTTATTTATTAATTTGGTTTCTTGTTATTGTGTTAATCTATTCAAACAAAAACGAACGATTACATTACGTTACGCATCGATATTTGCGTAAACTGCATTTTTCTCAATAAATTCTCTTCTTGGCGGCACCTCATCACCCATTAACATAGAGAAAACTCTATCGGCTTCCGCCAAACTGTCAATAGTTATCCTACGCAACGTTCTAAAACTTGGATCCATTGTAGTTTCCCATAATTGCTCCGCATTCATCTCTCCAAGACCTTTATAACGTTGAATTCCTGCGCTTCCACCCATTCTTTCATTTGCTTGATCGCGTTGTGCGTCATTCCAAGCGTATTCTTTCTTGTTTCCTTTTTTAACTAAATATAAAGGTGGTGCGGCAATATATACGTGCCCTTCTTCGATTAATTCTTTCATAAATCTAAAGAAGAACGTTAAGATTAAAGTAGAAATATGACTACCATCGACATCGGCATCACACATAATGATTACTTTGTGGTAGCGTAATTTTTCAATATTTAAGGCTTTACTATCTTCGGCAGTACCTATTGTAACTCCAAGAGCAGTAAATATATTTCGAATCTCTTCGTTTTCAAAAACCTTGTGATGCATCGCTTTTTCTACGTTCAAAATCTTACCACGTAAAGGCAAAATAGCTTGAAACGCACGGTCACGACCTTGCTTAGCCGTTCCACCTGCCGAATCTCCCTCGACAAGATATACTTCACATTTTGCAGGATCTTGCTCGGAACAATCTGATAATTTCCCTGGCAATCCACCGCCACCCATTACGGTTTTGCGTTGCACCATTTCACGTGCTTTTTTGGCTGCGTGACGCGCTTGTGCTGCAAGAATTACTTTTTGTACAATGATACGGGCATCATTTGGATTTTCTTCCAAATAATTTTCTATCATTTCACTTACTGCTTGAGAAACCGGAGAAACAACTTCTCTGTTCCCTAACTTCGTTTTGGTTTGCCCTTCAAATTGTGGTTCAGCAACTTTTACCGAAATAATAGCCGTTAATCCCTCTCGGAAATCATCACCAGAAATATCAAACTTTAACTTGTCTAACATTCCAGAAGCATCTGCATATTTCTTTAAAGATCTCGTAAGACCAGTCCTGAAACCTTGCAAGTGCGTTCCTCCTTCGTGGGTATTGATATTATTTACGTAAGAAAAAATATTTTCAGTGTAACTGGTATTGTAAATTAACGCCACTTCAACAGGAATTTCTCCTTTTTCGTGATCCATAGAAATAACGTGCGAAATAATCGGCTCACGGTTCCCATCTAAATAACGAATGTATTCTTTTAAACCTTCATCAGAATGAAAAATTTCAGAAACAAAATTACCGTCTTTATCTAATTCTCTTTTATCTGTAAATGTAATTGTAATTCCTTTATTCAAATATGACAATTCACGCATGCGCGCTGATAAAGTATCATACGAATACTCGATGGTTTGAGTGAATATCGTTGGATCTGGATAAAAAGTCACAATAGTTCCTCTTTTGGTTGTTTCTCCAATTTGCTTTACTGGATACAACGCTTTTCCTTTTTCATATTCTTGCTCGTATACTTTTCCATCACTACTGTGAACAGTCGCTCTCAAATGATTAGACAAAGCATTTACTACAGAAACTCCAACACCGTGAAGCCCTCCAGAAACTTTGTACGAATCTTTATCAAATTTTCCACCGGCACCAATTTTAGTCATTACAACCTCTAGTGCAGAAACACCTTCTTTTTTATGAATACCAACTGGAATACCACGCCCATTATCTTCCACAGTAATAGAACCATCCGCATTTATATCAACTATTATGGTATCACAATGGCCTCCCATTGCTTCATCAATAGAATTATCAACAACTTCATAAACCAAATGATGTAGTCCTCGAACACCTACATCTCCAATATACATTGATGGACGCATTCTTACATGCTCCATTCCTTCTAATGCCTGAATGCTATCTGCTGAATAATTGTCCTTCTTGATTTCTTCGCTCATATACTTTATTCTAAAAAATGTAATTTTTGTCTAACACGCAAATATATAAAAACGCAAATTATATTACCGTTAAAATCCCTTTTTAAGCCTTTAAGTTATTAACATTTGTTCATATAACAACAAAAAAAGCTCTCAAAATTGAGAGCGTTCTTCATTTGTAAAAAATTCAAAATATTGTTTCAAACTACAACTCCTGTTTTAGCAATTTCAGTATCTGCCTTAAGGTGTGCTGTATTGGCTCTTCCACTTGGATCCAAATTTTCTTGCCATTTTGGAATCCATTTTCTAACCGTTTGTGCCGCACTAATTTGAGGATAATATTTATTAAATATCGACCTGTAAAAATAAGCTTCCTTAGTAGTTGGTGTATTATAAGGAAATTCGGCTGCAGCTCCCAATAACTGCTCATCCGTAACTTGTATTGCACAATAATCCATCAATTCATCAATCCATTTGTATCCTACACCATCCGAAAACTGTTCTTTTTGCCTCCATAAAACTTCTTCCGGGAGATAAGGATTTTCCGGAGTATCAAAAGCTTTACGCAAAATGTATTTTTCTTTACCTTGATACGTCTTGGGCATTTTTTCTTCTGCTTTAATTCGTACTGCAATATCAAGAAATTCTGTATCTAAAAATGGAACTCTAGTCTCTATACCATAAGCCATCATTGCTTTATCTGCTCGTAATAAATCAGCTGTGAATAATTTTTGAACTCTTTCAATGGTTTCCTTCTGGAAATCTTCAACCGAAGGAGCATTGGCAAAATATAAATATCCGCCAAAAATTTCATCGGCACCTTCCCCAGACAATACAACTTTAATCCCTGATTTTTTTATAGCCTTTGCCACAAAATACATAGGAACACTTGCTCGTACAGTAATAACGTCATAGGTTTCTATTTGTCGAATCACTTCTTGAAGAATTTCAATTCCGTCTTGAACAGTAAAGTGTACTTCATTGTGTTCTGTATTCAAAAAAGCTGCTACTTTACGCGCTGCTACAACGTCAGGCGCATTGGCATCTAAACCAATTGCGAAAGATTGTAATTTTTTTCCGTTTTCTGCTTGTAATCTCGCTGCTATAGCTGTTATCAATGAAGAATCTAAACCTCCTGACAGCAATACGCCAATAGGAACATCTGACATTAGTCTTTTTTGCGTAGCGATCGTTAGTGTTTTTCTAAGTAATGCAAAATCTTTTTCTTGCTTTGCTTTACAAAAATTTTCAAATTCGGGTCTAAAATATTTTACAAAACCCGTCTTTGCCGTATAATAATGTCCCGGAGGAAACGTAGAACACGTTTTACATTGATCAACTATAGCTTTCATTTCGGAAGCAAAATAAATTCTTCCTCGTTCATCCAAACCATAATACAAAGGTTTTACGCCTAATGGATCGCGAGCGGCCATATAATTGTCTCCATCAATAATTACAAAAGCAAAATCTCCGTCTAGTTTATCACAAAAATCAAAGCCAAAATCTTCGTATAAATGTACAATTACTTCTGAGTCTGATTGCGTTCTAAAAGTATGTTCTTTCAAAATACCGGAACGAAGTTCTTTGTGGTTGTAAATTTCTCCATTATGAACCATGTAGGCAGTAGCAGTCCCTTGAATGGGTTGCTTTCCAGTGCTTAAATCTACAATTGAAAGCCGCTCATGACTTAAAAAATGTCCTTTTTCAGTGGTAAACAAATCGTTTTCATCTGGACCTCGATGGGCCATTCTTTTAGAGAGATCCCTTACTAGCTGCTCCTCTTTTCCTTTACCAATGATGGCTAATATTCCGCACATAGTTCCCTAATTTAATTTTCTTAATTGCAGTAAACAAATATGCGCTACATGCTACCCATAGAAAACATAATTACAACTATTAATTACTATTTGTTACTAAAAATTGATTTTTAGGTCTGAAATGTAACTCAAAATTAATTCTTACGTATTCTCAAGGACTTTAAACCTTTTAACCTTCTTACTTCATTTTCTGACCTTTCAAGTAGGTATTGGTTGGTTTCATTTTTACTATTTTATTTTCTTCCACTTTCATCAAATCTTGCTCATACATTACAAAATCAGCCCATTTACCTACTTCCAGACTTCCTTTTTCTTTTTCTTCAAAATTAGAATAAGCCGCCCACAGTGTCATTCCTCTCAAAGTCTCTGCTCTTGATAACGCATTATCCATTTGAAAACCACCTTTTGGATATTCTTTTGTATCTTTTCTAGCTACTGCAGCGTGAAAAGTAAGCATCGGGTTCACTTCCTCAACTGGAAAATCAGTTCCCAATGCAATAGTCCCCGCTTTTTGCAGTAATTTTTTATACGCATAGGCATTTTTCAACCTTTCTTTCCCCAATCTATCTTCAGCCCAATACATGTCGGATGTAGCATGCGTAGGCTGTACCGAGGGAATAATTCCGAATTTGAAATAATCAAAATCTACTTCTCGCAACACCTGGGCATGTTCAATTTTCCATCTTCGGTCTTTGGTTCCAGCTAAAACTTTACTATATATTTTAAGTATTACTGTATTTGCTGAATCTCCAATGGCATGTGTATTTAGCTGAAAATTAGATGCTGCAATTTGTTTCGCTACCCCATTTAACTGTGAAACGGGTGCCAACAACGCACCATATTGATCTGGTTTATCAGAATATGGTTTGTGCATACAAGCTCCACGCGAACCCAACGCTCCATCGCCGTACATCTTGAATGAACGCACATTCAAATTATCTGTTTTGTAAATTCCTTTTTTAAGGTACAAATCGATGTTCTTTTGGTTAGCTGTGATCATAGCGTATACGTTCAACTTCATTAATTTTGCTTTTTGCAAACTATCCATTAAGTTGATAATATCCGGATCTAAACCGGCATCGTTTACAGTAGTTAATCCATAATCGAACATTACTTTTTCAGCATCTAATAAAGCTGCAATTTGTATCTTTCGTGTAGGTTTTGGAATTATTTTAAAGACCAATTCCATCGGATTATCCACTAAAATTCCTGTTGGTTCTCCATTTACAATTTCTATTTGACCACCATCAGCATTGGTGTTTTTTGTGATACCTGCTAACTGCAATGCTTTGCTATTTACAATTATAGCGTGACCATCTACTCTATTTAAAACAACTGGAATATTAGGAAATGCCGCATCTAAATCGGCTTTTGTAGGATACTTTTTTACTTGCCAATCGTTTTGATCCCAGCCATTACCTACAATAAATGTTGGATTTTTATCCTTTTGAAATGCTTGCAAACGGCTAACGATTTCTGCCATACTTTTTGTACCACGCAAATCAGCTTCCTGCAAACTTAATCCGTAGCTATAAAAATGACAATGGGCATCAATCAAACCGGGATAAATGAATTTTCCTTTGGCATTGACTGTATTTTTAGACTCATATTGCTTCGATATTTCACCATTTGTACCTATCGCTACAATTTTTCCTTTATGAATAGCCATTGCCGAAAACTCCTGAAAAGAATTATTTACCGAGTAAATTGTTGCATCAGTAATAATGGTATCAACAGAAATTTTATTTTTTTGATCGCAGGAAATCATCAAAATTAAAGCTAAGAAGAGTGAAATAGATTTCATAATAAAAAATTTAGTTAGGCTAATATAAAAAAATTCTGTCTAATTATTTTAGGTAATCGATATTTATATTTTAATGAAAATTGTATCCTTTTCTTTAAATTCTATAAATGAAAAACGCTCCCAGTATTCGAGAGCGTTGTATCTATTTATAAAATCATATTTTTTTTGCTGTTTATGCTTTCACGTACGCATCATCATGCACACTTGCGACTGCTCTTCCAGAAGGATCGTTCATGTTTTTGAAGGCTTCATCCCATTCTAAAGCAATTTTTGTACTGCACGCTACACTTGCCTCTTGTGGCACACACAAAGCTGCAGCGTCACTAGGAAAATGTTCATGAAAAATAGAACGGTAATAATATTCCTCTTTGGATGTTGGAGTTTGTAAAGGAAATTTGTATTTGGCATTGGCTAATTGTTCATCTGAAATTTCAACAGCAACTGTCGCTTTCAAGGTATCGATCCATCCGTATCCAACACCATCACTAAATTGTTCTTTTTGTCTCCAAGCTATGCTTGGCGGTAACATTTCCTCAAATGCTTTACGAACGACCCATTTTTCCATAGGATGTTCTGCATTGATCATTTTATCTTGTGGATTGATGCGCATGGCCACATCCATAAATTCTTTATCTAAAAATGGTACTCGACCTTCGATTCCCCAAGCAGCGAGACTTTTATTGGCACGCAAACAGTCGTACATGTGCAATTTTCCTAATTTGCGTACGTTTTCTTCATGAAATTCTCTTGCGTTTGGCGCTTTGTGAAAATACAAGTAGCCTCCAAAGAGTTCATCAGCTCCTTCACCCGATAATACCATTTTAATACCCATCGATTTAATAACTCTTGCCATTAACCACATTGGCGTTGATGCTCTAATGGTAGTTACATCATACGTTTCTAAGTTGTAAATTACATCTTTAACCGCATCTAAACCTTCTTGAATGGTGAATTTAATTTCGTGGTGAATGGTTCCAATATGATCTGCAACAATTTGTGCTGCGGCTAAATCTGGAGAACCGTCTAATCCTACAGAGAAAGAGTGCAATTGCGGATACCAAGCATCAGCAACATCCCCAGATTCGATACGTTTTTGCGCATATTTTTTGGCTACAGCCGAAGTAATAGAAGAATCTAACCCTCCAGAAAGCAAAACACCATAAGGCACATCACTCATCAATTGTCTGTGAACCGCAGCTTCTAGAGCTACTTTTATATCTTGAATGTTTGTTTCGTTGTCCTTTACGGCATCATAATCAGTCCATTCTCTTTTATACCATTGTACAAATTCCCCGTCTTTGCTCGTCATATAATGTCCTGGAGGAAACAATTGGATTCTAGTACAGTATCCTTCCAACGCTTTCAACTCAGAAGCTACATAAAAAGTTCCGTTCTCGTCCCAACCAATATATAATGGAATAATTCCCATGTGATCACGAGCTACAAAATACTCATCTTTTTCTACATCATAAATAGCAAAACCAAAAATACCATTCATTTCATCAATAAAATGCGGTCCTTTTTCTTTGTACAAAGCTAAAATCACTTCGCAATCACTTTCGGTCTGGAAATTGTATTTTCCTTCAAATTGTTTACGCAATTCTCTGTGGTTATAAATTTCACCGTTTGCTGCTAAAACCAATTGTTTATCTTCACTAAGTAAAGGTTGTTTTCCCGAAGCTGGATCTACAATAGCCAGACGCTCGTGAGACAAAATAGCTTTTTCATTGCTAAAAATTCCACTCCAGTCTGGTCCACGGTGACGAATAATTTTAGACATTTCCAAAACTTGTGGTCTTAAAACTTCAGCTTTCTGTTTTAAATCAAAGGCACATACTATTCCGCACATAACTATATATTTTTAATGTTTTGTTTATTTTTACAAGGCAAAGATGGAGTTATAGTTCTAATTGAAAAACACAAATGCTATTTTTAGTTATAAATAATAACTAAAAAATAACATTTGTGTTTAAATTGTAATTAAAAGAGAATAAAAAAGGAATCGAAGTTGTGGATTGTAAAATGGAAGGCAAATAAGGTGAGTTTTATTCAATAGTCTCCACCAAATACTTTGTCCCATTAATCTCAAAAGTAAAACCTTCTTGATTTCCCATGAGTTTATTTCCCAAAGGTGATTGTGGAGATAATGCGATAATACTGATTCCATCGACATTGATTTTTGGAAGTGCCACACTCAGGTATAAATAGATTCCATTTGCTTTTACCAAACTCCCTACAATAATCGTTTCGGCACTTGCAGTAGCATCAATTTTATCCAAAATTGTTTTTTGATCCAGTACTTCTCTCAATTTACGATTGAGTTTTTCCTGCTCAATATGCATCATTGATAAAGCCGTTTCGTGTTTGTCTCCGGCAGAACCTTTGGCGTCGTTCTTAGAATCTTCGGTAAGCGCCACAATCATGTCTTTGAAAACGTCGATTCGATCCTGAACTAATTGCAGGTAATGAATATGTATTTTTTGTTTGAAGGTCATAGGTTTTTTTGGAGTGCGGATATTTACCATCCGGTGGTTACCCTAGAATTATTTGTAGTTTGTTTTTAAAATAAAAATTTAAGGGACATAATTCATTGGTAACATATCTCCCAATTTTCTCGTTGCTAAATCTCCCCCAAACTCAATCTTATCAGCATTTGAATTGTTTCCATACTCATCTACATAAAAAACATTTGTTAAGAAAATCACTTTTGATTGTTTCGTTTTCTTGTAAAGAAAATTAAAATCGGCATAAAATCTAGGTTTAGAGCCAGCTAAAAGGCCTTCATATTTAATATTTGAAGCAATACTGATCTTCTTTAACTTTCCTTCATTGGAAATGGTAAAATAATTTTCTGGAATATCCTGAAAACCTCCTTTGAACAATAAAAAAATATCTTTACCCCAACGATTTTCCGAAAGATTTTTAAAGAGATGCATCGAAGAGCCATTGTATACATTATCCCTGATTTTTTTTATTTTAGATTCTTTATGGCTCTTCGCCTAAATTAGTGGAATTGTATTTTTAGGCATTGCCTAAATAATACACCATTTTTATAAAATTATCTGGATTTCTATACCCTCTTGCTCTGGATCTTGCTAACTGCATCA
>JAFCUE010000042.1:0-28104 GCA_051990185.1 Flavobacterium sp. DT2-2 | reverse complement strand
CATCTAGGATCGATTGTTGCTCAAATGCGGGTAATCCTTCAAATAATACTTTTATTTCTTCTGTAGCTCTCATACTTCGAAGATAATAAAAAATGCTGTATTAAATAGAATTAAGCGGTCTTTAGTAACATCTTCCCAATCAATATTTGCTGTATTTTCAATCTTTACTCTTTTTTCAATTGTACCGTTTTCAATATTGAGTCCATAAATTTCATTCGCGTTACCGCTATCTTCCAACGTCCAGAGTAAATTACTTGAATCTAAATATATAATTCCTGAAACTTCTTTTAGTTTTTTGGGTAATGAATAAATGGGTGATAAAGCTCCTGAATCTTGTTGACAGGACCAAAAAGTTAATGCAAATAGAGTGAAAATATAATTTCTCATAGTTGAATTAATAGTATTAAATAGGTTTAAGAAAACTAAAATCAAATTTTAAAAATAGTAGCATTCTTGAAATTTCTAGTAATAAATCCAAAAGCTGCACTCATGATATTCCCCATAGATTTGGCTTTTTTAAAATTCATATCATTGGTATACAGATACAATTCTAATTGCAATTGTTTCAAATGTTCTTCGGGAGCGATTACGTCATCTCCCATAATTTGCAACAGTCGTTGTATTCTGTTTTCAGCAGAATGAATTCTCTTGGCAAGAACCGCTCTCTCTTCATCCTTGTATTGCTCGATAGAACTGTTTTGAAGTTTGTCCTTTACCAATTTTACCATTGGATAATTTTCCTTAAAAAATTGAGGCCGGTACACTTTAAAATTTCCTTCATAACACTGCTGATCAAAATCAATAGCGCGAATTTTATACACAACATGATCAAAATCATGTGTGGGCACTATCACGTAATTATAGGAACGCATATCGCCAAGTAATCGTATCATGCAACGCTCATTGAATTTCACAAACTCTTTAGCAATTTGAGATTTCTCAGTTTCGGTGCACTCTGATAATAATTTTCTAATAAAAACATCACCGGGAATCCCCATAATGTGCTCCTCTATTAAAGTGTCGTTGTAGACCAGAAAATTAATTTTATCCGGAGACAAAATATGCTCTAATTCGAGTCCATAAATTCGGGAAGCATCAGCTTTCTTTATATAGAAGTGCGTGTAATTATCATTTAATATATTTCTGATTTTTATTCGAAAAGGTTTTGAGTTACCAAAAGTGCAATAATCAATAGAATCTACATTTAAGAATTTGATGATTCCTAAATTACCATCAGAATGCAACAATGAATAGATTTTTTTTAAAGTTAAATCAATTTCTTGTCTCTCAAATTCAGTATAATACACACGAATCCATAACGTATCTTCATCGTTTTTATCATAAACAGTTACCGATCCAGAAAAACGCAATAAATCATCATAGACAATAGCAACTTTTGACAAACGATCAAAACGCTCCAGGTATTCTAAAAGTGATTTGTTTACTGGATACGATGGTTTTTTAAAAAGCATTATGGGCTCACTACTCATTGCAAATGGATTTAGAACAAAATTACAATAAAATAAACCGATGTAAGCTACTCATTCCATATGTTTTAACTACCTTTCACATTACATTTTAAAATAAACTGCTTACGCTAGCACATTTCTTGATTGCATTAAAACAATATGTATTAGCTATAAAATGAAAATTAATTAATCAATGGATAAAAATCAATTTTTATTTACTGTTAAATATCAAAACACGTTACTACCTGCACACCATACTAATAACTAAATTATTAATAAAAATAGAATTACAGCCTATTGTTTTAGAAGTTGAAAATTTTAAAACGCAGACTGTAAACTTTATATTTGTTTTTACCTAAGAAAGTTAAATCTTTAAAATCCTATTAATGAAAGAAAAACTTGACCTTTATATTAAGGCTGCAAAGTCTGCTAAAATAGGAATATGGAAAATTAACTTGCAAACCAATGATATTTTTTGGGATGCTGTCACTAAATGTATTTATGAAGTACCCATTGACTACGAGCCAAAGATTGACACGTTAGTAAATTTTTATACTTCAGGGAAAAATCGTGATCGAATTAAAGCACTTATTGAGAGATCAATCAATGAAGGGATTTCTTTTGAGAGTAAATTTCAGATTATTACCGATAAAAACAACATCAAGTATATCGAATGTATTTGCCAGGTAGTATTTAAAAATGCTAAGCCTGTAGAGCTTTTAGGTACATTTCAAGACATAACAAATGAGCAGAATTTAATAAATGAATTGCAATATAATGTAGAGAAATTCTCATCTATTTTTTCTAGCGCCAATGATGCCATTTTTATCATTGATACTTCAAATGGACAAATCAGTGACTGTAATCTCAGATCGACAGAACTTACTGGTTACAGTAATTCAGAATTAAAAGGCTTACATAATTCAAAATTATTTCCAGATGAATTTAAAAGAGACATCCGTTTTTTTCTAAAATATAATTTAGACAGAGATGAATATACCATCAATGAAACTGTTATCAAAACAAAATCTAATGTGATAAAACCCGTAGAGATTGCTTCTGGAAAAAAATTTCAAGTCGATCAAAAAACTTATGTTGTATGCTTTATCCGCGATATTAGCGAAAGGAAAAATGCGGAAAATAAATTAAATTTACTCTCACTTGCAGCTTCAGAGACAACAGATACCATTGTAATATCAAATGAAAAAGGGGAAGCGGTTTGGGCAAATCAAGCCTACTTAGATTTAACTGGTTTGAATATGGAAGAGGTAATTGGTCAAAAAACTGGTTATTTATCTGAAGGTCCAGAATCTGATTTATCAGCTTCAAAATTAATGACAGAGGCCATCAAAAATAAAGAAAGTATCAAAATCACAATACTAAATTATAATAAAAATAAAGAGAAATATTGGTTTGAACTCAATATCACTACCGTATTTGACAGTAATAATAATTTCATTAATTTTATTGGTGTCGGTCGCAACGTGACAAGACGAATTGAAAAGGAGCTTGAGATGAAACGATTGCTTGAGGTAACAAGTAATCAAAATAATAAATTATATAATTTCACCCATATTGTTTCGCATAACATTCGTTCTCACGCCAGCAATTTATCAATGGTGGTAGATGTCATTGAAAATACTGATGATATTGACGAAAAACTTTCCTACTTTGAATTATTTAGGGAAGGAACAGAAAAATTATCGGAATCGATAGAATATTTGAATGAAATTATAACAATTCAACAAAAAACAAATATTGAAAAAACTAAGATTCATTTAAAAAGTGAAATAGAAAAAACAAGAAGGGCATTGAGTCTAGCCATAAAAGACAGCAAAATAACTATTACAAATACAATTCCAGAGGATATTGTCATTAAAGCAATCCCAGCTTATTTAGATAGTGTTTTTCTTAATTTATTTACAAATGCCATTAAATATAAAACCACACAACGAAAAGCTACTTTAGATATTGGTTATGAAAGCATAGATGGCTATTCTGTTATTAGCTTTAAAGATAATGGCTTAGGATTGGATTTAAAAAAAAACGGTCACAAACTTTTTGGAATGTACAAAACCTTTCATGGTAACGAAGATGCTAAAGGAATTGGATTATTTATAACCAAAAACCAACTCGAAGCTATGGATGGAAAAATTGAAATAGAAAGTGAACTGGGTCATGGTTCTAATTTTAAAATATATTTAAATGAAAAATAAATTAACATACATCATTGACGATGATAAATTGACCGTGAAATTAATGAGTATTCTTATCTCTAAAAGTAAGTTTTGCGAACAAATCCATACGTTTAATAATGCGCAATTGGCTATTGATAAATTAAAAGAAAATCGCAAAAATACTACCATTCTTCCAGATGCTATTTTACTTGACTTAAATATGCCCGTAATGGATGGATGGCAATTTTTGGATGAATTTATTCATTTGCCAATACAAAAAGAAATTTCAATTTTTATCATGACATCATCAATTGATCCTGCCGATATTGAAATGGCAAAAAAATATGATGTCATAAAAGATTATATTAAGAAACCTATAACGGCAAGCAAATTAGAGGTGCTATGCAAATTAATTGCTGAACTGAACTAATTTAGGTTTCCCAGTAACAATTTCCAAACTTGTTCGTCCTATGTTAAATCAAAAAGATGAACCCATTGGAAACGATACTCTCTATCAAAAATCTTCACAAACGTTATGGCTCTATTCAAGCTCTAAAAAACGTTTCTTTCGACATACACAAAGGCAATGTTTACGGAATTCTGGGGCCGAACGGCAGCGGAAAATCAACAACATTAGGAATAGTTTTAAACGTAGTTAACAAAACTTCTGGTGAATACAATTGGTTTAATGGAGCTATTGAAACCCATGAAGCGCTAAAAAAAGTAGGTGCCATTATTGAAAGACCTAACTTTTATCCGTACATGACTGCTACAGAAAATTTAGAATTAGTCTGTAAAATCAAAGGAATTCAATCTTCAAAAGTTATTGAAAAACTAGAATTAGTCGGTCTGGTTGATCGTCAAAATAGTAAATTTAGCACTTTTTCCTTGGGAATGAAACAGCGTTTGGCAATAGCCTCTGCATTACTTAATGATCCAGAGATTTTGATTCTTGACGAACCCACAAACGGTTTAGACCCACAAGGAATTCATCAAATTAGAGATATAATCAAATCAATTGCATCCCAGGGAACTACCATTTTATTAGCTTCGCATTTATTAGACGAGGTAGAAAAAGTATGTAGCCATGTGGTAGTTTTAAGAAAAGGAGAAATTTTATATACCGGTTTAGTCGATGGCATGTCAGCTAATGAAGGCTTTTTTGAATTACAAGCAGATGATGCTGAGCGTTTAATCTTGGCTGTAAAAACCCATTCTTCAGTAAAGAATGTGATTAATGAAGATGGAAAGATTTTAGTTTATTTAAAAAATGACTTGGGAGCTAAAGAATTAAATCGTTTTCTTTTTGAAAAAAATATTGTTCTCAATCATTTGGTTAAGCGCAAAAACAGCTTAGAAGAACAATTTTTAGAACTGACTAATTCCAATTCAAATTTCAAAAAATAAACCATGAAAAGATTACTCTCCATAGAATTACAAAAAATTTGGAAAAATAAAGCCAGTCGAGTTTTAACATTAGCGTACTTTATTCTTCTAACTTTTATAGCACTAATCGCATCCATAAAATTTGATCTTGGGATTTTTAAATTTCACTTAGCCGAAATGGGAATTTTTAATTTTCCTTTCATCTGGCATTTTAACACGTATATTGCAGCCATTTTAAAACTTTTTTTAGCAATCGTAATTGTTTCTATGATGGCAAATGAGTACAGTTATGGTACGCTGAAACAAAACTTAATTGACGGAATGAGTAAAAAAGAATTTATACAATCTAAGTTCTTAACTGTCCTTTTGTTTGCCACAGTATCTACTGCTTTTGTTTTTTTGATGTCACTTATTTTAGGACTTAGTTACTCCTCCTATACAGAGTTTAGCATTATATTTTCTGGTTTAGAGTACCTTCTGGCGTACTTTGTAAAACTAGTTGGTTTTTTCTCTTTTTGTTTGTTTTTAGGTATATTGGTAAAGCGCTCTGCATTTGCGCTGGGATTTCTTTTAGTCTGGAATATTATCGAAGGAATTATTAATGGAGTTTTAACTTTTAAAGTCTTCCCAAAAAGTGAAACTGCTGCAACTATTACACAGTTTCTACCTATGCAATCCATGTCGAATTTAATAGTAGAACCTTTTACACGGTTATCCGTCGTAAAAAACCTTGGAACCCAAATTGGTCTGGATAACATAAAAGAATACGATGTAACTTTTTTGTCTATTTGTATTGTTTTATTTTGGACCGTAACTTTTATTTTCCTTTCGTATCGATTATTGAAAAATAGAGATTTGTAGTATCTTTACATATGATGAAATGTGTAAAATTCATATTATTATCAATTTTAATAAACTGCACATTATTTGACGCAAAAGCGCAATCTATTGCAGTTAATGATTCCTATACAGCGCAACAACTTGTTGAAAATGTTTTGGTAAACAGTTCTTGCGCTTCTGTCTCTAATTTTGGGGTAAAAGGAGATCCTTTTTCTGGTAGTCAAAATAGTTATGGATTTTTCAATAATCAAGGAGGGAGTTTTGCTTTTTCTGAGGGAGTTGTTTTGAGCACGTGGAGTAGTTCAAATTCAGTAGGACCTTTTATTAAAAACTCTGGTGGCGGAAATTCCTTATGGCTTGGTGATGCTGACTTAGAGCAAGCATTAGGAATTTCAAATACAATAAATGCTAGTGTTTTAGAATTTGATTTTAAGGCTTTAACCAACTTCATCAGTTTTGATTACCTTTTTGCATCCAATGAATATCAGGATGATTTTCCCTGCAATTATTCGGATGGTTTTGCTTTCTTAATCAAAGAAATTAATACTTCTACTTATGTAAATTTAGCAGTACTTCCCGGTACAACTATACCTGTTTCATCAAAAAACATACATTCTGCAATAAATCCAGTCCCAAATTCGACAGAACCAATAAAAAGTTGTGGAGCTGAAAATGCAATATACTTTGGCGGTTACAATTCAGGAAGCAGTCCCATAAATTATGCGGGACAAACCAAAATATTAAACGCACAAACAAAAGTTGAGCCGGGAAAAACATACCACATAAAATTAGTTATCGCTGACCAAAGAAACCGATTTTTTGATTCAGCCGTTTTTCTAAAAGCAGGTAGTTTTATACCAAAAATTGATTTAGGACCAGACCGATTATTGACCACCAATAATCCCATTTGTTCCGGAGAATTATATACCATCGATGCGAAACTTCCCGCTAGCCTTGGCTACAACTACAGATGGTTTAAAGATAATGTTGCATTTATAAATAATTCTTCCAGTTTCACTGCGTCGAGTCCAGGAACATATAGACTGGAAGTCCAACTGACTCCAAGCTGTATCGCCACTGAAGAAATAAAAATTGAGTATGCGCCAGCAATAGAACTAAGCCACACTTCATTATTGCAATGTGATGAAAATGCAGATGGAATTGCTACTTTTAATTTGACCAAAGTAGACGACATTGTTAAAAGAAATGCAGCAAATTTAAGCGCAGTTGTATACTATGAAACTTTAGCTAATGCTGTGGCAAAAATTAACCCAATTGTAAATCCGAAAACTTATAACAACAAAACAGTCAATCAATCGGTCTTTGCACGTGTAAGTAATACGTTCAATTGCGCGAATTATGCCGAAGTCAAACTTCTCATCGCGAATACTTCCATTGCGCCTCAAGATCCAATTACTACCTGCGATACTGATGGTACGCTTGATGGGATATCCCAATTTGATTTAGAAGCACAAGTAACTCCTCAAGTTCTTACAGGATTACCGTCAGGGCTGATAGTAGCGTATTTTTTAAACCAAGCAGATGCCATACTTGAAAAAAATAAGATACCAAATATTTTTAAAAATACGATTCAAAATCAACAGACTATTTATGCACGTATTATAAACGGTCCAGATTGTTATGTAATCACACCTATAGAACTCATAATTAATGCGTTTGACCCTCCCAATTTTAAAGATGAAACCGTAGGTTTATGTAAAGAAAATTCTAAAATTCTAACTGTAGACTCAGGTTTTACAAGTTATTTATGGAACACAGGAGCAAATACCAATACCATCACTATTACCAATCCTGGTGTGTACTCTGTTACTGTAACCAATAATATTGGCTGTACAAAAACAAAAAAATATACTGCTATAGTTTCAGAAATTGCAAGTATTACAGGGACAGCAGTAACGGATTTTTCAGGAGATAAAAATTCACTAGTCATTGCATATACCGGAATTGGAAATTATGAATTTTCAATAGACGGCACTTTTTTTCAAGATTCACCGCGATTTACTAGCGTACTAGCAGGAGCGTATACCATTTACGTTCGGGACAAAAATGGATGTGGTTTGTCATTACCCTTTACAACTTATGTTTTGGATTATCCAAGGTTTTTTACCCCAAATGGGGATGGATATAATGATTTTTGGAAAATAAAAAATAGTGATTTTTTACCCCAAACAACACTATTTATTTTCAATCGGTATGGTAAATTATTAAAGCAGCTAGACGCTTTAGAATCAGGGTGGGATGGTTCTTTTAATGGAATCTTAGTACCTGCTGATGATTATTGGTTTCATTTAGCTTTTACTAACGGTAAAATCATAAAAGGGCACTTTTCTTTGAAAAGATAAAACTAATTTTCCTATTTTTAGCCCATGAAAAAAACAATACTTATTTTATTTACTTTTTTATCAATTGGCTGTTTCGCACAATTCAGCAAAACACATTATATTCCGCCATTGACTTCAGGAACTTCAGCTGGAGTTGCCCCGCAAGATCATTATTTATACATTTCTACTCCTAGCATACTAGATGTAAAAGTGAAAGTAATTGAAATTGGAGGAAGGGTATTTACACGTTCAATAAACAAAAATAATCCTTGGATTTATACGATTGGATCTGGTAATGACACGCAAATATTTACACCCAACACAATTATCGGAAAATTAAATAACAAAGGTTATATTGTGGAAGCCGAGGATTTAATTTACACGAGCTTACGAACAAATGCAGGGGCATATAATCAAGCTGGAGGATTAGTTTCGAAGGGAAATAGTGCTTTGGGGAAAAAGTTTAGAATTGGAGCCATGTTAAACAAATTTAACACAGCTGGCTTAATGAATTTCGCGTCAATTTTAGCAGTTGAAAACGGGACTAATATAACGATATCCAATATTCCTACTGGCACAGTTTTAACCGATGGAACAACTATTACTGGCCCATTTTCATTTACTTTGAATAAAAATGAAAGTTACGTTTTAGCCATTGAAAATAACGGTTTAAATTTTAACAGTACTAACATCATTGGTTCTTTAATAAATTCTGACAATGATATTGTTGTAAACGCTGGTTCATTTGGTGGTTCTAACTATGAAGGACCAATTACTGGTGTTTCCGCAGGAAGAGATGTTGGTTTTGATCAAATTGTTTCTTTTGAAAAAACTGGAAAAGAATATATTTTTATTAAAGGCTTGGGAAGTGACGTTTTAGAACGTGTTTTGTTAATTGCACACAAAGACAATACTAAAATTTACATTAATAGAAATACTACACCAATTATTAAAGATGCAGGCGAATATTTAGTACTAGACGGTAGTTATTACAGTAATAATATTCTATATGTTACTAGTTCCGAAAATATTTTTGCTTACCAAAGCATTGGTGGTTCAAATTCACCAGCAAACCAAAATCTATTTTTTGTTCCTCCCATAAATTGTTCTACACCAACTGTAGTTGACAATATTCCCTTTATAAATTCAATAGGAAGTACCTCTTTCAGTGGAAGTATAAATGTTGTGACTGAATCTGGTGCAACTGTTTTAATGAATGATGCACCAATCCCATCCAGTCCAATAATTATAGATGCAAACCCCGGTTTTGTATATTATTCTGTCAATGGATTGTCTGGAAATGTAAGTGTAAAATCTACAAAACAAGTTTATGTGTCCTATAATGGAACAAATGGAGCAGCTACTTATGGAGGCTACTACTCAGGATTTGATACAAAACCAGAAATTGTAAGTAATAATATTGCAGTTTCCAATTCAAATTGCATCCCCAATGTTATTCTAAAAGTAAGTTCACTTTCATCATATGATAATTTTGAATGGTATTTCAATAACGTTGTAATACCTAATACAAACAGCAATTCTTATACCCCAACGCAACCAGGTTACTATCAGGTACGAGGCAGTATTTCAGGATGTAATTCTCCACCTGTATTATCTGATTTAATCCCTGTTAGTACCTGTGAAACTGATGTAGATATTGACACCGTAAATGACAATATAGATCTTGATAATGATAAAGACGGCATAACAAATTGCACAGAATCCTATGGAAATCAAGTCTTGGATCTTTCAAATCCTTCAAATGGAACTGTAACTGTTGGTCCTTTTACTAATTCATTTTCTGGAGCAATTACTACATCATCGGCTGCAAGTACAACTCCTTTTATAGGAAGTTCTAATGGTAGTTTTATTACTGAGGTACCAGCTGGAAAAGGAACGTTTGTGAGTTATAAAATGACTTTTGCTCAGCCAATCAGTCTCGAAATGAAATATCCTATTACCGCAAATGCAACTGACTTGTTGAATGCTGATGCTGAATATATAGTAAATTCAGATGTTAATAAAACCATCACGTTACTAAATCCAAGTGACCAACTATTAATTGATACTAACTATGATGGTATTTTCGAAAGTGGAGTAAAGCAATTTTCCTCATTTGAAATCAGATTTAGATTAAACAGCATCACTCCATTGGCAGCAGGTACAGGGACATTTCAGTTTTTAACCTATTTATCGAACTCAATTAGTTTCACTCATAAAAATTTATCGGATACTAATTCCAATAAATCCACATTAACAGTAAACGCTGTTTGCGTTCCTAAAGACTCCGATAATGACGGAATTGCGGATCAGTTAGACAGTGATAGCGATAATGATGGAATTGCAGATACCATTGAAGCACAAATAAATGCTACTGTAGTACCAACAAATACCGATACCAATAAAAACGGTATCGACAACGCTTACGATCCAGGGCTAATACCGATGGATACTGATAGTGATGGTGTACCTGATTATTTGGATTTAGATAGTGATAACGATGGAATTTTTGATGCAGTAGAAACGGGAAATGACCTTGATTCTGATGGAATAAAAAATTATCGCGATTTAGATATTGATGGTGATTTATGCAATGATGTCATCGAAGCTGGATTCTTAGACCTAAACAATGACGGAGTATTGGGCAATAATCCAGTTTCAGTAAATACAAATGGTCAAGTAACAAGCGGCGTAGGATATACTACACCAAATAGTAATTATACTACCGCTGCACCAATAGCGATAACAACACAACCAACAGTTTTGCCAACGTGTGAACTACAAAATGCGGTAATTACTCTAGCTGATAATGGCGGAAACACCTATCAATGGCAAGTATCTACGAATGGGTCTATTTGGAATGATATTACAAACAACGCAACATATTCTGGAGTAACTACAAATTCCTTGACTGTTACCAGTGTAAAAACCATAATGAATGGATATAAATATCGTGTAAAATTAGATAAAATAGGAAATAGTTGTGGTTTACTTTCAAATGATACTACTTTAATCGTATATACGTTACCAACAGTAAATAATGCGACGATTATTCAATGTGACGATGATTTAGATGCGGTAACCACATTTAATCTCACGGTTAAAAATGATGAGATTTCAAGCAATTTTGTAAATGAAACCTTTTCTTACTACACTTCATTTTCAGGTGCTACAACGGCAAACGCCTCAGAGTTAATTAGTACGCCTAAGGCTTTTACGAATACAACACCTGTAATAATGAAAGTATATGCAAGAGTACTTAATTCTAATGGTTGTTTTAGTGTAGCTGAATTGACTCTAAAAGTTTTAGCAACACAAATTCCAAATACATTCAAAAGAAAGTTCGTGCAATGTGATGATTTATTAGACATCAACGGCAATAACAATGCAAACAATGATAAAAGAGATGGTGTAAGTACTTTTGACTTTAGCAGTGCAGAAACTGATATAAAGAGTTTATTACCCGCGGGAAATTACACCATAACATTTTATCGCAACCAAAACGATGCGCTAGCAGAAATAAATGCAATCACCGATATATCTAAATACAGAAATATTGGTTACATAAACACTCAAGAAATTTGGGGTCGTGTAGACAGTGATACAGATAATGCTTGTTATGGCTTAGGACCATACGTAACGCTTACAGTTGAAAAACTTCCGTTTGCCTACGCTGTAACTATCCCAAGACAATGTGATGACAACCAAGATGGAAAATACACTTTTAATACATCAACATTAGAATCTGATTTAAAACAAGGACAAACTAATGTCACTGTTACTTATTTTGATCAAAATAACAGTTCGTTATCAAGCCCATTTCCATCGACCTTCACTACAGGCACACAAATGATAAAAGCAGTTGTTACTAATAATTCAACTTTAAAGTGTTTTGACGAAACTTTGATAACATTCACAGTGGATGACCTGCCAGAAGCTTTCCAAGTAGCTGTAAATTTAACAACCGTATGTGATGATGAAATAGATCCTTTAGTACAAGATGGTAAATTTGGTTTCGATACTAGTACTTTTCAGAATACGATTTTAGGAAATCAAACAGGAATGATTGTCAAATATTTTGATGCAAATGGAGCTTCATTATCTAGTCCGTTGCCAAATCCTTTCATTAGCAGCACCCAAAACATTACAGTCGTTGTAGAGAATCCTGCTAACTCAGTTTGTAAAGATTCAATTATTTTACCTTTAATAGTAAATAGTTTACCACCTATAAAGTTAAATTCTGATGGATCCGAAAACGAATTGGTCTGTTCTAATCTTCCTACTTTTTTTATAACACTAAATGTAGGGATTCAAGGTGGAGCCGCAACTACTGACTACACTTATAAATGGTTTAAAGATAACATTCTTCTACCAAATGAGAACAACTACACGCTAGATGTAAATCAAGAAGGAAACTACAGTGTAGAAGTAAGAACGGTTTCAGGATGTTCAAGAATTCGAACTATAAAAGTTACTGCTTCAGATATTGCTAGTATTACCAGCATTGATGTAGTTGATTTGGCAGATACAAACACGGTAACCGTTAATGTATCCGGAAAAGGAATTTATGAATACAGTCTTGACGAACCTTTTGGACCTTTTCAAGATTCAAATTTCTTTGATTATGTACCAGCGGGAATCCATGAAGTTTACATTAATGATAAAAATGGTTGCGGAACCGTCAGCAAAACAATTGCTGTTGTTGGAGTTCCAAAGTTTTTTACTCCAAATGGTGATGGTTTTAATGATTACTGGAACGTTAAAGGATTAAGTGCTAATTTTAATGGAAACTCCATCATTTATATTTTCAATAGATTTGGAAAACTTTTAAAACAAATCATTCCAACAGATCAAGGATGGGATGGTACTTTTACAGGACAACCACTTCCTTCAGATGATTATTGGTACACCGTAAAATTTGATGATGGCCGAGAGGCAAAAGGTCATTTTAGTTTAAAACGATAATATATTGTTAATCTACTAATGAAAAAAATAATCCTATTTTTTATATTGTGCATTATTTCTCAAAATTTAAATGCTCAGAAAGTGAACGTTTCTTCGGGAAGAGTTCAGCGTATTGAAAACTTTAAATCACAATATGTAGATCATCGAAATATCGATGTTTGGTTACCAGAAGGCTATTCTGACAAAGAAAAATATGCCGTTTTATACATGCACGATGGACAAGCTTTATATGACGCCGAAACCACTTGGAACAAACAAGCTTGGGAAGTCGATGAAATAGCAAGTGAATTAATGGCTGAAAAAAAAACGAGGAAATTCATTGTAGTTGGAATTTGGAATAATGATCAAAAACGCCATCATGAATATTTTCCCCAAAAACCATATGAAGGCTTAACGGCGGAACAAAAAGAATTTGTTACCATAAAATTGAAAGAAAAAGGGAGAATTTCAGAAAACTTTAATCCAATTTCAGATTTGTATTTAAAGTTTTTAGTAACCGAATTAAAACCGTTTATTGATAAAACTTTCTGTACTAACGGTAATTCGAAGAATACATTTTCAGCAGGTTCCAGTATGGGAGGATTAATTTCGATCTTCGCGATTTGCGAATATCCAAAAGTTTTTGGAGGTGCAGCTTGTTTATCGACACATTGGCCTGGAATTTTTTCTACAGAAAATAATCCTATTCCAGAATCATTTGTCAACTATTTAAAACAAAACCTTCCAAATCCAAAAAACCATAAAATCTATTTTGATTACGGGGATCAAACTTTAGACGTAATGTATAAACCGCTACAGCAAAAAGTGGATTTAGTAATGAAAGAAAAAGAATTTACATCTAAAAACTGGATGACAAAATACTTTCCAGGCAAAGATCATTCTGAGAAATCATGGAAAGAACGATTGGATATTCCGTTAGAATTTTTATTAAAAAAATAAAGCCATAAAAAAAGCCATTCTTTTGAATGGCTTTTTTTTATAAAAATAAAATTAGAATTTAAATCTTTTTCTATCTGTTTCTGTCAAATATATTTTTCTCAAACGAATCGATTTTGGAGTAACCTCTACATATTCATCTTTTTGAATATATTCTAAAGCTTCTTCAAGAGAGAAAATAATTGGAGGAATAATCCTTGCTTTTTCATCATTTCCAGATGAACGAACGTTAGATTGTTTCTTCTCTTTAGTTACGTTAACACACATGTCATCACCACGAGAGTTTTCGCCAATAACCTGACCTTCATAAATTTCGGCACTTGGTTCAACAAAAAACTTTCCACGGTCTTGTAATTTATCTATAGAATAAGGAATAGCTTTTCCTTTTTCCATAGAAATCAAGGAACCTTTGTTACGTCCAGAAATTTCTCCTTTGTAAGGCTCATATCCTATAAAACGGTGTGCCATAATAGCTTCACCAGCTGTAGCAGTAAGCAATTGATTACGCAATCCAATAATTCCACGTGATGGAATGTTAAATTTAACAATCATACGTTCTCCTTTGGTTTCCATACTCAGCATTTCACCTTTACGCATAGTTACGAACTCTACCGCTCTTCCAGAAAGTGTTTCTGGTAAGTCAATTGTCAATTCCTCAATTGGCTCACATTTTTTACCGTCAATTTCTTTGATGATAACTTGTGGCTGACCGATTTGTAACTCATACCCTTCTCTTCGCATTGTTTCGATAAGAACAGATAAGTGAAGTACACCACGACCAAAAACCATGAACTTATCAGCTGAATCAGTTTCACCTAATTTCATTGCTAAGTTTTTCTCTAATTCTTTATGCAGACGATCTCTAATATGACGAGAAGTTACAAATTTACCCTCTTTCCCAAAGAAAGGAGAGTCATTAATTGTAAACAACATACTCATAGTAGGCTCATCGATATCTATTGTTTTTAACGCTTCCGGATTTTCAAAATCAGCGATAGTATCTCCAATTTCAAATCCTTCAACACCAATAATGGCACAAATATCTCCTGCCTTAACTTCTTGTACTTTTTTACGACCAAGTCCTTCAAAAGTATGTAATTCTTTTATACGCGATTTTGTGGTAGTACCATCTCTTTTTACTAATGAGATTGGCATACCTTCATTAAGCACTCCTCTTTCAAGACGACCAATAGCGATACGACCTGTAAATGCAGAGAAATCTAAAGAAGTAATTAACATTTGTGGAGTTCCTTCAGAAACTTTAGGAGCTGGTACATTCTCGATAACCATATCCAACAATGCTTCAACATTATCAGTTACGTTCTCCCAATGATCCGACATCCAGTTATTTTTAGCAGAACCATATACAGTTGGGAAATCCAATTGCCATTCTTCAGCACCTAATTCAAACATTAAGTCAAAAACTTTCTCATGAACTTCTTCTGGAGTACAGTTTTCTTTATCAACTTTGTTAATAACTACACAAGGTTTAAGCCCTAAGTCAATAGCTTTTTGTAATACAAAACGCGTTTGTGGCATTGGTCCTTCAAAGGCATCTACTAATAGACAAACTCCATCGGCCATGTTTAATACACGCTCTACTTCACCTCCAAAATCGGCGTGACCAGGAGTATCAATAATGTTGATTTTTGTTCCTTTGTACACTACAGAAACATTCTTTGAGGTAATAGTAATACCTCTTTCACGCTCTAAATCGTTGTTATCAAGGATTAAGTCACCTGTATTTTCGTTATCACGAAATAACTGACAGTGATACATAATTTTATCAACCAAAGTTGTTTTACCGTGATCGACGTGGGCAATAATTGCAATGTTTCTAATAGATTCCATCTGTGATTTTTAATGGGTGCAAAGGTACACTTTATTTTGATATAAAAAATATTTAAACAATTGTTTACACATTCTTAACCCATTAGCCACAAAAATAGACCTTTAGGAAAAACTGAAGAAATAAGTTATACCTGTTCCTTACCAATTAACTAATTATTAATTATATTTGAGTAATGAAAAGCAAAACCAATCAAGTAATCAGCATCTACATACTAATTGCAGTGTTTTTAGTCATTGTTAGTTACAAATTTTTATTCGATTATAACATCGATCCAAATTATCAATTTTACACTTTTACAAAAGATATTTTGTTCATTATGTTGACTGGAATAATGTTCAAAACTATTTTATCTAAAAACGATTCTCGAAACATTTCTATTGTCAGAAAGCTAAAAAAAACAAATGATGAAATAAAAGAGTCAAATGAAAAATACGATATTGTTGCCAAAGCAACAAGCGATACAATTTGGGATTGGAAGATGCAAGAAGACAGCTTTTCGTGGAACAGAGGAATAGAAAATGTTTTTGGCTACTCGAGCGAAGAGGTAGGGAAAAGTTCAAAATGGTGGTTTGACAAAATTCACCCTGAGGACAGCATTAAAATGTCCATCAGACTCTATTCATTTATAGAACAAAAAACAGAAAACTGGCAAGATCAATATCGTTTCAAATGCGCAAATGATTCTTATAAATACGTTTTAGATCGTGGTTTTTTATTAAAAGATGAAAACGGTAAAGCCATCAGGATGATTGGAGCAATACAAGACATCACCAAACAAAAAGAAGAAGAACAAAGGCTTAAATTACTAGAGACGGTTTTTACGCAATCCAAAGATTCCATAATCATTACCGAAGCTAATGCAATAGAAGGAACAATTCCAAACATTTTATATGTAAATCCTGCTTTTTCAATAATGTCAGGATTTAGTTTTGATGAAGTCAAAGGAAAACCAGCAAATCCATTTAACAGTTCTAATTCTGACAAGAGCGAACTTGACAAACTTTTAATTTTCATACACAATAAAAAAGAATGTTTTATAGAAACTGTAAGTCTAACCAAAAATAAAGAAGAGTATTGGGTA
Organism: Flavobacterium sp. DT2-2; assembly: GCA_051990185.1. Classification (GTDB taxonomy): domain Bacteria; phylum Bacteroidota; class Bacteroidia; order Flavobacteriales; family Flavobacteriaceae; genus Flavobacterium. The sequence continues at coordinate 11,056 of JAFCUE010000042.1, read as the reverse complement.
CGTTTTTCTATGATACCCATTTACAATTCTGATAGTGAACTTTCACACTGGATTTCAATTCAAAGAGAAATAACCGACGAAAAAAGGCAAGAAAAAGAAAAAGAGCAACTCATTAGAGAATTGACTCAAAACAACAAAGACTTAAAACAATTTTCTTACATTACATCCCACAACCTCAGAGCGCCATTATCAAATCTTATTGGACTTTTAAACCTATTAGAAGATATTCCAATTGAGAATCCAGAATTAAAAGAAATATTAAATGGTTTTACTAAGTCTACCCATGTATTAAATGATACTATCAATGACTTAGTAAAAGTTATTATTATCAAGGATAATCCCTCAATTAAGAGAGAAACGGTTTTGATAAACGAAATTTTTGAAAATGTTTTCAGCCAACTTACTTCTCAAATCGAATTACACAAACCAATAATTAAACTCAATTTTGATCCGGTTTTTGTGCTATACACTAACAAAGCTTACATAGAAAGCATTCTATTCAACCTTTTATCTAATTCGATAAAATATAAATCCGAAAACAGAAAGCTTAGAATAACAATTAAAACTGAAAAAACAGAAGATGCTGTTGTGATGATTTTTAAAGATAACGGGATCGGTATAGACTTAGAAAGGAACAGGACTAAAGTTTTTGGACTTTATCAGCGTTTCCATAATTATCCAGACAGTAAAGGACTTGGTCTTTATTTAGTAAAATCACAAGTTGAAACTATGGGCGGTACAATTGAAATCGATAGCGAAGTGAATATAGGAACTACCTTTACATTAACATTTAAAAACAAACGCTAATGTTAGATACAATTTTATGCATAGATGACGATGCGATAACACTGATGTTATGTAAAAAAGTAATAATCAAATCATCATTTTCTCATGAAATAATAACAGTGCAAAATGGTGAAGAAGCATTACAATACTTCCAGACTATAAAAGAAGTAGAAAACCAATCAAACGCAGTGCCTCAATTAATTTTTTTAGATTTAAACATGCCTGTTATGGGCGGGTGGGAATTTTTAGATCATTTCAACAAACCAGAATTTGCAGAATTCAAAACTATAAAAGTAGTAGTACTATCGTCTACAATAGATCCTGAAGATTTAGAAAAATCCAAACAATACCCAATGGTGATAGATTTTTTATCCAAACCGATAACACAGGCTATGCTTGAATATTTAAAAAACAAAATAAATTAAAATACAAACCAAAAAAAAACTCTCAAAATTGAGAGTTTTTTAAATATCTTATAACTGTATAAATTACAATTTAGCAACGTGCTTAGTTAATTTAGACTTTAAATTAGAAGCTTTATTATCGTGAATGATATTCTTTTTTGCTAATTTATCAATCATCGAAATTACGCTTGATAATTTAGACGTAGCATCTGTTTTATCAGTAGCTATTCTCAAGGCTTTGATAGCGTTACGAGTAGTTTTGTGTTGGTATCTGTTTAATACTCTTCTCTTTTCGTTGCTTCTAATTCTCTTTAAAGCTGATTTATGATTTGCCATTTTATTATTTTTTTATCTTTTACTAATTTTTGTAGTCCGTAAGGGAATCGAACCCCTGTTACCAAGACGAAATCTTGGCGTCCTAACCCCTAGACGAACGGACCATTATCCCCTAAGTTTTATTAATATAATATACTGAAATTGTAGCCCGTAGCGGAATCGAACCGCTCTTACATGGATGAAAACCATGCGTCCTAACCGATAGACGAACGGGCCATATTTCCTTCTAAGTTCAGGAAAACTGTAACATGCAATAAAAATAGTAGCCCGTAGCGGAATCGAACCGCTCTTACATGGATGAAAACCATGCGTCCTAACCGATAGACGAACGGGCCCTGCTTCTCTAATGCGGATGCAAAAATACAACTATTTTTGAAACGTACAATAGGACATGCAAAAAAAAATATTTTTTTTTAATATGCCTTTGCAAACAACACGCGCCCAACTGATTTTTCTCCTGTAAACACGCAACTTCCAGCCTCTTCAGCTCTATCTAAGGGTATGCATCTAATGGTCGCTTTTGTTAGGTCTTTGATCTTTTCTTCTGTAGCTGCAGTTCCGTCCCAATGTGCTGATACAAAACCGCCTTTAGTTTCTAAAACTTGCTTAAACGCATCAAAACTATCTACCTTAGTAATATGAGTATTTCTGTAATCCAATGCTTTTTCAAACAACTCCTTTTGAATCTGTTCTAATAAATCACTCACATATGATGTAATACTATCTTTTGCTACTACTTCTTTGGTCAATGTATCTCTTCTCGCTACCTCAAAAGTTCCATTTTCTAGATCTTTTGGTCCTACAGCAATTCGTATAGGAACTCCTTTCAACTCCCATTCTGCAAATTTGAAACCAGGTTTTTGAGTAGTTCTGTTGTCAAATTTCACTGAAATATTTAATTTTCGCAAAGTAGCAATCAAACTATTTACCTCTGTAGATATGGATTCTAATTGCTCGTCCGTTTTGTATATAGGAACTATCACCACTTGTATTGGTGCTAAGCTAGGAGGAAGCACCAACCCTTGATCATCGGAATGTGTCATTACCAATGCTCCCATCAAACGAGTAGAAACACCCCAAGAAGTCCCCCATACGTATTCTTGTTTCCCTTCGGAATTGGCGAATTTCACATCAAAGGCCTTTGCGAAATTCTGACCTAAAAAGTGTGACGTACCAGCTTGTAGTGCTTTGCCATCTTGCATTAAAGCTTCGATACAATACGTTTCTTCTGCCCCAGCAAAACGTTCGGTTTCTGTTTTTATCCCTTTTATTACCGGAATTGCCATGAAATTTTCAGCGAAATCAGCATACACATTCATCATTTTTTCTGACTCTTCCACAGCCTCCTCTTTTGTGGCATGAGCAGTATGTCCTTCTTGCCACAAAAATTCCGCAGTTCTTAAAAACAATCTCGTTCTCATTTCCCAACGCACTACATTTGCCCATTGATTAATTAACAATGGTAAATCTCTGTAAGATTGCACCCAACCCTTATACGTAGACCAAATAATAGCCTCACTTGTTGGTCGAACAATTAATTCTTCTTCCAATTTTGCATTAGGATCCACCATTAACTTTCCAGGTTTATCTGGATCATTTTTTAATCTATAGTGTGTTACAATGGCACATTCTTTTGCAAATCCTTCCGCATTTTTCTCCTCAGCCTCAAACATACTTTTAGGAACAAATAGTGGAAAGTAAGCATTTTGATGCCCCGTCTCTTTAAACATTCGATCCAATTCCGCTTGCATTTTTTCCCAAATAGCATATCCGTAAGGTTTGATGACCATACAGCCTCTCACTCCTGAATTTTCGGCTAAATCAGCTTTCACAACCAACTCATTATACCATTTTGAATAATCTTCTGCTCGTGTAGTTAAGTTCTTACTCATATTGAATGTTTTGGCACAAATTTTGTATTAGTATTTTTAAATAAATAGTTCAGCAAAACTAAGTATTTTTGTAATGTGCAACAATAAAAACTCCATATATATGAAAACTAGTACTCTTCCCTTACGAAACCCAATAGGCTATTACTTTATTGGTCTTTTGAGCATTCTGTTGACATCCTGTGGTTCTTACCAAAACAGCTCTTACTATGATTCTGATGGAATTTATGGTAGTACTCCAAGAAAAGCCGTTGAACAAGAAACACAAAGTACTCCGAAAAGTCAATACAAAGACTATTTTGGATCTTTACAAAATAGCAATCAATCAGTAGAAATTTTTACAGATGTTGACAACTACAGCAATTACAGCGTAGAAAACGACTCTTTACAAGACAACAATAATTATCCTGGCTGGGGAAGCAACCCACAAAGCGTAAATATCAATGTTTATGACAATAATTGGGGTATGAACAATTGGGGTATGAACAACTGGGGCATGAACAATTGGGGATGGAATGGTGGTTATGGCAATGGCTTTAATAATTGGTACGGAAATAATTGGGGCTGGAATGGTGGTTATGGCTGGGGAATGAATATTGGTTTTGGATGGAACAATTGGGGGTGGAACAACTGGTACGGAAATAACTGGGGGTGGAATAACTGGGGGTATTCAAATAATTACCAAAACAGAAACTATGCTTACAACTCGGGAAGAAGAGGTTCTGCCTATTCAAATTCTGAGAGTAGAAGTCGAAATGCTTCTAATTATTCCAGAGGTCAAAATACATCCGTAAATAGAAGAGCTGTAAATTCAGATTATAGAGGTAACACTAATGATTTTAGTAGAGGTTCAGCTACTCGCATGAACAGAACGAGTCCGACATTCTCTAGAAATCAAGTTCAATCACAAAACAATTCTAATACTAATCCTACCAGAAGAGGAAGTTATAACACCACACGAAACGAAAACAACAGGTCTGAGAGATCCTACACCCCGAGTAACAGAAACGACAATAATTCTAGATCTTATAGCCCTAGTTCTAATAGCGGATCAAGTAGCTCTGGTAATTATGGCGGTGGTGGTGGAAGATCATCTGGCGGTGGTGGAAGAGGTGGAAGAGGATAAATTACCAACCTTAACTTTCCATTTTGATACTAAATTAAACATCCCAATTAAAAATGAAAAAATATATATTCCTACTCGCTTTAGGGCTATCCATAAGCAATGCCAGATCACAAGACATCTCAGATGCCATGCGTTACTCGCAAGACAATTTAACGGGTACAGCTCGATTTAGAGCGATGGGTGGCGCTTTTGGTGCACTCGGTGGCGACCTTTCCTCTTTAAATGTTAATCCAGCAGGTTCCGCAGTATTTTTGAATAATCAAATGGGATTAACGTTGAGTAATTACAACATAAAAAATAACGCTAATTACTTTGGCACTACAACTACGGATGCCACTAACTCATTTGATTTAAATCAAGCAGGAGCAGTTTTTGTTTTCAACAATAATAACGATAACAGTAATTGGAAAAAAGTTTCATTTGGAATCAACTACGAAAACGCTAATAATTTTGACAACAACCAATTTTCTGCTGGAACCAATTTTAACAATTCTATTGATCAATATTTTTTGAACTATGCTAATTTCAGTAACAATGGCGCACCGGTACCACAACAATTTGTAAATCGAGAGCCAGGCGAATCAATTGCTGAATTATATTCATTTTTAGGTCGCAATTTGCCCAACTCACAATTTCCAAGATTGAGTGGTTTTGATGCACAACAAGCCTTTTTGGGTTATCAAGGATTTATTATCAATCCTGTTGATGAAAATAATCCTAATTCGGCATTTACTTCTAACGTCCCAGCTGGAGCTGATTATTACCAAGAAAATAGTATAACTAGCACTGGATATAACGGAAAATTATCATTCAACGCAGCTACATCATACAAAGATAAAATATACTTAGGAATCAACTTAAATTCCCATTTTACGGATTACATACGATCCTCTCGCTTTTATGAAGACAATAATGCACCCCTTACCAATGATTTTACCGTTTCAAGAATACAGTTTGATAATGATTTAAACACCTATGGAACTGGTTTTTCGTTTCAATTGGGTGCTATTGCAAAGTTAACGAATGAAGTGCGGGTAGGATTAGCCTACGAATCCTCAACTTGGTACACCTTGACAGATGAACTATCACAGAGTCTTGTAGTAGTAAGTGCCAATACAAGTGGTGAGTTAGATCCTGATGTTGTTGACCCACAGTTTATCAATGTTTATGAACCGTACAAATTGCAAACACCAAGCAAGCTGACTGGAAGTTTTGCTTACGTTTTTGGAAAATCAGGACTCATAAGCGTCGATTACGCAATGAAAGATTACCGCAATACTAAATTTAAACCCGAAAACGATTCCTATTTTAGTTCATTAAACAGCAATATGAATTCTATTTTGGATACTACAGGAGAATTAAGAATTGGTGCCGAATATAAAATAGACGCATTAAGCTTACGAGGTGGATACCGTTTTGAGCAAAGTCCTTATAAAAATAAAGCAACAATAGGAGACTTAACTGGATATTCTGCAGGATTAGGGTATAATTTTGGTTCAACCAAAATGGATATAGCTTACTCTTATGCCAAAAGAAATTCACAACAAGGGTTTTTTAGTCAAGGATTTACGGATGGCGCTAGCATTAATGCGATAAACAATACGGTTTCCTTAACGTTGCTATTTGAATTGTAAACGCATTGTGAATTAAAAAAGTTATCCGTTTCGTTTAAATGAAACGGATTTTTTTTACCGTTGACTCTCGAGATGCTTTGTATAAAAACCTTTTATTTTTTTAAAAGATTGCAACGACACAGAACTTTAGAAGAGGGAATGGCTCTATAAAAAACACAAAGATTTATGGTCCTAAAAATAAATAGTGTAATTTTGCAAAATTCCCAATTTACAGGGATGCTACCGCTATGAGAACGAAGTCTTTAAAAAAGAACAAAATCAACGTGATCACTCTAGGGTGTTCAAAAAATGTATATGACAGTGAAGTGCTGATGGGTCAACTTCGCGCCAGCGGAAAAGACGTTACCCACGAAGCACCTGAGGCTGAAGAGGGAAATATAATTGTAATAAATACTTGTGGCTTTATTGATAACGCTAAAGCGGAATCCGTAAATATGATTTTAGAATATGCCGATAAGAAAGAAAGAGGATTGGTAGACAAAGTATTTGTTACTGGATGCTTGTCTGAACGATACCGTCCTGATTTAGAAAAAGAAATACCTAATGTAGATCAGTTTTTTGGCACTACAGAATTACCACAATTATTGAAAGCTTTAGGCGCTGATTACAAGCACGAATTATTAGGTGAGCGTTTAACGACAACCCCTAAAAATTATGCTTACTTAAAAATTTCTGAAGGGTGTGATAGACCTTGTAGTTTTTGTGCAATTCCATTGATGCGAGGTAAAAACGTTTCGCAAACCATTGAAAAATTGGTAAAAGAATCGGAAGGCTTGGCTAAAAACGGAGTGAAAGAATTAATTTTAATTGCTCAAGACTTAACCTATTACGGATTAGATATATACAAAAAGAGAGCTCTTGGAGAATTACTAGAAGCACTCGTAAAAGTAGAAGGAATTGAATGGATTCGCTTGCATTATGCCTTCCCAACTGGTTTCCCAATGGATGTTTTAGAAATTATGAAACGCGAGCCAAAAATATGTAATTATTTAGATATTCCGTTGCAACACATTTCAGATTCAATTTTAAAATCTATGCGACGAGGAACCACTCAAGCAAAAACTACAAAATTGTTAAAAGAATTCCGTGCAGCTGTTCCCGGAATAACCATTCGTACCACTTTGATTGTGGGGTATCCTGGAGAAACTCAGGAGGATTTCAATATCTTAAAAGATTTTGTTCAAGAAATGAAATTTGACCGAATGGGTTGTTTTGCCTATTCGCACGAAGAAAATACTCATGCGTACTTATTGGAAGATGATGTCCCCGACACCGTAAAACAAGACCGTGCAAACGAAATTATGGAACTACAATCACAGATATCTTGGGATTTAAACCAAGAAAAAGTAGGACAAACATATAAATGCATCATTGATAGAAAAGAAGGAGCTCATTTTGTGGGACGTACTGAATTTGATAGTCCCGATGTTGACAACGAAGTCTTGATTGACGCTTCAAAACATTACGTGAAAACGGGTGAATTTGTAATGATCAAAATTATTGAAGCAACAGAATTTGATTTGTACGGAGAACCAGCGTAAAATTTTAATCGATTTAAATTTCTTTCAAAATGAAAATGAATTACTTTCAGTCACTAGCAGTTATTACCTTTATACTATTTTTTACCAATATAATTTCTGCACAATATGGAAATGGCGGATACGGAAACGGTTATGGGAATGGTTACGGTGGTAATGGTAGAATGAACAATACAATGGATCAAACCAGAACACCTCAAAAACCGAAAGAAATTCCTGTTGAAGTAACAGTGGGAAAGGTCATGGAAAGACTAAAAAAAGACCTTATTCTTGACGAACTTCAAGTAATAGCAATTTCTAACATCCTGACCGAAAGTATCAGATCTCAGGGTATGCTTATAAAAGCGGAGGTTAGTCAAGAAGAGAAAATAAAAAATATAACTGTTCTCTCTGAAACAACAGACAGAAAAATATTGGAATTATTAAATAAAGACCAAAAGGAAAAATATATAGTTCTTCAAGAAGAGGCAAAAAATCCTAAAAAATCGAAATCGAAAAAAAAATCTAATTAAGCGATCCGCGTCTGTTACTTAATTTAATCCCGTATGAAAAAAATATTCTCTTTCCTTTTAATACCTGTTATTGCTTTGTCCTGCGCTACGAATCCTTACAAAAAAAGTGAGAAAATTTACGATTCAAAGCTGAAATCATTAAAGCAAACTATTTCGAATAAAAATTCTCAGTCCTTACCAATTATATCTCATGTAGAGATCAATATTGATACTTTATACACTAAACAACTGCATACGTACAAGGATACTCTTTTTAAGATGGGCCCTACTCCTTTACAAAACGGTGTGAATACCGAGTGGATAGGAACTGTGAATTTTAATTTAAGAAAGCCCAATTTTATCATTATTCATCATACCGCTCAAGATTCTTTGCAGCAAACATTAAAAACATTTACTAAAATAGAATCTCAGGTAAGTTCACATTACTTAATTTCTGATGATGGTAAAGTAGTCCAAATGTTGAATGACTATTTAAGAGCTTGGCATGCAGGTGCTGGAACTTGGGGGAAAAATACAGATATTAATTCTACATCTATTGGTATAGAATTAGACAATAATGGAACAGAAGTTTTCTCTGAACTACAGATCAACAGCTTATTAGCACTTTTGACAAAGCTAAAGAAAGATTATAATATCCCCGCTCAAAACATTATCGGACATGCTGATATTGCACCTACACGGAAGAAAGATCCAAGCCAATTGTTTCCTTGGAAAATATTAGCCGAAAATGGTTTTAGTATCTGGTCTGATGAATTTTTAGAAACTGCTCCAACTGATTTTAATATTGAACAAGGATTGCGTATTATAGGATATGACACCAAAAACCTACCAGCAGCAATAACAGCTTTTAAGCTGCATTATATTCAAACAGAAGTCGATGCAATTTTAGATGAAAAAACAATAAACACTATTTATTCTATTTATAAAAAACAATAAGCAGATAAATAAATTGCCTAACAAAAAGGGTTTTTTGATTCTTTCAAAAAACCCTTTTTTATTTTGTACAATTATTATTATCAATTTAAACTTCCATTTTTGTGCTACTGAAAGTCAAAGCGCAAAAAAACTGCCAAAATACTTAAAGCGTCTTGGCAGTCAAAAAAAAATAGTCTAGAAATTAAAAAGTATATGTAGTTGCCAGCAAAGTATACGCTGTTAAACCTTTTGCAGGTGCATCACTATTTGTAAAAATATCCTCAGAAGCAGTGTCAACACGAAATTCCGGAATAATAGTCAAGTTCCCTACTTTATAATTTAATGATAAAGTATTGCCAACCAAACTTGTCCCAGCAAGTAGTCCTACACCAGCCGTAGCAACTTTAGCATCAAAATACTCCAGTCTGTAGGCTAAACTCAAAGTTTCTTTTAAGGTAAAGTGTGCATAACCAACTAAAGCAAACCATTCGCCATCCAATGTACTATCAAAGTCATTTTTAGTCATTGCATACGTACCGTTGAATCCTACAGAAAAAGAATCACTTACTTTTTTTGACCCTACAAAATCAAATTGAGTTTTGTTTTCGTCAGAAGCAGGATTGCTGCTTCCTGAAGTAACATTAAAATATGCACTTCCCGTATCTCCCAAATAACCTAACTGACCAACAAACGTTTTTTGGGTGGAACCTGCTTCAAGTGTAGTCTTAAAATCTGTTGGGTTGGTTACTCCAACCATAAAGCTGAATTTACCTGAAGTATATTGCCCTTTTACACCTGTATTAAAAAAAGGACCATAAGTAAAGGCATACGACATGCTATAATTTTTATTATCTACTGCATCAACCAACTCATACCCAAGATAAGTGCTAAAACTTCCTACAATTACTTTTAATACATCTGAGAACTCGTAAGTGAAATTCAATTGTTTAATCATAAAAGTTGAAGCGTCATCATTGTAAGTAAATTGGGCGGCTCTGTTTCCAAATCCTAAATCAACAAAAACAGAGGCTTTATCCATTTTATGTGAAGCTTCAATAGACGCCATTCCTAATTCAAATGAATTGTGAGAATTCGTAAAACTAGTTAAACTGTTGTTTACACGAGAAAAATCATATTTATAATACGCATCAGCAGATCCTGCAAATGTAGTTGATGCTGTGGCTGGAGCGATTTGAGCAAATGTAAAAGTTGTTGTTAGCACTAATGCAATAACGGCTAGTTTGTTTTTCATGTTGGGTTGTTTTTAGTTAGTAGTTTGCTTTGTCTATTAATGTACCTTAGTTTAAAAATCAAATGGATTTAACTCAAATAAAGTATCTAAATCTCCTTTTCAAAATCATATTTTTTTCTGATTTATAGAGCGAATTTATTAACTTTTATCTCAGTTGAATTACTATTCCCTAGTTTTTTAAGTTGATAAATAAAGAATTATCAATACTAAAAAATCATCAAAAAATAATAGCTATTCTATATTTTAAAGAGATAATTTTTAAAATTCAATAATTAAAAATTTTACAAATACCCCATAATTTTTATATCTACATAGAAATAAAAATTAAAAATAGCTTTTATAAACTATTTTTAATTAAAAATAAATGCAGTACCCCACTAAAATAGACACTTTTATATAAAATTAATTTTAAATGATTTTTATTTTTTTTATAAATAAATAATTAAAACTCCTAAATTTTTATCTAGTTAAAACATCAATTTATAAAAATTCAGAAAGCATTTTGAGTAATATTTGAAATAACAAAATCACAAGGATAGACCTATTGAGTATTCCACCCCAAACTGTACCACCTATTCCAATCCAAACTGTACCATCTATTCCGGCGTAAAGTGTACCACCCATTCCGGTGCAAACTGTACCACCTATTCCGGCGTAAAGTGTA
>JAFCUE010000041.1:0-28114 GCA_051990185.1 Flavobacterium sp. DT2-2 | reverse complement strand
AACTGGTTTTTTAATATTTTTGTTTCGCCTGAAGAGTCCCATAAAATTATTTTATTTTTCGCAAAACAAAAATAAGGGAATCTCAGGTACTTTTTATTTTAGACTTTCGGATGGTAGTGAGATATTTATTAATACATGCTTAAACATTTCTTAAAACAAATTAACATTCTTCAACTTTTCTCGAACGTGAATACTATTTCTAAAGCGTTTTATACATAAAAAAAAGCCTCTCTTTACAGAAAGGCTTTGACTCTATAATTTTAAAAAATGTTTATTTTGTAAACAATAATTCTCTGTATTTAGTCAGTGTCCAAAGTTCGTTATCGACTAATAATTCCAATTTATCGCAATGGTTTCTTATGATTTCGAAGTATGGTTTTACAGTATTGCAATACGCCTCAGCCATTTCTTGGGCATCATTTAAGTTGTTGGCTTTCTTTCTTTCTTCAGTCATCGCCTCCACTTGAGAATTGATTCCTTCTATATGTCCTGAAATTTCTCTGATCAAGTTGATTTGCTCCTTAGCGATCGATTCGAATTCAGCTCCAAAAATATCTTTTAAACCTTTTACGTTTTCTATCAAAGTATTTTGGTAACGAATAGCGGTTGGAATCACATGATTTTTTGAAATATCACCTAAAACTCGACCTTCAATTTGAATTTTCTTAGTGTATTCCTCCAATTCGATTTCGTAACGCGCCTCAACTTCGATGTGATTCATAATTCCCATTTCAGAAAACAAATCCAAGGCTTGTTTAGAAGCTCTTGCTTTTAGCGCTTCGGGCGTTGTTTTAAAATTACTCAATCCTCGTTTTGCTGCTTCTATTTCCCACGCTTCGCTGTAACCATCTCCTTCAAAAAGTATATTTTTAGAAACTTTGATGTACTCTCGCAACACATTGAAGATGGCATCATCTTTCTTCATGTCTTTGGATTCAATCAAGGCATCCACTTCAATTTTGAAATCTTTCAATTGTTTGGCTACAATGGTATTCAAAGTAGTCATGGCATTGGAACAATTTGCAGAAGAACCCACGGCTCTAAACTCAAATTTGTTTCCTGTAAATGCAAATGGCGAAGTCCTGTTTCTATCGGTATTATCCAAAAGTACGTCTGGAATTTTACCTACAACGTTCAATTTTAAGTCAGTCTTTTCTTCTGGAGATAGTTTTCCAGCCGTAACGCCTTCTAATTCTGCCAAAACTTTAGTCAATTGCTCTCCAATAAATACTGAAATAATTGCTGGTGGTGCTTCATTGGCCCCTAATCTATGATCGTTACTTGCCGTTGCGATTGCGCCTCTCAACAATGCTTCGTAATCATTGACCGCTTTAATGGTATTGATAAAAAACGTTAAGAACTGTAAATTGCTCATTGGTGTTTTACTTGGGCTCAACAAATTCACACCAGTATCAGTAGCCAATGACCAGTTGTTGTGTTTTCCAGAACCGTTTACTCCCTTGAAAGGTTTTTCATGGAATAATACTTTCAAATCATGACGTTCTGCTACTTTTTGCATCACATCCATCAATAAACAGTTGTGATCTACAGCCAAATTTGTTTCTTCGAAAATAGGAGCCAACTCAAATTGGTTAGGTGCTACTTCATTATGACGCGTTTTTACAGGGATTCCAAGCAACATACATTCTTGCTCTAAATCTCTCATATAAGTTAAAGCACGAGTCGGAATCGACCCAAAATAATGATCGTCTAATTGTTGTCCTTTTGCAGATGTATGTCCTAGAAGCGTTCTTCCAGTCATGATAAGATCTGGACGAGAATCAGCTAGGGATTTATCAATTAAAAAATATTCTTGTTCCCAACCTAGAGTTGCAGTAACCTTTTTAACATTCTTGTCAAAATACTTACACACTTCAGTCGCAGCAGTATCCATAGCAGAAAGCGCTCGTAACAATGGAATTTTATTGTCTAATGCTTCGCCAGTATAAGAGATGAAAACGGTAGGAATACATAAAGTGGTTCCATATATAAAAGCAGGAGAAGTAGGATCCCAGGCAGTATATCCTCGCGCTTCAAATGTATTTCTGATGCCGCCATTAGGGAAACTAGAAGCGTCTGGTTCTTGTTGCACCAATTGCGCACCACCAAATTTTTCTACTGGATCACTACCATCATAAGAGGTTTCAAAAAAAGCATCGTGTTTTTCTGCAGTAGTTCCCGTAAGCGGCTGAAACCAGTGTGTGTAATGCGTCACTCCTTTTGCAAGCGCCCATTCTTTCATACCCATGGCTATATAATCTGCTAATTTTCGGTCAATTTTAGTTCCATGCTGCATCGCGCCTTGCACTCCTTTGTAAGCGTCAGAAGTCAAATATTGCTTCATCGCTTTTTCATTAAACACATTGGAACCAAAAATTGTAGATTTTCTATCGGTTTCTTCAAATTGAACAGGCTTTCTGTTTGATGCTTCTCTCAAAGCTTGGAAACGTAATGTTGGCATAATGTGATTTTTTAATTAGTAGTTGTGATTTGGATAAAGTTCAAATATAATCAAAAAAACATTCGGCTGTGTTTATCAAATTATTTTTTTTATCCCAAATAATCTATTTTTAAAATTTTACCCCCATTAAAAATACACTTCTGTGAAAAATAATGAACTAATTAATAAAAAATACCCCCTTATTTATATTGATTGAAAATTTTTTTTACTTTTGTGCAAGAAAAAAATCACCAAGTTAATATACATAGTTATGTCAAAAATAAAATTAGAGTACATTTGGTTAGATGGGTATGAACCAACTCAAAACCTAAGAAGCAAAACTAAAGTTGAGGAGCATGAAAACTTTAAGGGAACACTTGAAGAAATTGGAAATTGGTCTTTTGATGGATCGTCAACAAAACAAGCCGAAGGAGGTTCCTCTGATTGTTTATTGGTGCCCGTGGCTATCTACCCTGATCCTACTCGTATCAATGGTTACTTAATAATGACTGAAGTGATGAATGCTGATGGCACACCGCATAACTCAAACGGTAGAGCTACGATTGATGATGATGGTGATTTCTGGTTTGGATTTGAACAAGAGTATTTTATAATGGATACTAAAACATTGTTGCCTTTAGGATTTCCTATTGGAGGTTATCCTGCTCCACAAGGTATGTACTACTGCTCTGTTGGTGGAAAAAACACACACGGAAGAACATTAGTAGAGGAGCATGCCGACTTATGTATTGCAGCTGGGATTAACTTTGAAGGAATAAATCAAGAAGTTGCTTGTGGCCAATGGGAATTCCAATTGTTTGCACAAGGAGCAAAAAAAGCAGGGGATGAAATTTGGGTAGCTCGCTATTTATTGGATCGATTAACCGAAAAGTACGGATATTATATTGAGTACCACCCAAAACCATTAGGCGACACCGATTGGAATGGCTCAGGAATGCATGCTAATTTCTCGAATGAAGTTTTAAGAACTTGTGGTTCTCAAGAAGTATATGAAAAAATCTGTGAAGCATTTAGACCTGTAACTGCTGAACATATTGCTGTTTATGGTGCTTACAACGATCTTCGTTTGACAGGAAAGCACGAAACTGCTTCTATCCATGACTTCTCCTATGGAGTATCTGACAGAGGTTGCTCCATTCGTATTCCGTTGATGACTGTTCAAAAAGGATGGAAAGGATGGTTAGAAGATAGAAGACCTGCATCAAATGGCGATCCTTATAAAATTGCCGCAAGAATTATAAAAACGGTGAATTCTGCTTTAGTGTAATGTTCTAATACTAAACCTAATTTACGTATTTCATAAAGTGCCTTCTTAAAAGTTGGCACTTTTATTATATTTATATCTTTGTAATAAAACTATTATTTTAGAATATGTCTCGGTTTTGGCCAATCAAAAAGTATCTTTGTACTAATTAAAATAATTTTTTATGATTGTCTGGATTTTATTTTTAACAGCTGTAATGCTTTTTCTAGCCCTTGACCTAGGGGTTTTTAACAAAACACCTCACATTATCAGTTCGAGAGAAGCTGGAAAATGGACTGCAATATGGGTTGCTTTATCCTTTATATTTTCTGGCGTAATCTATTGGCTCTATGGGACTAGTTATATTGCTAATCCCGATTCATTGGAGCCTAGCACTGCATCAATTAAATTTATTACAGGTTATTTGATTGAATTATCGCTGAGCGTAGACAACATATTTGTCATAGCCATTATATTCTCAGCTTTTAAAATCCCACAAAAATACCAACATCGTGTTTTATTCTGGGGTATTTTAGGGGCGATAGTTTTCAGAGGATTAATGATCTTTTTTGGAGTTCTACTTATCAATAAATTTTCATGGACCACTTATATCTTTGGTGCTTTCCTAGTTTATACCGCTATGAAAATGCTGTTCAGTGGCGATGATGATCAATTTCAACCTAAAAAATCTTTTGTATACAAAAGTCTTAAAAAAATAATACCGATCTCGAATCACATTGACGAGGAGCATTTTTTTGTAAAAAGACGACATATTACTGCAGCAACACCTTTATTTGTTGCACTTGTAGTCATTGAAGTAATGGATGTTATTTTTGCTATTGACAGTGTTCCTGCAATATTAGCCATAACAAATGATCCTTTTTTAGTCTTTAGTTCTAATATTTTTGCCATTTTAGGATTGCGATCTATGTATTTCTTTTTGGCTAATATGCTGGCAAAATTCAGTTATTTAGAATACAGCCTAATAGCTATTTTAAGTTTTGTTGGGTTAAAAATGCTATTACATGACTTTATAGAAATGCCAGAATGGGTCTCTCTTGCTTTTATAGCGCTTTCGTTATTAACGGGAATTGTTGTATCACTTCGAAAAAGCAGTAAAGAATTCATCTAAAAATAAAAAAGGGAAATCAAGAAATTTCCCTTTTTTATGTATAATAATATACTTTACAAATTGATTTTTTGAATCTCTGTTTTATTTACATTCAAGGCCAATAGAACCGCATCGATATTGTTTTTATTTACAGTGGTTGCAAAACTAGCAGGAATTATCACAATTCTAAACGTTTGACTTTGTGTCCAACTAGAAGGCACAGTATTCAAACTAAAATTAGCTGATAAAAAGATATTTACATTGAATCTTGTATAATCAAAATTAAAATCTAATTCTCCACCATCGCTAAAATAATACGTTTGAGGCATCAATTTCCAAATATCTTGCCCATTTACAGTATCATACAAGTGGTAAACTAAAACGACATCGGATGAATAGATTGGCGGATTAAATTCAACCAAGCTACTATAGTTATTGTTTGAATTAAAAGAAGTTGTCACTTCAAATACTTCTGTTCTTGGTGCCGTTTCTACTTCTGTAACTTCACAACTTTGTAGTGTCATCATCCCGATGAAAACCAACAATAAGGTAATTTTTTTCATTAGTTAAGTGTTATTTATTTATAATAAAAAATTGTATCCATTAATTGTGCCAAAATTTATTTTAAAAATAAATGTACTTTTGATAAATGGAAAAAGAACTTAAATTATATATGCTAATGCTTGGCTGCAAGCCAGAAGTCCGACTTACGGAGCAACATGATATTTTTTTCGGAATTGGGAGTTCCTTAAAAGATTTGATCCCACAGATTAAAAATTTTTGGCCTGAAGCCAAAGGAAAACTTCATATTGATGCTTGGCGGGAAGTATCTGTTGTGGATGACTTTACTATTGAAGTCGTTTCTAAAAATACGCCGATAATTCCTTCATTAGCGCAGTTGTTTTTTATCAATTTAGGTGGCTATAAAGAAAATGAATTTGAAGAATACCATTATAAAATGCTTGCTGTAGCCAATAAGCTTGCATTAGCAACCAAAAAATCTAAAGCTACTGCTTTTTACAAACATTTTGGTTTTAAAGGTGCGGAATCTCACCTTGACGAGAAATACGGAATCGATATTGACGACAGCTATAAAGTTGCCGATATACTACCAGAGGAATTTAAAGCGTTATATACTTTAAAAATTACAAAATCAGAAGTTCCATTAATAGAAAACCCTTTACATATTGGTTATTTCCAACTTAAAAAATTATAAAATAAGCGAAACCATATTTTGAAAAAATCATAAAAAAACCTTTCATTGCTGAAAGGTTTTTAAAATTCTTACGATCCCGCCCAAAAGCGGGATAAGCGATTCACACATTTTTTGCGATACAATTCGATACTGATTACCTAAGATCCCGCCCAAAAGCGGGGTAAGCGATTCACACACTTTTTGCGATACAATTCGATACTGATTACCTAAGATCCCGCCCAAAAGCGGGATAAGCGATTCACACACTTTTTGCGATGCAAAAAGTGGTTCTCTGCTTACATATTTCGTCTATATTGTCCGCCTACTTCAAACAGAGCTGATGTAATCTGCCCCAAAGAACACACTTTTGTAGCTTCCATTAAATATTCAAATAAATTTTCGTTCTTAATAGCTGCTTCTTGTATCGCATTTAGTTGTTGCTTTACATTATCCTGATTGGATTTATGCAAGTTATTCAACATATCAATTTGGTATTGCTTTTCTTCCTCGGTAGCGCGAATTACTTCGGCTGGAATTACCGTTGGAGAACCTTTGGAACTTAAAAATGTATTTACGCCAATAATTGGAAATTCACCTGTATGCTTCAACGTTTCATAATACAAACTTTCTTCCTGAATTTTACTTCTTTGGTACATGGTTTCCATAGCGCCCAAAACTCCACCACGTTCTGTAATTCTATCAAATTCTTGTAAAACTGCGGATTCCACTAAATCTGTTAACTCTTCGATGATAAAAGCACCTTGTATTGGATTTTCGTTTTTGGCCAGCCCTAATTCTTTATTAATAATCAACTGAATTGCCATCGCACGACGCACTGATTCTTCGGTAGGAGTCGTAATCGCCTCATCATAGGCATTGGTATGTAACGAATTACAATTGTCATAAATGGCATACAACGCTTGCAAAGTGGTACGGATATCGTTAAAATCTATTTCTTGTGCATGTAAAGAACGTCCTGATGTTTGAATATGGTATTTCAACATTTGAGCTCTTTCGTTAGCTCCATATTTATTTTTCATGGCTTTCGCCCAAATTTTCCGCGCTACACGTCCAATTACTGCATATTCCGGATCGACACCATTCGAAAAGAAGAACGATAAATTTGGTCCAAAATCATTGATACTCATGCCACGACTCAAATAATATTCGACATACGTGAAACCATTAGAAAGTGTAAATGCCAATTGCGTAATAGGATTTGCTCCCGCCTCCGCAATGTGGTATCCTGAAATAGAAACCGAATAAAAGTTTCTAACATTTTTAGTTATGAAATATTCTTGAACATCACCCATTAATCGTATGGCAAATTCAGTAGAAAAAATACAGGTATTTTGCGCCTGATCTTCTTTCAAAATATCAGCTTGAACAGTTCCACGGACTTGAGATAACGTTCTTGCTTTAATTTCGTTATACACCTCCAACGGTAACACCTGATCTCCGGTAACACCTAAAAGCATCAACCCCAAACCGTTATTCCCTGCAGGTAAATCGCCTTGATAGTGTGGTCTTTCGACTCCTTTTGCTTCATAAATTTTGTTGATTTCTACCTCAACTTCTTTTTCAAGACTATTTTCTTTGATGTAAAACTCACATTGCTGGTCAATGGCAGCATTCATGAAAAAACCTAATAACATTGGCGCTGGCCCGTTAATAGTCATACTTACTGAGGTCATGGCATGCACCAAATCGAAACCAGAATATAATTTTTTAGCATCATCTAAACAACAAATTGAAACTCCGGCATTCCCGATTTTTCCATAAATATCAGGACGTACATGTGGATCATTTCCGTATAAAGTTACACTATCAAAAGCTGTTGACAATCGTTTTGCTGGTAATCCTGCGCTTACATAATGAAAACGTTTATTGGTTCGTTCCGGTCCACCTTCACCGGCAAACATACGGGAAGGATCTTCGCCTTCGCGCTTGAACGGATATAAACCTGCAGTAAATGGAAACTCTCCAGGAACATTTTCCTGCAAACACCAACGTAAAATATCACCCCACGCTTTGTACTTTGGCAATGCAATTTTTGGGATTTGCGAATGCGAAAGCGACTCGGTGTGTGTCGCCATTTTTATTTCACGGTCACGAACTTTAAACGTATACACTGGATTTTTGTACTTATTTACTTTTTCGTTCCAAGTCAAAATGATTTCCCAATTATATGGATCCAAATCCATTTTTACTTTTTCAAACTGATTGAGTAACAGGTTTAAGAATATTTTATCTTCGACAGCGCCAGATTTTTCTAATTCTAAAGCAGTTGGTAAAACCGAATCCTCATGTATTCCCGCCTTGTTAATTTCGGGGAACTTACCAGAAACCGTTTCTAATGTTTTGAAAATTCCATATAATTTCTGAGCCACTTGTTCCTGACTAACTGCCGTATCATCGTATTTACGGTTACTTTCAGCAATTTCAGATAAATAACGTGTTCTGTGTGGCGGAATAACGAAAATTTTCTCGCTCATTTCACGCGTGATTTGGAACGTCGATTTCAAATTAGAACTTGTTTTTTCATGGACTTTGTCCATAATCGCTTTGTACAGCGTATTCATTCCCGGATCGTTGAACTGCGATGCAATGGTCCCGAAAACAGGAAGTGTATCTAAATTAGCATCCCACAAATTATGATTGCGTTGGTATTGTTTTTTTACATCACGCAAAGCATCTAGAGAACCGCGTTTATCAAATTTATTGATGGCTACTAAATCAGCAAAATCAAGCATATCGATTTTTTCTAATTGGGTTGCAGCACCAAATTCAGGTGTCATTACGTATAAAGAAACATCAGAATGATCCATGATTTCGGTATCAGATTGCCCAATTCCAGAAGTTTCTAAAATAATGATATCGTATTGAGCTGCTTTAATGACTTGAATCGCATCGGCAACATATTTAGATAATGCCAGATTGGATTGACGTGTAGCCAAAGACCGCATATAAACACGAGGATTATTGATGGCATTCATTCGGATTCTATCACCTAATAATGCACCGCCGGTTTTACGTTTTGATGGATCTACAGATATTAATCCGATGGTTTTTTCGGGGAAATCAATTAAAAAACGACGTACTAATTCATCTACCAGAGATGATTTTCCTGAGCCACCAGTTCCCGTGATTCCCAATACTGGAATTGTGCTGTTTTCATTCTTTTTTTGAATGGCTTCTAAAGTTTTAGCAGCTATATCAGGAAAATTTTCAGCTGCTGATATAATTCTGGCAAGAGCAGTTGGATTTTTCGACTCTAATTCGTCCAACTCATTTGTTAATTTATCTCCGGTAGGAAAATCTGATTGTTGCACCAAGTCATTAATCATTCCTTGCAATCCCATGGCGCGTCCGTCATCTGGAGCGTAAATTCTGGTGATTCCGTACGCTTGTAATTCGGCTATTTCTGATGGCAAAATTACGCCACCACCACCACCAAAAATCTTGATTTGGCCTGCTCCTTTTTCTTGAAGCAAGTCATACATGTACTTAAAATATTCATTGTGTCCACCTTGATAGGAAGTAATTGCAATGGCATTTGCATCTTCTTGAATTGCTGTATTAACAACTTCTTCTACGCTGCGGTCGTGACCCAGGTGAATGACCTCAACTCCTGTAGATTGAATAATTCTACGCATGATGTTGATAGCGGCATCATGACCATCAAAAAGAGCTGCAGCAGTAACAATTCTTACTTTATTGTTAGGGATATATGGTATTTGTTGTTCCATTTTATGAATATGATAATTTAAGCCTGCAATTTACAATTTTATTTTAAAAATCATTTGATGTTGCTCCTTGTTGTTCATAAATAACGGATAATTTTGTTGTCTAGCCCGGATTGCAGCGGCATCCCCCGCTTTTTTCCAGCGGGGATACAGCGTAAAGCGGGACAGATTATCATTAAAATACCTCAATTACTGCTCCAAAATATTAGTTGGCTTTGTTTTTGAATAAGTTGTATTTTTACAAATGCCGTTTGGCGAATTAATGAATAAATAATTTACGATGAAAAAAATTATAATTGTACTAGTAGCGGTTTCGCTTTCCAGTTGCGCCGAAATGCAACAAGTAATGAATCAATTTCCGCAAACGCAAGGAATAGGAGGACTCGATATTGCAGGCGGATTGAAGGAAGCGCTAAACAACGGAATTTCGAAACAAGTAACAAAATTGACAGCAACTGATGGTTTTTTTCGAAACGAAGCAGTAAAAATTTTATTGCCAGACGAATTAAGAAAAGTCGATACTGGTTTGCGTAGAATTGGTTTAAGTTCACTTGCTGACGAAGGTTTGAGAGTACTGAATCGCGCTGCTGAAGATGCTGTAAAGGAAGCGACTCCCATATTTGTTGACGCTGTAAGAAATATGACATTTAATGATGCCAGAACTATTTTGATGGGAAATCAAAGTTCAGCAACGACTTACTTACAAAATAGCACTACTACTGCTTTGTACGGAAAATTTAATCCTGTAATTAAAAATTCATTCACAAAAGTAGGGGCTGACAGAGTTTGGAATAATATTATCACCAAATACAACAGTATTCCGCTGGTGAATAAAGTGAATCCTGATTTAACTGATTATGTGACCAACCAAGCGCTAAATGGTGTTTTTAAAATGGTTGCTGTCGAGGAAAAAAATATTAGAACCGATTTAAGTGCAAGGACTTCGGTGCTTTTGCAAAGGGTATTTGCCATGCAGGACGTTAAATAAAGTAAATTGAGTTATTTTTTAGTTGTCGTTATAACTTTAGATGTATTAATAAAAGCAAAAAAAATAGAGGAAAATTTTATATGATTTTAATACTATAAAAAAAACATAACAACTGCAATGTGCTAAACCTTAACGTATACCCAACAAAGTAATAACAAAACCTTAACAACAAAACTTAATTCTCTATGCTACCTTTGTATGGTAATAAACTGGTTATTTATTATTTTGGTTTTGGTTAGTTAAAAGATTGCCTGCATTTTTAATGCAGGCAATTTTTATTTAGCTGTATTTATAAAAG
Organism: Flavobacterium sp. DT2-2; assembly: GCA_051990185.1. GTDB lineage: Bacteria > Bacteroidota > Bacteroidia > Flavobacteriales > Flavobacteriaceae > Flavobacterium. The sequence continues at coordinate 17,072 of JAFCUE010000041.1, read as the reverse complement.
AAAGGACCGCATCATTAAAAGCATTTGGCTGCTCCACATTTACTACATGTCCACAATTTTCTATAACAAATAACTTTGATGATTTGTAATGATTCTCTACCACTTTGCGCACTGATGGCAAAAACATATAATCCTCTTCACCCATTACATATAAGGTAGGGATATTCAATTCTACTTGGCGGAACCACTTCAGTACTGGATTTATTTCGGCTGTCAATTTAAACCATTTAATAAACTCTTTTTGGTATAATTTTTTTGCCTCGTTGATAAAAAGAACACGCGATTGTTTGTGGCTTTTTTTTGGCATGATTACGAACGCAAAAAATTTGTATAAAACCAAATACGGCAAGACGTATTTAAACATGTTTCCCAGACGCATTAATACTTGAGAACGGAAATTCATTTTCAATATGGCACCGCCCAAAATCATACTTTGTACACGTTCTGGATACATTTCTGCCAATTGCCTTATTAGAATTGTACCTAATGAGATCCCTACAAAATGTGATTTTTTTATTTTTAGAAAATCTAAGACTTCGAGAATATCATTGGCTAAGGCCGAAAAAGTATATTTCTGTTTGAAAGCCGTTTTTAAAGTGGTTTTAGAATCCCCGTGACCACGTAAATCCAATAACAATACATTATATTGTTTCTTGAAATCACGTATTTGTTTGAACCATATAGAAGAGCTTCCACCGGCTCCATGGACAAAAGTGACCCATTGATCGCTGTTTTTATTTTCGTAAATGGTGTAATTAATCACTTAATTTTTTTTGTAAAAATAGGACTTTAATTTTAAATCCCAATCGCAACAATAAATATTGCTCTTTTAAAAGTTGAAAGCTGTTAATTTGCAAAAAAAACACACCAATAGAAGGATTATTTCAAGAGAAAAGTGAAATAGAGAAGCTTAAACCAGAATATCAAATGCACGCGGAGGTGAATTTTAATATTGTAAAAGGAACGTCAAGAGTGCAATGGTTAAGAAAAATTGATTTTAAAAAAATGTCTATTATAGTTTTTGATGCATTTTTTTAAAGTATTCGAACGCTTTTAAAAGCCTGCTACCATGCCACGAAAACATTTCTCCATCTACAAAAATGGTTTTAGCATTATGGGCATGACTTTCAATTTCGAAAGCATCACCTTCCTTAAATGGAAATGGTTCTGATGATAGTAAAATCAAATCAGGATCCCCTTCTAAACGTATTTTTTTGAGTTCGATTTCTGGATAACGTCCTTGATTATCATAAATATTTTGAAAGTGGTTCAGTTTAAGTAATTCATTAATAAAAGTATCCGATCCAGCAACCATATAGGGGTTTTTCCAAATAAAATACGCTACTTTTTTTACCGGCATATCTTTGATAAAATTTTTAAAATCACTCCATGCAAAAACCAATTTATCATTCCATTTCTGTGATTCGATTCTGCAATTAAAGAGATGTCCGAAGTCGGTTATCATCTTAAAATTATCTTCGATTGTGATGATATTGGTGACCCAAACTGGGCAAATTTTCTGCAATTCCTTGACTATTTCAAGTGTATTTTCTTCTTTATTACAAATGATGATATCCGGTTGCAATAACCTAATTTTCTCGACATGCACTTTCTTGGTCCCGCCAACGATTTTCTTGATCGATTTAAAATGATATGGATGTACACAAAACTTGGTAATCCCAACAATACGGTCTTCCAAACCTAAATCATACAATAATTCTGTTTGCGAAGGAACTAATGAAACAATGCGCTTGGGTGAAGTTTCGAATGAATGGAGAGTACCGAGTTGATCGATTAGATTTTTTTGTTTCAAGTTTAAAGTTTAAAGTTCATTTTATTAAAACATAAATTAGCAGCTTATTAACCATTAAGAAATTAAGAAAATTAAGCTTTAAAAGTATTTATTAATGGTTGTGAGAAACAAGCTTTAAAGTATCTCTTAATGAAACTTAATTTCTTAATGGTTTAAAAAAAGTCCTAGTTTAAAATCCTTCCACTTTAAACCTTAAACCTTTTCAAACTTCAAACTAATAATTTCTTCCATTTGTTGTTGTATCGTCAAGGCTTCTACTCTTGCTTTTTCTGCAAAATCAATTCCATTTGATGCATAAATAATACCTCTCGAAGAGTTGATTAACAATCCTATAGTGTCGTTCATCCCATATTTACAAACTTCAGACAAGCTGCCTCCTTGCGCTCCTACACCGGGAACGAGCAAGAAACTATCGGGAACAATTTTCCTGATTTCAGTAAAATATGTGGCTTTAGTAGCACCAACCACATACATGAGGTTTTGTGCGTTTTTCCATGATTTAGAAGTTTCTAAAACCTGTTTATATAATTCCTGACCAACAGCGCCTTCTGAAGTTGTGGATAAAGTCTGGAAATCGAATGCACCTTCATTAGAGGTCAAAGCCAGCATAATTGTATGTTTTTTTTCGAATGCTAAAAAAGGTTCTACCGAGTCTTTCCCCATGTAAGGAGCCACCGTTATGCTATCAAAATTCAAATCTTCAAAAAAAGCCTTAGCATACATAGATGAAGTATTTCCAATATCGCCACGCTTAGCATCGGCAATTGTAAAAATTTCAGGATAGGTAGCGTTGATATAATTAATTGTTTTTTGTAGAGAGATCCAACCTTTTACACCATGAGCTTCATAAAACGCAGTATTGGGCTTGTACGATACCGCCAGATCATGCGTGGCATCAATTATGGCTTTATTGAATTCAAAAATGGGATCTTCCAGCTGTAGTACATGTGATGGAATTTTATTTAAATCAACATCTAATCCTATACAGAGAAATGATTTTTTGATTTTAATTTGGTCAATGAGTTGTTGTGTAGTCATGATTATTGTTGTGTTTGACAAATTTATGAAAAAAACTACGAAAGCATTAGTCGTTTCCCAACTTAAAAAGTTTAGAAAATTAGAAAAAAAAGTAAATCCACCATTTCAAAAAAATTCCTGGTTATAAAAAAGATGCTTCAACTAAATTCTATACTAATGTCGAAATAAATTGATTTTCAAGCCAGTATACTTGAACTATATAAGAAAAATAAGCTGTATGTACCATAAATATGAAGTAAAAGCCTATCTTTGCAATTTTTAACAAAACAATATAAAATCATAATATGAAAAACTTTACCCTAGCAGCCTTTATATTGGCAACTACCATTTCTTTTGCAAACGAAAACGAAAAAAGCAATCCAGTTGCAATTTCAAAAAAACAAAAACTTGAAATCAGCAAATCAACTGATAAAACCGTATATTTTTGGGAAGTAAACACAACTACTGGCTCTGCGAGTGGTTATTCAATGTCAGAAGCACAAGCTTTAAAAACAATAAAATTAATGGGAACAAACGAGCTGGTTACTTACAGAATCATTGAAGCCTACAAATAGTATTTAAACTAAATTTAGGCTTCATGGCTTATTTTTACCAAAAAATTCTTTTTATATTTCGAGTATTGCAAAAAAAAGTGAAATGAATTTCACTTTTTTTTATTTAATATACTTCGCTAGCTTCTTTCAATTTTTCCATATTATTGACTAATGCCAACTCATCTACAATTTTCTGAATGTCACCATTCATAATATTTCCTAAATCGTACAATGTCAAACCTACACGGTGATCGGTAACGCGACCTTGTGCATAATTGTAGGTACGGATTTTAGCCGAACGGTCACCAGAACTTACCTGAGAAGTACGTTTGGTTGCATCTTCAGCTTGTTTCTTAGCTAACTCCTGTTCGTACAAACGGGAACGCAATACGCCAAAAGCTTTATCTTTATTCTTGTGTTGTGATTTCTGATCTTGGCATTGCGCCACTAATCCTGTTGGAATGTGTGTCAAACGAACCGCTGATTTCGTCGTATTTACCGATTGCCCACCAGGTCCTGACGAACAAAAGAAATCGACACGCACATCATTCATATCAATTTGAACATCAAATTCCTCCGCTTCTGGTAATACCATAACTGTTGCTGCTGAGGTATGCACACGTCCCTGAGTTTCTGTTTGTGGCACTCGTTGCACACGATGCACGCCCGCTTCAAACTTTAAAGTTCCATAAACATCTTCGCCAGTTACTTCAAAAATCACCTCTTTAAAACCACCTGAAGTTCCTTCATTCATGTCTACCACCGAGGTTCTCCAACCTTGATTTTCACAATATTTGGTGTACATACGGAACAAATCCCCTGCAAAAATACTCGCTTCATCTCCACCTGTTCCAGCACGAATTTCGACCATAACATTCTTGGCATCTTCAGGATCTTTTGGAATCAACATAAATTTGATTTCGTCCTCTAATTCTGGTAATCTTTGTTTGGCTTCTTCGAGTTGCATTTTGGCCATTTCGGTCATATCTGCATCACTGTTATCAGCTATAATTTCGTTGGCTTCCTCAATATTTGCCATAATTAGCACGTATTCATCACGCTTTTCTGCTAATGCTTTTAAATTTTTGTACTCTTGATTCAATTGCACATAACGCTTTTGATCTGAGATCACATCGGGCTGAATAATCAAATCCGAAATTTCATCGAAACGTTGTTTTACTATTTGAAGTCTATCTAACATTTTATAATTCTTTTATTTGGGATACAAATTTACGAAATTTTTGTTTAAAGTGATCGGTTTCAAGTTGAGATTGTAACAAGGAGTTTTTATCCATTTTTTTCAGAAATAGGCTACATATTTGTAAAATACTGTTACCCTTTTTTATTTATTAAATTAAAGATGATACTTTGATGTAAGTGATTGAAAATTATTAGACTTTGTATACAATAATCGTTTATTTACATTGATAAGAACGTAGTAATTTTGTCTTTTTGTACGTAGCACAATGTGTTTAAAAATGTAATATCAATTTAATTGTGACGTAGAATATCAGTTTAAGCGTAAATTACAAAACTTAAATTACACAAAAACACCCTATCAATTGTAAAGACTGCAACTGTTTAACTATGAAAATTGAACTAAAAAATTAATAGGAGTAAGCAATAAAAGTATGAGTTTTCAAAACATTAGTTGCTACTCGTTTTTTCCATAAAGGCAAGAATCTCTTCAAATCTATCGCTCCAAGGGTCAAAATATTGCAGTACCATAGGCACATGTTTTTTATTTAAGCGAATAGGCGTAACATCTGGTTGAAAAGGTTTTAAAGCACTTAAAAATCTACTGTTGGCAATTTTTATGGAATTATACGTTTTGTCGCCAACATAAATTAAAAACGGAGGAGTGTTTTTATCAATAAAATATATTGGGGAAGCCTCTTTCCATTGCTCTGGATTTGGGGTCCATGTTGTTAAATAATCATCTTCTGCTGTGGGTAGATTCTCTTCTAGATAATTTTTCATATCCAATCCCGCAGCATCGTTCAAGATAATTCCAGCAATACTTTTGGAATCTATCCCATATTTTGGATTCATAACTGCCAAAGCGCCAAGATGCCCTCCTGCTGAATGTCCAGTGATAAAAATTTGGTTTGGATTTCCGTTATACTGTGTGATATTTTCTTTAGTCCATAGAATAACGGCTGCAATTTGCTTAGCCATCACATCATAATTCGCTTTTGGGCTTGCTGTGTAATCTGGGATTATAGTAATGACACCTTTTCTGGCAAAATTACGTCCCAATAAATCATACGTTCCTTTACGACCACTGTTCCAGTTTCCTCCATGTACAAAAATCAATACTTGCGATTGCACTGCTTTCGATTTTCGCGGAACAAAAATATTTAATTTTGGTATGTTGCTGTTGTTTTCGGCATTAGTTAATTGGTAGGAAACATTAGTGTTTTTTTTCGAACTACAATTAACCAGCAGAAAAGCATTCAATAAAACGATGATGACCAAGGAAAAACGCATAACTTTTTTTTTATGAAGATACTATTATATAAAATATCGTTTTTGTCTTTGCTTTAAGAACCAAAGAAATAAGTGAATGAAATACTATTTCCTATTATTGAAATATCAAAAAAAAGCTGTCTTCTCAGGCAGCTTTTTAAAAAATTATTTAAAATGAATTAGTTGAATTGTGCTGAAAAATATTCAGTTAAACTTTCATCACTCATTTTATTTGAAGTACTTTCAGTTGCTATTACATTTTTATATTGAGGTGTTTCACTCAAATAATGTATAAATTGCTCCTGAGCAGTGCCTGTACCCGTTACATGCAATTCATCTACGTTTTGCATGTGAGCTGTAATACTTTTAAAAAGTTTACGTAGCAGATCTCTCTCGGCATTGTTAGCGGCATTTTCACTGGTATTGTAGCCTTGTCCGTCTACGGTTTCATGACCTAAAACTACGAAATCTCCTGAATCTACATTTTCTCTTCCTACAATTGTTGCATGATGCGAATCCATCCACACCCCAAATTGCTTTTTACTTTTTTCTGACATCATTCTATATTTATTTGTTACTAATTAAGCGTTGACTGTTTTAAAAAAAATGCCGCAGTACGCTGTATTTTATCTTTCAAAGTTACCCTTATTTAATCTAAAACGCGGAGTAATTAACAAACTCTTATGTTTCAGTAGCTTTTGATTTTACGGTTTAAAAACTAAAATAATTTTTGCAACTTGGTAGATCAAAATCCAAAAATGGCTAAATCATGACATTCAAAAAAAAACTTTTCAGTTTCAATTTTCAAAAGCAATCTAGCTTTTTAAGCCAAAACTTAAACCAAGATATCGAATGAAAGTTAAAGATTCCCGTTTTGTAATAAGCGGACACAGCTATTTTTTTTTAAAAAAATTATATATCAGTTAAATCGTATATATTTACCTAAAATTTGATATAAAAGAAAACTATTTATAAACCTAAAAAGCAAATAAATACGTTCTCTTAATGCATCGAAGAAAATAAAGCAGCACAATTCAAATACTTATGAAAAAGAAAATTTTAATTACACTATTATTGAGCTTCGTTCTTGGGCTTGGATATTCCCAAAAAATGAATGTCGCAAAACTGGATAGTTTGTTTCAAATTCTTGAAGTAAAAGATAAATTTATGGGAAGCATCGTTGTTTCGCAGAATGGAACACTCGTTTATTCCAAATCAGTTGGGAAAGCTGATGTTGAAACAAATATAAAAGCATCTTATTTAACCAAATATCGCATTGGTTCGATTTCAAAAATGTTCACATCAGTATTAATTTTTAAAGCGATAGAAGAAAAAAAACTATCTTTAAATCAAACATTGGCTAACTATTACCCAACCATCGAGAATGCTTCAAAAATAACAATTGGTAACTTATTAAATCACAGAAGCGGAATACATAACTTTACCAATGATGCGGAATACCTTCAATACAACACCACAGCAAAATCAGAATCTCAAATGGTTGCTATTATGGCAAAAGCTAAAAGTGATTTTGAACCCAACAGTAAAGCAAATTATAGCAATTCTAATTATGTTTTGCTCAGTTATATTCTTCAAAAAATATATAATAAACCCTATGCTACCATTCTAAAAGATAAAATCACAAAGCCGCTAGGTCTAAAAAATACTTATGTAGGCCGTAAAATAAACGTTCAAAATAACGAAGCCAACTCCTATAAATTATCCGGTCAATGGATAAAAGAGACCGAAACCGATATGTCAATCCCAATGGGCGCTGGTGCAATTGTTTCAAATCCATCGGATTTAGCACTATTTATCGAAAACTTGTTTGCCAAAAAAATAATTAATGAAAGTAGTTTGAATCAAATGACTACGATACAAGACAAATACGGAATGGGTGTTTTCCAAATTCCGTTTTACGACAAAAAAGGTTTTGGTCACGAAGGAGGAATTGATGAATTTAGATCCGTATTATATTATTTCCCAACGGATAAAGTTGCTGTTGCGCTAACCTCAAACGGAAAAAACTATGATAACAATGAAATTATTGTGGCCGCTTTAAGCAGTTATTTTAACAAACTATTTGTTATTCCTACTTTTACAACCCTTATGCTTACCACCGATGACCTTGATCCCTACTTAGGCGAGTATTCGGCTGCTGGATTTCCGTTAAAAATTAATATCACGAAGGACAACGCCACACTTTTTGCGCAAGCAACAGGGCAGTCATCATTTCCGCTAGAAGCAATTAAGAAAAATACATTTCAATTTATAGCTGCAGGAATAACAATAGAGTTCAATCCCAATGAAAAGCAATTGATTTTAAAACAAGGTGGAGGTACATTCACATTAACCAAAAAATAAATAATTATATTGGAAAATCTAAGACCCAACGGGCAAAGAGCAAAAATTGCGATGATGCTCATCTGGACGGTACTCACTATTGAAATAATTTCAATCCTTTCTGATTACTTGCAGTATGATTTGTTACCAACGGTGGCCAAATTTTTAGTGAAACTGCCACTGACAATGACTTACGCCGAAAAATTATAGCCATTATTCATTTGGTTACCTATATCATTTCTGGGATAACTTTTATCAGATGGTTTCGCAGAGCGTATTTTAACCTTCATTTAAAAGCAGAAATGCTATCCTTCACCGAAGGCTGGGCTGCTGGTAGCTGGTTTGTTCCCTTTATTTCGTTGTACAGACCTAAACAAATAATGAAAGAATTGTATGTAGAAACTCAAAGTTTATTAACTACAAAACAAGAGGATAGTACGGTAAATCTAAATACCCAATTCATTGGTTGGTGGTGGGCCTTATGGTTGATCGCTTCTTTTTTAGGTCAATTTGTATTCCGATATTCTCTAAAAGCAGAGTCGCTGGAAGCGTTAACCACAGCTACTATTGCCAGTATCATTGCTTCTATAATTGGTATTCCGCTAGCCCTTATCACTGTCAAGATCATTAAAGATTATGCTGAAATTGAACCACTATTTTATAAATTGGAAAATGAAATTGAGCAAGAGCAGATCATTTTAAATGCTGATTTGCATTCAATTGAAAATTAGTACTGTAATAAGAAACAATCAGAATAATACATTTTTATAACTAATTTTACCCACAGGAACCTAAATGCTTAATTACACTTTACTTTTTTTTCATAAAAAATGCCCCAAATAGTGTCTCACTTTTTGGGGCATATTCGAAAATGCTGGCTTTCATTTGAATTAATTAACTAAACCTACAGCAAATATTAAAAAAGATATATTAAGAATCAATTACTCACTCAAAGCGGGATAGTCGATGTATCCTTTCTCTGTATCGGTGTAAAAAGTGCTTTGATCGGGTGTGTTTAAAAGAGCATCTGTTTCAAAACGTGCTACTAAATCAGGATTAGCAATAAAGGGAACGCCATAAGCAACAAGATCGGCATGGCCTTCTTCAATAACTTTGATACCTGTTTCCTTTGTAAAACTTTTATTAATGATCAAAGTTCCTTTGTAGAATGGTCTAAAATGCTTTGCTATTTCAGTTACTGCAAAAGGAACATCATCTACTGGAGTAAAAGGCTCTGTCAAATGAATGTATGCTAATCCATAATCATTCAATCTGTTTATAATGTATTCGTGAGTAGGTATTGTCTGCTCGTCTAGCATCATTCCTTGTGCTTTGTGTAATGAAGGATTTAATCTAACACCAACCTTCGCATAATCGATAACACCCTCTAAAGCATCTAAAATATCAAATAAGATACGGGCTTTGTTTTCTATTGATCCACCATAAGCATCAGATCGATGGTTGGAATACCCATTAAAAAATTGATGCAATAAATAACCATTGGCCGCATGCAATTCGACTCCATCAAAACCTGCTGCAATAGCATTCTTAGCTCCGTTTTTAAAATCTAAAACAGTTTGCTCAATGTCTTCAATAGTCATTTCTTTAGGAACAACAGTATCTACAAAACCATCATTTGTGTACGCTTTTGCAAATGGATTCAATGCGGAAGGAGCATGTGGCAATTCGCCATCATGCAAATCAGGATGAGACAAGCGTCCCGTATGCCACAATTGGGCAAAAATAGTTCCACCTTTATCATGAACGGCTTTGGTTACTAATTTCCAACCTTCGGTTTGTGCTTCGCTATAAATTCCCGGAACATTAATAAAACCTACAGCTTTTGTACTTACAAAGGTACCCTCGGTTACAATTAAACCAGCAGTAGCTCTTTGTTCGTAATATTGAGCCGTTAATGTCGTAGGAACATTTCCATTATTGTTAGAACGGCTTCGCGTCATAGGTGCCATTACCATACGGTTCTTTAAACTACGAGTCCCCAGATTATAGGATTGGAATAAAATTGATTTACTCATTTATTTTTTGTTAAAAGTTAATTGTACTTGGAAATAAAACATTGATTTTTAAACCAATAGTGGTAAAAAAAGTAACCAGAGTAGCCAAAGCTTGAACATCATTTCCTTTTAAAGAAAAAGTTGCCATTACATCTGCTTTCTCCTCACGGCAAGATATAACTTTAGAAAAAGGAAATAGATCTTCAAAATACGAATTCTTATTTTTTCTATCAGTTATACTTTCTAAAATAAGGACGATTTTGCCTGTAGACACCTTCCTGATTTGCTGTATTAGCGATTCATTTGCAAAAGCATAAGCGGAAACCACAATAATATCAACTTCTTAACTTGCATTAGTAGGAAAACGAATCGGTTCAACTTGTGCATTTAGGTTTTCTGAAAATAGCTGTGCATAAATTCTTAAAAGCAACTTTTGATCCGTATCAAAAAGCAGAACAGCATGCTCTTGGGCAAAATGAGTTGCTAAAAGAATTGCATTGTTATTGGAGACATCTCGTATCGCAATTGTTTATCTATTGGACATTGCCTTTATTTTACAGTACAAAAATAAAATAATGACACTAAGATAGTGTTGATGTAGCGCAAGAAATACCATTGATCTACATCAAGGATTTATACTATTTTTTGCTGATTTGTTTGCGAACTCTACTCAGTGTTTCAGGTGTAAATCCAAGATAGGAAGCAAGCATGTGTTGCGGTACACGTTTTACAATTCCAGGATATGCTTTTCCTAAATTACGGTATTTATCTTCGGCAGTTTCGGTCAGTGCCGAATTAATTCGGGCTTGATTCGCAATGTAAGCATTTTGCAAAAGTAAGCGTTGGTAGCGCTCAAACATTGGAATCTGATTCATCAAAGCATCTCTTGCTTCGATGGTGAGCAACAGCAATTCTGAATCTTCAAGCGCTTCAATGGTGTAAATAGAATTGCTGTTGGTTAGAAAACTGGCTAAATCAGTAATCCACCAACCTTCAATTGCAAATTGTACAATGTGTTCATTTCCTTTCTCATCTATAGAAAAAGAGCGTAATATCCCTTTTTCAACAAATGCATTATAGATACAAACATCTCCTTCTTGAAGCAATGCTTGTTTTTTACGTAGCTTTTTAGGAATAAAAAAAGTCTTACACAGCTCCATTTCTGTCGGAGTCAATACTACTTTTTCTCGAATACTCTTAAATAATTGTTCATACATGATCGCAAGATAGTAATTCCCTTATTAGCACAAAAAAATAGTACTTTACAAAAAAGGATGCCCTTTATAACTAATGATAAATCTAAAAACGGAACTATCTAAAATCAAAATAACTGTTTATCTTTGCACTGTCTAATTTTAACACACAAATGAAACCGAACACACAACAATTAAACGATTTAACAATCCAAGTTAGAAGAGATATTCTTCGAATGGTACACGCAGTCAACTCAGGTCACCCAGGAGGTTCATTAGGTTGTACAGAATTTCTTGTCGTATTATATCAAAATATAATGGACCGCAAAGAAGGTTTTGAAATGGACGGAATTGGAGAAGACCTTTTCTTCCTTTCAAATGGGCACATCTCTCCTGTTTTTTACAGCGTTTTAGCGAGAAGCGGTTACTTCCCTGTAGCTGAATTAGCAACTTTCCGTTTGATTAATTCTAGATTACAAGGACATCCAACTACACATGACGGTTTGCCTGGAGTGCGCATTGCATCCGGTTCACTTGGTCAAGGATTATCAGTAGGAATTGGTGCTGCTCAAGCTAAAAAACTAAATGGTGACAACCACATTATTTACACGCTTCACGGAGATGGTGAGTTACAAGAAGGTCAAAACTGGGAAGCCATCATGTATGCCTCTGCCAAAAAAGTAGATAACCTTATTGCTACTATTGATTTGAACGGAAAACAAATTGACGGCACTACAGACGAAGTTTTAGCCATGGGAAGTATCCGTGCTAAATTTGAGGCTTTTGATTGGGATGTTCTCGAAATCGAAAAAGGAAACGATATCGAAGCTATTATTTCAGGTATGAATGATGCAAAATCAAGAACTGGAAAAGGAAAACCAGTATGTGTATTATTGCATACTGAAATGGGCAACGGTGTTGATTTTATGATGTATAGTCACGCATGGCACGGTAAAGCGCCTAATGACACACAACTAGAAATAGCTTTAGGACAAAATTATAATACTGGAGGTAATTCAGATTATTAAGTATTAAGATTATAGAGTAACAATTTCTGATCCATGCGATGGCCAAATGGCGAAACATTTCAGAATTTTTTAATCTTTCAATTTTTTAATCTTTCAATTTTAAAAAGAATAATGAAAAAATATACAAACACAGGAAGTAAAGATACACGCTCAGGTTTTGGAGCGGGAATGACGGAATTGGGTCAAAAAAACGAAAACGTAGTAGCGCTTTGTGCCGATTTAATTGGTTCCTTAAAATTTGATGATTTCAAAAAAAACCATCCAGAGCGTTTTTTCCAAATTGGGATAGCGGAAGCTAACATGATCGGAATTGCAGCAGGATTAACCATTGGAGGAAAAATTCCTTTTACAGGAACTTTTGCTAACTTTTCAACAGGAAGAGTGTACGATCAAATTCGTCAATCTGTTGCCTATTCTGAAAAAAATGTGAAAATTTGTGCTTCACATGCTGGATTAACTTTAGGTGAAGATGGTGCCACCCACCAAATTCTGGAAGATATTGGTTTGATGAAAATGTTACCTGGAATGACCGTAATTAATACCTGTGATTACAACCAAACCAAAGCAGCTACTTTAGCCTTAGCGGATCATCATGGTCCTGCTTACTTGCGTTTTGGCCGTCCAGTTGTACCTAACTTTATGCCCGCTGATGAACCTTTCGTGATTGGAAAAGCAATTGTATTAACGGAGGGATCTGATGTAACGATTGTTGCAACAGGACATTTGGTTTGGGAAGCCCTAGTAGCTGCCGAAGCTCTAGAGCAACAAGGAATTTCTGCTGAAGTAATCAACATTCACACCATCAAACCATTGGATGAAGAGGCCATTTTAAAATCATTGGCAAAAACAAAATGTATCGTAACAGCCGAAGAACATAATATTTTGGGTGGTCTTGGCGAAAGCGTTTCAAGAGTTTTGGCATTAAACAGTCCGGCTCCACAAGAATTTGTGGCTGTAAATGATAGTTTTGGAGAATCTGGAACACCAGAACAATTAATGGATAAATATAAATTGAATAATCAAGCTATTGTTGCAGCTGTAGAAAGAGTAATGAAAAGAAAGTAGGTTTTCATTTGATTTCAAAAAAAAACCAGACCGCCGCGGCGGTCTGGTTTTTTTTATGTCTTTTATTTTCTAGTTACATTGTACCAAGTGCCTTTTTATTCGAGCCGGATTGGTTGTATTACCATCGCAACTTGGTATGTCAGCAAATGGAATTATATTGCCGTTAACTGTAATTTCTGTTTTGGTACTAACACCATCTCCATCATCGTCTCTATCTTCAAAATTAGGAATTCCATCTCCATCAGAATCATCAGGATTCACAACACCCTTTGCTAAAAAGCGCATGTAGTTATCTCCATCCAAATCCTCTAAATAAGATGGAATTCCATCTCTATCTTGATCTGTTCTTTGTATCTCATATAATTTAAAACTAAACACCAAAGGTGCATATGCTGGAATATTAGCACTCCCTGAATTGTAATATCCAAGTCCCGACGGAACAAACATAACACCTGCTCCAAAATCATTATAAGTTACCGTTCCATCAACATTAGAACTATAGGTTCCTGTTTTGAATTTCGGAAATATCTCACTCCATCCTGTTATGGTCCCTGTCAAATTTAGCTCTGGTTTAGGATATAAATTTAACATCCCTTGAGGAAATGGAACATCTGTAAATTGTGTAGCAGTAAGTGTAGTGACTTCAGAAACTGTTTGACGTGCTAAATAATTTCCCTTGTATGATGTTAATAAATCATCAACATTACAGGGGGACTGTCCCACTCCTTCTCTCAAAACCAAATAATAAACTTTATAGGTTATATCATGAAGTTTCACCTCCTTACTTAAAAGTTTTGGAAAAGTAGCGCTATTTAAATAAGAATAAATTGAAGGTTCAGTTCCTCCGATTGCAATTTTCTTAAAAGAAACGTCTTGATCATCTGCAAAACCAGGATGATTGACAACAGTTATGGAATATGTTTTTAAATATTCTTCAATATCAGTTATATCAGTAGCATATTGCACAGCGAATTCCCTTGGTGGTGCAACTTCTGCAGCAACATCATCTTTTGAACATGAAAATAAAGATAAAGTTGTAATTGATAAAATAAAATAATACTTAAATTTGTTCATTATAGCTAATTTTTTAAGTGCGCAAGATACAATATTGATTGATTTTTGTAAACTATTTAACTCCGATTTTAGAAATTTTATGAGAATAGATAAATACTTGTGGTGCGTGCGGTATTACAAAACCAGAAACATGGTAACTGAAGCCTGTAAAAAAAACCACGTTACAGTAAATGGCCAAGTAGCCAAACCTTCTAAAGAGGTTTTTGCTACGGATAAAATCACCTTTCGTAAAGATCAAATTACGCAAATCATAACTGTTCTAGACGTACCAGATAATCGTGTTGCGGCTAAATTAGTAGATATTTATAGAAGAAATGATACTCCAGCAGAAGCTTATCAGCATTTAGAATTACTAAAATTATCCAAAGAACATTACCGAAAAAATGGTACCGGAAGGCCCACAAAAAAAGACAGGAGAGACATCGATGAATTTCTCCCCTCCCCGACCCTCCCCGAAGGGGAGGGAGAAGAGCCTTTTATAAATTAAGTAAAATATCTAATAACACTTGCAAAACCCAGTTCCCGCCCCGAACGTATGATGGGAAGACAAGTGTTGACAAATAAAAATTAAGTAAAACATCGAATAACCTTTGCCAGAACTGGCTCCCTACCCTTCGGGGAGGGCTGGGGAGGGGAAAAAACCTTTAAAAAATGAGCAAAAATATAATTTTGACCAATCAAGAAATTGAGCATACCATAAAACGAATTGCCTATCAAATCTATGAAACCTTTGTAGATGAACAAGAGATTGTTATTGCAGGAATTGCAACGAACGGTTTCATATTTGCAAAAAAAATAGCTGCCGTTTTAGAGGTTATCTCTACCATCAAAGTTTCGCTTTGTGAAGTACAAATCAATAAACAACATCCTGAATTACCCATTCACACCTCTTTATCAAAAGATGAATATGCTAATAAAGGCTTGGTTCTTGTTGATGATGTACTAAATTCAGGCACTACCTTAATTTATGCAGTAAGGCATTTTATAGACGTTCCTTTAAAAAAGTTTAAAACAGCAGTGCTAGTCGATCGCAACCATAAAAAATATCCTGTGAAAGCTGACTTCAAAGGAATTTCACTTTCTACCTCTTTGTTTGAACACGTACAAGTAGTTTTTGATGAAAACGACACAAATTATGCTTATTTAAGTTAAAATTGCAACAATATCAAGTACAGTTTGTTTAACTGTTTTATCATCAACTACAACTTTATATTGAGCTTGATTGTAATAAAAACTTCGATCAAAAAGATGCTTGGCTATAAACTCTTTCATTTCACCTTCGCTTTTATCAGCAAGTAAAGGGCGTTTGCTTTTGTTGTGATTTAATCGATGAAAAAGTGTATCTATGGAAGCTTTAAGGTATATTGACACTAAATTAGCGCCCTTTAGCAGCTCATGATTATTGGCATAACATGGGGTTCCGCCACCTAAACCAATTATGAGTTGCTTTGAATTATTCAATAAGTCGATAAAAACTTCGTGTTCAAGCTTTCTAAAATATATTTCACCGTGCTTTTTAAAAATAGCATCTATAGACAATCCTACTTTTGCTTCTATTTCTTTATCCAGATCTACAAATGGAATTCCGATACTATTGGACAAAGCTACAGCGATTGTAGACTTCCCACAACCCATATAACCTAACAATATAATTTTTTTCATCTGAATAAAACCTTACAAATTAAGGTGTTGAGTGATTTAATTAAAAAAAGACAAATTTATACTAAAATTGCTTGGTAAACTCCAAAATAAGTCCTTATATTTGCACCCGCATTCAAGGAAAGAAAATGACTCGATAGCTCAGTTGGTAGAGCACATCACTTTTAATGATGGGGTCCTGGGTTCGAGCCCCAGTCGGGTCACAATTTTAGTGATTCACACATAATTTTCTTGAAAGCATTGACTCGATAGCTCAGTTGGTAGAGCACATCACTTTTAATGATGGGGTCCTGGGTTCGAGCCCCAGTCGGGTCACAAAAGGTCGAGTAATTTATTACTTGGCCTTTTATTTTTTAGGCCACGTGGAGAAACGGTAGACTTGCCAGCTTGAGGGGCTGGTGCTCGCAAGGGCGTGCGGGTTCAAATCCCGCCGTGGTCACAATAATCATTGATTATCAGAGAGTTACGGCTTTTTTGCTTGACATTTGTTTGACAAAGTGATTTTAAGCATAAAAAAGCCCCGATAACATTTTAGTTTATCGGGGCTTTTGGTTAATCTGTAAAATCAATTATTATTGCGTCGGGCGGTGCATCTTCTCGGCTGTCGTTTCTTACTATACTCATTCCGCTATAATTCTTTGCTGTTGGATTATTTCGTATTTCTGAAATTATCTTTTGCATTTTGGGAATAAGCGTATTATTTTCATCTTCTATGCCGTTCATTTGCAAATTCCAGTGATATTGACCACCCAATTCCAATTTAAAGTGAGCACCTGATTCCAATTCAAAATGACCACCCAATTCCGGAGCAAAATGACCACCCCATTTTTCATTAAAAACTA
>JAFCUE010000040.1:0-28986 GCA_051990185.1 Flavobacterium sp. DT2-2 | reverse complement strand
TGATGCAGTTAGCAAGATCCAGAGCAAGAGGGTATAGAAATCCAGATAATTTTATAAAAATGGTGTATTATTTAGGCAATGCCTAAAAATACAATTCCACTAATTTAGGCGAAGAGCCAGTTATTTCACTCAATACGGTTTAAGATCTGCCGTTTTTGGTAGAATTGGCTCTGAAAAATTATCTGATGTTTTTACTGCTAAAATTACAACGGTTGCATTTAAATTTATTATACAATAAATCTTAATTTTATAAAAAAAAAGACATGCACTTATTAATTGTAGAGGATGAGGCAGGGATTGTTCAGTTTTTGCAGCAAGGGTTAGAAGAAGAGGGCTATACTGTAATTAGCGCTGCTGATGGGAGTATTGCATTTGATAAAATTCAAAAGCAAAACTTTGACCTTATTTTATTAGATTGGATGTTGCCCAAAATGACTGGTTTAGAATTGTGCAAAGCCATTCGACTCAAAAACAATTTTACACCCATTATTTTTTTGACAGCTAGAGATACGGTTCAAGAAACTATTGAAGGGCTGAAAGCAGGAGCTAATGATTACATAAAAAAACCTTTTAGTTTTGACGAATTATTAGAAAGAATCAAGATCCATTTTAGGAATCAAGGTGAAGCTGTTACGCTTACACTAGGCAATATTACAATTGATATTGCACAGCATAGGGTTTTAGTAAACGATGTGGAGGTAGCTTTTACACAACGAGAATTTGAGCTTTTGACATACTTAATTAAAAATAAAGGTAAAGTATGCACCAGAACACAAATCATTGAAGATGTTTGGGATATTCATTTTGAATACGATACTGGCGTTATTGATGTTTTTATGAATGCGATTCGCAAAAAATTAAATTTAAAAATAGAACAAGACTGCATAAAAACCGTGCGAGGAGTAGGGTATATTGCTAATGATTAATTAGAAATGCAACAACTTTCATTTAAAAATAGAATTGCTCTCAATTATATAGTCACCACAGCTTTATTAATTTTTGTGGTGTTTTGTATGATATATTCTATTGTAAGATTTAGTGTAAACAGTCATGTCAATACTGATATTAATAGTGAAGCGGATAAACATTTAACCGAAATTGAAATCGTTGGCAATTCATTTCATTTGATTCACAAAGAGGAATGGAAGGAACGCGAACACAACACACTTGATGTGAATCCCGTTTTTATTCAGTTTATAGATCAAGATGGAAAACTCATAGAAAAGTCACCAAATCTTAAAAAAACTACTTTGGCTTTTAATCCAAGGTATGTTGCAAATGTACTTTTTGACACCACTTTAGCCAATAGTGCTATCAGGCAAATGCAAGTTCCCATTTACAATAAATCTAAAATTATTGGTTATCTGATCGTTGCTATTTCACTAGAAGATGCGACGATGGTTCTTGATAATATATCCGAAGTCTTGATTATTACCTATCCAATAATTTTAATTGTACTTTTTTTTCTGGCTCGTTTTATTGCTGGTCGCTTTATAAAGCCCATTAATTCTATTATAAATACATCCAATGATATAACGAAGGACAACCTTACTTCGCGCATTGCATTGCCTCCGCAACAGGATGAATTGTATGTTTTATCTCAAACAATAAATAATTTATTGGACCATATTGAAACTGCGGTTGAACGTGAAAAACAATTCACTTCCGATGCATCGCATGAACTAAGAACTCCTTTAACGGTGCTTAAAGGAACGCTCGAAGTGTTAATCAGGAAACCAAGAGATCATGCTGAATACACAGAGAAAATAAACTTTTGTATAAAAGAAGTAAACCGCTTAAATAACTTAGTGGATCAATTGTTATTGTTAGCTCGATTTGAAAATCAAAAACAGACGCTAAAAATAGAAAAAGTATATTTAAAAGCCTTATTTTTAGATACTATTTCTCGATTTTCAGCAATCATTCAAAATAAGAAAATCAATGTTAGCACCGATTTTTCTGCGGAACATTACATCGAAACAGATGGTTATTTGTTTTCAATAGTAATTAACAATTTAATATCGAATGCACTAAAATATTCGCATCAATACGGAAACTTAGTAATCGTCTTGAAAGAAATTGATTCAACAATAGAATGTCACATTTGTGATACAGGTATGGGAATTGCAGCCGAAGATATTGACAAAATTTTTAATCAATTTTACCGATCCCAATCAAGTAGTCATCCCGAAATTAAAGGGACCGGATTAGGACTTTCTATTGTAAAAAGACTGTGTACTTTGCTCAACATTGATATAGCAATTGCCAGTCAAGAAAACATAGGAACGACTATTATTTTAAGATTATTTAAAGCACACCTTAAGTAGTTCTTAAGGGAATATCTATCTTTAAATCTTACTTTTATACTTTATTGGCATATAAGTAAGCAAACATAAAATTATAAATTTAATATTTTATAGAGGATATTCAGGATATTTAATTTTCCTTAAAACAAGGAACCTAATGCGTCAAGGCTTAAGTATAGCATATCATTAAAATAAAATAAAAAAAGGACTTATATTTAATTTGTGAAATTTATAAAAACCATACTAACTTTAGGCACTTGTTTGCAACTAACGGTTCCTTTTGTTGTCGAGGTTGGTTTGCAATTACCTATTTTGGTTTTACATTTTATGGAACACCAGGATAATCATAGTGGCGTTCCTTGATTTAGGGCAAAGTGCCGTTTTTCACGGAACGGAGCCAACCCCGATGGCTGTGTGAAGGAGCAACTGTTGGAAAAATAAAGGGCGGTAGAAATAATACTGCTGGAATGCAGAAGAACGGAACTTGCGGAGTGGGAGGGAATGAAAGGTATTGTGGATGCATAAGCCCTGCCGAACGCAGGAAGAGAAAGTGTGGAGATGAGGAACGAAGCAGCGCAAAAAAACAGCTGCTGTTTTTTTGTGGTTGAATCGTGTCTGCGGAATGGAGGGCGGCACAACCGACTGGAGCTTCCGAACGGAACAAAGAGAACGACTGAAGAGAGACCGGTTGTTTGCCCGCGTTGTTTGGAATGTAAATACAGTTGAAACAGAATATTATAAAATACTCTTGAATTTAATATGATTTTCTTTTAAAAAAAAACACTTACTTTTGTAAAGATGCACAAGAAATCAATTTACATATTATTTCTTTTTTTAGCTTGTTTCCTTCAATTAGGACATAGCTTAGTTCCGCATACCCATATAAAAGAACATCACCACGATGGAAAACACCATCATCATCATGAAGAGCATTCGGATGATAGTAGTTTTTCATTGTTATTTTCTCATTTCAACCACACTTCAGACACTTTTTCAATTAGTCAATTGGAAGACGTTGTTAAAATTCTTAAAGAAGTTCCTAATCAATTTTTTGTATTACATACAACATCAGTTTTTACAAATTCGATAGGATATTATTATAAAAATGAAGTTGTTCGGAATAAAGAACCACTTATTTTTATTTCTCCTCATTTATATTCCTTACAATTTCGTGGTCCGCCCACACTTTTTATCTAAACTATTCAATCTTTGAATAAATAGGACACTTATTGCCTTTTTTGGGCTACAAGTTATTTTTATATATACTACTTTCTAAAAACAAAATCAATGAAAAAATTATTGCTTTCAACAGCGTTTACAATAGTATTATCTATTACAGCTACAACAATTTCGCATGCACAAGTAAATACTAATTCTGTAAAAACACCACATGGTGGAATAATACAAAATTCAGGCGCCTACAAAATAGAAATGGTCGAAAGAGAAAATAATATTAGTTTTTATGTATTGGATTCGAAAGGAAAAACGGTTTCAAATAAAAAAGTTACCGGCTCGGCGGTTTTTGAATTTTTCAATAAAACAAAAGCAACGAATCCAGTTTCTTTGGACACCAACAATTCTTTATTTGTCTATGTTCCTAAAGCAAATATATATGCTTATTGTACGATCACATTAGTTGTCAATGGAAAAACAATCTCTTCTAAATTTAAAAACAGCCAAGTTTCTGAACAAGATATTAATCATGGCCACCAACATTAATTCAATTTTATTATTCTTTAAAAATCCAATTTAAATTACAATTATGAAAAAAAATTTAATCGTAGCTACTATCGCAATCGTAATGTTAGCTTCTTGCAACAAAAAAGCAAACAACGAAACTGAAAATGTAGAAGTTCAATCTACGGAAACTACAGAACAGGCTCAAGTGATCCCGGATAGTACCAATCAAGTAATTACGGATAGTATTAATCAAGTGGAGCAAGACAAAATTGATGCGGCTCATGGACACACGCATTAATATAATTCAAAAGGCTACTTCTCTTTCGAAAATTTCAGGAGAGAAGTAGTTTTTAAAAGAAAAATAAAAATGAATTCAAAAAAAATAATATTTCTTGTTTTACTTTTTTTTATTGGCATTACAGGTGTTTTTGCTCATGGTGTCGATGAAAACACACAAACTTTTTTGTCAGGAAATGACGGGGTTGCATTTGGCCCTTTTCTCTATATTGGCGCAAAACACATGCTTACGGGTTACGATCATTTGCTTTTTTTAGTTGGTGTTATCTTTTTCCTTTATCGCCCAAAAGAAGTGCTACTTTACGTAAGTTTCTTCACAATTGGTCATAGTGCAACATTGTTGTTTGGTGTTATGAGTACTATATCAATCAATTCATATTTAATTGATGCCATTATTGCTTTGTCAATAGTGTATAAAGGTTTTGATAATTTAGGTGGTTTCAAAAGATTTTTCGGAACGCAACCCAATACAAAAGCTGCTGTTTTGATTTTCGGATTATTTCATGGTTTTGGGCTTGCCAGCAAATTGCAAGATTTCAAATTCGAAAAAGAAGGATTGTTTACCAATCTGCTTGGGTTCAATATTGGTGTCGAAATAGGTCAGTGCATAGCATTAACTTTTGTGCTAATCCTTATCACTCTTTGGCGCAGACATTCGAGCTTTATGAAATTTTCAACAGTAACAAATACGTTGCTTATGGCTGCTGGATTTGTATTAATAGGATATCAGTTAACAGGTTATTTTACGTCTTAAAAATTAAAAAATGTCAGAAATAAATCATCAAACAGTAAGTAAAAAACACATTATAAAAGCAGTTATCTTCGCTTTACTACTTGCTGTACTAATTTTAGTAAGTGCAGTTTTACCTGCAGAATATGGAATAGATCCAATGGGAACAGGCAAATTGTTCGGGTTCAGCAAACTTCATGTTCCGGAAAATCAGGAAGAAAATCAACAGGAAACAACAACTCAAAAGGTATTTCCTTTAATAAAAATGGAAAAAGCAGGTTCCGGACCAGAAGTAAAACGACCAATCGAGGCAGATAACCCGGCACCGGAAAAACAATATGCAGAAAGAGAAGATACCATTGAAGTTGTCGTTCCGGCAGGAAAAGGAATCGAATACAAAATCTATATGCTTAAATATGGAAAAATGAAATACGAATGGATGACTAATAAAGGAATCGTTTATTTTGACTTTCATGGCGAAGTAAAACAAGCAAAAGCAGCTAATGATGTCTATTTTGAAAGCTATACGCTTGCCTATTCCAATAATATGGTGGGAACTTTTTATGCTCCGTATGAAGGAAAACACGGTTGGTTTTTTAGGAATAATGAAAGTGCAGCTATTACAGTTACTTTAAAATTAAAAGGCCAGTATTCAATATAAATAGTGAACATTCAATAATTCTAAAATTATGCTGAATAAAATCATAGAATTTTCAATCAAAAATAAGCTGATCGTTGGTCTTTTCATTTTGGCTCTCATAGGATATGGCAGTTATCAATTTACCCTATTACCAATAGATGCCGTTCCTGATATTACAGATAATCAGGTACAGGTAATAACCTCTGCACCATCACTGGGTGCAACCGATATTGAACGATTGATTACCTTTCCAATAGAACAAGCCAACAGTAATATTCCCGGACTTAAAGAAATCAGAAGTTTTTCTCGTTTCGGTTTATCAGTGGTAACCCTTGTTTTTGATGACGCGACTGATGTGTATTGGGCAAGACAACAAGTAACAGAAAGGCTGAGTGCTGTTAAAGACCAAATTCCAAGAGGTATTGGCGAGCCTTTTCTTGCACCAGTAACTACTGGACTGGGTGAAATTTATCAGTATGCGGTTCGAACCAAACCTGGTTATGAAAAAAAATACGATGTAACCGAGTTAAGAACCATTCAGGATTGGATTGTTCGCCGGCAGTTATTAAGCGTTGAAGGTGTTGCAGAAGTAAGCAGTTTCGGCGGAAAATTGAAGCAATTTGAAATTGCGATTGACCCAAATAAACTTCAATCATATGATATTACGATTGCCGATGTTTTTACTGCATTAGAAAAAAACAATCAAAATACAGGTGGTGCTTATATCGAAAAAGGGCCTAAAGTGTTATACATCCGAAGTGAAGGGTTGATTAGTACTATCGAAAATATAAAAGACATTTCTATTAAAAGCAGCAATGGCGGCAGTCCTTTATTTATTCGGGATGTAGCGGATGTTCGAATTGGAAACGCTATCCGTTACGGAGCAATGACTTTTAATAAAAAAGGAGTGCAATCTGGTGAAGTTTCGGGAGCGGTAGTGATGATGTTAAAGGGCGCCAACAGTAATGTGGTTATCAAAAAAATTAAAGAACGTATTGAGCAAATACAGAAAACATTACCCGAAGGTGTTATTGTTGAACCATTTTTAGACCGAACAAAAATGGTGAACAATTCTATTTCAACAGTAGAAAAAAACTTATTGGAAGGAGCATTAATTGTACTTTTTGTTTTAATCTTCTTTTTAGGGAACGTAAGAGCTGGATTAATCGTTGCCTCAGTTATTCCTTTAGCGATGTTAATTGCCGTCATATTGATGAATTTATTTGGCGTTAGCGGTAATTTAATGAGTTTGGGAGCATTAGATTTTGGATTGATTGTAGATGGTGCCGTTATTATTGTTGAAGCGTGTTTGTTTAGTTTACACAGCAGGAAAATTGCTCAAATATCACAACAAGAAATGGACAACACCGTATTAAAAACATCAATAAAAATGCGTAATGTATCCGTTTTTGGAGAACTGATTATATTGATAGTGTACATTCCCATTTTTACTTTGCGTGGTATAGAAGGAAAAATGTTTTTACCAATGGCACAAACCATTGCATTTGCTCTGTTTGGTGCTTTTATATTGTCTTTGACTTATGTTCCGATGATGACCGCTTTATTTTTGAATAAAAAAATATCCCACAAAAAAACTTTTTCAGATCGAATGATGGAGAAATTAGAAAATTTCTATCAACCACTTCTAAATAAAGCATTAGGGATTCCAAAAACAATTATTGCTGTAACATTAGGATTATTTGTTTTAGCGCTAATTACACTTTCGTTTATGGGTGGCGAATTTATGCCCTCATTAGAAGAAGGAGATTTTGCAGTAGAAACTAGGGTTTTGCCAGGAAGTAATTTGCAAACTTCAATGACTGCCATTACTCAGGGTGCAAAAATACTGATAGAAAAATTTCCTGAAGTGGAGAAAATTGTAGGTAAAACAGGAAGCAGCGAAGTGCCAACGGATCCAATGCCAATTGATGCCAGCGATATGATGATAATTTTAAAGAACAAAAGTGAATGGACATCTGCCAAAACTTTTGATGAATTGTCAGAAAAAATGGCAAAAGAACTAGAAGCGGTTCCCGGTGTTTCCTACGGTTTTCAATATCCGGTACAAATGCGTTTTAACGAATTAATGACAGGTGCCAGACAAGATGTTGTGTGTAAAATATTTGGAGAAAATTTAGACACATTGGCTTTATATGCCAATAAATTAGGCAAAATTGTGAATACCGTAGAAGGAACTTCCGACCTTTATGTAGAATCTGTTATTGGAATGCCACAAATAGTAATCGACTACAACCGAGCGGCTATTGCGCAATACGGATTGAATATTCAGGATATCAATCGAATAGTAAACACCGCATTTGCAGGACAAAGCACAGGAGTCGTATACGAAGGTGAAAAACGATTTGATTTAGTAGTTCGTTTGGAGGGCGAAAAACGTCAGGATTTGACAGATGTTCAAAATTTATTAATTCCAACACCAAATGGTTTGCAAATTCCGTTATCCCAATTGGCAAAAGTTGAAATTACTGAAGGCCCAAATCAGATACAAAGAGAAGACGCCAAACGTAGAATTGTTGTTGGTTTTAATGTTCGAGGCCGTGATGTGCAAAGTATTGTAAAAGAATTACAAGGAAAAGTCGAAGCCCAAATTAAATTTCCTGCGGGTTATTATCCTACGTATGGAGGTGCTTTTGAAAACTTAAATGAAGCCAAAAATCGTTTAATAATTGCGGTTCCGGTTTCATTATTATTAATATTTATTTTACTATATTTTGCATTTAATTCTGTAAAACAAGGGCTATTGATTTATTCTGCGATTCCACTTTCGGCAATTGGAGGTATTTTCTTTTTAGCGTTGCGTGGAATGCCGTTTAGCATTAGTGCCGGAGTTGGCTTTATAGCCTTATTTGGTGTCGCGGTTCTGAATGGCTTGGTATTAATTGCAGAATTTAATAGTATTCGAAAATCTGGCGAAACCGATTTGAAGGCGATTGTTTTACAAGGAACTAAAATACGTTTACGCCCTGTTTTAATGACCGCATTTGTAGCCTCATTAGGTTTTTTACCAATGGCACTAAGTAATGGTTCCGGGGCCGAAGTACAGAAACCTTTGGCAACTGTTGTGATTGGAGGATTATTGGTTGCCACATTCTTAACCTTATTTGTTTTACCAATTTTATATATCATGTTTGAAAAAGGAATTCAATTAAAACCTAAAAAGATGAAATCAAGTATAACACTATTTGTATTGGGACTGTTTTTTTCTTTTCAAAATTCAAATGCACAAGAAAAAATTTCAATTGAGAAAGCCATAGAAACTGCTATTTCAAATAATATAAAAATTAAAAACGCAAAACTAAATTCTGAATATTTACAACAGATGACTAAGACGGGCTACGATATTTCCAACACAGGAATTATTGGCGAGTACGGTCAATTTAACACTAATGTTAATGATATAAAAATTGGTGTTTCACAAACTATTAAATTTCCAACAGTTTACAAAAGGCAGAAACAACTGCTAATTGAAGAAGCCAAAACTGGCGAATGGAACGAAGCATTGCAGAAAAAAGCATTGACCAGACAAGTATCAACTGTGTTTTATGAGCTGATTTATCTCAAAGAAAAGGAAAAATTATTGCTAAAGAGTGATAGTATTTATTCTGAATTTTTAAGAAAATCAACTCTTCGATTTGATAAGGGAGAAAGCAATATACTAGAAAAAGCAACTGCCGAAAATCAGTCAGGGCAAATAAAAATACAACTTCGAGAGTTACAAAGTGATTATAAAATAACACTATTGCAATTTAAATATATCCTTAATACAGATATAGACTTTATCCCAGTTTCAGATACATTCAAAATAGATTTTGCCGAAAATTTAGATAAAAATGCTACAGACAAACAACCCTATATAAAATTACTAGAGCAAGAAGTAAATAGCAACAAAGCGCAAATTTCACTTGAAAAATCTAAAAAACTACCCGAATTAATAGGCGGTGTTTATTATCAGACATTTAAATCAAATACTTCCTTTCAAGACAGCTATAATGGGGTCTACGGACAATTTGGAGTAGCGTTGCCCCTTTTCAATTCAAACATAAAAAACAGACAAAAAGCATTAGAAATCAACAGTCAAATTGCAGAAAATAATTTGACTAATGAAAAACTTAAACTGAAAAGTCAGTATCAGGAATTTATTCAAGAATCGGAAAAACACCGAGAAACTATTGCTTATTTAGAAAGTCAGGCGTTAAAGAATGTGGATTTTGTAACTAAAGCCGCTAATGATAAATTCATCAATGGTGACATCAATTATTTAGAATGGGTAATGTTGATAAATCAAAATACAGAAATTCAAAGTAACTACATTGAAACAGTTAGAAAATTCAATGAAACAATTCTTAAAATAGAAAATTTAATATCAAAATAAATGAAAAATACAGTCATTACTTTAATAGGGTTGTTTTTTCTGTACTCGTGTGGTAATAAAAAAACAGAAAACGAAACAGAAGCTACTCCTGCTATAGAAAACACAACAACTCTTACCGATGCACAAATAAAAAATGCAGGCATTGAAACAGGGAAAATCGAGCAAAAAGAGATTTCATCACTATTAAAATTAAATGGAAAAATAGATGTTCCACCGCAAAATTTAGTATCCATAAGTGTTCCAATGGGAGGATATTTAAAATACACCAAACTTTTAGAGGGAATGTATGTAACCAAAGGACAAGTATTGTGCGTAGTAGAAGACCAACAATACATTCAATTGCAGGAAGATTACCTTTTGGCAAAAGCAAAAATTGGGTATGCTAAAGCCGAATTTGAAAGACAAAAAGAACTGAATCGGAGTAAGGCTAGCAGCGATAAAGTATATCAACTAGCACAATCAGAATACAATTCACTATCGGTAATGGTACAATCGTATGGAGAGAAATTAAAATTCGCAGGAATTAATCCAAATAATGTATCGACAAAAACCATTTCAAAAAGTATTAATGTGTATTCACCAATAAGCGGTTATGTATCTAAAGTAAACGTAAATACTGGAAAATATGTAGCACCAAGTGATATCTTGTTTGAAATTGTAAATCCTTCCGATATTCATTTGGCACTTACCGTATTTGAAAAAGACATTAATAAATTCGTTGTCGGCCAATCCGTGGTTGCTTACACTAATACCAATCCGGAGAAAAAACATTATGGAAAAATTATTCTTATCGGCAAAGATTTTTCAGAAAACAAAAGCACTGAAATGCATTGTCATTTTACAAACTTTGATAAAGCACTTTTACCGGGAATGTATATGAATGCTGAAATTGAATTAGACAGCCAGCAGTATAATGTGTTGCCATCTGATGCTATTGTGAATTATGAAAACAAGAATTATATTTTTATAGAAAAGGGAAACAAGCGCTTTGAAATGAAAGAAGTAACAACCGGAACCTCAGAAAATGGATACGTAGTAATTGTTTCCAATGAAGATTTAAAAGACGCAAAGATTGTTATTAAAGGGTCTTATTCGCTTTTGATGAAAATGAAAAATTTAGAGGAATAAAATGTTAGATTTACAATCTAAAAGGAGTAGTTTTTAAAATGAAAATCTTAATTTAGTTAAATGAATTTTCAAAAATACTGATACATAAAATTATTAATTTAGAAAAGTAAGCAAGAAATTATGGACTTGAATAAACTTAAAGATCAGTTGCAAACAGAGGTTGATACAGCCTTTTTGTACGATAGTATTGCTGCCATTCAGTCTGATGAAAATCTTTCTAGGGTGCTCCTAAGCTTAGGCGAAATTGAGAAGGGACATGCGAAATACATGTTAGATAAAGTTCGTACAATTGAACCGAATTACAAAATGCCTTTGCCATCTAGTAGAGCAAAATTTCAATTGAAGTTGGGTAAAATTTTTGGATACAGCTCAATAATTAGCTCATTAACTTCAATAGAAAAACAGTTTGCTGAAAATACAGTTCGAAACAAAATTAAAACGGGTGAAAAACCAACAGGTTTTGAACACAATCACTTGCATATTATCGAGGCTGTAAATAATAATTCAGCCATGAATGTTTCTGGAGGGTTGTTGTCTAAATTTGAAAGTCGGCATAAATCCGTTGGAGGCAATGCCTTACGAGCTGCAGTTTTGGGTTCCAATGATGGATTGGTGTCTAACATGAGTTTGGTCATGGGAGTTGCTGGAGCGGCTGTTTCTAATGATACCATATTGTTGACTGGAATTGCAGGACTTTTGGCAGGAGCCATATCAATGGCATTAGGCGAATGGCTTTCGGTACAGAGTTCCAGAGAATTAAACCAGCGCCAAATTGATTTGGAAACCGAAGAATTGGAAAATTCTCCAGAAGATGAGAAAAAAGAATTAGTTTTATTGTATCAGGCCAAAGGGATGAGCGCTTTTGAAGCACAAAAATTGGCTGACAAAGCTTTTAAAAATCCGCAAACGGCTATAGATGCCATAATAACAGAAGAGTTAGGAATCGATAAAGAAGAATTAGGCGGTTCAGCATGGGAAGCAGCCATTGCATCATTTATTCTTTTCTCGATTGGAGCCATTATTCCTTTATATCCATTTATGTTTTTGGATGGAAAAAATGCAATTTTACTAAGCTTGGGGAGTAGTGTAATCGGGCTTTTTGGGATAGGAGCAGCTATCACTTTACTAACAGGAAGAAGCATTTTATTTTCTGGATTTAGACAAGTATCCTTTGGTTTGGTTGCCGCTGCGATAACCTATGGAATTGGTTCTTTAATTGGTGTTTCATTAGCAGGATAAAATAATTAATTCGATTCAGAATAAAAATAAATGATTACAAAACTTAACTTTAAATTTTAAAAAAAAAATTATGAATGACGCTCACTTGCACTTGGTACTCAACCATTTTCCAATAATTGGATCTATTTTCGGGCTTGGAATTTTAATAACTGGGATGATTTTTAAAAACAATTCCGTAAAAAATACTGCTTATGTTTTATTTATCGTTGCGGCAATTTTTGCTGCATTTAGTATCGGAACTGGTGAAGGAGCAGAGGAAATGGTTGAAGATATGCCAAACATAGGCAAACAAATAATTCATGAACATGAAGAAATAGCAGAAAAATTAGCTCTTGTATTATATTTATTGGGCGCCATTTCAATAACTGGTTTGATACTGA
This sequence comes from Flavobacterium sp. DT2-2, assembly GCA_051990185.1. Taxonomy (GTDB): domain Bacteria; phylum Bacteroidota; class Bacteroidia; order Flavobacteriales; family Flavobacteriaceae; genus Flavobacterium. The sequence continues at coordinate 16,193 of JAFCUE010000040.1, read as the reverse complement.
ATATAAAAAATCATTCTAAAGCTAAAATTATCTCTTTCGCGGCAGTTATTGTTGCAATTGCTTGTGTTTATATTGCAACTTTAGTTGGAACTTCTGGAGGAGAGATTCGTCATACCGAAATTAGAAATGATTCTATTACCAACAAGGCTAATCCCGAAGGTTCTATTTCAAAAGAAGAAACTAAAGAAAATGACGAAAAATAATTTTAACAATTTAATCTCATTAAGTTATATTTAAAATAGCATTGCAAATAAAATAGTAGTTATATTTGCAAAAGTATTTTAAAATACAATACACATAAAAATGGTTACAATACAATTACATCATCATCATTTTCATTATTGCTCTCAAGCGATGTGTTAATGGTATGCATGTAAATCATCATATTTAAAAACCCGTTTGAGTACATCAAACGGGTTTTTTATTACCTCAAATTGTACTCAAGCATTATTATTCTAAAAAAACAAAAAACAAAAAAATGAGTACATTAAAAATTGCAATTCAAAAATCAGGTCGTTTAAACGAAGACAGTATTCAAATTCTAAAAGATGCCGGTATTTCAATTGATAACGGAATCGATCAATTAAAAGCTGAAGCATCTAACTTTCCTCTTGAAGTTCTCTACTTGAGAAATTCAGATATTCCACAATATTTAATGGATGGCGTAGTAGATATTGCCATAGTTGGGGATAATTTATTGGTTGAAAAAGGTGGAAATATTGAAGTCATTCAAAAATTAGGATTTTCAAAATGCAAAGTCTCAGTTGCCGTTCCTAAAGCATTTGATTACAAATCGATTAAAGATTTAGATGGTATGCGTATTGCTACTTCCTATCCTAAAACAGTTCTAGATTTCTTTAATTCTAAAGGAGTTTCAGTTGATATTCACCAAATTTCAGGTTCTGTAGAAATTGCTCCAAACATTGGTCTTGCTGATGCTATTGTAGATATTGTATCCAGCGGAAGTACCTTATTTAAAAATAATTTAAAAGAGGTAGAGGTTATTTTTAAAAGCGAAGCAGTTTTAGCGGTTTCCCCAAAAGTAAGTCCGGAGTCTCAAAAGATAATTGACACTTTAAAATTCCGAATCGAATCGGTTTTAAGAGCTAGAAAATCAAAATATATTTTGATGAACGTTCCTAATGATAAGATTGAAGCAGTAGGTGAAATTTTACCTGTATTGCGTAGTTTAACCGTTTTACCATTGGCACAAGAAGGTTGGAGCAGTGTACACTCTGTAATTGACAAAGATACCTTTTGGGATGTTATCGATCAGTTGAAAGAGGCTGGAGCCGAGGGGATTTTAGTATGTCCAATAGAGAAAATGGTACTGTAAGAATTTTAAATTATAAGTTATGAATTATGAGTTTAAGAACTAAATAATTCTATTTTTTAAATTTTGAATACAATTAAAAATGAACAAAATATACAATCCAAAACCAGAAACGTGGTCCAGTATTTTAGAAAGGCCCACAAAAACAGTAGATGACATTGAAGCTACGGTAAAAGAAATTTTCAAGGAAGTTCAAAAAAAAGGGGATGAGGCTGTCGCCAAATATACGTCACTTTTTGATGGAGTTACAGTTGATATTATTGAAGTTTCAAAAGGGGAGATTGATGCTGCTATTGCTAGTGTTTCAGATGAATTAAAAGCAGCGATTGCATTAGCAAAAGAAAATATAACCAAATTTCACATAGCTCAAAAAACAAATCGAGTAGCAGTAGAAACTATTGAAGGAGTAAGCTGCTGGCAAGAAAAACGACCTATTCAAAAAGTAGGTTTGTATATTCCGGGAGGAACAGCGCCCTTGTTTTCAACAGTGTTAATGCTTGCCGTTCCTGCTAAAATTGCAGGTTGCAAAGAAATTATTTTATGCTCTCCACCAGATAAAAAGGGTCAAATTAATCCTGCTATTTTATTTGTAGCGCAATTGTGTGGCGTGACCAAAATATTTAAGGTTGGCGGTATTCAGGCTATTGCTGCAATGACTTTTGGAACAACAATGATTCCTAAAGTGTATAAAATTTTTGGACCAGGAAATCAATTTGTAACAGTTGCAAAACAGTTGGCTACACAATTTGGTGTAGCAATCGATATGCCAGCTGGCCCATCAGAATTATTGATTGTTGCTGATGATACCGCAGTTCCCGCTTTCGTAGCATCAGATTTATTATCGCAAGCGGAACACGGAGCAGATAGTCAGGTCATTTTAGTTTCAACATCTAAAAAACTTATGGATGCCGTTGAAGAAGAAATTCAGCTTCAAATTGAGCAATTACCCCGCAAAGAGATTGCAGAAAAAGCTATTGCTAACTCCAAATTAATTTTTGTCGAAAATGATAAAATCGCTTTGGATTTAATAAACGAATACGGACCGGAACACTTTATTGTATGCACTGCCAACGATGATTTTTATATTGACGAAATTGAAAATGCAGGTTCGGTTTTTATAGGGAATTATACACCGGAGAGCGCAGGAGATTACGCATCGGGAACCAATCATACCTTGCCTACCAACGGATATGCAAAAAACTATAGTGGTGTAAATCTAGATAGTTTTACAAAAGCAATGACGTTCCAAAAAATTTCTGAAAAAGGGATTCAAAATATTGGTAAAGCAATTGAAATTATGGCTGATGCCGAAGGCTTACAAGCACACAAAAATGCAGTTACATTACGATTAAAAGCAATTGAAGATGGAAAATAGTTTTGATATAAATAATTTGATTCGGGAGAATGTAAAAAACATGAAACCCTATTCTTCTGCTCGAGATGAATTTGAAGATTTTGATACTGCTGAAATGATATTTTTGGATGCCAATGAAAATCCGTTCGAAAATGGAGTAAATAGATACCCAGATCCACAGCAAATAAATGTGAAAGAGGTTTTGGCAAAGCAAAAATTTGTCAAATCAAATCAGATTTTATTAGGAAATGGAAGTGATGAAGTACTCGATTTACTTTTTAGAGCATTTTGTGAACCCAAAATAGATAACGTAATCACATTGCCACCTACCTACGGAATGTATGGTGTTTTGGCCAATTTGAATGCAGTAGAAAATAGAGAAGTAGTTTTATCCGAAGATTTTCAACCGCAAATTGAAAAAATTATGGAAGCTGTTGACTCCAGCACCAAAATGATTTTTTTGTGTTCGCCAAACAACCCAACGGGAAATTCGTTTTCGGATGAGAGTGTAGCGTATCTTTTGCAAAACTTTGAAGGATTGGTGGTAATTGATGAAGCTTATATTGATTTCTCTAAAAAGGACAGTTGGATCAATGAATTAGATGAATATCCTAATTTGATCATTACACAAACGCTTTCAAAAGCATATGGTTTAGCTGGAATCCGATTGGGAGTTTGTTACGGGTCTGCAACAGTAATTTCGGTTTTAAATAAAATTAAACCACCATATAATGTAAACGAACTCACTCAAAAAAGAGCTTTAGAAAGATTAGAAAATAAAGATAAAATAAAATTTGAAATAGATTTAATAATAGAGCAAAGGGAAAGATTACTTCAAGTTTTACTTGATATAAAATTTGTTCAAAAAATATATCCAACAGAAGCTAATTTTATCTTAGTAAAAGTTGATGATGCCAATAAAAGATACGCTGAATTAATTTCAAAAGGAATTGTAATTCGTAATAGAACTACACAAGCACTTTGCGAAAATACATTGCGTTTAACAGTAGGAACAGAACAAGAAAATAAAAAATTAATTGAGGTGTTGAAACAACTTTAAACCTTATACTTTAAACTTTTTTAATGAAAAAAATACTTTTTATAGACCGTGATGGAACGATGGTTTTAGAACCAAATGATTACCAATTAGACAGTTTTGAAAAATTAGAGTTTTATCCAAATGCTTTTCAATATTTAGGTAAAATTGCCAAAGAATTAGATTTTGAATTGGTTATGGTTACCAATCAAGATGGTTTGGGAACAAATTCTCATCCAGAAGAAAATTTTTGGCCAGTACATAATTTGGTTATGAAAGCGTTCGCTAATGAAGGCGTTGTTTTTAGTGAAGTTTTAATTGATAAAACGTTCCCACATGAAAATGCTCCTACACGCAAGCCAGCAACAGGGTTATTAACTAAATACATTGATAATCCAGCATACGATTTGCAAAACTCTTTTGTAATTGGTGACCGCATTACAGATGTAGAATTGGCTAAAAACTTAGGCTCAAAAGCAATTTTCATCAATAGAGACGAAACATTAGGTGGTGACGAAATAGCTTCAAAAAGAGAAGAATTGGACTCGGTTATAGCGCTACAAACTACAGATTGGAAGGTAATTTATGAGTTTTTAAAATTAGAAGAACGTTCTGCAACCATTTCGAGAAAGACGAACGAAACTGATATTTACATCGATTTAAACTTAGACGGAACTGGGAAAAGTAAAATCGAAACGGGCATTGCGTTTTTTGATCACATGCTAGACCAAATTGCGCGTCATGGTCAAATGGACCTGGAAATCCTTGTAAAAGGTGATCTTGAAGTAGATGAACATCACACCATTGAAGATACTGCTATTGCACTTGGAGAAGTTTTTGCAAAAGCATTGGGTAATAAATTAGGAATAGAACGTTATGGTTTTTGTTTGCCAATGGACGATTGTTTAGCACAAGTGGCGATTGATTTTGGAGGTAGAAATTGGCTAGTTTGGGAAACAGAATTCAAACGTGAAATGGTAGGTAAAATGCCAACCGAAATGTTCTTTCACTTTTTTAAATCGTTCTCAGATGGAGCAAAGGCCAATATCAACATCAAGGCTGAGGGTACCAATGAACACCACAAAATTGAAGCCATTTTCAAGGCTTTCGCCAAAGCGATAAAAGTTGCCGTGAAACGCGATGCGGAGAAAATGATTTTACCAAGCACGAAGGGAATGCTTTAATATCGGGTTTTCCTGCAAGGTTTTTTTAAACCTTGTAGGTATTAGTAATAAAAAAAATAAACCTACAAGGTTTAAAAAAACCTTGCAGGAGTAATAAAATAACAAATGAAAATAGTCATCATAAATTACGGAGCTGGAAATATTCAAAGCATTATGTTTGCTATCGAAAGATTAGGTTTTAAAGCAGTACTTAGTAACGATTGGAAGGAAATAAAAGCGGCAGATAAAGTTATTTTTCCTGGAGTTGGTGAGGCAAGTTCTGCAATGAAAATGCTTATCGATAGTGGTCTTGATGTATTAATTCCTACCTTGAAACAACCTGTTTTGGGAATTTGTTTGGGTATGCAATTGATGTGTAATAAATCCGAAGAAGGCAACACTGCTGGTTTGGAAATTTTTGATGTGGATGTGGTAAAATTTACACCAAAAGTAAAAGTTCCACAAATGGGCTGGAATCAAATTTATAATTTGAAATCAGATTTATTCAAAGGAATTTCCGAAAAAGAGTACATGTATTTGGTACATAGTTTTTATGCGCCAAATTGCATTGAAGCCATCTCTACCACGAATTATGAAGTAGAATATGCCTCAGCATTGAAGAAAAATAATTTTTATGGAACACAATTTCATCCCGAGAAAAGTGGTGATGTAGGCGAGCAAATTCTTGGCAACTTTTTGAAATTATAAATTTCAATAGCAAAAAATAAATTTTAATATTAAAAAATCAGCGGAATGAGATTGCTTCGTTCCTCGCAATGACAAATTAGATGAGAATAATACCAGCAATAGACATCATCGATGGAAAATGCGTGCGTTTGTCCAAAGGAGATTACAGCACCAAAATCATTTACAATGAAAACCCGCTTGAAGTAGCAAAATCATTTGAAGCCCACGGAATCGAATATTTACATTTAGTAGATTTAGACGGTGCAAAATCAAGCCAAATCGTGAATTATAAAATATTGGAACAAATTGCAACACAAACAAGTTTAAAAATTGATTTTGGCGGTGGTTTGAAGGCAGATTCCGATTTGAAAATTGCGTTTGAAAGTGGCGCTAACCAAATTACAGGTGGGAGCATTGCTGTAAAAAATAGAGAACTATTCGAAAAATGGATTGCAAAGTATGGTTCGGATAAAATTATTTTAGGAGCAGATGCTAACAATGAAAAAGTAGCTGTTTCTGGTTGGTTAGAAGATTCGAATGAAGATTTGGTTCCGTTTATTCAAGAGTATCAAAACAAAGGAATTCACTACGTAATATGCACCGATATCGCAAAAGATGGTATGCTTGAAGGTCCAAGTTTTGATTTGTATGCTAAAATTTTGGCGGAAGCCAACGGCATAAAATTGATTGCTTCAGGAGGAATCTCAACTTTTGATGAGTTGCCAAAACTAGAAGAATTAGGTTGTGAAGGAACAATAATAGGTAAAGCCATTTACGAAGGGCGAATTTCCTTGAAACAATTGGAACAGTTTATAATTAGTAAATAGTCAAATTCAAAGCATAAATTATGATAACTTGTTACGTAAAATATAGTATTGACCCTTTTCAATTGGATATTTTTGAAGAGTATGGTAAAAGATGGATTAAATTAGTTAATCGTTTTGGTGGACAGCATCATGGTTATTTTTTGCCGTCTGAAGGTGCAAATAACGTTGCATTTGCAATGTTTTCGTTTGTTAGTTTGTCTGAATATGAAAATTACAGAAGACTAATTTTAGAAGATCAAGAATGTATAGAAACGTTCAAAATTGCAGAAGATTCGAGATGTATTTTAAGTTATGAACGAACTTTTTTACGCCCAGTATTTGAATAATAAGACTTTTAACAACAAACAGATATGCTTACAAAAAGAATTATACCTTGTCTTGATATAAAAAACGGACGTACCGTTAAAGGTGTTAATTTTGTGGACCTACGTGACGCAGGCGATCCAGTAGAATTGGCCAAAATATATTCGGATGAAGGAGCTGATGAATTGGTTTTCCTGGATATTTCTGCAACAGAAGAACGACGAAAAACACTAGTCGATCTGGTTCGAAAAGTAGCAGCAACTATTAATATTCCATTTACAGTAGGTGGCGGAATTTCCTCTGTTAAGGATGTTGATGTTTTATTACAAAATGGTGCGGACAAAGTATCTATCAATTCATCGGCTGTAAAAAATCCGCAGTTGATCAATGATTTAGCACAAAAATTTGGAAGCCAATGTGTTGTCGTAGCTATTGATGCCAAACAAATTGACGGACAGTGGATTGTACATTTAGTGGGTGGAAAAGTACCTACCAAATTGAATTTATTTGATTGGGCAAAAGAGGTAGAGCAACGTGGTGCAGGTGAGATATTATTCACTTCAATGGATAATGACGGAACTAAAAATGGTTTTGCAAACGAGGCTTTGGCCAAACTTTCGGAACTGGTTAATATTCCAATTATTGCATCGGGTGGTGCAGGAAACATTCAGCATTTTGTAGATTCATTTATAGAAGGAAAAGCAGATGCAGCCTTAGCCGCAAGTGTATTTCATTTTAAAGAAATTGAAATCAAAACATTAAAAGAAGCTCTTAAAAATAACAATATTGAAGTACGAATTTAATATTTTTACTTTCAGACATTCGACTTTAAAACTTTAGACTAAAAAATATGAACATAGATTTCTCAAAAAATACAGATGGATTAATTCCAGCGATAATACAAGACAGCGAGACGAAAGCCATTTTGATGTTGGGGTACATGAACCAAGAAGCATATCTTAAAACAATTGATACACAAAAAGTAACATTTTTTAGCCGCACGAAACAAAGACTTTGGACAAAAGGTGAGGAGAGTGGCCACTTTTTAAACTTAGTTGATATAAAAAATGACTGTGATAGTGACACTTTACTGATACAAGCAAAACCAGAAGGACCAACGTGTCATACCGGTGCTGATACGTGCTGGCAGACAGAAAATAAAGCTGATTATGGATTTATTTCCCATCTAGAGCAAACTATTGAAACAAGAAGAGAAAAAGCTGATTCTGAGAAGAGTTATGTTGCATCATTGTTCAAGTTGGGTATCAACAAAATTGCACAAAAAGTAGGCGAGGAAGCCATAGAAGTGGTTATTGAAGCCAAGGATGATAATGATGATTTGTTCTTGAGTGAAAGTGCTGATTTATTGTTTCATTATTTGATTTTGCTTCAAGCCAAAGGATTCAAATTGAATGATGTTGTTGACGTATTGAAAAGTCGTCAGAAGTAAAAAAGTTTTGTGTTTTGAGTTTCAGCAAAAAACTGAAATTTAAATCGACAAAACAATTTATGAATCCATCAAGCCCAATAGCAAAATAAAGTGCTATTGGGCTTTTTTTTAGTGCTAAAAAATAAAAAAAGTACCTAGTTTTGGTTAAAATTATCAAATACATGAAATGAGCATTACGTATCATAGGTTACAAACCATAATACAAATATGCGAATTAGATGAGATTTATAAAAAACAATAATTTTCAACACATGAAAAAGCATCTAAAACCATTATTAATTGCATTTTTAATCTCTAATGGAATTCAAGCGCAAGGGCTTCTAAACAAGTCCGAAAATCATTTTAGTCGTCAAGATTCTTTAAGAGGCAGTATTACAAAAGAAAGAGTTTGGTGGGACGTAAAAAGGTATTATCTTGATATTAAAGTAAATCCTGCAGACAGCACATTAACAGGCTCTAACACTATTCAATATAAAGTAGTACAACCGTATAATGTAATGCAAATTGACATGCAAAATCCGATGGAAATCACCAAGGTTACGCAAGATGGTGTGGCTTTAAAATATAAAAGAGAAGGCAATGTCTTTTTTATAACATTAATTTCAAAACAAGATGTAGGCACTATAAAAGAGGTTGAAATTTTTTATAATGGTAAACCTAAAGTAGCCGTAAATCCGCCATGGGACGGAGGGATAACGTGGAAAAAAGACGCAAACGGCAAACCTTTTATCGCCTCTTCTTGCCAAGGATTGGGCGCGAGCGTATGGTGGCCGAACAAGGATCACATGTACGACGAAGTTGAAAACATGAAAATAAGTGTCAATGTTCCTGGTGATTTAACCAATGTATCCAACGGTCGTTTGCTGAACGTAACTAAACTAAAAGACGGCACTAAAACGTATAATTGGTTCGTATCTAATCCCATCAATAATTATGGAGTGAACATCAATATAGGTGATTATGTTTCGTTTTCGGAAACTTACAAAGGCGAAAAAGGTACTTTAGATTGCACGTATTATGTACTCAGAGACAATTTGGCGAAAGCCAAAAAACAATTTCAAGATGTACCAAGGATGCTGAAAGCTTTTGAACATTGGTTTGGACCGTATCCATTTTATGAGGACAGTTACAAACTAGTGGAAGCACCGTATTTAGGCATGGAACATCAAAGTAGTGTTACTTATGGAAATAAATTTGAAAATGGGTATTTGGGACGTGATTTGAGCGGAACCGGTTGGGGATTGAAATTTGATTTTATCATTATTCATGAATCGGGACACGAGTGGTTTGCTAATAATATCACCTACAAAGATATTGCCGACATGTGGATTCACGAGAGTTTTACCAATTATTCAGAGAGCCTTTTTGTAGAATATTATTACGGTAAAGAAGCTGGATTTGAATACGTTAGAGGCACTAGAAAAGGGATTGAAAACGATAAGCCTATCATAGGTAATTATGATGTAAATAATGAAGGCTCCAGCGATATGTATTCAAAAGGTGGAAATATGTTGCATACCTTACGCCAAATTGTTAATAATGATGAAAAATGGAGGGGGATTTTAAGAGATTTAAACCGTACTTTTTACCATCAAACGGTAACTACCAAACAAATTGAGGAGTATATGAGTCAAGAAGTGGGTCGCGATTTAAACCCTTTTTTTAATCAATATTTGAGAGATACCAGAATACCAACACTAGAATATTATTTTAAAGATAATCAATTGGGATATCGTTGGACAAACTGCGTTACCAATTTTGATATGCCAGTAAAAGTAAACTTAAATGGGTCAGAGGCTTTGTTGCAACCCGCTACAGAATGGAAAGTTGCTATATTGAACGCTGCTAATTTAAAATTAGAAATTGATAAAAATTTCTATGTGGCCAGCTTTGATTGCTCGGAGTAAACTTAAAAAAATATAAAAAAAGGGAAATATAATATTCCCTTTTTTTTATGGTTGTACTATTGGTTTGGCTTATCAAACAATTGCACCTGACTTTTAAAACGCTCGATCAACATGCTCATCATTCGTTTGTTTAAATTAGAAGCATTTTTTACATATTCTAAATATTCATCGATGGTGAATAATGCGAGTACCATTCCTTTAAAAGCACTTCTAAATTTGCTATCTTTTTGAATGGCATGTTCTATAAAAGCTAATTTTTTTTCGATCGTAAAGTTGTTAAAATCGACCTTGCTTTTTGTGATGTAATGGCTGAATACCGCAAGAAATAAATCATTTTGTAATTTCAAAATAGGCCTTAAAACCTCATTTTGAAACGATTCTTCACCGGAAGATTGCTGGGTTACGGAGCCAATTGCTTGTCCTCGAAAATCTTTTAAATACGTATCGCGTGTGTTCATTATTTTTCTTTAAAAGTAGGAAAAAATCAAATCAAAACATAGGATTCAGTCTCTTTTGATTAAAAAAAATTTGATGTTCTGTTACCTAAAACAATTGGCTTTTATATTGGGGTTTAGTTTGCTTTATTTAGAATAAAAAACACATTGCAACTGCAAAAGCTATAATAAAGATTCCTAAATAAAATGCAATCCAAAACAACACATTTTATTGCTCTAAGTCGGTATCCATACCCAATTCGAAAATCTCTAAATCAAAATAGCGAACCGAAGCAATAATATGATCGAAAATATCGGACATAATGTACTCATAATTTTCAAATCGTTTGTCATGTGAAAACGCATACACTTCAAGTGGAACTCCATGAGCCGTAGATTGCAACTGGCGACACAGCATAAGCATGTCTTTGTTTAATTCGGGATATTGAAATAAATATTCAGTAATGTATTTTCTAAACAAGCCTAGATTTGTCAAATTACGACCATTAATAGCGATAGATTTATCGATTTTATGAGTAGTATTGTATGCGTCTATTTCTAATTTTCGAGAATCAATATAATCTGAAATCAAGTGAATGTTTTTCAAATCATTCAGTTCATTTTCTTCTAAAAATCGAATGCTACTGGTTTTTATTAAAATATGTCTTTTGATGCGTCGCCCATCTGAATTTAGCATTCCACGCCAGTTTTGAAACGAATCAGAACTCAAACTGTAGGTAGGAATCGTAGTTGTGGTATTGTCAAAATTACGAACTTTTACAGTAGCTAAGTTAATTTCGATAACGTCTCCATCGGCACCAAATTTATCCATCGTAATCCAATCCCCAATGCGAACCATGTCATTTATTGATACCTGTACGCTCGATACAAATCCTAAAATGGTATCTCTAAAAATCAAGATAATAACTGCCGAAACTGCTCCCAGAATAGTCAAAAGTTCTTTTTGATTGATATCAAACAACTTAGAAATAATAACCGTAACCCCAACGGCCCAAAGCACAATCATGATAACCTGAATAAAACTGTCTATAGGTTTATCACTGTAGCGAGGTTTTAGTTTTAAATAATCACGCAACGCATTAAAAATGGTACGAATGATCCATAAAATCAATAGAACAATATAAATACCAACCAGTTTCCCAAAAACGCCCTCCCAATATTCAAATCGATCTAAAATGATAGGAACTGCTTTGTAGATAAAAAGCAACGGAATTAGATAGGCGATATATTTTGCCGTTTTATTGGAAACCAGCAAATCATCAAACTTAGTTTTTGTTTTTTGTGCCACCACCGCCAAAATGGTAACCAATATAAAACGAAAAATAATATAAATAAGATAAGCCAAGACATACAAAACGAGGCTATTGAGCAGTAAACTAAGATAGGAGGCACCGCTGCTTCCCAGTCCCCATTTTCTAAATATGGGATATAAAAAAGTAAATATTTTTTCGATATAACTATACATGCTGTAAATATTTTTTATCTACATAAAAGGTTCCAAAAGGTGGAATAGACGCAATACATATTATAAAGTACTTCTTGAGATCCCACTTTTCACTAAATTTTAAAACGGTAGCCAAAACAATGTAAGCAGTAAACAAAACGCCATGAGCCATTCCTATTTGTTTTACATAAATGGGCTCGTTAAAAAAATATTTCATTGGCATTGCAAAGAAAAATAATAACAAGGCAGATATTCCTTCTACGAGCGCTGTAACCTTAAAAATCTTAAGCATTTTCTGTTTTTTTGGAATTATCTACAAAATTAAGTATTATCATTGATTTTCGGTGCATGGATTCCTAAAGTAAATTACTTTTGTATTCTTAAACTTTGATAATGAGCAAACGCGATTTAAAAAAATACTTAACGGAATTAAACAAAGAACAACTCGAAGCACAAATCATCGAATTGTATGAGAAATTCAGTCCCGTTAAAGTCTATTATGATTTTGTTTTTAATCCAAAGGAAGAATCACTTTTGAAGGAATGTAAACTCAAAATCTCTCATGAATATTTCCCATTCAAGAAAACAGGGAGGCGAAGCCGACCCAAAATGAGGCGTTCTGTGGCTCAAAAATACATCAAACATTTTATCAGTTTGGGAGTAGACCCTTTTGTCATTGCTGATGTGATGCTGTATAATGTAGAGATCGCTCAAACCTTTGCTTCAGAGAATACCATCAAACACGATTTGTTTTTCAAGAGTATGTTTAATTCTTTTGAACAAGCAGTTATTTTCGTAATTGCTAATGGAATTCTATCCGAATTTAAACCCCGATTAAAAGCCATTCACGAGGAAACAATATTACAAAAATGGTACAACGAACGGGAGTTTAATGCCGTTTTAGAACGTCTCGAGTATTAAATACTCATGTAATTCAATTTTATTTAATCCATGTCCTTTTTTTTTATTTAAAAGTGCCCGTTAAACTGTTTTTTAGGCGTATTTTTGCAAAAATCCAATAATAAGCAATGTCCCAAAACACGATAGAAATAGAAATCGAAGACAAAAAAGAACTTTATGCGTACCAAAAAGGCGATATAGATGCCATCTTTGAACGCATAGACAATGCACCTCCACAACACCATTTGTTATACCAATTGCCTACTGGAGGCGGAAAAACAGTAGTGTTTTCTGAGATCGTTCGACGCTATTTATCCCAACACGATAAAAAAGTAGTCGTTCTCACACACCGAATTGAGTTGTGTAAGCAAACTTCAAAAATGTTAAAGGGTTTTGATGTAAAAAACAAAATCATCAACAGTAAAGTAAAGGAACTTCCAGACCAAAACGATTATTCTTGTTTCGTTGCCATGGTAGAAACCTTGAAAAACCGTATCAACGATGAAAAATTGCATTTGGATAATGTAGGATTAGTAATCATCGATGAGGCACATTACAACTCTTTTAGAAAATTATTAAGCTCTTTCAAGAATGCCTTTATATTAGGAGTTACCGCAACGCCTTTGAGTTCGAATATCAAACTGCCGATGCACGAAAGCTATGATGAATTAATCGTAGGAGACACCATCAGTTCCTTAATTGACAATGGATTTTTGGCAAAAGCCGTTACCTACAGTTATGATGTAGGATTGACTTCCTTAAAAGTGGGAATCAACGGAGATTACACCGTAAAATCGTCTGATGATTTGTACACTAATATGGCCATGCAGGAAAAATTATTGCATGCCTATACTGAGAAATCATTAGGCAAGAAAACCTTGATTTTCAATAATGGGATCAACACCTCTTTATATGTTTATGAAACGTTTAGAGAAGCCGGTTATGCCATTCGTCATTTAGATAACACCAGTAATAACGAGGAACGAAAAGATATTTTACACTGGTTCAAGCACACGCCAGATGCAATTTTAACATCAGTAGGAATTTTAACCACTGGTTTTGATGAGCCTACTGTAGAAACCATAATATTAAATAGAGCCACAAAATCATTAACATTGTATTACCAAATGATTGGTCGTGGTTCCAGAAAATTACCCAATAAAGATACTTTTAGCGTAATTGATTTGGGGAACAATGCAGCCCGATTTGGCTTGTGGAGCGAACCTGTAAACTGGCAGCACATTTTTAAATCTCCCGAGTTTTACCTGGAAAATTTACGGGATGATACAGAGATAGAATTGTATTTTAAATACAGTATGCCACCTGAATTACGTGTTAAATTCAGCAAAACCGATGTCGTAACCTTTGATGTCGATGAAGAACACAAACTCATCATCAAGCAAAATTTACGCTCTAAGGAAGTGTTAGATCGATCACTGGAACAACACGCTGCCATGTGCGTAGACAATTCAGATACGTTGCAGGAAGCCAAAGCCTTAGGAAAATTGCTTGATGATGACATCGATTGTCGCATCAAGCGCTATTCTAAATGTTTGAGTCAATGCAGCAAAAATTACCGCGAGTGGCTTGTTGACGATTACAAATTGAAACTGGTATTGTTAACCGGGAAAAAATACCGCGAAAAAATAATGAACGAGCCAGACGAAGATTAATTTTTTCTTCTGGAGCTTATCCCGCTATTCGTTGCAATCTTTGCAGTCCTGAAAAAAATCCGGACTACAAAGGATTTTCACTGCTATCGGGGCTATAAAATCCAGTTACAACACCTATATTCTTTAAAATATAAAATTAAAAAAAATGCAAAACCAATTCTCTGATTTAGGAATTTCAGCTCCATTAGTACAAGCGCTTACCGAAATGAAAATTGTTGTTCCAACAGAGATTCAGCAAAAAACTATTCCGCTATTGCTGTCCAATACTACCGATTTAGTAGGACTAGCCAAAACCGGAACTGGAAAAACAGCCGCTTTTGGATTACCTATTTTGCAATTAATAGATACGAATACTACTGCTATTCAAGCCGTTATTTTGGTACCTACTCGAGAACTAGGGCATCAAATTTTTAGAAATTTAGAATCTTTCGCAAAATACCTGCCTGAAGTTTCTATTGCAGCAACCTGTGGCGGAATCCCAATAAAACCCCAAATAGAAAGACTTGCATTGCCTACGCACATCGTTGTAGCAACACCAGGACGTTTAATCGATTTGATTCAGCGCAAAGCCATCAGCTTAAAAGAAACTAAATTCCTCGTGCTCGATGAAGCCGATGAAATGGTTACCATCCTAAAAGAAAGTTTAGACGAAATCATTGCTGAATTGCCCAAAGAGCACAAGACAATGCTGTTCTCTGCAACCATGCCGGGAACAATAAAGCAATTGGTTCAGAATTACTTGCATAAAAATGCTGTAGAAGTGCGTGCCAACATGGAAACAGTAGGAAATCAAGGCATTGATCACGAATATATTGTGGTAGATCCCATAGAAAAACTAGACGTTTTAATGCATTTCTTAAATTCTAAGGAAGGAGAACGCGGTATTATTTTCTGCAAGACGAAAGCGGCAGTTAATAAATTAGCTAAAAATCTAGCCATAAATCGCTTTTCATCAGGAGCTTTGCACGGCAGTTTATCACAAGGAATTCGGGATCGCATCATGGAGCAATTTCGTGAAGGACATATTAATATCTTAATAGCTACTGATCTGGCCGCAAGAGGAATTGACGTTAAGGAAATTTCATATGTAGTCAATTACCATTTACCAGATGTGTATGAAGCCTATGTACACCGAAGTGGTAGAACCGCAAGGGCAGGAGCAAAGGGGCTTTCATTAACGGTTTTACAACCGGAAGAAGTAGCTGAAATTGCCGACTTCGAAAAAGAATTGGGAATACAATTTACCCAGTTCAAAAAACCTACGGTTGCCAGTATCGAAGAAAATAACACCTTATTATGGGCCAAACAAATATTCAAAACCAAACCCAACCACGAAGTAAATCCAGACTTAAAAAATAAAATAAAAACAGTTTTCCATCACTTAACTAAAGACGAATTGATCGAAAAACTAATAGCTAATTATGTGCTGCAAAACAAAAACGATCCCACTGAAAAACCAGTAAAAAGACAAAAAATGAAATAATAATTATTTTATCTTAGAATAGAAAAACCATTGCAAGACTTGATAAAGTAAGGTAATGGTGGCTCTTCGCCTAAATTAGTGGAATTGTATTTTTAGGCATTGCCTAAATAATACACCATTTTTATAAAATTATCTGGATTTCTATACCCTCTTGCTCTGGATCTTGCTAACTGCATCA
>JAFCUE010000039.1:0-31659 GCA_051990185.1 Flavobacterium sp. DT2-2 | reverse complement strand
TAAAATGAAGTCTACAAGATTCTTCGCTTCCAAAATTTGCTGTAAAACTGAATAAATTCATAGCTTTTTTTATAAAGATAATACATTTTCTTAAATTATGACTAATTACGGACAATCATAAAGAATAATTATCTTTCTCTAGTTGAATAATTTCAAATCTATTTTTTCCAAAATCCTCTTTATAGTGCAACTTGACAAAATCTCCTTTTTTCAAAGAGTTTAAAAAATCCCCATAATTTTGATTTTTTTTAAGGTAAATAAAATCTTTTTGAACATTCAGTATATTAATAAATAAAACATCCAATTTACTTCTTGCCCCATCAATTTGAGAAATTTTAACAAGACTTATTTTTCCTTCTATCTTATCAAAATTAGTAATGGAATTTTCATCACTTTTCGAAAAATAAAAAAGCCCAAAAAACACCAATGCCATTATAAAAAGCAATATGAAATTTATAATTCTTTTAAAATTTTCCACTATTAATTTGCTTTTTAAGATAAGGTTTTAATATTGATTCCAAAAGAAAAAACCTTGCTTTCCTACTGAATGTAATTGTAAATCACAATCGCTTTTTGAGAAAAATCAAACTGATAATCTATTGGACTAATTGCTAAAAAAATCAGCAAATTAAATTTGTTTTTTTAGCAGCTAAATTATTAAATATTTTAAACGAAAACGTCTTGCTTTCCTGCAAGGTTTCCAAAACCTTGTAGGTATTGCTTTTTAACCAAAATTATCAAACATACCTGCAAGATTTTTTTTGAAACTTCTAGGTGTTACTTTTAAATCAAAATCATCAGACATACCTACAAGGTTAAAAAAACCTTGCAGGAGACACTTACATATAATTTACTCAAATGTATGTTTTTTAGTTAAAAAATCATTCCTTTGATTATGACAAAAAATGAGATTTTCTAGACCTCCAAACAGCGTCAACACTTCTTCTTTCTCAATTTTTGTTTCCTTATTCGAAATAAAAGCTTGATAAGAAGAAAATTTATATTCTTCAAAACTTAAATCTAAATGATATTTTGGATTTAAATGAACATAAATAATCAGATTCCTTAAATATTCTTCATTTTCTAATCGAATTCTTTTAAAATGTTTCTCGAAAAGACTTCCAGTTCTATCATTTTGTTTGTTGAATGCTTTCACATACGAATTAAAGAAATTAGAAAAACCTTGTGTCACTATTTCTACATCTTCATTTAATCGAATAACTAAATGAAAATGATTATCCATTAAGCAATATCCAAATATTGAGATTTTACCTAATAAATATTTTGAAAGTTGTTTTATAAAGAAGTTTTTATTTTCATCATTTTCGAAAATTACACACCCGTTTATTCCTCTATTATAAATATGATAATAACCGTCTTTTTGTAAAACTTCTAATTTCATAGTATCCATTTTATATTTGCAATCCTGCAAGGTTTCCAAAACCTTGTAGGTATCAATTTTAGGCTAAGACTCTCCAACATACCTACAAGGTTTAAAAAAAACCTTGCAGGATATATAGTGAAATAAATACTACTGATTGTATTCTTTAACCGCATCAATAAAAGCCTTCGCATGATCCACAGGAATATTTGGTAAAATTCCGTGACCTAAATTCACGATGTATTTATCTTTTCCGAATTCATCGATCATTTCGTGTACCATTTTCTTAATCACCGGAATTGGCGATAACAATCGCGATGGATCAAAATTTCCTTGTAAAGTAATATTTCCACCCGATAAGTATCTGGCGTTTCTTGGTGAGCACGTCCAATCTACTCCAAGTGCCGATGCTTTACTTTTTCCCATCTCGTTCAAAGCAAACCAACATCCTTTTCCAAAAACGATAACCGGTGCGTGATCCGCTAAAGCTTCGATAATTTGGTTGATGTATTTCCATGAGAATTCTTGATAATCCACTGGAGATAACATTCCGCCCCAAGAATCAAAAATCTGCACGGCATTTACTCCTGCTTTTACTTTCTCTTTAAGGTATGCAATTGTAGTGTCGGTGATTTTTTGTAATAAAACATGTGCTGCTTCTGGATATTGGAAACAAAATCCTTTGGCCATATCAAAACTTTTAGAACCTTTTCCTTCTACTGCATAACACATAATGGTCCAAGGTGAACCTGCGAAACCAATTAACGGCACCTCATCATTCAACATTTCCTTGGTCAATTTGATCGCGTCAAAAACGTATCCTAATGTTTCATGAACATCTGGAACGATAACTTTCTCCACATCCTGAATCGTACGAATAGGATTTGGTAAATACGGACCAAAATTAGGTTTCATCTCCACTTCAATTCCCATAGCTTGTGGAATTACCAATATGTCCGAAAATAAAATCGCCGCATCTGGAGCTATTCTTCTTATGGGTTGAACTGTAATTTCTGCAGCTAATTCCGGTGTTTGGCAACGGGTGAAAAAATCATATTTATCACGCAAAGCGATAAATTCCGGTAAATATCTTCCGGCTTGACGCATCATCCAAACTGGCGGGCGTTGTACTGTTTCTCCTTTTAATGCCCTTAAAAATAAGTCGTTCTTAATCATGTATTTAAATTTTAGCAGATTGCTAGATGCTTTCCGGTGTATAATATTCAATAACGTCCAAAATCACCTCTTCAATAGTTGGTGTTCCAGCAATTACTATGTTTTTAATTTTCTTTGTTTCTAAAGCTGATGCAGTCGTGTTACCTACGCAAAAGCAAACTTCGTTTTTAATGATATTGTTTGTTAAATAACTCTCGACTGCAGAAGGGCTAAAAAACAATATGCCATCAAATTTCTCTTGATCGGATATTTTAAATGGGGCCAACTTGGTTTGATACACTTCAATTTCATTGAAAATTATTCCAGCACTTTTTAATGCCGCAGGCAATGTTTCTTTGCGCAAATTTCCGCTAAAAAAAGTATAGCTTTCTTGGTTGTAAATTAGCGTAATGATTTCGGCTAATTCAGACGCATAATCTAAATAAACATCAACCGTAAAGCCTTGCGACTCCAATAATTCTTTGGTTTTAATCCCAACACAAAAAACAGGTTTTGTCTTTAAAACTTCCCAGCCGTTTTGTTCGATCAAACTCAAAACTGCATTTTGGCTGCTAAAAATCAAGTTATTGTTGATTGTTTTTAGTTCAAAAAAGTTGTTTTTTATTTCGATAAAATCTTGCTCCAAAAGATCCACATTAGCATTAAGAAATATTTGCCTTTGCTCGTCGGATAATGTTTTAGTGGATAAAATACTGGTTTGACTCATTATTTCTTCAAATTAATTTTAATTTCTGACATCAATTTTATCCCGCCATTATTCAGAATTTCCTGAGCAGAATAAAATCCTAATTTCTTCCATTCTTCGATAGGAACAATTTTATCGATTTCAATCTTTTCTTTTCCGTCTAGCGAAAACAAAACACCTTGAAAATGAATGGTATCCTCCTCTTCATTATATTTAGCTAAAGCCCCAATAGGAGCTGTACAGCCTCCTTCCAAAGTTTTTAAAAACTGTCGTTCAATATAGGTTACAATTTCGGTTTCAATATGATTTAACTGTGATAAAGCATCACGGGTAAATGCATCTTTTTGCATTGCAACAACCAGCATTGCGCCTTGAGCCGGCGCCGGAATCATCCACTCCAAATCAATATAATTGGAAGGTTTCAAATTGATTCTTTCTAATCCTGCAGCTGCAAAAACGGCTCCGTTCCAATCACTTTGCTGCAATTTCTGCATTCTAGTATTGACGTTTCCGCGTAAATCCACTACTTTATGAGTCGGGTATTTACTTAGCCATTGTGCCTGACGACGCAAACTTCCGGTGGCAATTGTTCCTTGTTCATTGAGAAAATCAAGGTTTCCTTTATATACCAAAATATCCAACGTGCTAGCTCTTTCCAAAACTGCTGCCTGAACAATTCCTATTGGTAAAGCTGTAGGAACATCTTTCATCGAATGCACTGCAATATCAACCTGACCGTTGATCATGGCGATATCGAGAGTTTTGGTAAAAATCCCTGTGATTCCTAATTCGTAAAGTGGTTTGTCAAGAATGATATCCCCTTGTGATTTTACCGCTATGATTTCGGTTTTATAGCCTAAATTATTTAGTTTTATTTCGACGTTGTGGGCTTGCCAAAGTGCGAGTTCGCTATCGCGGGTTCCTATGCGTATCGTTTTATTCATTATCTCGTAGTCACTCCAATTTTAAAAACTTTCTCAATCCATTCGATACTTTCATCTACCATAGTATCATCATCTTTCAAATGATTGGCAAAGTGTGTCGTTATTTTCTGGATAATTCTATTGCTGATAATCTCTGCTTGTTCTTCATTAAAATTAGAAATTTTCCTGCTTTGAAAATCCAATTCAGATGTTTTGATCGCATTCAATTTTGCTTTTAAAGCATTTATCGTAGGCGCAAATTTCCTACCTTTTGTCCAATTAATAAATTCTTCTTTTATTTCTTCAATAATTGCCTCTGCTGCGGGAATGTGTTTTTTCCTGTTTTCTAAAGTCTCATCTGTTAGTTGTGACAGATAATCCATGTGAATCAGCGTAACGCCCTCGATCTCTTCTACATCCTCATTTACATTTTTCGGAATGGATAAATCCAGAATCAACAATGGTTTTTTTAAATTCAGAATTGCTTTGTCAATCGTTGGATTTTGTGCGCCGGTTGCTACCACAACAACATCTGCTTTTTGTAGTTCTAAATGCAGTTCAGAGTAATCTTTTACGATTAGGTTTAATTTTCCAGCTAATTTTTCGGCCTTTTCTTTGGTTCTGTTAATTAGTGTAATGTGTTCGTTTTTAGTGTGTTTTACTAAATTTTCACACGTATTTCTACCAATTTTTCCAGTTCCAAACAAGAGAATATTTTTATTTCCAATGTCTTCAACGTTTTTGAAAATGTATTGCACTGCAGCAAAAGATACCGAAGTAGCGCCAGAGCTAATTTCCGTATCTGTTTTTATTTTTTTACTGGCTTGGATCACAGCATTGACCAATCGTTCCATAAACGCATTGGCTAAACCCAAAGATTTGGACTGGACAAAACTTGATTTTATTTGAGCAATGATTTCAAAATCACCTAGAATTTGGCTGTCTAAACCAGTTCCCACACGAAACAAATGACCAATTGCCTCTTGATTTTTATAGACAAAGCCTACCTTTTGGAATTCTTCAACGGAGCCTTGGCTGTTCTCACAAATTAATTTGATTAATTGAAACGGATGTTCTGCATATCCGTAAATTTCAGTACGATTACAGGTAGAAGTGACTATCAAGCTCTCTATTCCTTCATTTTTAGCTTGTTCCAGCAACCGTGCTTTTGCAGCAGCGTCTAAACTAAATTTCCCTCTAATCTCAGCATCTGCTTTTTTGTAGCTTAGTCCAACGGCGTAAAAATAATGATGCTTTGAAGTATTATTGTTTTCCATATTTGCACTTTTCCAGAAAGTGGAACAAAATTATCACTATAGTATTTATAAAAGTAACGCTAGAAGTTCTTTTTGTATCGCTCTATGATTTTTTAGTTCTAATTGCTTATTTAATGCCAAAAAATCCTATTTTTGTGCTAAAAACAACTTGTTTTAATGTGTTTATTTAGAGCTGTTCTAAATAAAAAGCTTTGTTAAATATCATTTTTATATTTTAAAAATATCGCTATGGGTTCTCAGGAAATTATAAAAATTGAAGATGATTTTACACTCATCCGCTTTCAAAATGACGGCATTGATTCTTTTAGTGTGCAACGCGAAGTGGGCAGTGGTTTGATTCAGTTCCATTTTGGACTAAAGGGAAGCGCTAAATTTATCTTCAACCAAGGGAATTACGCTTTGGAACTCAGAGAAGAAAAATCATTGCTTTTGTACAATCCACAAAAAGAATTGCCTTTAAATCTAGAATTAGCAACGAATTCGTGGGTAATTTCGGTGATTATTTCAATCAAAAAATTCCACGCATTGTTTTCAAACGAGGCTGATTATATTACTTTTTTGAGCGCAGACAATAAAGATAAAAAATATTATAACGAAGGCGATATCAGTCCGTCAATGGCAATTGTATTGTCGCAATTGTTTCATTACAGCTTGCATCCATCTATTAAAAACTTGTATTACAAAGGAAAAGGTTACGAATTATTGAGTTTGTATTTTAACCGAACGGAAGATCCAAATGCAGAACAATGTCCGTTTTTAATCGATGAAGATAATGTGATCAAAATAAAAAGAGCCAAAGAAATTATTATTGCCAATATGGCCGAGCCGCCGGGTTTACAGGAATTAGCGGATGAAATAGGATTGAATGTGAAGAAGCTAAAAATGGGTTTCAAACAAATTTATGGGGATACCGTTTATGGATTTTTATTTGACTACAAAATGGATTTTGCCCGAAAATTACTCGACAGCGGTTCCTATAACGTAAATGAAGTAGGATTAAAAATAGGATACAGCACTGGAAGCCACTTTATAGCGGCCTTCAAAAAGAAATTTGCCACCACGCCTAAGAAATATTTAATGTCCATCAACCCAAACATGGCGTAATCCATTGATTTCATATATTAAACAATAAATAAAAAATAGTTAATCGCAATTTATAAAAAAGTAAGTTTAATTACTTTTGTACCAACAAAAAAAGACAACATGAAAGGTGTATTATTAGTTAATTTAGGTTCGCCGGAAAGTCCAACAGCTAAGGATGTAAAACCATATTTGGATGAATTTTTAATGGACAAATACGTAATTGACGTTCCGTTTTTGTTACGAGCATTATTAGTTCGTGGAATAATTTTACAAACAAGACCTAAAAAATCTGCAGCCGCTTACGCAAAAATATGGTGGGACGAAGGTTCTCCGCTTGTCGTGATTTCCAAAAGAATGCACGCGAAAGTCCAAAAATTAGTTGATGTTCCTGTTTCCCTAGCGATGCGTTATGGAAATCCATCTTTATTGTCTGGATTACAAGAATTGCATGATAAGGGCGTGACCGAAGTGCTGCTTTTTCCTTTGTATCCGCAACACGCCATGGCTTCTACAACAACCATTTTAGAATTGGCTGAAGAACACCGTAAAAAATATTTCCCAGAAATGAAATTTACCATTGTTCCTGCTTTTTATAATAAACCCGATTATTTACAAAACCTTGCCGATTCGATCAAAGGACATTTAGAAGGTTTTGATTATGACCATTTATTGTTTTCGTATCACGGTATTCCAGAGCGTCACATTCGCAAAACAGATATAACCAAATCCCATTGTAAAATTGATGGCTCTTGTTGCAACACGCCTTCACCGGCGCATGAATTTTGTTACCGCCATCAATGTTACGAAACAACCAAACAAGTCGTAAAATTATTGGGAATCCCAGAAGGAAAATACAG
This sequence comes from Flavobacterium sp. DT2-2, assembly GCA_051990185.1. Taxonomy (GTDB): domain Bacteria; phylum Bacteroidota; class Bacteroidia; order Flavobacteriales; family Flavobacteriaceae; genus Flavobacterium. The sequence continues at coordinate 24,277 of JAFCUE010000039.1, read as the reverse complement.
CCAGACTTTTCAATCGCGCTTAGCGGGTGATAAGTGGTTGACGCCTTACACTGACGTTGAAGTGAACAAAATGCCGGAAAAAGGAATTAAAAATCTTGCCGTTGTAACACCTGCTTTTGTATCGGATTGTTTAGAGACTTTGGAAGAAATTGCCATGGAAGCCAATCATGAATTTAAGGTTCACGGAGGAGAAAATTTTAAAGCAATTCCATGTTTAAATGATGGTGACGACTGGTGTAAAACAGTAAGTAATTGGATCTCAAACTGGTCCAATACTTCATCATCCGTTAAAGCTGGCTCCGAAAAAATAAACGCTTAAATGGCTGTTACCGCCGATGAGTTAGGAACCCAAGACATCAAAAAACTCTTGATAAAGCAAGCGGTTCCATCCTCTATTGGTATTTTATTCATGTCGGTTAATATTTTAATCGACACCATTTTTGTTGGGCAATGGATTGGTTCATTAGCTATTGCAGCGGTAACCGTAGTTTTACCCATCACCTTTTTGATTTCCTCTTTAGGAATGGCAATTGGTGTAGGCGGAGGCTCCGTACTTTCGAGAGCTTTAGGCGCTAATGACCAAGAGAAAGCTCTGCAGACTTTTGGCAATCAGATCAAGATGACTTTTTTATTGGCTTCTATTTTTGTGCTGTTTGGACTCATCTTCAGCGATGAAATGCTATTGCTTTTTGGTGCCAAAGGAGCAATTATACAACCCGCTAAAGAATATTTTACCCCCATAATAATCAGTGTTCCGTTTCTAGCTCTTGGTATGATGGGGAATAATGTGATTCGGGCCGAAGGCAAAGCTAAATTTGCTATGGAGGCTATGATTATTCCAGCTTTTGTCAATATTGGGTTAGATATTCTTTTTATAAAATTTATGAATTTGGGAATGTTTGGCGCTGCTTTGGCGACAGCCATATCGTATACGACCTGCTTTTTGTTTGTGCTATGGTTTTTTATATTTAAAAGTAAAATGAGACTAAAAATGCGTCATTTTAAATTCAATATTCCTATTATAAAGGAAATAACCGATAGGATGTCGATATTTGCTTTGTTTCCTATTTTTGTTATTACACAAGGGTTTTTGCCTATTGCGGGTTTTAATTATGGCGCAGGAAACTATGAGAGAATCAAAGAAAGTGTGCTGCTTTCAACCATATATTCTGTAATTTTAGCAACTGTTATATTTGAGGTTATTCTACTATTTATTAGGCCAATAGTTGCCGTTTTTACCACAGATCTACTTGTAATCAATCAAACTTCAAACGCTTTGCGTTGGGTGTTTGCTTCTTCGCCAATCATAGCAATCCAATTAATTGGCGCAGCTTATTTTCAAGCGGCTGGGAAGGCAAAAAAAGCATTGCTATTGACCTTAAGCAAACAAGGATTCTTCCTAATTCCGTTAGTACTTATTTTACCACATTTTTTAGGTATTTTTGGGGTGTGGGTCGTGTTTCCCAATCGCGGATATTTTATCAACGCTAATAACTGGCTATTTTCTAAAAAAAGAAATGAATACCAAACTGATTCAAACCAACTATGGAATACTATAATTACCTGAAATCCTTACACCTCATCTTTGTTATCACTTGGTTTGTAGGTCTGTTTAATATTGTACGCTTATTTGTTTACCAAATAGAGGCGGCAGATAAACCTTCGCCTGAAAAAGAAATTTTACAAAAACAATTCAAAATAATGACCTATCGCATGTGGTATATTATCACTTGGCCTTCGGCAATATTAGCGAGCATTTTTGCTTTTTGGATGTTGTTCTTTACTGATTTGGGGAAAGCTTGGATGCAAATGCCTTGGATGCACGTGAAACTTGGCTTTGTATTTGTGCTATACTTATACCATGCAAAATGTCATCAAATATTCAAGCAGTTGCAAAATAATCAAGTCAATTACACTTCTAACTTCATGCGTTTATGGAACGAAGGCGCAACCATAATCCTTTTTGCAGTGGTTTTTTTAGTTATTCTAAAAAATGCGGTCAACTGGATTTATGGTGTCATAGGAATAATTTTGTTTTCCGTTTTAATTATGCTTGGGTTTAAATTTTACAAAAAAATTAGAGAAAGAAATCAATCTTAATATGTTTAAAAGCTTCAAAATAGCAATGCTTTCGTTACGAATTAGGATTTTCCTTTCGATGATTGTATTGATCATAATGGCTTCTGTAATATTAGCGTCCATATCTATTTTCCAATTTAAAAATGAGGCCAAAGAATACCACCAAGAGCGTTTGGAACGAAATGAAAATGCAGTAAAGCAGCATATTAACTTCATTCTTTCCACGACTACTTATCCGCTGACTTCTGGTAATCTGGATTTAATTTTTAAAGATAAAATTCACGAATTAGCCCACATTCACAACATCGAAATCAATATTTATAGTCTGGAAGGGAAATTGCTTAAATCGTCTAAAGAATCTTTTTCAGTAGACAAAGTGGCTCCACCAATTCCCAAATACATTTTAAAACTGGTGCGCTCTTCCATCGAAAAAAGGTTCGTAGACATCAAAACGATTGACGGCAAAAAAAATCGTTCAGCCTTTAGCCAAATTAAGGATGACAAATTCAAACCGCTTGGGATTTTAAATTTACCTTATGTAGAAGACGATGGCTATTATGAAAACGAACTCAAAAGTTTCTTGATTCGTCTTGGGCAAGTGTATACGTTCATGCTTCTTATGGCTTTTGCCCTTGCTTATTTCCTGTCGTCGTACATTACAAAATCATTAAAGACCATTTCAGATAAGCTAAGCGAAACGAGTTTGAACCAAAAAAACGAGAAAATTGTTTTGGAGGCCAACAGTAATGAAATCAATTTGTTGATAAAAGCCTACAACGGAATGGTGGATGAACTGGAAAAAAGTGCCATCAAATTAGCGCAAAGCGAACGGGAGGAAGCTTGGCGCGAAATGGCGAAACAAGTGGCACACGAAATTAAGAATCCGCTTACGCCAATGCGGTTAACGGTACAGAGTTTTCAGCGGAAATTTGACCCGAATGATCCCAATGTAAAACAAAAAATGAACGACTACTCCGAAACTTTAATTCAACAAATAGATACGATGAGTGCGGTGGCTTCGGCTTTTTCAAATTTTGCATCGATGCCAGCGCAACAAAATGAAACCCTGAATGTGGTGGAAGTAGTAGAACTCGCCATGGATATTTTCAACGAAGAATACATTGAGTTTCACAGTGATTCGCCCGAAATTATTTCGAAAATTGATCGTACCCAACTTATCCGGATTATAACTAATTTAGCGAAGAATGCCATTCAGTCCATTCCAGAACAGCAAGTAGAAAAATCAGTATTCGTGCGCATTCGCAAAGAAAATAATCATGTCTTAATCACCGTTACTGACAACGGAATTGGCATTCAACTCAAAGACATCGACCGAATATTCGAACCAAAATTTACCACCAAGAGTAGCGGAATGGGTCTTGGCCTTGGAATTATAAAAAACATTATCGAAAATTATAAAGGAACAATTACCTTTGAAACTAAATTTGGGAAAGGAACTACTTTTATTGTTTCGCTTCCAATAATTAACACCTAAAAATACAATTATGAACTACGAAAATATTTTAATTACTACCGAAAATAACATCGCAACGGTTACCATCAATCGTCCTACAAAATTAAATGCGTTGAACGTCGCCACAATTTCTGATTTGAACAAAGCTTTCAAAATATTAGCAGCAAATGATGAAGTTCGTGTTATTATTTTAACGGGAAGTGGTGAAAAAGCATTTGTCGCAGGTGCTGATATTTCTGAATTTGCGCACTTTAGTATCGCAGAAGGAGCGCAATTAGCCGCCGAAGGACAAGAAAAATTATTTGATTTTGTAGAGAATTTAAAAACTCCTGTAATTGCAGCCGTAAATGGTTTTGCATTGGGTGGCGGATTAGAATTAGCAATGGCGTGTCATTTTAGAGTCGCCTCAGAAAATGCAAAAATGGGATTGCCTGAAGTTTCACTGGGTGTAATTCCGGGTTATGGAGGAACACAACGTTTGCCACAATTGATAGGAAAGGGACGCGCGATGGAAATGATTACGACCGCCGGTATGGTAACTGCACAAGACGCCTACAGAACTGGTTTAGTAAATCATGTTGTACCAGAAGGTGAACTTCTTGACTATTGTATAAGTGTAGCCAATAAAATTATCAAGAATTCTCCATATGCTATTGGCAAAGCCATAAAAGCAGTCAATGCCAATTTCAAAGAAGGAAAAAACGGCTATGAAACTGAAATAAAAGCGTTTGGAAAATGCTTTGGAACCGAGGATTTTAGAGAAGGAACGACGGCATTTTTAGAGAAAAGAAAAGCAGTGTTTACGGGGAAATAAGAACAAAAGAGAGCCACATTGGTTCTCTTTTTAGTTTATATGTGATTATCGTTTAAAATAATCTTTCCTTAAAAAGAGATTGTTTGATTTACAACACTTAATTTTACAGACCCGTTTCGGAATATAATACATCATCTAAAAATCAACTTATGTCCTTCCAACCTGTATTTGTACTTTTCTGGGAAAAGGTAAAAGAAAGTATCGAAAACCATACCTATGCTAAACTAACGCTTGCCAAAACCATTGGTGATACAGACCTGAAAAATATTTATGTGCGTCCCGTTTTACTGGAAAATGACATGTTTAGTCTTTCGGTTACGGCGCGCTACAAAACCGAAGAAGTAGAAAGTTTTCATACGCTAGACGAAGCGTTTATTATATTAGCTCCCTATATGAATAACCCTTTTTTAACCGCTTTGCTGTTTACTACAGAAAACGATATCACTTTTAAACTAAATAAAAAAAGAGTAGCAAGTATTCTGGAACAAGCGCCTACTTTTAAAAATGCTTCGGATGTAATTTTAGAAATGAAAGCGAAAGGAATTTCGATTTAAGATTTTTGATTAATCTCGATATTTTTGATTTAAAAATTAGTAAGCAATTAGTCGCTTCTAGCGTAACAAACTAAGTAGAAAAAACCAGTAAAATTTAAATGCAAAAACTGTCCATGTCATTTGTCATTCCGAAGGAATCCCTACTCAAAATGAGAATCTAAAAATTTCATTTCTGGGTTAAAGACTATGATCAAATTTAACTTTAATTCTCTTCGCATGTCTTTGATTTCTTTTTCTCTGGCAATGGCAAGTTGAATCCAACCGAGATGTTCATAATAAATCAAAAACTCAACATTGTAGCGGGCAGTAAAACTTTTGGCATTAATGTGATTTTTATGCTCCGCAAGCCTGCGTTTTAAATTATTGGTGACGCCCGTATACAAAACGGTTCTATTTTTATTGGTTAAAATGTAAACATAAAAGTTGTAGATTCCTTCGGTGTATTCAATCATTTTTTTAATTTAAAAATAGAGAATACTTTTTTAAACATAAGATTTTTATCCTTTTTTTTGTAACTTAAGATATTCCTATAATAGTTTGCTTTTACTTTAATAGACGGCGATGAGACGCTTCCAGCGTGACAAACTAAATGCAAAAAAATGGAAAATTTTAAGCACTAAAACTATCCATTTAATTTGTTATTCTGAAGGAATCCCTATTCTAGTTTGATTTTACTTTAATAAAAAATACTGAGACGCTTCCAGCGTGACAAACTGAATACTAATCCCGAAGCTTCGGGACTGAACACTGCTTACTTACTTTTCCCCTTCCCATTCTGCATAAAACTGCGCTAGAAATCCTTCCATATAGCGGTGTCTTTCTTGTGCAATTTGCTTTCCTGTCGCGGTATTCATTTTGTCTTTTAAAAGCAATAATTTTTCATAGAAATGATTGAGTGTTGGCGACTCATTGTTTTTGTATTCCTCTTTTGTCATACTCGAATTTGGGGCTATTTCAGGATTGTAGAGCGTTCTATTTTTAAATCCACCATAATTGAACGTTCTCGCAATTCCAATCGCTCCTATGGCGTCTAATCGGTCCGCATCCTGAACAATATCCAATTCTATTGAAGTGAATTTTTTCTCGAAATTCCCACCCTTGTACGAAATATTTTCAATAATATTCACTACATGAGTGATAATCTCCTGTTCAACTTTTTCTGACTCTAAAAATTCCCGGGCTACTCTTGGACCAATAGTCTCATCACCATCGTGAAACTTACTATCAGCAATGTCGTGCAGCAAAGCGCCCAGTTGCACAATAATGGTATCACAAACTTCATTTTTTGAAATCAAAACAGCATTTTTATACACTCTTTCGATATGAAACCAGTCGTGTCCGCCTTCGGCATCGTTGAGTTTTTCCTTAACAAAAAGAATTGTTTTAGCAATTATATCAGGGTTATTCATGGTATGTTTTATTTAAAAAAAATGTTGAATTTTAAAGTTATCCAACTTCAAAATCCAACATTTATATTCTTTATTTAGAATTCAGAAATTTATCGTACCAAAGCTGGTTCTACCCATTTGAAAATATGTGATTCTTGTGGAATTACCAATCTTTCAGATATTTTTGCCATTCTGCCTGGTAACTTCATTAAATAGTCACGGGCTTTTTCGGCCTCATCTGTCAAACCCGAAATCTTGTCAATTTCCCATTTGTCGATTAATTTCTGCATGATATCAACATAATCGGCTGCAGTGTATACCCCAATTCGTTGTGCCGAGTCAGAAAATTGTTCAAATGCCGTACTTATTTTTTCACCTGATTCTCTCAAAAAATGTGCTGGCATGACGATTTTAGCCTTCATCATGTATTGAAAAGCAAGCATCATTTCGCTAGGATCTATTTGAAAAATACGATTTACAAATTCGCTGTACGCATGATGATGGCGCATCTCGTCACCAGCAATCATTTTACACATTTTAGATAATTTATTATCTCCATATTTCTTGGCCATTTGCGCCACTCTATTGTGAGAAACATAGGTAGCCAATTCTTGAAAACTAGTATAAATAAAATTTTTATACGGATCTCTTCCAGTTCCAATATCAAAACCATCATTGATCAAGTGCTGTGTCGTTATTTCAACTTCGCGCATGTTCACACGGCCAGATAAATACAAATATTTATTTAGCAAATCGCCATGACGATTTTCTTCACCTGTCCATTGTCTAATCCATTTAGACCAACCGTTTCTTTCTACATTATCAATTCCTTCTACGTCCATTAACCAGGATTCATAAGTTGGCAATGCTTCCTCAGTAATTGTATCACCTACTAAAGTTACCCAAAAATCGTATGGCAATTCTTTTGCAATTTCGCGTAATTCTTTGACCTCGTCAAAAAAAGTATCGCTCTGAGAATTAGGCAAAAAATCCGTAGGCTGCCAAATTTTTTCTACTGGAATTAGATACTGATCGACAAAGCTGTCTACATTTTTTTCCAGAAACTGCATTACTTCTAATCGAATGTTTTTTATTGACATTTTATATATATTAAATTTTTATTCCTTGAATTACTGCTGCTTCGGTTTTTTCCATCAAATCACCAAAATCATATTCGCTTACCGCTAAAGGTTTATGCACTACAAAGGTAAGGCGATTTCCTAAACCTAACGGAAAAAACCCGTATTTAACTATTTTCCAAGAATTGTTTATGCTAACTGGAACCACGTATGCCGAGGGAGCATTTTTGCACAAAATCTTCAATCCTGTTTGAGAGAAAGCTTTGGGAAAGCCCGTTTTACTTCGTGTTCCTTCGGGAAAAATAACTGCTGAACGATTGTATTTCTCGATATATTCAGCCAATCCCTTAATGGCCGGTATGGCTTGTTTAGGATCTTTTCGATCAATAAGAACTGAACCTCCGTGACGCAAATTATACGAAACACTTGGAATTCCTTTTCCCAACTCCTTCTTGCTGACAAATTTACAATGAAATCGGCGAAAAAACCAAATCATAGCAATAATATCATACATACTTTGATGGTTTGACACAAAAATCAACGGAACATTTTTTGGAATGCTTTCTCTATTTTCAAATTTATAAGTTGTTCCTAAAAGATTGGTGCACCTCAACAAGAAAAAATTCAAAAAATCAACACTTTTCTTATGCGCTTGGTAGCCAAAAACATTAAAACAAACCCACTGTATTGGATGAAAAATTACCAAAGTTAAGCCGAAACACAAATAATAAATAACAGAAATGGGATATGAAATCAGTTTTTGCATGCTTTAAAATTTTGGAACAAAAGTAAGAAATATATTTTTAGCAGTATTTACATCTAAAACAATACATAGGAACCGCGTTAAATTGTAACTTTGCAACTTTAAATGGTCTCTTTTTTCTATTAAAATGAATTTTACGTACCCAAAAACCGAAAAACTAAAAAGCAAAATTACGATTGGATTATTATTTACCGATGGGAAATCAGTATCTAAATATCCGTTGCGATTGGTTTATAAAGCTGGAGGTTATAACAATCCCGAATCCCGAAACTTCGGGATGGGAGAAAAAATTAAAATGGGCGTTTCGGTTTCCAAAAAGAATTTTAAGAAAGCCGTGGATCGCAACTATTTCAAGCGAGTGTTGCGCGAAACCTATCGTTTAAACAAACACCTACTCATTGACAACCTAGACCAACCGTACTCTTTTATGTTTTTTTACCAAACGAAGGACCGATTGACCTACGAGGAAATTAATACCAAAACCGTTCAATTGTTTGAGAAGTTTTTGCTTCAAATAAAAAAAGAAGAGTAGCAATTCTATTTTTTGTATTTTTAGCATTAAAACAACTTATTTATGAAGTCCCTATCCTTATTTATTCTTGTACTCTTGTGTTTTGGGAGTTGTAAAAAAGCTGATGCTGATTTAGATATGAAGATCTCAGCTATTAAACTTCCTGCAAAAAGAGAATCTGGACCAAATGGTATCTACAGCGCTGATAAAACGGACTCGCCTGTAAAAGAAAAGACAGAACAAAAAATCATCAAAGAAGGTACTCTTCGTTTTGAAACCAATGATTTAAAGGCTACCTATATTCAAATACAAAGTGCAGTAAAGAGTACTAATGCGATCATTCAAAATGATACGGAAGGCAAAGATTATGAATCTGTATTTAGAAGATTAATCATTCGTGTTCCAAGCAAAAATTTTGATTTGTTTTTAAAAGACATTTCAAAAGGAGTTGCTTATTTTGACAATAAAGAAATATCTTCTCGGGATGTAACTGCAGAATATATTGATATCGATGCGCGATTAAAAGCTAAAAAAGTTCTTGAAAACCGGTATCTCGAACTTTTGAAAAAAGCGAATAAGGTTACAGAAATGCTGGAAATTGAAAAACAACTTTCGGCTATTCGCGAAGAAATAGAATCAAAAGAAGCAAAGTTGAATTATATGCAGAACCAAGTTTCATTTAGCACAATTACAGTAGAATGCTATAAATCTATCGCTCAAGAAAGTGGTGTAACTGCCTCTTACGGAATGAAAATTTGGACTGCTATCAAATCAGGATTCAATAGTCTCTCGAGTTTATTTATCAATCTACTCAGCATTTGGCCGTTTATCTTCATTATGATTGCTTTAGGTTACTTTATTAGAAAACGATTTAAGACAAAAAAAATATAAACAATGTATTCTTTCTTCAAAAAAAAATTCATAATTCCCGTTGTCGCTGCGGCATTTCTGTTCATTGGTGCTAGTTTCAAAGATGATTTTTTTGAAATTGCCAAGCAAATCGAGATTTTCACTACTCTTTTCAAAGAATTAAACCGCAATTATGTAGATGAAACTAATCCTGGTGATTTAATGGACAAAGCGATCAAGGGAATGCTCGCCAACTTAGATCCGTACACCGTTTATTTTAACGAGCAGGACGTAGTACGATTCAAAATCAACAACACCGGAGAATATACTGGAATAGGCGCATTATTGACTCGGAAAGAGGACAAGTTAATTGTCAAAGAAGCCTATAAAAATTTCCCCGCCGATAAAGCAGGACTGAAAGCAGGAGACGAAATTATACAAATAGGAGACGTTGTTTTAGCTGATTTTAAAGAGGATGCTTCCCAACTTTTTAAAGGTGCAAAAAACACTAAAATCGATATCAAATACATCCGCCAAGGAAAAACCAGTGCAACTCAAATTGTTTTGGACGAAGTCGAAATTAAATCGGTTCCTTTTTATGCCAAAATAGACGATAAAACGGGCTATATTGTTTTGTCACATTTTAATAAAAAAGCATCTAATGAAACCAAAGAAGCGCTGGAAGAACTAAAAAAGCAAGGCGCAGAACGCATTATACTTGACGTTAGAGATAATCCGGGAGGACTATTGAATGAAGCTGTAAATATTTGCAATTTATTCGTTCCTAAAAACGAGACTATTGTTACTACAAAATCAAAAATCGAGAAGCACAACAGTACCTATAAAACAACTAAAGATCCTGTAGATACTGAAATTCCATTGATTATTCTTGTCAATGGTCGCAGTGCATCTGCCTCCGAAATCGTGGCTGGCGCGTTACAAGATTTAGATCGTGCTGTAGTGGTAGGAAGTCGCAGCTTTGGAAAAGGACTGGTACAAAGACCGGTTGATTTAACCTTTGGGACACAACTCAAAGTTACCATTTCCCGTTATTACACGCCGTCAGGAAGATGCATTCAAGCACTGGACTATTCTAAAAAAGATAAAAACGGAAAAGCCATCAAGACCGAGGAGAAAAATTATACCGCTTTTAAAACCCGAAAAGGACGAACTGTATATGACGGTGGTGGAATTCAACCCGACATTGAACTAGAGGATGCTAAATCAAGCCCAATTACTGATGCTTTGATCAAAAATGATGGAATTTTTAATTATGTAACCAGTTATTACTATAAAAATCCTGATTTAGGAACTCGTATTCCTACGATTTCTGATGCTGATTTTATAGATTTTAAACAGTTTTTGAAAACTCAAAAATTCTCTTTTGACACCGAAACTGAATTGGCTTTAAAAAATACTTTGGCAGTAGCCAAGAAAGAAAAAATAGACGAGTCGATACTTGCTGAATACCAACAATTATTAACCGCGCTTCAAAAAAGTGAGAATGCTTTACTGGACAAAAACCAAAAAGAAATAAAGAATCTTATTTTGAATGACGTTATAAAACGCTATCAATATCAAGAAGGACTGTATCAATATTACATCAAAAACAATATAGAGATCAAAAAAGCGATGACTATTTTAAATAACACTGCTGAATACAAAACAATCCTCAAAATGTAATCAAAGCGCTCTTGAGTTTATTTTATATACAAATTTAGTTGGTTTTTTTCATTTCAATATGCGGAATATCATCTTCTAAATACATTTCGCTTGTTTGCACAAATCCATGGCTTTCGTAGAATTTTTTCAAATACAATTGTGCTCCAATAGTGATGTTGCTTTCGCCAAAATGCAATGCAATTCCAGCTATGGATTCTCGCATTAAATCGTGTCCCCATTTTCGATCGCGGTACTTAGCCGAAACGGTAACTCTTCCAATCGATGCATAATCAAAACTAATTCCGGGTTGAAACAATCTAGAATGTGCCACAATTTCTCCCTCAAATTCACCTATGAGGTGCAAGGCGACTTTATCTTTTCCGTCAAGATCAAGATAAACGCAATTTTGTTCTACCACAAAGATCTCACTTCTTAATTGCAATACATCATATAGTTCGTGAACCGTAAGTGCGTCAAACGCCTTGATTTTCCATTGTATCATCGTGCTGTTTTTGTTTTTTTATACGACAAAGAAAAGAAAATAAATACTATTTTTTTTGTACTTCAACAGATTTAATAATCGATTCGAGCTCGTGCATGAGATCCCGTTTCTCCTTAGAAGGGGCATAACAAAAACCTTCTAAAACTAAAATGCGATTGTATTGGGTATCGATTATGGCATAATTAATAAAAGGACCCGACATGAAATCATTGTTTAATTCCCAAGTCCCCTTAGTTTCAAAGGTTTCTTTTGCATCAAAAGTAATCTTTGAAAGATACGGCGCATACGCTTCTTCGGTGATCATATTCGTCTTGGGTTCGGTTCCTGTAATGTATAATTTCCCAATAGAATCACGTATTCTTATAATATTATTAATAACATCTTTGTCTTTCTTAATCGCACTCAAAGGCACTTGATAAATTAAAAAACTGGTATTGCCCCCAATAATCTCTTTTTTCAACCACATAAAGTTGCTTTTTTGAAGCACATAGACGTAACCAGAAGGAACTTGTAAATTGATGTGGAATTTATTTGAAATAACAGTCGGATTAATGTGAGATAGCCCGTTGATTTTTCGACTTTCGGCTATTTCTGCTTCCTTGATCAGCTGAATCATCTGGGGAGCATGTTTCTCAAGGCTAGCAATTATATCTACACTTGTTTTACCAGAAATATGAAATACATTCTGAGGGGAGGCGTATTGATCTTTAACAATCTTAAATTTATTTAGTTCGCCTTTCTTAACTACAATTATTGCTCGGGTATCGGTCATAAAACCCTCCAATAATTTCACTGGATATTGGTTGATGTTAAACAAGGGTTCTTCTTGTGGCAAACCTATGACTGGGGAAGCAAACTTATTTCTAATGCTATCACCAACATCCGCATTCCATAATTGGTCCTCAATAATAACTGAAATTGTATTGATTTTCCCAGCTGTTTTTCGCGGCATGGATTCCTTGTCATTTTTACAAGAAAAAAAAAACAAGGAAAGGAAAGGAAATAAAAAATAGGCTTTATACATTGTAATTCAATTATAAAATAAAACCCAAATTTATAGAAGTTAATTGTATTATCCGTTTATTTTTAACTTCATTCCGGGCTTGATATCTTCTCCGCGAATACCGTTCCATTTTTTTAGATCCGCGATAGTTACTCCCGGATATTTTTGTGATATGCTATACAAAGAGTCACCTTTCTTTACATAGTAATCCAGTGTTTCTTTTTTGGATGGCAACCCGCTATTTACTTTTTTCTTAAATGAACTAACCGTTGCTTTGTTCGTTTTAATGACAATCTCGTCTTTGGCAACAATCAAAGTAGTGCCCACGCCTATGCTATTGTCTGGTAAATTATTCCATTGTTTTAAATCCGTTATAGAAGCTCCGAATTTTTTCCCGATGGTTCCTAAATTATCTCCTTGTAAAACAACATATTCAATATCTTTTCGATCCGCGATTGCAGTCAATTCTGTTTTACGGTTCAACTCATTTTTGGCAACTTGCAACGTAGATCCTATTTGTACATTGTTATTGGAAAGGTGATTCCACTCTTGAATATCGGCAACTGTAACCTCATATTTCTTAGCAATAATGCCTAAGTTATCTCCTTTTTGCACCACGTACATTTCTGATAAATCAGGAACTATTGTTTCTGCTACTTGTGTTTTCTTCGTCTTATCCTCTTTAATTAGCTTATGTTCTAATGCACTAGATCTGAAGTTGTGTGTTGTTTTATCTGCTGAAACCAATGCTTCCTTTGAGTCAATATTCCCAATACTAGCGTCAAGTCCTTTTCCTATTTTTAAACTCTTACCAGAAGCAATACTACTGCTAGTTAACTTATTCCAATGTTTTATATCTACAACAGCAACATTAAATTTTGCAGCAATACTTCTTAAATTATCCCCTTTTTTTACCCTATAATACTTAAATTCAGGAACTTTACCCGCTACTACAGCAGCATTTACCGTATCCTTTACTACCAATGCTTTTTGCATTTCAAAAGGTCTCTCACGTTTGTCCAATTCATGTTGAACGTAGGCATAAATTTGAGTTTCATTAGATACAAAAACAGCAATTTTTTCTTGAGGTAATCTCAAATAATGGTTTTCATTTTGGTAAAACGGAATAACATTGAGCTTATAGGACGGATTCAAAACCTGCAATTGTGCTATTGAAACATCCAATAAATCAGCTATTTGCTTGAAAGTCATTTGTTGTTTGATTGCGATTGTATCCGTGGCAAAATGTTTTACTACGGCTCTATTTGGGACAATTCCGTGTTCCTTGTGGTACTCGTAAATGTACATCGTTGCGAGAAAAGCGGGGACATATCCTTGTGTTTCTTTCGGAAGATTTTTTCTGATGTTCCAGTAATTTTGCTGCCCACCAGAACGCCTGATGGCTTTGGTAACATTGCCTGGACCAGAATTATAGGACGCCAATACCAAATCCCAATCGCCAAAAATTTTATACATATTTGTCATGTACTTTGCAGCTGCATCACTCGCTCGCAATGGGTCGCTTCGCTCATCAATATAAGAATCGATTTTTAATCCATATTGCTTTCCGGTATGATACATAAACTGCCATAGCCCTGTAGCTCCCATTTTTGATACTGCTTTAGGATTTAAAGCCGATTCTACAATCGCCAAATATTTTATTTCTAAAGGGACATTTTGCTTGGACAAAGCCTCTTCAAAAATTGGAAAATAATATTCTGAGGTACCCATTAACCGTTCAAATGACTTTTTTCGATACTTTAAGAACGATTTGATGATGTTTTCTAGTCCTGTATTGTACTCAATATTAAAAGGGGATTTGGCATCCATAGCCGCTAATCTCTCTTTCAAAAGCGCTGTAGGTAGCTCATAATCTACTGTTTGATCGATATTAATGGTTTTAATATCCTCACTAAGATTATTGTACAAATCAAGATTGGTTAACTCCTTTATCCACAAACTGTCTACTCGGGAAGCTACTGCGCTTTTTACAAAGGAATTCTTAATGGAATCTAAATAGGATCCTTTTATTTCTATTTTGGTATACTCTTTATTTACAACTGTTTCTTGCGAAAATAAATGCACGGATGCTAGCAGAAAAAACGATACTGTGGTGTTTTTTATATTCATATTTTTACGATCAAAGACCTATATTTCAATTCATTACGAAGCGTACTATTTACAAACTTAGCAGGTTTATTGTAAAAATTTAGTTAAAAAGTGTTAAAAATGCAGTTTTTACCTTGTTTTGAAACATTTTTAGACAATTTTTACAGTAAAACCTTTATAAAAAAATCAGTAAATTATATAAATAAATGACTAAATTATATAAAAAAAACCTCAATGACATTTTGTATCACCAAGGTTTCCTAAACAGCACAGCGTAATCTTGTATCGCTATGGATCGGTTAAATTTTACTATTTGCTGTAAATTAATCTAAAATAGCAGCAATTCCGGGTAAAGTGCGTCCTTCCAGCATTTCCAGCATGGCACCACCACCGGTAGATACGTAGCTCATTTTATCTTCAAGACCAAATTGTTTTACTGCCGCCACAGAATCTCCGCCTCCCACCAGTGAGAATGCTCCGTTTGCAGTTGATTCTGCAATAAAATTTCCTAGCGCAATAGTTCCATGCGCAAAATTCTCCATTTCAAATACTCCCAATGGACCGTTCCACAAGATTGTTTTAGAGTCCATAATTACTTTTTGGAACTGTTCCAATGATTTTGGACCTGCGTCCAGACCTTGCCAACCATCTGGAATTTCATTAACATTTACGGTTTGTGTTTTGGCTGTATTCGAAAAACTATCTGCTGCAATTACATCAACTGGTATGTGAATTTGGACACCTTTTTCTTTGGCCAATCTTAAAATTTCCAGGGCCAACTCTTGTTTGTCATCTTCACAAATAGAATTCCCGATTTTACCTCCTAGCGCTTTTACAAAAGTAAAGGTCATCCCGCCGCCAATAATCATGTGGTCTACTTTGTCTAAAATATTCTCAATAACCGTGATTTTAGACGAAACCTTAGAGCCACCCAAAATAGCAGTTACTGGTTTTTCACTATTTTTCAATACTTTGTTTAAACTCTCTATTTCTTTGGCTAACAATAATCCAAAACATTTTGCTGTTGGAAAAAATTGTGCAATAATAGTTGTTGAAGCGTGTGCTCTGTGTGCGGTACCAAAAGCATCATTTACATAAATATCCCCAAGTGATGCTAGTTCTTTGGCGAAAGCCACATCTCCAGCTTCCTCTTCACTATGGAAACGCAAGTTTTCTAAAAGCAAAACTTCGCCTGCTTGCAGTTTGTCGGCTGCCTCTTTTGCTGATGCTCCTATGCAGTTGGATGCAAATTGAACCGGAACGCCCAAAATTTCAGCAGTTGTATTCAGAATGTGTTTTAACGAATATTGCTCTTCAACTCCTTTTGGACGCCCTAAATGTGACATCAAAATTACGCTCCCACCTTGTTTCAGTATAGCATCAATAGTAGGTTTTGCTGCTTCGATACGAGTCGCGTCGGTTACGTTGAAATTTTCATCCAAAGGCACATTAAAATCTACTCGGATAATTGCTTTTTTATTTTTGAAATCGAAATCATTTAAAGTTTTCATCAGTATGTTTTTTAGTTTATTTTCATCAAAGAGTAACAAATATAGCACTTTTAAAACAGCAATGAATACATCTAAGTAATCGCTAAAATTTAATGTCGTGTTTTAATAAAGCACTAAATTTCTTAGCAATAGATTTCACAGATTAGCACAGATTAATTGGTTATGTAATTTTCAAAATCATTTTAATCCTTCTAATCTGTGGCAAAAACTCTTTTTAATAAGTGCGACAATAAATCTTTCTTACTACTTATAGGGGATTGTATTATTTTTTAGCAACGAAAACGTTGTAATTTTTAAATGGATAAAACGACAAGTTTTAGACAAACAACCACGCTTTGGTGCATAAAAGAAATGCCAGTTTTATAATCAAGTATTGTCAGACGAAAGTCGTTTGTTTTTGTCAAATCGAGCCTATTTTATTTTTGTCAAATTAAGCGCAGTCGAGATTCATAATACTAAAAACAAAACATAAAAAATCCGACTCGTTCTAAAAGTCGGATTTAGTATTTAACAAAATTGTTTTTTAGTCATGAATAGGACCTTGCGTACACGGACAATCGCTAATGCCTTGTAAAAAGTCAAATCCTAAGGTAATCATATGCGTTCCAGAATTGAAGGAGGACAGCTCGTTAAAAGTGAGCTGATACGAATATCCAAAATAAAATTTAGACTTTTGAAATCCCAGCATTGGACCTAAATTTAGGGGTTTTCCGGGCTGGTCATTTAAAAAACGATACGAAGCACCTATCCAATAATAATCGTCATAGTTATTAAATTTTCTGTATTTAAAGTTCACATCGGTACTGGATCTTTTATCACTGGCAAAATATTGAAAATAGACGGACGGTTCAAATTCATCTTGGTTTGTGGCACCTTTAATAATCATCCCGCTATACACTTGGTAATTTCGAAGCAATACAGGCTCTATTCCTGAAAACTTGTCGGTATTCTTGTCTAGTATATTACTGGCGTTAAAAGAGGCGTAAAAACCTTTATTACGATATAGCAAACTTACATCAAAGTTATTGTTAGACGTAAATCGATTGTCCGTAATGCTTGGATCTAAAACTGGATTTTCAAAATCCGGCTTAAACTCGTCAATATCAATTTTAAAATTGTTGTAATTATACGAAATTCCAAAAGATAGGTACTGCTTGGAGTAATAATCTAAAATAATATGGTGCGCAAAGGATACTTTAGCACCTGTTTGTCTGGTATAGCCATTTTTATCATTGTAAATTGAAATCCCCACACCAGAACGATCTGCGATCCTAAAATCGGCATAAAGAGATTGGTTATCCGGTGCGTCCTTTATTCCTACCCATTGCGTTAAACCATTGAGTCTAATTCTAAGATTGTCTCCAATACCCGCATAGGCTGGTGATAGAACAAATGGATTATCAGCAAGATACTGCGTAAAAACGGGCAGATTTAACTCCTGACTGGACGCGGTTAGCGTCACAGTCAGCAGTAAAAAAGATATAAGTGTTTTTTTCATGATACTATTTTTTAGTAGATAACGTCAATTTATTATTTTGTTATCTATACAATGTAAAGTGACCTACAAACTCCCGATCGTCTTTATTATTGTTCAATTTAAGTGTATACCAATAATCTCCCGAAGGTAATTCCTCGCCTTTGTACTTACCATCCCATTTTTGACCTAATCTATATTTGGCAATTACGCGGCCGTAACGATCAAAAATTGAGAAGGAAAGATCTGGGTAATTGTTTGTACATCCAGGAGCCCATTCGTCTAAATTACCATCACCGTTTGGCGTAAAGTAATTCGGAATACAGATGTCAATGTACGTAAAATCTCTATTTACAGTAGCTGTACATCCGTATTTATCCCTAACAATCACCGTATAATTTCCTGATTGGTAGAAGGCGTAGGTACTTTGAGTGGTGAAATCCTCTCCATTAAAACTGTACTCATATACTCCTGTTCCACCTGTAGCGGTTGCTTTAATTTGATTTAAATCTCCGTCATCAATAACTAGCACTAATGGATCTACTTGATCTACAGTAAATGGTACAGTAGATTGTATACAACCATTTGTATGTCTCACAGTAATAAAATGCTGACCTGGCGCTACATTATCGAATGTGTTACTCGCTTGGTAATTCCCTAATCCGTCTAAGTCAAAATCTAAGTCTGTTGGATCATTACTTGCATCATAAGACACAACTACTCGGTTTGCTTGTGTATTGTTTACACAGTCATAAGATACAGCCGCTTTTGGATTAATCAATACCGCATCTGGCATGATAACTTCTAATTCAGAAGGACAGTTACTAGCATCTTTAATGTAAACCTTATGTTTTCCGCCTGAAAGATTCGTGAAATCAAAATCCGTTTGACCCGCAGCACCTTGTGTGTAAGGCCCGTTGATCGCATCCAGACTTACACTATACGGTTTAACACCTCCAGCTACAGTGATGCTAAAAGCACCATCATTGTCACCAGAACAAACTTCTGGCATTAATGAACCTGGTTGAAGCGTACCGAATAATAGATCTGGTTGGTCAATAGTGAATGGATACTCTTTATAACAACCTTTTTCATCTTGAATAAGGATTTCATAATTTCCTGGGGCAAGATTCTCAAAAATACCATCATCAAAAAACTGGTCAGAACGATCCGATATCGAATACATAATCTTACCTGTTCCGCCCGTTGCAACGATTTCGATTCTACCGTTGTTTTCGCCATTACAAGTTACGTCAGTTTTATTTACCGTATAAGTTACTCCTTGCGCAGGCTCTGTAATTTCCTTAACCGCAGAAACTTCATTACAATCGCCACTATCTACTCGTACTTGATAGAAACCAACGCCTAAATTTGTAAAGCGACCCGGCGTCAATTGCGTAGGCGCAGGAACGATTACTACTCCAGAGCCATTTAACAACGTATATGTATAATTTCCTAAACCACCTGTAGCATTTGCTACAATCACACCCTTTAAGTCATCTTTACATAAAATTACTGCATTGGTTGCATCTACATTTACTATTAACTTTTCTAGTGGAACAATCTCAATATCATTTGAAACTGCAGCCACACAGCCATTAAAATCTTTAACGAAGTAACGGTACGTTCCTACTGGAACATCGAAAGAAACTGAACTTGCAAATGGAATTGTTGAATAGGTTGTATTATCAGCACTGTACGTGTACGGTGGTGTTCCTCCTGTAGCAGACAAAGTCAATTGGCTTAAAGTCGTACAAGTTTGTGATCTAGATACGACCAGAGCAGATTGTACTAATGCTGGTTCTGTAACAGCTACCGTTGCCGATGTTGCGCTACAATTCCAACCATCAGTAACTGTAATCGAATAATTTCCTACTCCTAATCCACTAAATATACCTGACGCTTGTGGTCCAGATGAAACAACTGGTGAAAGCGATACGTAATTTAAAGTGTATAAGTAGTTAGCACCTTGACCACCACTTACTCCAGTTGCCTGTATGCTTGCTGTTTTATCTCCAAAACAAGTTACGGTCTGTGTAGCTGGTGTAACTGTAATAGCAATCGGTGTAGGATTTACTAAAGTAACAGTTACAGTATCAATACAACCTTTGCTGTCTTTTACATTAATAGTGTAAACGCCTACAGTTAAGTTCGTATAATCGGTTAGACCACTGTAAGCACTAAATGTCGCGCCATCTTTAAGTACTTCAAATACATAGCCACCAGACCATCCGCCAGTTGCACTTACTGAGATCGAACCATCATTATTACCTGCCACGCAAGTGATTTCTGTATGGGTTTCGGTGATGTCAAGCGCTGCACTAGGACCCGCAATGGTAAAGTTTCTAGTCACCGCACAATCTGGTGATTGTGATAATGTTGCTGTTATGGTATAAGTACCGGCAGCTAAACCTGTAATAGGGAAAGGTCCAGCATTAGGAGAAGTTCCGCCTGTTAATGCATTACCAAGCGAATCTTGTAATGTATAGGTAAATGCTCCCGCATCATCTCCATTTGGTGGCGTCGTAGTAATGTATCGGTCTACGAAAGTTACATTGGCACTACCATTAGTTCCACCAAAACAAGTTACATCTACCACAGCGTCAATAGTTAAATCAAACGTATTCGGTTCGTTTACATAATGAACTCCTTTTATTTCACAATTCGTATTTAAGTTTCTTACCGTGATTAAATAATCAGCAACGGGTAGGTTAGTAAATATGCCCGTTGTATTGGTTTGACTTGGATATAAAGTACCCGTTGTATTGGTAGTTGCATTGGTATCTACCAGCGTATATTCTAAATTAGTTGCTGTTCCTCCAACTGTTGTTGCAGTAACGGTAATATTTTCCAGATTAGAACACGTAATCGCTTGATTGATAGCAATATTTACCTTATCTAAAGCAACATAAGGCGCAATTGTTATTGGCGCGGTTGCTGTTCCAACACAACCTTTACTGTCGTATACATTTACAAGGTATGAACCTCCTAAAAGATTCGCTTCCGTGTACACATTATTACTACTAAACTGTACTTGTGTATTAGGTGTTCCTATTTTAATGAATTCATAGTTCAAATATGGAGTGGTACCACCCGTCACGCCAGTAACTGTAATTGTAGCATTGTTCCCAACGTTTCCTGTGGTACAACCAAATTGTACAACAGTTGGTGCAGGCACAACAAGTGCTGCTGGTTGTACTACGTTTATGGTTTGAGTACCCGTACACGCTCTACCGGATGTGACAACCACCGTGTAGGTTCCAGCAGCTAAACCGCTAAATACTGGTGAATTTTGAGACGGTCTGTTTACTGCTACTCCGCCTACTGTTGTTCCGTTTAGAACATAGGTGTACACTGGATTATCGTTAATTCCTGGAGCTGGTGTAGCTAAAGTAGCCGCAATTGTTCCATCAGTTCCACCGTTACAAGTTACAGGTGTAGTATTCAAACTAAATCCAGTTATCAACGTGGCTGGTTGTAACGTTACAGTTCTATTTACTTCACAGCCCGTTGTTGTATCACGTACATAAATGGTATGTGTTCCTGAAGCAATTCCTGTAAATGGTGTAGTCATTGGGTAAACGCCACTATCAATTCTATATTCATAATTTCCTGAACCGCCCGTTGTAACAACTGCAATCACACCATCATCATTAGCACACGAAGGCGAAGTGGTAACTGTAGATGTCAAAATTAATGGAGCTACAATGGTTACTGGTGCCGCAGTAGTTATGCAACCATTTGCATCTTTAACCGAAATGGTATAAGTGCCTGGTGCATTCACAGTAATTACATTTCCGGTTTGGTAGTTGCTACCATCGGCGCTGTACTGCAATGCTGTACTAAATCCTGTAGCTGTTACTGTAATGGTATACTTTCCTGTTGGACTCGGACACTGCGTTGCTATTACCGAAGCAATAACTGGGCTAGCGTCTAAAACAATAGTTTGTGGTTTAGTAATGAAACATCCATTGGCATCCATCACATAGACATCCCACGCCATATTTGCTCCTCCATTAGTATCTACAACAAGTGTATTACTGGATCCGTAAGCAGTTGCTGCTGGCAGTGTTGAACCTGCAATCACTGCAACATATTTATAATTTACTGTTCCACCAGAAGCCACAACCGTAATAGTTGCCATATCGACACTACAATTAGTGTTCGTTGCTGTACTGGTGAAATCAAGTGCTGCAGCAGGCTGACTAATAGTAATGTTTACCGTACTTGTACATCCAGTAATAGTATCAGTAACTACAAGGGTGTGTAAACCAGGCGTTAGACTATTGAAAATCAGTTGTGCATTATTTACACCTGCAACCGCTGGATTTGTATCAAAAGTATAGCTGTACGTTCCTGCAAAATTTGAAACCGAAATGGTTGTTGTTCCATTGGCAAAACCAAAACAAGTCACATTAGTTGTAGCAATTGGCTCTGATGTAATTCTAATGACATCAGCAATGGTATACAATTCTTGGTACGTACAACCATTCGCATCGGTTACTTGGAACATGTAATCGCCTGGTGCCAAAGCAGTAAAGACTCCTGAATTTGCTCCTGATGTATTACCCGTAGCACTTGCTGGTGAAAGAATCGCGTAAGCCAAAGGTCCTACCCCATTAGTAATCGTTATAGTTACCGTACTTGTTGTACTAGAAGCTGGCGCACAATATATTGGTGTGCTGCTAAAAGTCATATCAGTAGGTGGATTAAGTGCCACAACCGTGGTGCTTACTGCTGTTGCAAAAGTACAGCCGTTCGCATCTCTTGCAATAACACTAACTGGTCCAGCGGTATTGGTTACAAAAGTATTACTTGGTGTAAATCCTTGGTTGTTGAAGTTATATTGGTACGAACCATTTCCTCCTGCACCTACTGCGGTTACCGTTGCTGATTGCGTTGCATTACCCGCACCACAAGATAAAGCTGTGGTTACTGAAATAGTAGCAGAAACTACTACTGGTTCAGCAATCGTAATTGCAGTTGTTACTAGAGAAGTACATCCTTTTGAATCCGTGATTACAACCGTATAAGAACCTGCTGGTAATCCGGTGTAAAATCCGTTAGCATCTCCTGTTGGATTGGATCCTGCTCCACTTAAATCAAACGTGTATGGCGCTACTCCATTAGATGGTGTTACCGTAATAGTTCCATTACTATCTCCGTTACACGTAGCATTCGTAAATGTTGTGGTAAATGCAGGGGTTGCTGGTGTAGTTACTACAACTGAATTACTAATAACATCACAAACAGCTGCATTACTATCGGTAATGGTGAACGTGTATGTTCCTATTGTTGCTACTGATGCCGTATACACCGGACCTGCAACTCCCGAAACTGGCGTACCAGTTGGTGCTCCATTTAAGTTCGTTTGAACGGTATAAGGTCCCACGCCGCCTGAAATGGTTACCTCGATAGTAGCATTTACTGCGCCTGCACAATACAAGTCTTTAGTCAATATTGCATTGGCTAGTAGTTGATTTTCAATAGTGTAATTTACAAAAGCTTCGCAACCATTGTCATCTCTAATTCCTAAAACATACGTTCCTGCAGCTGTAAATGTTGCTGTTGAAGAAGCTAAAACCACTCCGTTTAGGGTGTAGATTTTCGTTGGGTTATAGGTAGTTGTTATGATATTTAAGTCTACTGTCAAAGCAGTACCTTCAAAACACTGTGCTGCTGGTGCCACAATGGTTGGTGGAGCATCGCTCACCACAATTACATTTTGCATGGCAATACAACCGTTAGCATCTTTCACGTACACATCCCATGATAAATTAGTCAAGTTAGTATCAACCGAAAGTACTGGACTGTTACTATACGTTCCTGCAAGTGGAGCAATAGCACCGCCTGCTACTACTGCATACGTATACACACCTGTTCCGCCTGTTACCCCGCTTACCGTGATTTGTGAAATGTCTTGTGAACAGAACACTTTAGTTGCTGTTGTAGTAAAGGCTATTGCTGCTGGCTCTGCTATAGTAACTGAAGCATTAGCTACACATAAAGTTGTATTATCAGTAACCGAAACCGTGTAGATTCCAGCTGACAATCCTGTTAAGGTTATCACATCACCAGAAGCTGTTTGTGTAAATGGCAGTGCCGCTGGCACACTAGTTACATTTATTGAATAATTACCTGTACTTCTAAATCCTGTTACGGTAAATCGAGCCGAACCATTATTTGTAGTTCCATTCGCAGCATTACACGTAATGTCATTTACTAACGCACCTACAATTGCAATAGGGGTCACCGGAGAAATGGTGTACAATTCTTGGTACGTACAACCATTAGCATCGGTTACTTGGAACAT
The DNA here is from genome assembly GCA_051990185.1 of Flavobacterium sp. DT2-2. Taxonomy (GTDB): domain Bacteria; phylum Bacteroidota; class Bacteroidia; order Flavobacteriales; family Flavobacteriaceae; genus Flavobacterium. Next base: position 192 of record JAFCUE010000039.1, on the reverse strand, counting down.
GTAATCACCTGGTGCCAAAGTAGTAAAGACTCCTGAACTTGCTCCTGATATATTACCCGTAGCACTTGCTGGCGAAAGAATCGCGTAAGCCAAAGGTCCTACTCCATTAGTAGTCGTTATGGTTACCGTACTTGTTGTACTAGAAGCTGGCGCACAATATATTGGTGTGCTGCTAAAAGTCATATTCGTAGG
>JAFCUE010000038.1:0-31799 GCA_051990185.1 Flavobacterium sp. DT2-2 | reverse complement strand
ATTTATCTTTTTTAAAACCCATGGAGATTTAACTCCCAACAAAACTCCTAATCCGTCTAATTCCATACCCTAAAATTAAGTGAATTTTTGACTTTCCACTAATTTAGGCGAAGAACCATCTTTCTTCACAAACTCGTATTATCACCATATTTTCAAAAACTAATATTTAGTTCAACAACTGGTGCTGGTCGTGAAGGATTGCCTAAATACAATTTGGAGCAATTTATTATACCATTACCACCACTTTACGAGCAAGAGCAAATCGTAGCTAAGTTGGAGGAGTTAATGGCATTTTGTGATAGTTTAGAGCAAAGTATTAAAGAAAGTCAGGGGTATAATGAAATGTTGTTGCAGCAGGTTTTGAGAGAGGCGTTGCAGGGGGAATAGTAAATTAATAATAAAAGTACTAAATATGGATATTACGAATTTTAGAAAATTAATAAACGATAGTCCAATTAAGGATAAATTGAATAATTTAAAGATTGTTCTAAATTACCCTCATTTAGAATCGAAACTTGAATTAGACGGAATTCAATCCATTTATAAATTTATTTACGATCAAGTTATTGGTTGGAATCATATTGAAAACATTCCGGAGTATTTAGCACACTCAAAAAAACATTTTGAAAATCTTAAATCAAGAATAATTGGTTTGACAGAGTATTTTATAGAAAACAACCTAAGTCAATTTGATTATCAATGGAGTCAATTAATAAGTGTGATTCAAAATCCAAGATTTCAAAATGAATATTATGTTTTTTTAATTGATTCTCCAGAAACTGATTTTCTGTTGAAAGTAAACACCAAAAATATAAATCATACACAAGGAGCTATAGATTTTATTACTGGTGTTACTATTAACTTTAATAAAGGAATAGGATACTTTACAGGTGTATTATTTGCTTATGAATTTAAAAACCAAAAGGAATCTGAAATCTTACAGAGAAGAAATAATGAAAAGATAAGTTTACGTCAGATAAGAGAAAAATACAACAACTATATTGTTGAAGCAGAGAAACAATTGAACGGAAATCTCTCTGATGCAAAAGAAAACTTAACTAGTCATTTTGAAACAGTTGATGCACTGAAACAAGAAAAAAACAAAAATTTTGAAGATTGGTTCAAAAGCACAGAGCAAGGTTTTGAAAATTTTTACAGCAAAGCACAAGAGTCCATAAAAATTAATGAAGATTTATACAAGGAAAAACTTAGATTAGAAGCTCCTGCAAAATACTGGAACGATCGTGCAATATTATTAAAATCGGAAGGTGATAAATATTTAAATTGGCTAATTAGAACGTCAGTTATTGCAGCAATTCTTTTATTTATTCTATTAATGACATTAGGTACTGACTTCTATGAAACTGCTTTTAATGATCGAATCAAAGGAATCAAATGGTCAATTATTTTGATTACAATTGTTTCACTCTTAGCTTTCACCATAAAAATATTATCTAAAATGACTTTTAGTTCTTTTCATTTATCAAGAGATGCAGAGGAACGTGAACAATTAACTCATTTTTATTTAGCATTAAAAAAAGACACTACCATTGAACCCGAAGAAAGACAGCTAATATTACAATCCCTTTTCAGCCGCGCTGATACTGGATTATTAAAAGATGATTCATCTCCTACTATGCCAACAAGCATAATGGAGAAATTTGCAGGAGGTAGATAAATAAGCTTGTTTTCACCTTTAAATAATAAGTCAGTTTTGAGGATTTAGTGGGAAGTATAAAAAAAGTCAAGGGTATAACGAATAGTTGTTGCAACAGGTTTTACGAGAGACATTGCAGCCTAAAAAAAATGTATGAAGTACGATATAGAATTAAAACAAGAGCTAATCAATTTGGGAGAAAACTATGGACAGATTAATTTTGGTGATAATTATGCCCATCCTGATGAGTTTAAAAATAGCTCCGTAATTTTTAATGATGTAAGCTACAGTTTTCAAAAAGAAAGTTGGATTACTATTTCTAATAATAATGACTATTCAACACGAACAAAAAAAATTCATCCAAATACACAAACTAAAGAACCAGTTGTATTAGAAATGCAGTCTTCTAACAGTTCAGATGCATTGGCAATGAATATTTTTTGCCACCCAGGCTTTAGAAAATGGAAAGGAGTTACAAACCTATTCGAAGTAGACAAGATATCATCTGTAGAATTTGGATTCAAAGCAAAAGTGCAGAAAACAAATAACAATAAGATTGAAGAGGATATGACGGAAGTTGATGTATTAATCAATAAAAATATTATTGCAGAATGTAAGTTAACAGAAGAAAATTTCTGTAATCAAGTAAAAGGTATTGTAGAGCAATATGCAGACTTTAAGAATGTGTTTCACACAAACAAATTACTACAAACCGAAACACATTATCAAAATTACCAACTCATTAGAAACATATTAGCAGCTAACCAATATAATGCACAATTCATCCTCATATGTGATATGCGTAGACCTGATTTGGTCAAAAGTTTCTGCCAAACAGTAATGTGCGTAAAAGATGAATACTTAGACCTAAGAACCAATTGCAAAATAATTTATTGGCAAGATATAGCCAAAGTTGTTGGTAAGGAGCTGAGAGTTTTTCTAAATAAAAAATATGGGATAAAATAATTTTAAGGAGCTAAGGTAATTGTAAAAATTGTTGCAGCAGGTGTTGAGAGAGGCGTTGCAGGGAGAAATAAATAAATAAATAAATAAAGAATTATAAAAAAAGCAAATATGAAAATCACATCAATTTATGTAATGTTAATCACATTAGTATTGTTTTCTTGCGGTAAAGAAAATAAAAAAAAAGGTAAAGATAATAAAGCTGAAACCAAAACCGAGGGAAATTATATTTCAAAAAAATGGAAGAGTACCAAAGAAGTCTTTGTAGATAGTGACTCATTGATCAATGCAAGAAAAACAGCCTATTTTGCATATCAAAGGAAAAATTATCCAGAATATGTAAGTGTTGAGAAGTGGTTCAAGTCAAATCCTAAACAGCTTTTAAATTTAAAAGGAGATTACTACAAGATGCTAAAAGGAGCAGTTATAGATGAAGGTACAATTAAACATATTGATTTAACCAAAAAAAGTGAATTTGGAACTTATAAGTATTTATATATAACAGAGGATGCCTTTTTCATTTATGATTTAGCTTATAGTAGTAATAAAATACAATGCAAAAATGTACGAAGAATTCAAAAGGGTTATGGTAAAGAGCCGATGCACGATTTAATTTTTGACCAACAATTAGAACTTGATACCGAACTATTTCAAGGTGATGTAAAACAAGATTTATACACTAAAAATGGACATTTATTTTTTGAATATATCATGGATGTAAATGGTAATTCTGTTGCCAATACAATTGATTTAGGAACCGAGAGAAAATTTTAAAACATGAGGTATCTTGTAATTTGTCTAGTCATCGGTTTTGCATTGAGTTGTAATAATAAAAAAGAGGAGAAGTTTGAAAACACTATTGGAAGTTCTATTATAGAAAAAGAAGTTAAGCTAGACACAACTCTTACAGCCGAAACTTATGCAGCAGAGGCTTTAATTATTATGAACAAACACAAGGAAAATTTAAAGACTTTGTTGCCTCAGATAATTTTATTTGAAGTTGAAATTTATAAAAAGACACTTGATCAGATAGAAAAAAAGTCCGCTAAAACATATACGCTTGACGAAACAAATTTGGCTATAGCACTAGAGCAAAACAAAAGTGGATTAGACATATTGGAGAAGGAAGTTGAATTAAATCAAACATATTTCCAATTATTGAATGAGCTTAGTTTGCTCAATGAAAAATACAAAAGTAAATTAAACAAAGAAGAATTAATAGATTTTTACGATGCAGGACCAATAGTATTAGCTGAAGAAGTTATGCTTAAGATTGACGAATTGGTAAAAGACGAAAAAATAAGAATTGTTGCAGAAAACAAAAAACAAAACATAGATAATGCACTTACTTTTGTTTCAATTATTCCCGGTGCTACGTTTTGTAAAGGAGTTCTAGGTGGATTGACACAAGCAGCTAAAGTTTATAAAGCAAATAGTATTTTGCCTAAATCAGCAACTCAGTTTTCAAAAATACCGCTAAAACTAATGAATGATAAGATTGCTAATTTTATTGCTAAAACTTTTAGAAATGATCAAATTAGAAGCAAAACTTCTAAAATCGTAGGTAATTCTGCGACAGCTATAAATAAAGGTGCTAGTGGAGGAAGGTTTTTATATTCAAGGCTTGCACCTGATCAAGTAGGTGAAATGTTCAAAGTTTTAGAGAACAAAATAAATGGTAGAATTGGTGATTTTTCAGATGGTATTCTAGCGGATAATTTCCAAAGAGTGCGAGGCATAATAAAAGACAATTCTGCCAAGCTAGCTAAAAATAGTGTAAACTAATTTTTGTTTCTAAATAGTTATCGACAAACGCGTTGCAGAGTAAAGAAGTTGATAAAGAATAACGATCAAAAAAAGTTGTTAATTACAAATCTATTCAACCAACCCAACATTAAAATATAAAACATAAAGCGACTTCATAAATGATATATGCCATCAAACATAACAAAGTAAATCGCGCTATTTTTAAAGCCAATGAAGATGCTTTAACATCGTCAATTTTTGAAAGATTGATGTATTTACCACAAGAGTTGTTGCACCATATTTTTGCAACAGCCTTATTTGATGAAATTGAGAATCTAGAGTTACATCAAATAGAGAGCATAACGTTTTGGCCTAATTGGAGTGCTGATACTATTCCTAATGTAACACGTGTGGAGCCCGATGTGTTTATTCGAACTGCAAAACAAGATATTATTATAGAAGCCAAGCGGTACGATTTAAACCAACAATACGTTGATCAATGGAAAAGGGAAATTCAAGCCTATTACAGTGTATATGGCGATGAAAGTAAACCATTACTATTTATTGCTTTAGGTGGTTTGTATACTCATGAAACTCAAATTATTGATGTAAACGGTACCGAACATAAAATATATATGTGTGCATGGAAAAGTTTATTAAACACAATACAACACATTATTTACGACATGGAATTGGCAAGCAATTACACTAATAGCAATGTAGCTATTACAAGAATCCTAAAAGATATCGTATTGTGCTTTGAGCTCTTCGGATTCCCCACAGCCTTATGGTTAGAACGATTTATAAAAGCCCCCAAAATACAGCAACAATCTTTAAACTATTTTTCAAGCCAATGGACAAATTAAATATATCAGAAATAAACGAAGCCTTAAAAGATGTAAGAAACGCTTATAGACTTTTAGCTTTATATCAAAAACGATTACTTGATATTGTTAAGTACACCACTAATTTTTATAGTGTGTCTTTTAATAGTGGTTGGTCTAAATTTAGTAATGCAGCTTCTCACGGCAATAGAGCAAGTATTGATAAATTATCTTGGGATTGGTTGTCCTTATACCTATATGAATTCAATTTAGGAGGAATACAAATTGGTGTTGATAGATACAATTTCAAAATTGTTCATCAAGCCGATACAGGATATTTTGACGCAAGTGCTGATAAAAGAATTGCTCCTATAAATGTTGAAGAATTTGCAGATGTAAATAATGCTGTTACACGTTTGTTTTTTGTAATGAGTAAAAATGATAATGGTTGTCCTAACCAACACATTTTAAATAGTAATTTAAAGGCAATAGATAATAAAATAATTATAAAAGGGAACTGGTTAGCAGTACCTTATAATTTGCAACGATTTTCTAGTCAGCTAGAAACTGACATTGTTTTGAATGAATTTAGTACCATTTGTAAAGAAAATTTTGAAGTGAGTATATTTGAAAAAACGGTGCTAACAGAACTAAATTAATGACTTATTCAGGACCTTATCAATATTCGTTACTACTGCATGGAGAAAAGGAACGCAGTATAAAACAAAAGCTAAACCATTTGGGTAATGTGATCCCTTCTTTTAAAGGTCCAATTACAAAAGATAAATGCCCTAAAATTTATATTTTAATGATAGATGAACATATTGTTTATGTTGGCTATACGGGGCAATCAGTATCTAATCGTTTGCGAAATGGTATCAACCCAAAAGGAGCGAAAGGTTATAAGGGATATAAATGGAAAGAGCAAGCACAAATAAAGTTAATTGTTTTTGTATTCAATCAAGATTTAATAGGCAATAAACATAAAGATGATGAATCCTATATTTTATTAGCAGAAGCAGTAGAGGCCGAATTAGTTTATAAAGTAAGGAACGAAACAGGAAGATGGCCAGAATTCCAAAATGAGATTCATTTTAATAATGACTCTTTGGAAAAAGCTAAAATAATTGCAAATGAAATGTTTGATAAAATCAAATTAAAGTAGATGTTTCATCAAAAGGATGATGGGTTAAGAAGAATCAATAAAAGTATAAGTTATTAGTATTGTAAAAGTTTTTAAAGAAGTTTACAGACGTTGAAGAGACAATTTATGCAAGGAAAAAAAAATATTAGGATAAACAAAGTGCTTTGAGCATTACATAGTAGTCTGGAAAGAGCTGTTATTATTATAAAAACAGTTGAAGTTACTATCTAATCAAATGTTTGCTATCCAAAAAGTACTTATAAAAGCAGATAGTAATCTAGTAGAAAAAGAATACAAGTAATAAATTTTAAATAGCATGGATCCACCTGCAAATGAGATTAAAATTGCTGAGATTAAATATAAAAAAAAAGTATGAAAATTAAATCCCTTTTTATAAGTACACTAACAGTTGTGAGCCTTTTTGTTTCTAGTTGTTCCACTGCAGAAGATGATACTATAGACATCATTTCTGATAAAAATTGCACTCAAATTGTAAATATTCCAGACGCTAACTTTAAAGCTAAACTATTATCCGCAACAGCATCATTAAACAATGTTGTCGCTTCTAATTTAGAAGGTTTTGTTTGTAAAATTGATGCCAACGACGATGGAATCATCCAAGTATGTGAAGCTGAAAATATAAGCAAACTCACAATAGATTACTCCAATATATCTTCATTGGAAGGTTTACTGTCTTTTCGTAATCTTAAATTCCTTTCTTGTAGATACAATAAAATTAAAACCTTGGACCTAACGAGTTTTAAACAATTACATACGTTATACTTGACTGAAAACTTACTTACAAATTTAAATGTACAAGGTTTAAGTAAATTAAAAGAACTTTGGTGCGATCAAAATCAATTGACCACACTCGATTTAAGTACTTCAACAGTATTAGAAAACTTGCGGTTTCAAAACAACAAAATCAGTACCCTAAACATCAGTAATTCAAAAAATATTATTGAGCTGGACGGTGGGAGAAACCTATTGACAAATCTAAGCGTGAGTCATTTAAAGAATTTGCAGCAATTGTATATATCCGATAATTTATTGACTTCTTTAGATGTTAAAGATCTTACAAATTTAAATTCTCTGCAATGTGCCAATAATAAAATAACCTCCTTGAATGCTGCTAATTGTGTAAAATTATTGGATATCACATGTAGTCAAAACGAGTTAACTACTTTGAATTTAAATAATTGTAGTTCACTTAATTATTTAAGATGCTATAATAATAAGTTAACTTCAATCAATTTAAATGGTTTAGCAGGATTAACAAATTTAGACGTATCAAACAATCTGTTAACCAGTTTGGATATTCGGTATTGTCCTATCCTTAGCTATTTAAGCATGGACAATATGAGCCAATTAGAAAATCTAATCTTAAAAAATGGAAGTAATTTGATTAATTATTTTTTTGGAAATAATCCCAAACTTAGCACAATTTGTTGTGATGCTTCTGAACTAAATGAGGTTCGAAATAAAGTGGCAATTTATGGTTATAATTGTGTTGTAACTACCAGCTGTTTTTAAAAGAATTGTTTGTGAAAGATATTGTTTTAGTGAGGAAAGAAATTAAAGTAACTGAAAAATTTCAATGAAAAATAATAATTATAAATAATGTCATATCAATTTTAGAAAATAGATAAACGTTTAGTCTATTTTATATTGATGCTAAATTTTTGGTTTTACTAATTTAGCCTCCAGTGAAGGCAGGAGCGAGTATCTAGCTCGTGAACATAAAATAATTATATCAAATAAAAAAGTGAGTAGGAAATAGAAACTTTAATTCACTAAGTCCACTGCGCAAATTCCTAGCTCCCCAAAATCTCCTGACTTCGATATTCCTTTCTTAAAAAAAGCCAATATCTACCGAATTGTTTTCAAATCATGAATATCTCTTTTCAACTCTAAAAAAAGGTCTTTTACACTGGCAGTTTCCGTTAATTCTTGTTTTTCATCAGAGAGCCCAATGTTACACACGTATTCCCAAATCTCAAGGATAGAAGAAACCTTAACTTCATAAGGAGGATAAAAACTGTTGTCTGAAGCTACAACAAGTGCGTTCTTTTTGTTTTTGTTCAATCGCTTGTACACCAAACCTTCATTCTTAGTGATAAGAATATATGTTTTACCATCCTTGACATCTCCTAATTTTTCAATATACCGCCCTACTATGATAGAGCCATCTGCATGTGGTGGCATTGAATCACCCTCGACGGAAAATCCTCTGTGTTTTCCTGTTCCCAAAAATGGCAAGGATATTTGTTGCAAACGCTCAATATATTCTGGATCAGCATATCCATTCAAATATCCTGCTTTTACTTTTTGAGTGACAACTTCAATAAAATTTTCTCCCTTATTGTCTACTGTGATTGGCAATACCAATCGATTATTTTCCAATTGCAACAAATCATCTACGGGAATTTTCCGAACATCAACAGAAAGCAACAGGTCAATACTGATGTGGTAGTAATGTGCAATTTTTTTCAATATTTCATACGGAGCTTCAGAGGTTCCATCTTCATATTTAACGTATCTGCCTCTTGTTATCCCTAAGGATTCTGCTAGCTTCTCTTGCGAAATTTTATGTTGCACCCTAAGATTTCTAATATTATCAGAAAATAAAGACATAGCTATTTTGTTATAATTTGGAACAACAAATATACACAAAATTGTTAGTATCTGTACTAATTTTGCAAGGTATAAAATAGAAATGATGATGAATAGAGCAATAGTACATATGGACTTAGATACCTTCTTTGTTTCCTGCGAAAGATTAGTAAATCCAAAGTTAATAGGGCTGCCATTAATTATCGGTGGGAACTCTGATCGTGGCGTTGTGGCTTCGTGCTCCTACGAAGCCAGAAAATTTGGAGTACGATCTGCAATGCCAATAAAATATGCCTTACGTCTTTGCCCTCAAGCTTCGGTTATCAAAGGAGATATGGAATACTATTCTAATAAATCACACGAAGTAACTTCGATTATAAAAGAAGTAGCACCAATTGTTGAAAAAGCAAGTATCGATGAGTTTTATTTAGACCTAACCGGAATGGATAAGTTTTTTGGTTGCTACAAATGGACCACAGAACTATCCAGTAAAATTCTAAAAGAAAGTGGTTTACCAATAAGTTTTGCCCTTTCGGTAAACAAAACAGTGTCTAAAATTGGAACAGGAGAAGCAAAACCTTTAGGCAAAATAGAAATTATTGGTGCTAATGTAAAACCTTTTTTAAATCCATTGCCTATTCAAAAAATTCCAATGTTGGGCGACGTGACTTTTCAATTACTATCCAGAATTGGCATTAGAAACATTCAAACACTTTCCGAAATGCCTGTCGAAGTTTTACAACAAATGATTGGTAAAAATGGAGTGGAAATCTGGAAAAAAGCAAACGGAATAGACAACAATCCGGTAGAACCGTACACCGAAAGAAAATCCATTTCAACCGAACATACTTTTGAAACCGATACCATTGACGTTTACAACATTAAATCTCTAATCACAGGAATGGTCGAAAAACTATCCTATCAATTGCGTTCAGAAGGATTTTTAGCATCAACAGTAGTACTTAAAATACGGTACAATAATTTTGATACAGAGACCAAACAAATTAAAATTCCATACACTTCTTTCGATCATATTTTAACTAAAACTGCAATAGACCTTTTTGAGAAAGTGTACACTAGAAGAATGCGCTTGCGGTTGGTGGGAATACGGTTCACAGGATTGGTTCGTGGGACTTATCAAATCAATATGTTTGAAGACACAACAGAATTGTTATCGCTCTACCAAGCCATTGATAAAATTAAAAATAGGTTTGGTTTTGATGCGATTTCACGTTGTTCAGGCACCATTATAAAACAAAAAGCAAAGTAAAAATAATTTACTTCGTCAGGTTGCACGTTCAGGCTTGGGTGGGCGTTTCCCGCCGAAAAAGGCGGGTCGGGCTGTACGCTATATCTTTTGTTCCGCTAGCGCTACGCAAAAGGATGCCGCTTCCAACCCTAACGCAAAAAACTATAAAATCAAAAATTGTTAATTTTCAATTACAATGTATCTCAATTGCCATTCTTATCATAGCTTGCGTTACGGAACAATTCCGTTGAACGAACTTGTTCAACAAGCTAAAATTTCGGGCCTTACCTCAGTTGCATTGACCGATATTAATACGGTAACTGGCATTTACGATTTCACAAAACAATGCAAAGAAGTTGGCATAAAACCTATCGTGGGTGTTGAGTTCAGACAAAACAACAGATTGCTTTTTATTGGCTTAGCCAAAAACCAAAAAGGCATTGGCGAAATGTGTCGTTTGCTAACCCATCATAATCTATCCAAAACCCATTTGCCAGAGGTCGCGCCAGCATTTGAAAATGTATTTGTGATCTATCCAACAGCTAATATGCCTAACGAGTTGCGAAATTTTGAATACATTGGCATTCGACCAGAAGAAGTCATAAAATTATTCAAAACCGAATGGAAGCCGATCAATCAAAAAGCCGTAATCCTGCAACCCGTTACCTTTAGATCCAAAAAGGAATTTAACTTACATAGAATTCTGCGTGCCATAGACAAGAACACCTTATTGTCAAAATTAACCGAAGAGGACATTTGCAAAACTTCTGAAATACTGACAAGTCCCGAAGAGCTGCTTAAAAAGTACAGTGAATATCCAGAAATTATAAAAAATACCGAAATCCTTATTGAAGAGTGCAATTTTGAATTTGAATTTAAAACACCTCGAAACAAAAAATTCTATACCAAAAGTAAAGAAGGCGACCGCTTATTATTAGAAAACTTAGCCAAAAGTGGTTTACTAAAACGCTACGGAAACTCGAACAAAGAAGCGCAAGCCCGTGTAATAAAAGAACTAAAAGTAATCAACGACTTAAATTTTAGTGGCTATTTTCTAATCACTTGGGACATTATCCAATACAGTAAAAGTCAAGGTTTTATGCATGTAGGGCGGGGTAGTGGTGCCAATAGTATCGTGAGTTATTGTCTTGGTATTACAGACATCTGTCCTATCGAACTCGATTTATATTTTGAACGATTCCTAAATGAAAACCGAAAATCGCCACCAGATTTTGATATCGATTGGTCTTGGCGCGAACGTGATTTTATTTTAGAATATATTTTTAAGCGTTTTGATCCAAATCACGTAGCCTTTTGTGGTACAAATGTAGAATTCAAATACCGATCTATTTTTAGAGAAGTGGGCAAAGTTTTTGGATTGTCTAAAGACGAATTAGATGGATTGTCAAAAGCCAAAGGACGACAAAGAGAAACTAATTCCGTTGTAAAATTTGTTGAAGAATACGGAATGATGCTAGAGAAATATCCAAATCAAAGAAGCATGCACTCCTGCGGCATCATCATTTCTGAAGAGCCAATTACTAATTTTACTGCACTAGAAATGCCACCAAAAGGCTTTCCAATTGTGCAATTTGATATGCATGTAGCCGAAGATATAGGCTTTGAAAAATTCGATATTCTAAGTCAGCGTGGTTTGGGCACCATTGATGAAGCCGTTAAAATTATTGAAAAAAACAGAGGAATTAAAGTGGATATTACTGACACTTCATTGTCTAAAAATGAAGCCAAATGCAACGAATTGCTCAGTATTGGTAAAACTTTAGGCTGCTTTTATATAGAAAGTCCTGCTATGCGAGGTTTGTTACGACGTTTAAAATGCGACAATTACAAGACACTAGTTGCCGCGTCAAGTATCATTCGTCCTGGAGTGGCCCAAAGTGGAATGATGCGAGAATATATTTTTAGACACAACAATCCTGATAAATTTGAATATTTTCATGAAGTCTTCAAAGAGCAGTTGGGCGAAACCTATGGTGTTATGGTCTATCAAGAAGATGTAATTAAAATTGCGTTGCATTATGGTGGGTTGACTGCTGCCTATGGCGATATTCTTAGAAGAGCCATCAGCGGAAAAGGACGTTCGTTAGCAGAATTACAATCCGTAAAAAATCAATTTTTTGTTTCTTGCAAAGCACAAGAACATCCAGAAAAACTGAGTGAAGAAGTCTACAGGCAAATAGAAAGCTTTGCAGGATATTCTTTTTGTAAAGCGCATTCGGCAAGTTATGCTGTAGAAAGTTACCAAAGCTTATATTTAAAAACCTACTACGGCATTGAGTTTATGGTAGCAGTAATAAATAATGGTGGTGGTTTTTACAGACCCGAAATTTACATTCACGAAGCCAAAATGAGTGGCGCAACGATACACAATCCGTGTATCAACAAAAGCGTTTATCAAACTACCGTTGATGGAACGGATGTGTATTTGGGTTTTATGCTTTTAAAGAATCTAAACAGCGAGTATATTTTCAATATTGTTGCTGAACGAGAAAAAAATGGTGCATTCAAATCGATTGAAAATTTCATCACCAGAGTTCCATCAGGATTAGAAAGTATCCAAACATTAATATTTATTGGAGCCTTTAGGTGTATTGGCAAAACAAAAAGTCAATTAATTATCGAGGCTCGAATGCTCTTGATACATCATAAACTGGAGGTAAATACTCCTTTACTAATTGAAGAACCCACTAAGGAATACAAATTTCCAATTATAGAACGTTCCATTTTAGAAGATGCTTTTGATGAAATTGAATTATTGAGTTTTCCGGTGTCATGTTCACCTTTTGATTTATTAGAAACAAAATTCAAGAGTGGTATTTTGGCCAATAACCTCATTAACTACCTAAAGAAAGAAGTAAAACTAATTGCTTACTTAGTATCTATAAAACAAGTCCCTACAAAAATGGGAATGATGTTTTTTGGCACTTGGATCGATGCAAATGGCGATTATTTTGATACCGCACATTTTCCTAAAAGCCTTATCAACTATTCGTTTAAAGGCGGTGGATGCTATTTACTTTTGGGTACGGTTGAGGTAGATTATCATTTTCCAACCATTACTATTTCAAAAATGGCCAAAATGCCTTTTAAGCCTGATCCACGATATGCCAATTCAAAAACACTTCAATTTAAGGCAACAGAACAACTGAGAGGTGATATTAGCACCACCGAACGAGCTCCATATCCGCAAGAACACGAAATCAATTTACCAAGAATAAAGATGGTCAAGGAGTAATAAACAATATTAAAATATTTTCAATCTTTTGATTTTACAGCCTTTAAATCGAAGATTCAACAATACCCAAAAAAGACAATAAAAACTCGGGAATACTTTTTGCTTCTTTTGTAGTAACACAAAGAAGAGTAATTATAAATAGCACATGAAAAATCAGGAATACGCAATAGTAGACATAGAAACCACAGGCGGGAATGCCAGTGGCAGCCGCATTACAGAAATTGCCATAATTATCCATAACGGAATTAGTATCATCGACCGTTGGGAAACGCTTGTCAATCCAGAAAAAGAAATTCCATTAGCATTTTTTCGCTAACGGGCATTAACAATGAAATGGTTCGGGACGCACCTATTTTTGATGACATTTCTGAAAAGGTTTTAGAAATGCTTTCCGGACGTGTTTTCGTGGCCCATAATGTAAACTTTGATTACTCCTTTGTACGCCACCAACTCGAAGCAAGCGGTTACAAATGGACTGCGCCAAAATTATGCACCGTTCGAGCAGCCAGAAAGATTAAGTCGGGACTGGCCTCGTACAGTTTGGGCAGACTTTGCAATTCCTTAGACATACCTTTGACCAACCAGCACCGTGCTGGTGGTGATGCAGATGCTACCGCAATTATATTTTCCCGTTTACTGGAATGGGATGTGTAAGGGGTAATCAAAAAAATGATAAAAAAGACTTCTCAAGACCAGCGTTTACCTCCTAACTTACCACCTGCTGATTTTGAGCAGTTACCGGATAAAGTAGGAGTCTATTATTTTTACGATCAGACAAGAAAAGTGATTTACGTAGGAAAGGCTATCAATTTAAAAAAAAGAGTAGCCTCTCATTTCAGCGGCCATAATATCACGCCACAAAGACAAAATTTCTTGCGGGACATACATTCTATTTCCTTTGAAGTTTGTGCCACAGAATTGATGGCACTATTGCTCGAATGTAATGAAACCAAGAAGTTGTGGCCCGCCTACAACAGAGCCCTCAAACGTTTTGACTCTAAATATGGATTGTATCAGTATGAAGCACGCAGCGGCTATCGGTATTTAGCCATTGGCAAATTAGGCAAATTTCAGGCGTGTATAGAATCTTTCAATAGTTTGTACAAAGGCATCAATGTATTGCAAGGACTAGCCAAACAATTTGGCATTGACAACCGATTCTGCAACTACGGCATGGACGACCACGGGGAATTTACTCCAAAACCAGACCGAAGCGATTTACCCGAAGTAGAACTACACAACGAACAAGTCGAAAACGCTATTGATTTTTTAGTAAAAAACAGACCAAGCTTTGCCATTATAGACAAAGGCAGATCTGCCGAAGAACGCAGTTGCATTTGGGTAGAAAAAGGTCACTTCTATGGAATGGGATATATCGCTTCGGGTATAGGATTTACAGATCCGTCTGAGATAAAAGATCATGTCACTCCCTACAAAAGCAATCAATACAGTGTAGATTTAATCCTTGCTTATGCTGAAAAATATCCCAGTAAAGTGCTGTTTAAACAGAACGAAAATGAGTAAGAATTCATCACAATTGCATTTAAACATTTTCATTAAGCAGTGATCAAGATAAATTTTTGACTTCCCACTATGGGACTCATTCCACGCCTAATTTTTTTCTAACTATCACTAAACTATACTACTCAATACGAAGAAAAAAAAGGAATGACAAGCTAGATTAAAACAGTTGTTTATCAGGCTAATAAGGAAGATGAACAACATTTTACAACAAATAACAAAACAGATAAATAAAACTAAAATCACTCAACCGTTAGTGGAAAATGAATCAAGAAAACTGTCCCATTTTAGCACAAAAATTAAGGAAATCATCTCCATTAAATTACAATAATGTAATAAAAGTTATATATTTGAAAAGCGATAAAGCTAAATAAACCTTTGTTAGTTCATCTTAATTTGGGTGTATATACGAAGTTTGTTTCGCATATATACTAGTTAGTGGCAAGGCTACCGCACCGCATAGACAATCGAACAAACGAACAAACTATAAAATATACAAATGGCAAAAAATTATAGACAATTAATAGAAAGTGTAAAAGGGAGAATTAATCCAGAACACTTTGCACTCAAAAAATCTTTTTCTGACGAACTATCAACAATTTCTTATAGTGAAGTTTTAACATACATTAGATTGTCGATGAAAGGTGTTGAGCCTGAATACACGCAAAAGAGTAAGGATGCTGGAGAAAGAGTAAAAGAACACTTGTCAAAAGAACTGAATGATGTTACCTTTAAATATCAAGGTTCGGTAATGACTGATACACATATAAAAGGTTATAGTGATATTGATTTATTAACGATTAGCGAAAAATTTTATCAAGCCGACAGAACTAAAATAAAAATTTTACTAGAAAATTCTGAACAGCGAGTAAAATTTTTATCTTCACTACCAAAGTTAGAGCAAGAAGTCAACGCATCAAATTATCAAGGAAATGCTTTGCAAGATTTAAGAAATTTGAGACTTGACAGCGAAAAAGTATTAATAGGTGTTTATACAAATTGTGAGACTAATAAACCAAAATCAATCAAAATCAAAAATTTAAGTTTAAACCGTGAAGTTGATGTAGTTATTGCGAATTGGTATGATGACATTTCATCAGTAATAAATGACAAGGGAGATTATCGTGGAATTCAAGTTTACAATAAAGACACTAATTCGAGAGGAGATGCAGATTATCCTTTTTTGAGCATAAAAAGAATAAACGAAAGAAGTTCGCTCACAAATGGAAGATTAAAAAAATGATACGATTTCTAAAAAACAACAAAGCAAATTCAGACCATAATATTGATTTAAGTAGTTTTGACATCAACGCTATTTGTTATGACATTAATGTTAATGAATATCAAAGTCTTTCATTTTATGAGTTAGTTCCAGTTATTTATAATCAAATGAAGAAAATTGCAACTGACGAAAACAAAGCTGATAATTTAGTTTCAGTAGATGGAAGAGAATACATATTTAGAGGAAACAGTACAAAAAAAGAAAATCTAAATAAGTTATTAGCCGAAGTAGAAGCAATTTTCATTGATATAAAAAGCATTTTAAGATTATGATAAAGAAAAAACTTTTTATAGGTTCTTCATCAGAAGAATTAAAACTTGCGGAGCAAGTTAAAAAAATGTTGGAAAATGATTTTGAAGTTACAATTTGGAATGATAATGTTTGGGATGCTGCAATTTTCAAAATAAATCAAAATTTTTTAGCAGATTTACTTAAAGCATCGTTACAGTTCGATTTTGGTATTTTATTAGGAACAAGTGACGACAAAGTTATGTTCAGAGGCAAAGAAATGTTGCAACCGCGTGACAATGTTCTTTTTGAACTCGGTTTATTTACTGGACGTTTAGGAACATCGAAATGCGCATTCTTAATCGACAAAGACATTAAACTTCCTTCTGATTTTAATGGATTAACGTTAGCGAGATTTGACAAAGCTGACCCAACTACATTAATAAATTCAGTTAATCAGATTAGCGACTTATTTAAAAACAGTTCAGATGATGAAATCAATTTTTTTCCATCGGCAACTCTTGCATCAGTGTATTATAAAAATTTGATTATTCCAATTTGTAGATACATTATTGACAATGGTGGTTTTACAAAAGAAAATAAGCATTATCAAAAATGCAAAATAAACATAATTGTACCAGACAGAATAAATCAAGATGTTAACTTGCAGTTTGAAAAACTAAAAGCAACTTTTACAACAGAAAACGTTTCATTCAAATATTCAGGTAGACCGAGACAAATAAGCATTGACACTCAAATAAAAAATGAAACAATCGAATTTATTGAATTTCCGACAATTATAACAGGAATAAATCACGCAATTTCTAATTTATTACCTAACGATTTTAATAAACAAAGTCCTGATTATAATACAATACTTGATAGAGAATTAAGGCGATTTATTACAACATTAAAATTACTTTTAATAAAAGGTGGTTTTGACGAAATGGTAAATGTAAAAAGAGAAAACGAACTTTGACAAAAAGCCCAGCCACTCCCTCTGGCGCTCGTTTGTAACGAGTGCCTTCTTTCCTTATAAAACAAGTCGTATCGTTTGCATCGCGGCTCACTAAACAGAATCATTTCAAGCAGAATTGAATGCCATTTGCTCTAAAACAAATTTATTTGTTTTGGAACTAACAAAATAAAAACCAGTTACCCCACAATAACTAATATTAGATTAAAAGCAAACTATGAAAACATTGACAATGACAAAAGGAATTAGTATGATTATAGCATTTTTCTGTATTTATGCTGTATTAGATATTTTTAGAATTTATTTTTTTTTAGGCGAGAGAGGATTGTCTTTTGGTGATTACGATTTAAACTATGTATCGAGATTTATTTATTCGTTTAATTTGCCAACAAAGGATAATAAAGTTTTAGTTTACATAAATATTATTATTTTTTCCATAATATTTTGTCTTTCATTAATTATTTACTTGAAAAGTAAATTTAATTTCATTTTAAAATGGATTTTGTATGCATTTTTGATTTTAAATACTGTTTCAATTATAAAAACATTTACAACAATACTAACTGTTCAAAATACAACCACTAAAGAATACCTTCAAGGTTTGATTTTTACTTTTTTAATTTATATATTATTTGAATTTGCATTTTTTTTATTAATAAAAGGAATAAAGAAAGAATAAAAACTGCCGCCAAAACTTGCTACAATTGATTGGGATAATTACTCTTTTGGGGAAAATGGTTTTGTATTTGGGATGATTTGGCAAACTCCTAATGTGGGTGTATACACGAAGTTTGTTACGTATATATACAAGTTGAGCGACATTTTACCTTAGAAACTTAAAAAACACAAGCATACACAAAATGAAAAAAACATTAATATTATTATTATTATTCTCTAACTTTTACATCAGCTATAGTCAAGAAGTTCCGCCACCTCCACCTCCTCCACCAAATAATAAAACTCAAAAAGACTCTAAAAAGCCTGTACAAGACAATGAATCTAAAATTACTGAATCCTATGAATCATTAAGGAATAGTAATAACTTAGATATTTTTAAGATTGAAATTTTTAAGATTGAAAGTAGATACTTTACAGATAAAAATTCTGAATATTATTATAAAACAATTGAAAATAAATTAAAAAATATTGAATTGGATATTTCGTCCGAACAAATAATCGCGTACACAAAATATAGAAACAATTTAGAAATTAATCCATTTAGAATTGATAGTATAGCATCTGCAATCTATAAATTAAATGAAAATTCAAAATTTCAGGAAGCTATTGAATTAACTAGCAAATTAAAATCAATTTCACCGAATAATATTACTTTGCACAAAGAGTTAGCTTTTGCATATAAAAAAACAGGTAATAAAGAAATGTCAGAAAAGCATTTTGAAATGATGAAAAAAATAATCACTGCAATAGAAAAATATAGCGATGGTTGTAGAATAAATCCATACATTTTGAATAATTGTTTTGAAGGTTTAAGCCTATATGAAGCAAGATTTGGTGGATTCCCGTCAAAAACAAGATTTATATTAACGGACTCAAAAAAAATAATTTATGGATATGACATCTACCATATTATGAGATTTGCTGATTTAAATCATTATAAAAAATACCTAAAAGAAGGGGAATATAAAATTGAGTAGAAAAAACGTCGCCCAACCGCCATTTTGAGCTCCCTCTGGTGCTAGTTTGTAACTAGTGCCTTCGTTCCTTATAAAACGAGTCGTAGCGTTTACATCGCGGCTCACTAAACAGAATCATTTCAAGCAGAATTAAATACCGTTTCCTTTTCAATTAATTGGCAATAGAAGATCTTCCCCTCGGTAGCATAAAATTCTGTTCCGTGTACTTTCCAATTAATAGAAAAGTAACCAATGTCCTCCAATCCTTTCCACAAAAATTTATTAAATCATTTTGAGCCATTTATAACAATCTGAAAAAACTACTTTATCTTTGATAAAACATAAAAGGAACCATCCTTAGACGCATAAATCCAAAGTCAGAATGCCTGAGAAAACCAATGACAAAACTATTTTTTCGCTACTGGAAGTAACCAAAAGCATAAAAAAAACGCTGGAACAACGGTATTCAAGTGCTTTTTGGATTAAAGCGGAAATGAACAAACTGAATCATTACAGTCATTCGGGGCATTGTTTTCCTGAAATTATAGAAAAAGTAGACGGTAAAATTGTAGCCCAATGCAAAGCAACCATGTGGCGTGACGATTACCAAAATATAAACCGCAACTTTCTAAGAATTTTACAGGAACCGCTTAAAGACGGCATTAAAATATTATTTCTGGCTAAAATATCTTTTGATCCCGCTTTTGGGCTTTCACTCCAAATTATAGATATTGATCCACAGTTTACCTTAGGAGATTTAGAAAATGAAAAGCGACTAACTATTAAAAAATTAAAAGAAGAAGGAATTTATGATGCAAATAAGAAGCTAGAACTTCCTTTATTACCGCAAAGGCTAGCAATCATTTCGGTAGAAACTAGCAAAGGCTACGGTGATTTTTTAAATGTAATTGACAACAACAATTGGAATTATAAGTTCTTTTACCTCTTGTTTCCATCCATATTACAAGGAGACAAAGCTGTAACGGGTATTATTGCTCAGCTAGAGCGAATCAAGAAAGTGATCCATCATTTTGATGCAGTGGCCATCATAAGAGGTGGTGGTGGCGATGTCGGCCTATCCTGTTATAATAAGTATGAATTAGCCAAAGCAATTGCACTATTTCCTATTCCTGTCATTACTGGTATTGGTCATGTTACCAATGAAACCGTATGTGAAATGATCGCTCATACCAATGCCATAACACCAACAAAACTTGCGGAATATCTCCTTCAAAAATTCCATAATATTTCAGTACCAATTCAGAAGGCAAAAGAAAAAATAATCGACAAAGCCAGACGGTTTATCAGTGAAGAGAATACCACTCTAGAATCCGAACTGAAATTGTTTCGTTCATTGACAAATACCATACTAAACAACAATGAAAACAAAATCAAAAATGCAAGCTATGCCATAAAGCAACAATCCCAATTCATTATAAAAGACAGCGATAAAGTATTAGAATCTTTGTATCATAAAACTCAAATAGCTGCGACCGATAGGATCAAGCAATCTCAAATAGCAGTAGTACAAGTGCAAGAAACTATAAAAACGATATCCATTAAAAACATTAAAAATGCCGAACTTGCATTGGGAAACATTGAGAAAAATATCCAAATCATGGATCCTGTAAATGTGTTAAAAAGAGGTTTTAGTATCACCTATCATAATGGTAAAGCAGTCAAAGATACAACCCACCTTCAAGAGGGAACAACTATAGAAACAGTGCTTTTTAACGGAACGATAGAAAGCACCATCACAAAAATTAAAGAATAAAATGGAAGAAGAACTAAATTATACAAATGCTTTTGAAGAATTGCAAAGTATTGTATCCGAAATAGAACAAGGCGAAATATCCGTTGATGAACTTTCTGAAAAAGTAAAAAGAGCCACAACACTAATTAAATTTTGCAAGTTAAAACTAACCACAACAGCAGAAGATGTGAATGCAATTTTAAAAGAACTCGAAAATTGAAGAATTAAAGGGAAGAGTATGTGTTATCATTCCAAACAAACCAAAATAGCTTTAGAAGTGCAAAGTAGGTTCAAGGCTACAATTGACAATCCACTGGAATTCAAACCAGCAAATCATGCCAATGGTTTTGAATATCCCAAAACTCCAGTAATCATTGATGAAAAACCAAACATCATTACGCATTACAATTGGGGCTTGATACCAGCGTGGGCTCAAGATGAAGACAATAAAAAATTCACCTTAAACGCCAAAATAGAAACAATCAGCGAAAAACCTTCCTTCAAAAACTCAGTAAACAAGCGATGTCTTGTTATTGCCAATAGCTTCTATGAATGGCAATGGCTTGACAGCAAAGGAAAAAATAAAAACAAATTTGAAATCGGAATTGGCAATGATGATCTCTTTGCTTTCGCTGGAATTTATGCGCAATGGACCAATACAATCACAGGTGAAATCAAAAATACCTATGCTATTGTTACCACCCAAGCCAACACAGTCATGTCAGAAATACACAACATCAAAAAACGTATGCCGGTAATACTAAAACCAGAAGACGAAGCAAAATGGTTGCAACATCATCCTATAGAAGCATTCGCCTTTCCATATGAAGTCAACTTGGTAGACAAAAATCTAAATTTCAATTATCTGTTTTAAATCACTTGTTTTCAAAAAGATCTAATCTTGATAATTAATATTTGATTTTTTTCTTTAAAATTCAGGTGAATTTTCTAAAATGTTTTTTCGATAAACTTCTTTTACCACTTTTGCATATTTTTCCGTCATTAATTTTGAAGTATGACCATATAACTCTCGTAAGCTATCTAATTCTAAACCAGCCAGTATTTTCATGTTGGCTCCATGATGCTTAAGGGCGTACATATTCATTTGTATTCCTAAACCTTTCTTTACAATTTTTTCCCATCGCTTAGTCGCAGTATCTCTATTTATGTGAGTAGGTCCAGGGATAAAGTCTTTGTGTTTTCCAATATTACCTTTTCCAGGTTCTCTAAAGCTTCCAAACAAATAGTAATCTTTTGGTAGAAGTTCAAAATTCATTTTTTTGTAATACACCATTAAGAATTGATTGATTGGTACAATTCTTTTTCTTTTTGTTTTTGTAATTTCAGCAGGAAGAATGATTTCTGATTTTTTTAAATCAACCATTTCAAGTTTGATCTTTAAAATTTCTTCGGGTCTTATTCCGGTATGAAAAATAGTTATCAAAAAAGAATAAAAATCAAGATGTTTTGTTTCAAGTTCTGTTTTGATTATTTCAATTTCTTGAACTGAGGCTGGGTTATTAGCATTACTTTCAGAGACCTCTAAATTATTGATTTTATGTGCTGGATTACTTTCTATAATATCCCATTGAATTAACTCGCTTAAAATAGCTTTTAAATGATTTAGATGTTTATTAAAGGCATTATTAGTCCAATTGCGCTCCTCTTTTGCTTTTTCCATGATCATTTTGATATGAGCTCGTTTGGTTTCTACAATAGGAAGTTTGTTCAAGCCAACAAGTGCAGTCGATACTTTAATGAAGTTAACTGTGCCTTGGTAGCCTGAAATTGTTTTTTTTCCAATATTAGGAGTTTTCTTTTCTAAAGCAAAATCAAGTGCTTCAATAAAGGTTAGATTGCTTTGTTGTTGAATTGGATCAGGTATTTGTGGATTCCAACCCTCTCTTAGTTTTTGATACAAAGCATCTCGAAGTAAATTAGCTTCGATCTCTCTTTTTTTGTAGTTGTCAATGTAATTGATACCGTATTTATAACGGAAAAGCACCTTGTTGTATCTGAAATAGACAAACCAAGGTGTAGATAGGTCATCATATTTGACAACCTTAGGAATTGTGTAAATTGATTTCATTTTAATTTGTTTTAAAATTAAAATGCTTGCGGGGACATTAAATCAATCTAATGAACATTTCTGTTCACTTTTTGTTCACTTTTAAATAAAAAAAACGGGAAGTCCTTATTTTACTAAGCTTCCCGAATTCTGCGGAGAAAGAGGGATTCGAACCCCCGGACCTGTTACAGTCAACAGTTTTCAAGACTGCCGCATTCGACCGCTCTGCCATTTCTCCAGTATGTCGCTTTCATTATCTGAAGGCGAGTGCAAATATAGGAACCTTTTTTGGTTATGCAAATCTATTTTTAGAAAAAAAGTATCAAATTACTAGACTCATTTTTAAAGGTTTCATTTTCTTTACTTTAGACAAAACTTATTTTGTGAAAAAAGTAACAAGATAACCTAATACTTTACGTATTCTGTTATTTCTAGCCCATATCCAATCATCCCTACTCGTTTTGTTCCTTCAGTGTTAGAAACTAATCTTATTTTTGAAATATCAATATCATGTAATATTTGTGCCCCAATACCAAAATCTTTACTATCAATGATGATTTTTGGTGCCTTCATAACACCTTCACTTTGTAATAATTTGAGTTCAGAAATACGATTCAATAGATTTACAGATTGCATGTCTTGATTGATGAAAATAACAGCGCCTTTTCCTTCATCGTTGATTACTCGGAACATATCATCCAGTTGTTGATCTGCATTGTTGGTCAATGTACCTAATAGATCATTGTTTACTTGTGAAGAATTGATTCTGGTTAAAATGGATTCTCCTAAATTCCAAGTTCCTTTGGTCAAAGCAATATGAATTTGTTTATTGGTCGTCTGTTGGTACGCTCTTAGTCGAAATATACCAAAACGGGTCTCTATGTCAAAATCTTCTTTTTTAACAATCAAACTATCGTGTTGCATTCTATATGCCACTAAAGCTTCGATGGAAACTAATTTTAAATCAAATTTTTTAGCCACTTCCACTAATTGAGGTAAACGTGCCATAGAACCATCTTCGTTCATAATTTCTACAATCACACCTGCTGATTTAAATCCGGCTAATCTTGCAAAATCTATAGCAGCTTCGGTATGTCCTGTTCTTCTTAGTACACCACCTTGTTTTGCAATAAGTGGGAATATGTGTCCAGGACGTGCTAAATCATGTGGTTTGGTTTTAGAATCGACCAAAGATAAAATCGTTTTTGCTCTGTCTCCGGCTGATATTCCTGTAGTTACTCCGTTACCTCTTAAATCTACCGAAACCGTAAATGCAGTTTCCATAGGATCGGTGTTGTTACTCACCATAACATGCAATCCTAATTCCTTGCATCGGCTTTCGGTCAGTGGAGCACAAATTAATCCTCGACCGTGTGTAGCCATGAAATTGATCATTTCTGGTGTCACTTTTTCAGCAGCAGCCAAAAAATCTCCTTCATTTTCACGATCCTCATCGTCAACAACTATTATTATTTTTCCTTGACGAATATCTTCAATAGCCTCTTCAATTGTGTTGAGTTGTATGTTGTCTGTAATCATTTGTATTGTTAATTTTGTGACGGAAATATTTTTTTTATTACTTTTTGGAATGGCGCTAAAATGACATCCATGTTGATTAATCCAATATCATTTGTTGCCCTGTAGGTCAATAAAACTGCTAATGGTGTTAGTATAAATGAGGACAACCAAGAACCCATAAAAGGTGTCATTCCGTTTTCCTGTGCTATTCTTTTTCCAAAAGTATTGATAAAGTGAAAGGTGATAAAAATTAAAATAGCAAAAACTATAGGAAGTCCTAAGCCTCCTTTTCTAATAATAGCTCCTAGCGGTGCTCCAATGAAAAACATGAGAAAACAAGCATATACAATAACAAATTTATCATAAAATGCCAATAAATGTTTATTAATGTTTTTTTGTTTGTTATCTAATTCTAATTTGGTGGATTCTACAGAGTACGCTGTACTTGCTAAATTACTCACTGCTATTTTCAAAATATCAGATTTTTGTTCTAACGTGTACAATGAAAGGATATCTTTAGGAAGTGGTTTTCTTTTTTTTCCTTTCGCTATTTTTTTATTTATTGGAATTCCTATTCGAGCGTTGCTATTTTCCGAAAACGAAATAATCTCCGTTTTCATATTCTTATTTAATGAATCTAAAGTATAATTCAATTCATTTACAGTAAGCATGGTGTTAGTATTAGCAACACTTTCATCTGTGATGTCAGTCTTATTTAATTCAGATAAATCAATATTAATAATTTGTTTTTTAAAGGAACTTTTAGCGAAAGGTAATTTGCTACGATCTTCGTATTTTTTTGGAACAATATCTTCATAATAGTACCCATCATTTAGTACTAATTGCAAAATGCTCGATTGTTCACTACTGATTAGTTCTCCATCTTTAGCCTTTATTACGGTTTTACTTCCGTCTCCAATCTTAGATTTTTTATGAATTGTCACACCAGTTAGGATATTTCCTTGTTCACCAGATTTCTTGTTTACCTTAATATTGTAAAAGCCTACATCGTTAAACTGACCTTCGGCTATAGCCAGTGCGGGTTTAACTTGTGCAATGTTTTTTCTGAAATTGATAAATTTATACTCCGCATAGGGAATAACATTATTCGAAAAAAAGAAGGCTACAATACTTAATAAAACGATAAAAACTGTTAGGCTTCTCATAGCTCTTTGTAGAGAAATGCCGGAAGATTTCATTGCTGCAAATTCATAATTTTCAGCTAAATTTCCAAAAGTCATAATAGAGGACAGTAGGATAGAAAGCGGCAATACTAATGGTACAATTCGAGGCATGGAAAAGGCCAAGAATTTAAAAATCATTACTAAGTCTAAATCTTTGCCAGCGAGTTCTGATATAAATAACCAGACCGTTTGAAGTATGAAAATGAAAAATAGGATTACAAATACCGTAGCAAATGTAGTGAGCAATGTTTTTAATAAGTATTTGTCAAGAATTTTCACCTAATAAATTAATCTAATTTGTTGATGTAGTAATTTGGATATTTACTTTCTGCAAATGTAAATTGATTTTTTGACAAAGGTTGGTTGGTTTTGAAAGAATTAACCGTTAATGTTGTTTTTGTACCTTTTTTTCCCACTTCAATTAGATTATAGATGTGCTTTGTTTGGATATCAATTCCCAGCAGCACCTCTTTGCGCTGATCTTTAGAACTGGTAGGTACCAATTTAATATACTGAATTTTACGCCCTTTTACGTTTTGTAAAATATCCATGTTGTATTTGTAACCCGTATTGAAAAAAGTTAACATTTTTGAAGGAGTAATGGCATTATCATCTTTTTCGTTGACCTTAGATATAGTAATTTCCTCATCCTCCGGAACAATAGTATATGTTTTTTTACCATCAAAAATTTTAGTTACTCCCATGAAATTCAAAACATATTGATTGCCTTTCATAGTTACATTTCCTTTACTATCCTGATTGATATTTTCTTTTGCATTACTTAAAGAATACTTAAAATCAATTACAATCGTACTATAACTTTTAACTTTAGCGGTAACTTGATCTAAAAGTTCTTTTGCTTTTTTATCTTGTGCTTGTATAGAAAAGCTAAAAAATAATAACAATGCGATTAAAAGAAACTTTTTTCCCGTACTGTCGGAATTATTTTTTTTTAATTCTTGAATTTTTGATTTCATGGTATTAATTGTTTTGTTCATTGTTGAAAAATTGATCCAAAGAACTCATGTCTAATATGTTTACGCTCCGTGCTTTACTTCCTTCAAAAGGGCCTACAATTCCTGCAGCTTCGAGTTGATCAATCAATCGGCCTGCTCTGTTGTAGCCTAATTTTAGTTTGCGTTGCAACAAGGAAGCGGAACCTTGCTGTGCATTTACAATGATTTCAGCTGCTTCTCTAAACAATGTGTCTCTATCAGAAATATCCATATCAAGATTAATGCCACTTTCCTCTCCTACAAATTCGGGAAGTAAATAAGCAGTTGCATATGCTTTTTGAGAACCTATAAAATCAGTTATTTTTTCTACTTCGGGTGTGTCAATAAAGGCACATTGCACTCGCACTACATCATTTCCGTTGGTGTAAAGCATATCACCACGCCCTATTAACTGATCGGCTCCCTGAGTATCAAGAATCGTTCTGGAATCAATTTTTGAGGTAACTCTAAAAGCGATCCTCGCTGGGAAATTCGCTTTTATCAAACCCGTAATAACATTTACCGAAGGTCTTTGTGTAGCTATAATTAAGTGAATTCCAATGGCTCGCGCCAGTTGTGCCAATCGTGCAATAGGAACTTCTACTTCTTTTCCAGCAGTCATAATCAAATCGGCAAACTCATCTACAACAAGAACTATATAAGGCAAAAAGCGATGCCCGTTTTCAGGATTTAATTTTCGAGCTTTAAATTTATCGTTGTATTCTTTGATGTTACGTACCATCGCATCTTTCAATAATGAATACCGATTGTCCATTTCTACACAAAGGGAATTCAATGTATTGACCACTTTAGCATTATCAGTAATAATAGCGTCATCCATATCTGGAAGTTTAGCTAAATAATGTCTTTCTATTTTATTAAAAAGTGTTAGCTCCACTTTTTTAGGATCGACCAAAACGAATTTAACTTCAGCTGGATGTTTTTTATACAAAAGTGATGTTAAAACCGCATTCAATCCTACAGATTTTCCTTGCCCAGTAGCTCCTGCCATCAACAAGTGCGGCATTTTTGCTAAATCGACTACAAACGTTTCGTTCGAAATTGTTTTTCCAAGTGCGATTGGTAATTCCATCTCTGCCTCTTGAAATTTGGCAGAGCCAATAACACTTTTCATAGAAACCATCGTAGGATTTTTATTAGGAACTTCGATTCCAATAGTTCCTTTTCCTGGAATAGGCGCAATAATACGAATTCCTAATGCCGAGAGTGATAAAGCAATATCATCCTCTAAACTCTTAATTTTCGAAATACGAATTCCTGCTTCTGGCACAATTTCATATAATGTAACCGATGGTCCAACGGTCGCTTTTATTTGTGCAATTTCAATTTTGTAATTGCGAAGTGTATCTACAATTCGGTTTTTATTTTCTTCTAACTCTTCTTGGTTGATTGTAATTCCACCAGTAGAATATTCTTTTAATAAATCTAAAGTCGGAAATTTAAAATTAGATAAATCCAAAGTCGGGTCAAACAATCCAAAGTCTGCAACCAATCGTGAAGCTAAGTTATCCTCAATAATATCTTCTTCTGGAGCAGTTTCTATAACAAAAGATTCGTTAGTAGCTACAATAATTTCTGGAGCTGCAAGAGGTGTAACTTGCATGGCAAGCGGCTTTACAACAGGATCTCTATTAATATCAGATGAATTACTAATAGTGGGTTTTAATGCTTCCTTGTTAATTTCAAATTGTGAGCCATTCGTTTTTAAATGAATCTCGTCTACATCGTCAACAGCAACGGCAAATTCTTCTAAATTATAACCACTATTGCTATTATCAATTGGATTCGAAATTGGGGTAACTGGTATTTCTTTTTTGCTAGTATCAAAAAACGACTGAATACGATCTGGTGAGAGTTTGATTTTAAAAATGATATAAATGATTAATCCAAATATCAAAATCAATAATGTACCTGTCTTACCAATATAATCTTGTAGTAATAAATTCAATTCATAACCAATAGTTCCACCTAGTTCAGGTAAAGAGGTAGCAAAAAATCCAAATAAAACGGATAAAATAATAATCACGAATAAATCCCAAAACCAGATATTCTTTAATTTTCTAGAAGGAATTCCGAGTATTAAATAAAGGCCTGTTAAAAAAAACAAGCGCACTATAATAAAGGCTGCTACCCCAAATCCTTTATAAATAAGAATGTGAGCTAAGAAAGCGCCAAATTTACCAAGCCAATTCTGAACGATTTCATCTCTATTAAGCAATTCTTTAGCAGCACTTTGATCTTGTTGTCCATAAATGAAAAAAGAAATAAACGCCACTAATAGTGCGATCGAAAACAATACTAATAGTGCTCCAAAAACGATCTTATGTTGTTTAGTAATTTTTAATGGATGAATTGACTCCGTTTTTGTGCTGCTCGCTTTATCTGAAGCTGTTGCTTTTTTTATTTTTGCCATTCTTGAATTGGATAATTTCTACAGAAATAGTGGGAGATAAATGATTAAACCGATAGTAACTGCTGTTAAAGCGGCAAAAAATACCGCTCCAGCAGCAATGTCTTTTATAAAGCCAATTCTTTCGTGAAAATCGGGATGTATGAAATCCGCTATTTTTTCAACGGCAGTGTTTAGGCCTTCCACACTTAAAACTAACCCAATAGCCAGTGTTTGAAAAAGCCAATCCGTTTTGGATATATCAAAATAAAAACCAGCTATGGTGACCACTATTCCAAGAGAACATTGTACCATTATACTATGTTCAGTAGTAATCAGTTTTAAAGCTCCTGCTATCGCATATCTGAAGCTTTTTAATCTTCCGTAGAAAAAAGTATTGTCTTTTTGAAATTCCATTAAATACGATTAAAGTACTGCTAATGCAGCTTCGTAATTGGGTTCATCTGCAATTTCAGCAACTTGCTCTGTGTGTGTAATAATTCCATTTTCGTCAACAACAATAACTACTCTGGAATGCAATCCAGCCAATGGCCCATCTGTAATTTCTAAACCATTTGTTTTACCAAAACTTCCTTCAGGAAAATCTGATAAGCTCACTACGTTTTCAAGACCTTCGGCTCCACAAAAACGATTTTGAGCAAAAGGCAAATCTCTAGAAATACAAAAAACGATAGTGTTTTCTAAAGCACTTGCACTTTCGTTAAATTTACGAACAGATGCTGCACATGTTCCTGTATCTACACTAGGGAAAATATTTAAAACCAGTTTCTTGCCTAAAAAATCACTTGCCGAAGCAATGGAAAGGTCCGTTTTAACTAATTTAAAATCAGCTAATTTAGTACCTACTTTTGGTAATTCACCTGAGGTGTGTATTGGATTTCCTCCTAATGTTATTGAAGCCATGTTTTTTGTTTTTTTGTGAGGTTCAAAAGTATGAAAATTAATTCAGATTTAATCTTCAATTATTGGTTTATAGTTTGATTTTTTTGAAAGATAATGCTATTTGTATCACGTTTTTTGGTGCAACTGAAATCAACTTTTCAATAAAATTACAACCATTAGATTTAACATACAGTGTATCGCACGAATTCATAAATTTCAAAAGGGCGTTCGTTTTAAACAAAACGGACGCCCTTTCTTTGAAACAAACAATTAACTAACTTTTATTTTGATTCCTGAAATAACAGAGATGTAGAGTTCATACAATATCTAAGTCCCGTAGGATTGGGACCATCATCAAAAAGATGTCCCAAATGACCATCACAGCGTGCACATACTATTTCACCTCGAATCATTCCCAAACTTTTATCAGCAACTTGTTTTACTCTACTACTATTTATTGGCGCATAAAAACTTGGCCATCCCGTTCCTGAATTAAATTTTGTTTTGGATGAAAATAATGGCAATTTACATCCAGCACAAAAATAATGTCCTTTTTTGTGGTTGTCATTGTATTTATTTTGAAAAGGACGTTCGGTACCTTTCTCGCGTAAGATGAAATACTGATCTGTTGTTAAAATTTTTTTCCAGGATGCATTTGTTTTAACAACCTTTTTCAAGGAAGTATCAGTCAATGACAATAACGGATATTTTTGGTTAGTTTCTCTAGCAAGACTTGCTGTTCTCTCTTTTTCATTTGCCTGTATGTATGACATAAAACTAAAAATTAGTAGTGGAAGTGCAAAAAAATATAGGTATCGTTTCATATTTTAATGATTAGGTTTTAATTTTCCTTTGTATGATGCTATAAAGGTATTGTATCGTGGCATTGAAACCCCTTGTACATAGGGGTCATTGGGATTTTTAATTACATAATCCTGATGGTATGACTCAGCCTGATAAAAATCAGAAGTTGGTTTTACTTCTGTTACTATTGGAGCATCAAAAACACTATTAGCAGTAAGTTCCTCGATTTTATCCTCAATTATTTTTTTCTCTAATGCATTAGAATAGAAAGCAATTGATCGGTACGAGGATCCGCGGTCTGGTCCTTGCTGATCAGGTGTTGTGGGGTTATGAGAAGCAAAAAAAATAGCCACTAATTCTTTGTATGAAACTACTTTTGGATCATAAAAAACAGCTACTGATTCTGCATGCCCAGTTCTATTTGAACTTACATATTCATAGTACGGATTTTTAACACTTCCGCCAGAATATCCCGAAACTGCTTCCTCAACTCCTACTATTGCCTCAAAAACATGTTCGCTACACCAAAAGCAACCAGAGGCAAAAACTGCAATTGCTTTTCCTTTTTGTGGCGCGAGAGACAATTTTTCTGTTTTAGAGCTACAACCCATAATTACCATTAAAACTAAAATATAAACTGTTAATTTCATACTTTTCTTTTTGCTGATTTCTAATGAAATGATTTATAATGAGTTACTGAACTATTCGTTATTAATTGTTTTGCAACACTTTTCAATTAATTAATATACTGTAACATACGACGCTTTTGTATTATTAGTTTGCCTCTAAATCCTAAATTTTTGTTAGTTTCTTAAACGTGAATTTTTAGTATGTTTTTTTTAATAATCTATCCGGCAACATTCAGCACAAACCAATATTATTTAATTAATGTTGATGAATTGATGCAGCTTAATTTTTACACGCACATATTGAACATTTAAAATCTATGAGATTATGCTGACCCCCAAAATTCGGACAATATATCCCGATTAATTTAGATAGGAATAAAAACCTTAAATTAGCACTAATATGTCAAGAACAAGAAGAACCTTCGGAAAAGACTTCAAAGCC